>CAZEWN010000006.1:0-122502 GCA_964516135.1 uncultured Erythrobacter sp. | reverse complement strand
ACGTTGGCCCACTGGTTGGTCAGCAGCGGCAGGTCGCGCCACGACTGGACCCAGCGCGCCATGGCGTCGCCGATGATGGTCTCGGATGTCGGCCGAACAACCAGCGGTTCCTCCAGCTTCGCCTCGGGATCCGGCACCAGCCCGCCCTTGCCGTCCGCGATCAGGCGATGGTGCGTGACGACCGCCATTTCCTTGGCGAAGCCTTCGACGTGCTCCGCCTCGCGGGTAAAATTGCCCAGCGGAATGAACAGCGGGAAATAGCAGTTCTGGACCCCGGCGGCCTTGATCCGGTCGTCCATCAGGCGCTGGATGCGTTCCCAGATGCCATAGCCCCACGGCTTGATGACCATGCACCCGCGCACGCCCGATTCCTCGGCCATGTCGGCGGCGGTGATGACTTCCTGATACCACTGGGCGAAATCGTCGGCGCGCTTCACGGTGAGCGCGTGGCGGATCTGGGACACGGATTTTTCCTGTTGAAAGTGAATGCGGCGGGCTTACTTGCCGAGTTCGTCGAGCTTCTTCTGCATAGCGGCCATCTGTTCGCGCAGAGCGGCAATCTCGTCATCCTTGGCCGGTGGCGGGGCGGACGATGCCGGCTTGTCGCGGTTGCCGGGCATGAACGCCTCGCCCATGGCCTTCATCATCGCAATGTTCGTTTCGGCAAGTTTTGCGAAGGGGTTGGTGGACAACCCCTCGCGGAAGGCGGCCTGAAGCTGCTCACGGTTCTTGCGGAAATTGGCCATGCTCGCTTCAAGATAGCTTGGCATCATTGCCTGCATCGAATTGCCGTACATGGAAATCAGATCGCGCAGGAAGCTGACCGGCAACATCTGTTCCCCGCCGCTCGCCTCCTCGTCCATGATGATCTGGGTCAGGATCGAATGGGTAATGTCGTCGCCCGTCTTGGCATCGACGACCTTGAAATCCACCCCATCGCGGGTCATCCTGGCGAGGTCCTCGAGCGTGATGTAGCTCGATGTGCCGGTGTTGTAGAGTCGGCGGTTCGCGTACTTCTTGATAATGATCGTATCGCCCGATCCGGCGTCGCGTCTGGCCATATCGTACCTCGGATTGCTGCGGTCGATGCTGCATTAGCAGGCGCAGCATGTGCAGCGCAACATTGGTTAGCGGCGAAACCGACGGCCCAGGCCGGTCAGCAATTCGTACTGTGACAATCCCGACGCAGCGGCAGCTTGGGGAAGATGCCACGGCACGCCCACCCAATCCCCCTCGCGAAGGCCGGGCGCAGCGGACAAATCCACCACCACCATGTCCATCGAAACCCGTCCCAGCAGGGGCAGCGAAGCACCATCGCATTCAAGGGCGCCGACGCCGCTCCAACACCGCAGATACCCGTCAGCATACCCTAGCGAAACCACGCCCGCGCGCACAGGCGAAGTGGCGGTGTAGGTGGCGTTGTAACCGACACTGTCGCCGGGGGCGAGTTGGCGAACCTGGATCAGCGCCGCTTCGGGATAGGCGACCTGGCTGATGACATTGTTCAGTTCGCCGCGCGGGATACCGCCATAAAGCGCCAGGCCAGGGCGTGTCTGTTCGAGGTGATAGGTCCCGCCCAGCGCGATCCCCGCGCTGTTCGCCAGGCTCGCACGTCGATGAGCGATGCTACCCACCACGACAGCGAAGCGGGAGAGCTGCGCCAGGTTCATTGGGTGGTCTTCGTCGGCGCGCGCGAGGTGAGACAACAGCGTTTCCACCTTCAGCTTGGCGATCACCGGATCGCCGATCTCGGCAAGCGACACCCCGAGCCGGTTGATGCCGGTGTCGATCATCAGATCGCATGGGCCGCCACCCGCCTCGATCCAGACACGCGCTTGCGGGATACTGTTGATCACCGGCCGCACCCCGACGGCGCGAGCATAGTGGGCGTCCTCCGGCCGGATCGGACCATGGAGCACCGATACCTGCGCGGGCGAGACGTGCGCGACAACCTCTGGCACTTCGCTCCAATGCGCGACGTAAAACGCCCGCGCCCCGGCGTCGCGAAGCACGGGGACGACCTTTGCCGCACCCAGGCCGTAGCCATCGGCCTTGACCGCGGCTGCGGCGTCGGCGCGGCCAGACAGGCGATCGAGCGCGCGCCAGTTGGCCGCCAGCGCATCCTCGTCCAGTCGTAGCCGCAGGGTGGGCGGCGGCAGGTCAGGCATCGTCTGTAAAATCTTTCGGCGGCCCGTCCGGGATGCCCCACCAGGCGACGATCAGGCCGAACGCCACCACCACCCAGGTGTACCACAGCCCGGCATACATGTCGCCGCTGCGCGCCACGATGATACCGGCAATCAGAGGCAGGAAGCCGCCCAGATAACCTGCACCGATGTGGTAGGGAATCGACATTGAGCTGTAGCGGATTTTGGGCGGGAACATTTCGGACAGCAGCGCGGCGACCGAACCATAAGTCAGAGCCGACAACATGCCCAGCACCAGCAGCAGCGCCAGGATGCCGACGATATTGACGAACGATGGCGACTGGCGCGAGAAATCGAACCCGCTGGTCGAAAGCGCCGCCTGAATGCCATCGCGCCGCGCGTCGCCATCGTCGAACCACGCCGGATCGAGATCGAGCGGTTCGCCGCCCACCGTCACACCCAATGCGGTCGCCGGACCCACCGCGTAGGCAACCCCGCTCGCGGTAAGCGTTTCGAGCACCTTGCCGCAGTCGGTCTGCTGGCGGCCGAACAGGTCTGCGAAGGGGTCGGTGGTGCACCCTGTTCCGGTCACGACCACGGGATTGTCCCGCGACGCCTGGGCCAGCCCCGGGTTCGCCAGTGCCCCCAGCCCCCAGAAGATTGGGAACAGCAGCAGCAGCGCCAGGATTGCGCCGACGATGATTGGCTTCTTGCGACCGACCCGATCCGACCATTTGCCGACCACGATGTAAAACGACATCGCGATCAGACCCGAAATCAGCATGACCAGTTCGACGATGCCTTCGTCAACGCGCATCGGCCCGCGCAGGAACGACATTCCAGAAAAGAATCCAGTGTACCAGATCGTCGTCAGGATACCCGTGACCCCGAACAGCGCGACGAAGATTCGTTTCGGGTTGCCCGGATAGGTCAGGCTTTCCTTGAAGGGGTTGGCCGAGGTTTCGCCCGCTTCCTTCATCGCGCGGAACACCGGGCTTTCGTTCAGCATCAGCCGCATCCACAGCGAAATGCCAAGCAACACGATCGAAAGCAGGAAGGGGACGCGCCAACCCCACGCGGCAAATTCATCAGGCGGGATCAGATAACGGCACGCCAGCACCACTGCGATGCTCAGCACAAATCCGCCCGCGACGCTCGCCTGGATATAGGCGGTGTAATGGCCGCGCTTCTCGGGCGGGGAATGTTCCGCGACATAGATGGCCGCGCCGCCGTATTCACCGCCAAGTGCCAGACCCTGGAGAATGCGCAGAAAAATCACGATCAGCGGGGCGGCATAGCCGATCGTCTCGGCGCTTGGAATTAACCCGACCCCCGCCGTGGCGACGCCCATCAGGGTGACGGTGACAAGGAAGGTGTACTTGCGGCCCAGCCTGTCGCCCAGATAGCCGAACAGGATCGCGCCCAGCGGGCGAAACCCGAAACCGACGGCGAAGCCAGCCCAGACCAACAGCAGTTCGAGCGTTTCGTTGTCACTGGGAAAGAACGCCGCACCGATAAGCGCCGCGAGCGTGCCGTAAATGAAGAAATCGTACCATTCAAACACCGTGCCCGCGGATGACGCGGCGATGACCAACCGAACCTCGCGTTCGCTCGGTTCGTGCGCGTGTCCATCGATCGTGTTCGATACGGCGGTAGTCATGGCCCCTGAGCCTCCCCGAGTGATCCCGGTCCGGCTCTAGCTTGCGGCGTCGACCTTGTTAAGCGCCGCCAATGCCGCCCTCCACGGCAGCATGATCGCGCCATGCCGCGCGGAATAATCCCGCGCCGGTTCCAGCATCGCGAGGTCTGGCCAGTCCGGTCGCCCGCCCGTGCCTGCCAGCCATGCGGCGATGGCGGCCTCGGCTGTTTCGAGCTGTCGTGCCGACCGTCCGACGGCCTCGCGCGCGAAGATCGCGGCCGCCGCTTGCCCCACCGCGCAAGCCTGGGCACGCAAGCCGATCGCACTGAGCGCACCACGATCGAGCGCAAGCGCGAGATCGATGGTGCTGCCGCAACTCCGGGAACGCGCCTCGCCGCGGTAGGGCAGCGAGGGATCGAGCGGATAGCGCGCCAGTTCAACCGCGAGCGCGAGCAGCCCGGGCGTGTAGAGCGCCCTGCCCGCCGCCGCGCTCATTCGCCCGCCGCTTCAGCGTCGCTGGTCGAATGGCTACGCCGGGAATCTATCAGTTCGACCAGTTCGTCGGAGGCCGCGTTGACCACGGCGTAGGTCCGCGCTGTCGAAATCCACGCCGGTCGGCCTTGAACACCCCAGATCGTGTCATAGCCCAGCACCAGCACGGCGAATGCCAGTACCACGATGATCGCGCCCTTGATTGCGCCGAATCCAAAGCCGAGCACGCGATCGATCGGCCCCAGCAGCGAAGCACGGGATTTCTCCCCCAAGCGACCGGCGATGAGCTTCATCGCGGCATAGGGGATCAGGAGTAGCAGGACGAATGCCAGCACCGCCGCACCGCTCTGCGTGCCGATATACGGTTCGATCGCGGTGTAGAGATCGGTGTGGAGGAAGCGGATCGCGAAAATCGCCAGGATCCACGCGCCGAGCGACAGGATTTCCTGCACGAAACCGCGCATGAAACCGCCCACTGCGGCCACACCCACGATCACGAGAACGATGATGTCGAAGCCCGTCATACGATCGCTGCGGTTATTCCGTTGCCACGACCCGGTCAACGAGGTTGGCGACAACGTTAAACCCGCGATAGTTAAAACCTGGTGAACCCTGGCTGCCTTCGCGTGGGCCAAAGCCGCGCTCGAACCCCAGCTTGGCCGCTTCGCGCAGCCGCAACGCGGCATGGGCGACGGGGCGGATTTCCCCGGCCAGCGAGATTTCGCCGAACCACACGCTCTTGCCCGGCAACGGACGGTCGGCCAACGCCGAAACCAGCGCGGCGGCGACGGCGAGGTCGGCGGCAGGATCGGCCAGACGATAACCGCCCGCCACATTGAGATAGACTTCGGCCGAGCTGAAGTTGAGCCCGCAACGCGCCTCAAGCACGGCCAGCAGCATCGCAAGGCGCCCGCTGTCCCAGCCCACCACCGCGCGGCGCGGGGTGGCACCCGATTGCAACCGCACGATCAGCGCCTGGACTTCTACCAGCACCGGACGCGTACCTTCGAGCGCCGGAAACACCGCGCTGCCCGCAATGGCCTCCTCACGGCCCGAAAGGAACAGCAGCGACGGGTTGCCGACCTCCTCCAGCCCTTCGCCCGCCATTGCGAATACGCCGATCTCGTCCACCGGGCCAAAGCGGTTCTTCAAGGACCGCAGGATGCGGTACTGGTGGCTGCGCTCCCCTTCGAAACTCATCACCACGTCGACCATGTGTTCGAGCACGCGCGGGCCGGCGATGCTGCCGTCCTTGGTCACATGCCCGACCAGCACCAGCGCAACTCCGTTTTCCTTGGCGTAGCGGATAAGTTCGAACGCGCAGCCGCGCACCTGGCTGACGGTGCCTGGCGCGCCTTCGATGGTGTCGGAGTGCATCGTCTGGATTGAATCAATCACCAGCAGTGCGGGTGGTTCCATTTGACCCAGCGTCGTCAGGATATCGCGCACTGAAGTGGCCGCGGCAAGCCGGATTGGCGCGTCCGATGCCCCCAGGCGCGTGGCGCGCAGGCGAACCTGCGCTGCCGCTTCCTCGCCGCTGATATAGACGGTCCGCTCGCCCGCCTTGGCCACCGCCGCGGCCGCCTGAAGCAGCAGGGTCGATTTGCCGATGCCGGGATCGCCGCCCATCAGGATCGCCGAGCCGGGCACCAGCCCGCCGCCCAGCGCCCGGTCGAATTCCGCCAGCCCGGTGCTGCGCCGGTGCAGCGGCGCCGATGGCGCGTCGAGCGCAACAAATTCGACCGCCCGACCGCCGGCGGAAAGATCGTGCTTAAGGGAAAACACGGTCGCGGGCGCTTCCTCGACCAATGTGTTCCATTCGCCGCAATCGGCGCATTGCCCCTGCCAGCGGTTTGTCAGAGAGCCGCATTCCTGGCAAACGTAACGCTTTTTCGGCTTACCCATCCCCCGTCGATACGCGGAACATTTATGGAACGCAATTGCCTTGCGGCGATTTGCCCGCCAAACTGCGATGATGCGGCAGAAGGAATTGCGCCTAGCGCTTGTCTGTTATGGTGGGGTTAGCCTGGCGGTTTACATGCACGGCGTTACGAAGGAGGTGTGGCACCTGGCCCGTGCCAGCCGCGGGTTCCACACCGGTGAGCCGACCGCTGGCGGCGTGGCCCGGGTTTACGCCGATCTCCTTGCCCAGATAGCCGGGCGAAACGGGCTGAAGCTGCGGGTCTTGCCCGACATACTCTCGGGCGCCAGTGCGGGCGGAATCAATGCGGTGTTCCTGGCCCAAGCCGTGCATTCAGGCCAGTCGCTCGATCCGTTGACCGCGATGTGGCTCGACAATGCGGACGTCGACCGGCTGCTCGATCCCGATGCTCGGCCCGTGTGGCGCTTTGCCAAACTGTGGGCGCAGCCGATCGCCTGGTGGCTGTTCAAGCGACCGGGCAACGCGGTGTCGGAAACGGTTGCCCCTGAAACGCGAGAGGAAGTGCGGCGAAAGGTCTCACACTTCGTTCGCGGGCGCTGGTTCGAGCCGCCTTTCTCGGGCGCGGGGTTTTCGCGCTTGATCCACGATGCACTCGCGGCGATGGCGGCCGCTCCGGTGGAGGCACCGCTGCTGCCACCGGGGCACCCGCTGGACCTGTTCGTCACCGCAACCGATTTTCGCGGCCATCCCGAGCTGCTGCGCCTCAACAGCCCACCGGTGGTCGAGGAGACGGAGCACCGCTTGCCGCTGACATTTTCCGCGATTGCCCCGGCAGAGCCTGGAAAAGCATTGGCGGATCCGCTTGAACTGACGTTTGCCGCGCGCGCCACGGCGAGTTTCCCGGGTGCGTTTCCACCCCTGCGGCTCGATGAGATCGACCGTCTTGCCGCCGATCGGGCCGGAGGCTGGCCGGGCCGCGACACCTTCGTCCAGCGGATCATGCCGGCCCATGCACGCGCCGGACGCGCGGAGCGCGTGTCGCTCGTCGATGGTTCGGTGCTGGTCAACAAGCCGTTTGATGGAGCCATCCGCGCGCTGCGTGGCCGGCCGGCGCAACGCGAAGTGGACCGTCGCTTCATTTACGTCGATCCGCGCCCCGACCGCATCGGTTCACTCGACGCCAGCCTCGATCGACCGGTTGGATTCTTCGGCGCGATCTTCGGTTCGCTCTCGACCATCCCGCGCGAACAACCGATCCGCGACAACCTCGAAACGATCGAGCAGCAATCGCGCGAGGCCGATCGCCTGAGCCGGATGATCGCCGCGTTGCGTCCGGAGGTGGAAGCGCAAGTCGAACGTCTGTTCGGCTACACCCTGTTCCTCGACAAACCCACCCCAAGGCGGCTCGCCGCATGGCGCAACAAGGCGCAGCTTGCGGCTGTTCAAGGCGCCGGGTACGCGTTCAATTCCTACGCGCAGGCCAAATTCTCAGGCATTCTCGAACAACTCGCGCAAGTGATCCATCACGCCGCGCCGGGGCTCGAACTTCCAGGATCGGCACCGATCGTGACCGCGCTGCGTGCCGCGCTGACGGAGCGCGGGCTCGGCACGCTGACTGGCAACAGCGGGAGCATAAGCGACGAGGGCGTGGCGTTTTTCCGCGCGCACGACATCGGGTTCCGCGTCCGTCGCCTGCGTTTGCTCGCGCGTCGCCTGGCACGCGACTGGGATGCCGATCCCGAGATTGACGATGCGGCGGTGGATGCGGCGCGCGATCGGATTTACGCGATCCTGGCGCTCTATTTCGAACGCGAGGATGACCGCACGCTGGGCGAAGGCTTCGAGGATGCGGCGGCAGCGGTGTTCGATGAACCGGCGCGCGTGCTCGATATGCTGTCGGCCCGGCGATTGCTGCCTGAGACCGACGTGCTGGCCGAGGTCCGGCTCGCCGAGGCGCTCGATGCCATGCCAAAGAACCTGCGTCGCCGCATGTTGCTGACCTATCTCGGGTTTCCATACTATGATGTAGCGACGCTGCCGCTGATGAAGCACGAGGGCCTGACCGAGTTCGATCCGATCAAGGTTGACCGGATAAGCCCCGACGATGCGCGATCGATCCGCGAAGGTGGAACGCGGGCGACATTGCGCGGGGTCGAATTCTATAACTTCGGCGCGTTTTTCAGCCGTTCCTATCGCGAGAACGATTACCTGTGGGGCCGCCTGCACGGCGCCGAGCGGATGATCGACCTGGTTTGCTCCACAGTGGAGAGCCCGCTCGAAACGGATGCCGTGCGCGGGTTCAAGCGCCGCGCGTTCATGGCGATCCTGGACGAGGAAGAGGGGCGCCTGACCGCCGATAGGGCGATGCTGCCGCGCATCCGGAACGAAGTGCTACGAAAGCTCGGCTAACCGCCGAAAGCGTCTTTCAGCCGGTCGAAAAATCCCCGACTTTCAGGGCATTCGTCCCCCGTCTCGGTTTCGCGGAACTGTTCCAGCAACTCGCGCTGCGCCTTGGTGAGCTTGGTTGGCGTCTCTACCTGAATTTCGACCACCAGGTCGCCGCGTCCGCGCCCTTGGAGTATCGGCATCCCGGCGCCGCGCTTGCGAAGCTGCTTGCCCGACTGGATGCCGGCAGGGATCTCGATCGAGTTCGTCTCACCGTCGAGATCGGGAATTTCGACGCAGCCGCCCAACGCGGCGGTGGTGAAGCTGATCGGCACGCGAGTGCCAAGCGTCGTGCCTTCACGCTGGAAAACGGCGTGCGGCTTCACGTGAACGAAAATGTAAAGGTCGCCCGGCGGGGCACCGCGCGGCCCTGCTTCGCCCTTGCCCGACAGGCGGATGCGCGTGCCGGTGTCGACGCCCGGCGGCACCTCCACCTCAAGCGATTGCGGCTTATCAACCCGCCCCTCGCCCCCGCAATCACGGCACGGGCTTTCGAGAACCTCGCCACGCCCGTGGCAATTGGGGCATGGTCGCTCGACCACGAAGAAGCCCTGTTTTGCGCGGACCTTGCCATAGCCGTTGCATAACTTGCAGCCGCGGGTGGAGGTGCCGGGCGTTGCGCCCGAGCCGAAGCAGGTGTCGCAATTTTGCGAGACCTCAATCTCGATCCCGGCTTTTTTGCCATGGAACGCTTCCTCCAGCGTCACTTCCATGTCGTACCGTAGGTCCGCGCCGCGCCGGGCCTGCTGGCGCCCACCCCCGCCACCGAAGGCACTGCCAAAGATTGTTTCGAAAATGTCGCCGATGTCCCCGAAATCGGCACCCGGCCCATGCCCGCCGCCGCCCGACATACCTTGCTCGTAGGCGCGGTGACCGAAACGGTCGTAAGCAGCGCGTTTCTGCGGATCCTTGAGGCAGTCGTAGGCGGCGCTTACCGCCTTGAACTTGGCCTCGTTGTCCTTGCAGCCCTGGTTGCGGTCGGGATGATGCTCCATCGCCAGCTTGCGATAGGCGGCCTTGATCGTCCGGTCGTCCGCATCACGCGAAACGCCAAGCAGCTCGTAGTAATCGAGTTCGGTGGAAGCCATCAAAAAGCCCTCTCCCCTTCAGGGGAGAGGGTTGGATGAGGGGAAAGTAAAACCCGCATCATCAACAACCCCCTCTCCCCGACCCTCTCCCTGAAGGGGAGAGGGAGGAGTTTCCTCAGCCCTTCTTGTCGTCTTCGACTTCGGAGAATTCCGCGTCGACCACGTCATCGTCGACCTTGTCGGCGCCCGCATCAGCGGTGTCGGAGGCTCCGGACGAAGCAGCTGCCTGCTCCTGCTGGTAAATCTCCTGACCCATCTTCATCGCGACTTCGGTCAGTGCCTGGGCCTTGGCGTTGATCGCATCGGCATCGTCACCTTCGAGCGCAGTCCTGGCCTCGGCCAGCGCGGCTTCGACCTGGCCCTTGAGGTCGGCGCTGATCTTGTCGCCGTGCTCGTCGAGCTGCTTCTGCGTCGCGTGGACCAGGCTGTCGGCCTGGTTACGGGCCTCCACCTTCGCGCGGCGCTGCTTGTCCTCTTCGGCGAACTTTTCGGCGTCCTGGACCATCTGTTCGATGTCGGAGTCCGAAAGGCCGCCACTGGCCTGGATCTTGATCTGCTGCTCCTTGCCGGTGCCCTTGTCCTTGGCACTGACGTTCACGATGCCGTTGGCATCGATGTCGAAGGTAACCTCGATCTGCGGCACGCCGCGCGGTGCGGGCGGGATGCCGAGCAGATCGAACTGACCCAGCATCTTGTTGTCCGCCGCCATCTCGCGCTCGCCCTGGAACACGCGGATCGTCACGGCTTGCTGATTGTCCTCGGCAGTCGAGTAGGTCTGCGTCTTCTTGGTCGGGATCGTGGTGTTGCGGTCGATCATCCGGGTGAACACGCCGCCAAGCGTTTCGATGCCGAGCGACAGCGGAGTCACGTCGAGCAGCAGCACGTCCTTGACGTCGCCCTGGAGGACGCCCGCCTGGATCGCCGCACCCATCGCCACGACTTCATCCGGGTTGACGCCGGTGTGCGGCTTCTTGCCGAAGAACTCCTCGACCACTTCGCGCACCTTCGGCATGCGGGTCATCCCGCCGACCAGCACGACCTCGTCGATGCCGCCCTTGTCGAGCCCGGCATCGGCCAACGCCTTCTTGCACGGTTCGAGCGTGCGCTTGATCAGGTCGCCCACGAGCTGCTCCAGCTTTGAGCGGGTCAGCGTTTCGACCAGATGCAGCGGAGTGGTGCTGCCACCTTCCATGCGCGCGGTGATGAAGGGCAGGTTGATCTCGGTCTGCGCGCTCGACGACAGCTCGATCTTGGCCTTTTCGGCCGCTTCCTTGAGACGCTGCAGGGCGAGCTTGTCCGTCCGGAGATCCATGTTCTCCTTCTTCTTGAACTCGTCTGCCAGGTATTCGACGATCGCGCTGTCGAAGTCTTCGCCGCCCAGGAACGTGTCGCCGTTGGTCGACTTCACCTCGAACACGCCGTCGCCGATTTCCAGCACCGAGACGTCGAACGTGCCGCCGCCAAGGTCGTAGACCGCGATGGTCTTGCCGTCGTCCTTTTCGAGCCCGTAGGCGAGTGCGGCGGCAGTCGGTTCGTTGATGATGCGCAGCACTTCGAGACCCGCGATCTGCCCGGCGTCCTTGGTCGCCTGGCGCTGCGCGTCGTTGAAGTATGCAGGCACGGTGATGACCGCCTGAGTCACGGTTTCGCCGAGATAGCTTTCAGCGGTCTCCTTCATCTTCTGGAGGATGAAGGCCGAAATCTGGCTGGGCGAATAGTCCTCGCCACCCGCCTTGACCCAGGCGTCGCCGTTCTTGCCCTTGACGATGGTGTAGGGGACCAGTTCGGTATCCTTCTTGGTCACGGGATCGTCGAACCGGCGGCCGATCAGGCGCTTCACCGCGAAGATCGTGTTGTCGCCGTTGGTGACCGCCTGGCGCTTGGCGGGCTGCCCGATCAGGCGCTCGCCGTCCTTGGTAAAGGCGACGATCGAAGGAGTCGTCCGCGCGCCTTCGGAATTCTCGATGACCTTGGGCTTGCCGCCGTCCATCACGGCGACGCAGGAATTGGTGGTGCCGAGGTCGATACCGATAACTTTGGCCATTATTTCCCCACTCTGGATTACGTTGGTTGGACACCGCCCGCTCGCGCCCCCGACTGTCGGCAGGCGCATTTGGCGGCTCGTTGAACGGGGGCGATATAGGTGCGGTTTTTATTGGCACAAGACATGGCGCGGGCTAGGTGTCCCGCACCACGAAACAGGGAGAATTGGGCCGTGAACAGGACTGCCATTGCCGCCGCCGCGCTCTTATTTGGGGCAATCGGGCTCGTCTCGTGCGGGGGCGAGACGGCTGAACCTGTGGCCGCCGCGGAAAACGCGATCGAGGGGATGACGATCACGGACGCGCGCCTGATCCTGCCCGCTGTCGCGGGCAATCCCGGCGTTGTTTATTTCGACCTGGCTTATGACGGAGATCGCCAGATTGCGCTCAACCGCGCCACGGTGGCAGGCGCGGAAAGCGCCGAATTCCATCAGTACGGCGAGTGGGCAGGCGAAATGCAGATGCAGGCGATGCAGCCGCTGCCGCTCAAGAAGGGGGACCGCGTGAAGTTCGAGCCCGGCGGCAACCACCTGATGGCCAACAATCTTTCACCCGATGTCGCGGCTGGCGGCACCACCGAAGTGGTCCTGACCGTGTCAGGTGGCGGCAAGCACGCATTCGAAGCGCAGGTCCAGCCTGCCGGGGAAGATCGCTGACGGGCAAACTCGATCAGATCGGGATTGATATTGCCGGTGTGCCTGCCGCCTGCCCGGCGGGCGGCGAGCGGTCGCTGACGACGGGCGAGATTGCGCTCGCCCGATCGGTATTCGGAAACGCCATCGATTATGCACGCGTTATGATTCGGCGCCGCAAGTGGATGCCCTTCCAGCCACGCAAGGTAACGATGGCGCCCCGCGGCCATCTGCACTTTCACCCCATGAGCGACAACTACTGCGACGATTTCGCCAACGCGGACGTCTGGAAAAAGGGCCATTTCATCCATGAAATGACCCATGTCTGGCAGACGCAGAGCCGTGGCAAATGGTGGCTGGTGCTCAACCGCGTGCCGTGGGAACGCTATGACTATGCCCTGCGCCCCGGATGGGGGCTGGAGAAGTACGGCATAGAACAGCAGGCCGAAATCGTGCGCCACGCATTCCTGCTACGAAATGGCGTGAAACTGGCAGGAGTGGCGGACAAGGCCGCTTATGACCTGCTTGTGCGTTTCCCGGGTGCTGTCTAGCTTTCAGTCATACCTGACGCCGGCCAAGCCCTGCCCGCCATCGTGGATGAAGGCGTCGATTCGCCGCTCCAGCACCGGCAGCGGCACTGAACCCAGCGAAAGCACGACATCGTGAAACTTACGGATGTCGAAGCGGTCGCCCAGCGCTGCCTCCGCCTTCGCCCGAACCCTGCGGATGGTCATTTCGCCAAGCTTGTACGCCAGCGCCTGACCCGGCCAGCTGATGTAGCGATCGACCTCGGTGGTTACCTCGTGCGTCGAGAGCGCGGTGCGACTGCCGAGGTATTCGAGCGCCTGCTGGCGCGTCCAGCCATATTCGTGGATGCCGGTGTCGACCACCAGCCGCACCGCACGCCACATCTCGTAACTAAGCTGTCCAAACCGTTCGTACGGCGTGCGGTAGATGCCCATCTCGTTGCCGAGATATTCGACATAGAGCCCCCACCCCTCACCGAAGCCCGAGAAATAGGTCTGGCGGCGGAACCGCGCTGCCTCCGGCTGCTCAAGCGCAACCGCCGCCTGGAAACTGTGACCCGGCGCGCACTCGTGCAGGGTGAGCGCAGGAATGTTGTAAAGCGGGCGGCTGGGCAGATCATAGGTGTTCATCTGGCACGCATCGAGCCCGCCCCGCCCGGCGGTGTAGAAAGGCGCGATCGCCGGATCGACCGGGCGGATGGAGAACCGGTGGCGCGGCAGGAAGCCGAAGTAATCCGCAAGCACGCCGTCGACGCGCTTGGCTACATAGGCGGAAACGCCCATCAGCTCGTCCGGCGTGCGGGCGACGAACTGGGGATCGGTACGCAGGAAGCGAACGAATTCAGCCAGGGTGCCCGTGAACCCTGCCTCACCCTTGACCGTCTCCATCGCAGCGGCGATCCGCGCGACTTCGTCCAGCCCGATCTGATGGATCTGCGCGGCGGTGAGATCGAGCGTGGTGTATTCCCGGATTTGCTGCGCGTAGTAGGCGCGCCCATTAGGCATCTCGCTCGCTCCGAGCGAAGTGCGGGTTGCGGGCAGGTATTCATCGCGGAAGAACGCGAGCAATGCGGCGTACGAGGGCGTCACCGCCTCTGCGATGGCGGCACGCGCTTCGGCCTTAAGCCGCTCCTGCTCGGCTGTGGGAATGCGCGCGGGCATCGCGGCGAACGGCGCCCAGAACGGGCTCTTGGTGGCTTCATCGGTGACATAGGCGGCGAGCGAGGCATCACGCCCCTCCAGCGTCACCCGCGGCACGCTGAACCCGCGCGCCAGGCCTGCGCGGGCATTGGCCGTATGTTCCGCAAAATAGCGCGGCAGATCGCGCATCCGGCCGATGTAACGTTCGTATTCTTCGACCGTCTGGAACGGCTCTCGACCGGCGAGATAGCTCCAGAAATTGTTGTCGCTGTCGAACGGCATTTCCCATTCGCGATAGCGCGCGTCGCCGATCTCGGTCTCAAGCAGATGGCGCAATACCGACGCGTCAATCCTGCCATCTTCCGAAAGCGTTGCCGACTCGATCGCATCGAGCCGGGCAAGCATCGCTTCTGCCTGCGCTGCGCGGCGCAGGTGGTCCTCCGGCGTTACCGACCACAATCGGTTGCCCGCTTCCGAGCTACCGTCGGCCTTGGCGATCCGACCGGATTCCGTGATCCCGCGCTGATGGTACTCGCCCGTCAGGGTGTCGAGCCGTGCATCCGCCTCCCCCGCGGCAAGCGGAGCGGACCAGGCGACAAGGAACCCGGCCAGTATGAACGCGATCCTCATCATCCCGATGCTTCCAGGATCAGTCCGGCTTTTTCGCGACCGTTACCATCGCCGGGCGCAGCAGCCGGTCGCGGATCATGTAGCCGGACTGGAGTTCGCTGACGACCGTGCCCGGTTCGTGATCGCTGCTGGGCACTTCCATCATCGCCTGATGCTGGTTCGGGTCGAGTGGCAGGCCGACCGAGGCAATGCGCGTGACGCCGTGCTGGGCGAAGACCTTTTCCACTTCGCGCTGAGTCGCCTCTATCCCGGTGACGAAACCCTTCAGTTTGTCATCCGCGCGAACCTCGGCTGGCAGCGCATCCAGCGCGCGGGCGAGGTTGTCCGACACCGACAGGATATCGCGGGCAAAGCCCGTCGCGGCATAGGCGCGCGCATCCTGCACATCCTTTTCGAGGCGGCGGCGCACGTTCTGCGTATCGGCGCGGGCGTAGAGCACTTCCTGCTTCGCCGCGTCGAGATCGGCGCGAAGCGCGGCGAGCGCGTGCTCGATGCCGTTATCTTCCCGCGGCTCCTCGCCACCATCGCGCAGTTCCTGTGGAACGCCCTCGAGTTCTTTCTCTACAGCCTCGTCATGCGGCCGCTTGCTGTCGTCGCTCATGTTTTTTCGTATCTATCCGATGAGTTTGCCCAGTGATCGGGCCGTGAAATCCACCATGGGGACAACGCGCGCGTAATTCAACCGGGTCGGGCCAATCACGCCCAGCACGCCGACCACCCGCCCCTCGCGGTCGCGATAAGGCGAGGCGATGACCGAGCTGCCCGACAGCGCGAAAAGGCGGTTTTCGCTGCCAATGAAAATGCGCGTCGCCTGCGCCTCGCGAGCCGATTCGAGCAGGTCGGCGACCGACTGCTTGTTTTCCAGGTCGTCGAGCAGGGAGCGAACGCGTTCGAGATCGGTCAGCGCGCTTTCGTCGAGCAGGTTCGACGCGCCGCGCACGATCAGCACAGGGCGGCGCGCGGCATCCTCGCTCCAAACCGCGAGGCCGCGCTCCACCAGGTCGCGGCTCGCTTCATCGAGCGCGCTCCTGCCCGAAGCCAGTTCCGCCCGCATCGCATTTGCCGCGTCAGCCAGCGTGCGCCCGGCAAGGCGCGCGGTGATGTAGTTGCTCGCCTGCTCGAGTTGCGAGGGCGACACCGTGCCGCCCAGCTCGACCACGCGGTTCTCCACTCCACCGTCCTCACCGACCAGCACCGCCAGCGCCCTCCCGTGGTCGAGATTGACAAGGCTCAACTGCGCCAGGCGGGGTTCGCGGCGCGGCACCATGACCATGCCGGCCGCGCCGGAAATATCCGACAGTATCGCGCTCGCCTGCTCCAGCGCCGCCTCGATCGGACCGGGTCCGGCAAGCCGTTGCTCGATCGCCTTGCGTTCGGCGGCAGTGGGCTCGGCCACCTGCATCATCCCGTCGACGAACAGGCGCAGGCCGCTTTCGGTCGGCAGCCGTCCGGCGCTCGTATGCGGCGCAGCCAGCAACCCGAGCGATTCGAGGTCAGCCAGGACGGAACGGATCGATGCGGGTGAAAGGTTAACCCGGCCCTCCCCCGCCAGCACCTTCGAGCCGACCGGCTGGCCGCTGGCGATATAGCCCTCGACCACGAGCCGGAAAATCTCGCGCGCGCGGTCGGTCAGCTCGGAAACGGGGGGCGATGCCATGGCGCGCAATGTAACGACTGGCCTTGCGCTCTCAAGCGCCCTAGTGCGCGTCCAACACAGGTAATCGAGGATAATTCATGCGACCTTCCGGCCGCGCGCCCGACGAGATGCGCGCCCTTTCGTTCGAAACGGGGTTCACCAAACACGCCGAGGGTTCGTGCCTGGTCAGCTTCGGCGATACCCGTGTGCTGTGCACCGCCAGCATTGAGGAACGCATTCCGCCATGGCTGCGCGGAAAGGGCGAAGGCTGGGTGACGGGCGAATACTCAATGCTGCCCCGCGCCACGCACACGCGCGGCGACCGTGAGGCAGCGCGTGGGAAGCAGTCGGGCCGGACCCAGGAAATCCAGCGTCTGATCGGTCGCAGCCTGCGTGCGGTGGTCGATCTTAAGCGGCTGGGCGAGCGGCAGATCACGCTGGATTGCGACGTTATCCAGGCAGATGGCGGCACCCGAACCGCCGCAATCTCGGGCGCCTGGGTGGCGCTGCGGATCGCAGTCGACGGGCTGCTGAAGGCCGGCAAGCTGGCCGATGATCCGATCATCGCGCAAGTCGCGGCGGTAAGCTGCGGTATCTGCGCGGGCACCCCGGTGCTCGACCTCGATTATGTCGAGGACAGTGCTGCCGATGCCGACGCCAATTTCGTGCTCATTTCCGGCGGGAAGATTGCCGAGGTCCAGGCGACGGCCGAGGGCGCGACTTACGACGAGGAAGCGCTGCTGCGGCTGCTGCGCCTCGCACGGATCGGTTGCGACCGCATTTTCGCGGCGCAATTGGAGGCCGCGCGGAAGTGACCCGCCGCCTGGGTTCCGGATCGCTGGTGATCGCCACGCATAATGCAGGCAAGCTCAAGGAAATCGCTGCATTGCTTGAACCCTTCGGGGTGAAGTGCCTCAGCGCCGGTTCGCTTGGGCTGCCGGAACCCGCCGAAACGGGCACCACCTTCGTCCAGAACGCCCTGCTCAAGGCACGCGCCGCCGCCGAGGCGTCGGGCCTGGCGGCACTCGCCGATGACAGCGGCCTTTCGGTCGATGCCCTGGAGGGTCGCCCCGGCGTCTATACCGCCGACTGGGCGGAGCGGCAGTGGTTCGAGGGCGATCCGGGCCGCGACTGGTACATGGCGATGGGCAAGGTTGAAGGAATGCTCCAGCATCTCGGCCCTGACACGGCGCGCACTGCAGCGTTTCATTGCGTTCTCGCGATCGCCTGGCCTGACGGCGACAGTGCGGTTTACGAGGGGCGCTGCCCCGGCACTCTTACCTGGCCCCCGCGCGGCGAACTGGGATTTGGTTATGATCCTGTCTTCGTGCCCGAAGGCGGCAGGCAGACCTTCGCCGAGATCGACCCGGCGGAAAAGCACCGGATCAGCCACCGGGCGGAAGCTTTTTCCAAGCTGGTTGCCGAACAGTTCGGATAATTGCCGCGAGGTGATAGAACCACTGGTATGGCCCGCGCGCTCTACATCCACTGGCCCTTCTGTGCCCGCAAATGCCCCTATTGCGACTTCAACAGCCATGTTCGCGGCAATGTGGATGTGGAGGCGTTCCGGCGGGCATTCCTGGCCGAACTCGCTCACGAGCATGCGCTGGCTGACACCGGCCCGCTGCGATCGATCTTCTTTGGTGGCGGCACGCCTTCGCTGATGCCGCCCGCGCTCGTGGCAGAGTTACTGGTCCAAGCGGAGCGGATGTGGGGGTTCGACCATCAAGTTGAAATTACCCTGGAGGCGAACCCCTCGTCAGTCGAGGCGGCGAATTTCGCCGCGCTGGCCGACGCGGGAATCAACCGGGTTTCGCTTGGCTTGCAATCGCTCGATGACGTCGCGCTCCGGTTCCTCGGGCGGCTTCACGGCGCGGAGGAAGGGCTGGCCGCGCTCGAAATCGCCCAGCGCCATTTCGCGCGGGTGAGCTTCGACTTGATCTACGCCCTGCCGGGCCAGAGCGCGCAGGCATGGGGAGCGCAGCTTTCCCGGGCGATCGGGTTCGGGACCGCGCACCTGTCGCTCTATCAACTCACCATCGAGCCCAACACGCGCTTCGCCACCGATGTCAGGCGCGGCATCTTCGCCCCGCTGGACGACGACCCTGCGGCCGAACTCTACACGCTGACGCAAGAATTGACGCGCGCGGCAGGCATCCCCGCCTACGAGATCAGCAACCACGCCCGCCCAGGGGAGGAGAGCCGCCACAACCTCGCCTATTGGCGGTACGATGATTACCTCGGCGTTGGGCCGGGCGCGCATGGCCGGCGCGGCGGGGTCGCGACATTGCGGCACAAGAAGCCGGAAAACTGGCTCGCGGCATGTGACGAACGCGGTGAAGGCTTGCGGGATGCGGCCGCTCTGGCGCCGCGTGACCAGGCCGCAGAGGCGCTGCTGATGGGCTTGCGGTTGGCCGAAGGTATCGATCCCGTCGCGATCGCCAAGCGATTCGGCCTGCCCGCCGGGAGCCTGCTGGAGCCGGAGCGGGTGGCATTTCACCGTGCCGGCGGCCTCCTGTGGGAGCGCGAGAACCGACTTGGCGTCACCGCCGCCGGGATGCCGCTGCTCGACGCGCTGCTCGGAGAGATCATTGCCGCTGACCTGGTTGGCGCATGAGCACCGCCGACCTGCTCGCGCAGTGGCACGTTCATCTGGCGCAGGGCCGCCGCCGCTCGCCGCACACCGTGCGGGCTTATGCGGCGGCTGCGGCGCGGCTGTGCAATGGACTGAACCTGGAGGATTGGGGCGCGGTCGCACGCCTCGATGCCGCTGCGCTGCGGGCGCAACTGGCAGCGCGGCGCGCGGACGGGATCGGCAATGCTTCGACCGCGCGCGAGCTTTCCGCGCTCAAGGCCTTCCTCGCCTTCGCACGCAGCCAGACAGGTCGGGGCAATGCCGCCCCGCCGCGCCTGCGCGGGCCGCGGATCAAGAAAGGCCTGCCGCGACCGGTTACACCTGACGATGCGACCAATCTCGCCGATCTGGTGGGGGCCAGCGCGTCGGAAGAATGGATCGGCGCGCGCGACCGAGCCGTGCTGTTGCTGCTTTATGGTGCCGGGTTACGGATTGCTGAAGCGCTATCGCTGACGGGCGCCGATGCTCCGCTGGGTGAAACGTTGCGTGTCACCGGCAAAGGCGGAAAACAGCGCGTCGTGCCGATCCTCCCGATCGTTCGCGAAGCGCTCGCGGATTATGTCCACCGATGCCCATGGCCACTCGACCGAGCGGCGCCGCTGTTCCGCGGCGCAAAGGGCGGCGCGTTGAATCAAGGCATGGTGCAGAAGGCGGTGGCGCTGGCCCGACTCGCGCTGGGCCTGCCCCACACCGCTACGCCGCATGCGCTGCGCCACAGCTTCGCCACGCACCTGCTGAGCGAAGGGGCGGACCTGCGAAGTTTGCAGGAACTGCTCGGCCACGCCAGCCTCGGCTCGACGCAGATATACACCCGGGTCGATGCGGCAACGTTGCTGGAAACCTATCGCAACGCGCATCCGCGCGGACGCTAACGTTCCGAACGCGGTTTCCACGTCACCACGCGCCAGCCGTACCAAAGCAGCCCGATTCCGATCAGCCCGACGATGATGTAGCCGAGCGCTTGCTGCGATTCGCCCAGCCATTGCGCCAACCACTTGCCGCTCATGATCAGAGCGGCATTCCAGATCACCGATCCTAGGAACGTGAAAAACAGAAACCGCCACAGCGGCATATGGGCCAAGCCCGCGGGCAACGAGATGATCGTCCGCAGCCCGGGCGAAAAGCGCAGCACGAAGATCACCCAGTCGCCATGGCGCTGAAAGAACGCGATGGCGCGCTCGACGTCTTCCCATTCCAGCGTCAGCCACCGGCCCCAGCGATCGATCACGGGCGCGAGACGGCGATAGCCGTACCAGTCACCCAGCCAGTACCAGAAGTAGTTGCCGAGCACCGTTCCGATCGTCGCGATGATCAGCAGCGGCCAGAACTGCATTTCCCCGCGCGCGACCAGCACGCCGCCGATACCCATGATCACTTCGGAGGGAATCGGCGGGAAGACGTTTTCCAGCGCCATCAGGAAGAATATGCCCAGGTAGCCACCCTTGGCGATCGTCTCGATGATCAACTCGTCCATGGAATTCCCGTTGTCGGGGCGATCACCCCGCGTCCAGCCTGCGTTCGATCGCGTCCCAGATGAGCGCGGGCGTGTCGCTGCCATTGAAGCGATCGATCGCGACGATGCCGGTCGGGCTCGTGACGTTGATCTCGGTCAGCCATTTACCGCCAATCACGTCGATCCCGACGAAAATCAGCCCGCGCGCCCTTAGCTCGGGCCCGAGCGCGGCGCAAATTTCCTCTTCCCGAGCCGTCAGTTTCGCTGCCTGGGCATGGCCGCCCTGAGCCAGGTTGGAGCGAAACTCGCCCTCGCCGGGAAAGCGATTGATTGCCCCGGCGAACTCGCCATCGACCAGCACGATGCGCTTGTCGCCCTCCGACACTTCGGGAAGGAAAGGCTGGACCATGTGCGGTTCGGGCCAGGTCTGGTTGAAGACCTCGGACAGGGCGGACAGGTTTGTCCCGTCCGCGTCGATCCGGAAGATCGCCTTCCCGCCATTGCCGTGAAGCGGCTTGACCACCACCGCACCGTGGCGGCGGTGGAAGTCGCGGATGTCCTCCAGCCGCCTCGCCACCAGCGTCGGTGGCATGAACCGGGCGTAATCGAGCACGAACATCTTTTCCGGTGCGTTGATCACCTGGCGTGGATCGTTGACCACCAGCGTCTCGCCTTTCAGCCGATCCAGCAGCAGCGCCGCGCTGATATACCCCAGGTGGAAGGGCGGATCCTGCCGCATCAGCACGACGTCGACATCGGTGGCCAGGTCGATTTTCGCCGCATCGCCGACCCACTCGAAATGATCGCCTTCGACCCTGCGCACGGTTAGCGGCCGTGCCCAGGCGGTAATACGGCCTTCGTCCCAGGCTAGCGATCCGACGTCATAATGCCACAGCCGATGTCCGCGCGCTTGCGCGCCCAGCATCAGGGCGAAGGTGGAATCCCCGCCGATGTTGATCGATTCGATTGGGTCCATTTGGACCGCGACGCGCATTGACATGAAAGTTCCTATGGCTGCCAGGCGTTGACGATGTGGCGCGGCAGCGCGCCCGGCGCAAGCAGCAGCACGTCGATCCGCATATCCTCGCCAGCGGTCGCATATTCGTGCGCGACCGCCTCCGCCGCGGCGGCAACCCGCGACAGGCGAAATTCGTCAACGGCGAGATCAAGCTCGGCGCGCGATTTGCGCCATTTGACCTCGACGAAGGCGATCAGGTTGCCGCGCTTGGCGATCAGATCGATCTCGCCCAGCGGCGTCTTGCGGCGGCGAGCCAGGATCCGCCAGCCCTGTACCTGGAGCCACAGCGCCGCGCGCCCCTCCCCGTCACGGCCTTCACGCTCCGCACGCTGGCGCCTCACGGTGCCCGCAATTCCAGCGCACGAGCATAAAGCGCCTTGCGGTCATGGCCCGTATCGCGGGCGACCAGCGCGGCTGCCTGCGAGGGCTTGAGGTGGGACAGCGCCGCACGCAGCAGCGCATCGGTGTCCACCTCGCCGACTTCATCGGCCGCGGGCGGACCGATCAGCAAAACGATCTCGCCCTTGGGCGGATGCGCGGCATAATGCGCCGCAAGTTCGGCCGCGGTCCCCGTGCGGCATTCCTCGTGCAGCTTGGTCAACTCGCGCGCGACGGCCACCTCGCGCCCAGGCCATAGCTCGGCCAGCGCCTTTAGCGATTTCAGCAGCCGCGGCCCCGTTTCGTAGAACACCAGTGTCGCCGGAATGGTGGCCAGCATCCCCAGTGCCTCCCGCCTCGCCTTGTCCTTGACCGGCAGGAACCCCGCAAACAGGAAACGGGCGCTGGGCAGTCCCGCCAGGGTCAATCCGGCGATCGCGGCGCAGGGCCCTGGTAGCGTCGTGACCGGTACACGGGCGGCCCGGGCCTCGCGCACCAGACGATAGCCGGGGTCAGATACCAGCGGCGTTCCGGCATCGCTGACCAGCACCACCGCACGCTCAGCCATCGAGGACACAAGCCGTGCGCGGTCCTTGTCACTTGCGTGATCGTCGTAACGCCACAACGGCTTCGACAGACCCAGATGTTTCAGCAACTTGCCAGTGACACGCGTATCCTCGCACGCAACGCCGTCGCATCGGCTCAGCACGTCGACGGCACGGAGCGTTATGTCGCCGAGATTGCCAATCGGGGTCGCGACAATATAGAGACCAGGGCCAAGTCGATCCCCGGATCGCACGTCGTTTGAATTCGGGTGGGGCACGGCCGCCACATGAACCACAAGATCAGGGAATCGCAAGCATGAAGGTCTGGAAATCGAGCCGCCGGGTATTGATCATGGCGGCCACGGCGGCCTTGCTTGCCGGCTGTCAGGTAATCCCGCGCGCGCCGACGACCTCTACCCCCGGACCCGCCCCCGCGCCGACCCCGACCCCCAGCGAGACGGCATTGCCCAGCGACGAAACGCGTCACCGCATCGCACTGCTCGTGCCACTGAGCGGCGACAACGGCGCGGTGGGCCAGTCCATCGCCAATGCGACAACGATGGCGCTGCTCGACACCAATGCCGACAACCTGCGCATTACCACCTACGACACCGCGCGTGGCCCGCGCGAGGCGGCGCGCCAGGCCGTGGCGGACGGCAACAAGCTGATCCTCGGCCCGCTGCTTGCACGCGAAGTCGGGCTGGTGATGGCCGAGGCGCGCCCCGCCAATCTGCCATTGATCACGTTTTCGAACGACACCAGCGTTGCCGGCGCCGATGTGTTCGTGATGGGCCACCTGCCTGATCAGTCGATCGCGCGCACCGTTACCCACGCGCGCGGACGCGGCGCTGCCAACTTTGCCGCGATCGTTCCCGAAGGCGAATACGGCGAGCGCGCCGAGGCGGCGCTACGCACCGCGGTTGTCGCATCGGGCGGCACGATGGTCGCGAGCGAGGTCTACGCGCGCGGCAACACCTCGGTGGTCAGCGCGGCGCAGCGGCTTCGTCAGCGGGGCGGTTTCGATACCGTGCTGATCGCGGATGGCGCGCGCATCGCCGCGCTGGCAGCGGCGGAACTGCGCCCGCGCGGCACGGGGACGACCCAGCTTCTCGGCACCGAGCTGTGGAGCGGCGAAGCCGCGCTGACCCGAACCCCGGCGTTTCGCGGCGCCTGGTTCTCCGCGGTGTCGGATGCGCGCTACAAGCGTTTCGCCGACAGCTACGCGGACCGTTTCGGCGGGCAGCCCTATCGCATCTCGACACTTGGCTATGACGCGGTGCTGCTCGCGCTGCGGGTTGCGCGCAACTGGCGCGTGGGCCGCGCCTTCCCGGCTGGCCAACTGCGCGAGGAAGGCGGATTTCTGGGCCTGGACGGTGCATTCCGGTTCGACCGCAGCGGTGTTGTCGATCGCGCGATGGAAGTGCGCGAGGTGCGCGACGGGCAGGTTGTGATCGTATCGCCTGCCCCCGCCCGGTTCGACGACTGACGATAACACGATCGTGCCGCTTGTGAGCGGGCGCGCGCGCTGCATATAGCCCCGACAATGGCCGAAGACCTGTTTGCCGGAACGCCCGCATCGAGCGGCGACTACGATGCTTCCTCCATCGAGGTGCTCGAAGGGCTGGAGCCTGTGCGCCGCCGTCCGGGCATGTACATTGGCGGGACCGACGACCGGGCATTGCATCACCTCGCCGCCGAAGTGATCGACAACGCGATGGACGAAGCGGTTGCGGGCCATGCCACGCGGATCGAGGTGGTGCTGGAGGAAGGCAACCGCCTTTCGATTGCCGACAATGGCCGCGGCATCCCGGTGGACGAGCACCCGAAGTTTCCGGGCAAGTCGACACTGGAAGTCATTCTTTCGACGCTCCATTCCGGCGGCAAGTTTTCAGGGAAAGCATACGCCACCAGCGGCGGCCTGCACGGCGTCGGCGTCAGCGTGGTCAACGCCCTGTCAAGCCATACGCGGGTCGAGGTTGCGCGCGACCGGCAACTCTACGCACAGGAATTCGCGCGGGGGCAAACCCTGGCACCGCTCCAGAAGCTTGGCCCAACGCCAAATCGGCGCGGCACCACAGTGGCGTTCACACCGGACGAGGAGATCTTCGGCGATCGGGCATTCAATCCCAAGCGCCTGTTCCGCCTCGCCCGGTCCAAGGCATACCTTTATGCCGGGGTCGAAATACGCTGGAAATGCGCCGCCAGCCTGGCGAGCGAGGATGTGCCCGCCGAGGCGGTGTTCAAGTTCCCTGGCGGCCTCGCCGATCATCTGGCGGAACAAATCGGCGCGCGTGAATGCGTCACCACCAAGCCCTTCACCGGGCGGCAGGATTTTCCTGATGAACAGGGCCGGGTCGAATGGGCGATCGCCTGGCCGCTGTGGTCCGACGGGTCGACCAGCTGGTACTGCAACACCGTGCCCAATCCTGACGGGGGCACCCACGAGCAGGGACTACGCACTGCGCTGACCCGGGGCCTGCGTGCATTTGGGGAACTGGTCGGACAGAAGAGGGCCAAGGACATTTCCGCCGACGACGTGATGACCGGGGCCGAGGTCATGCTGAGCGTCTTCATCCGCGATCCGCAATTCCAGAGCCAGACCAAGGACCGCCTCACCAGCCCCGAGGCCGCACGTCTGGTTGAAAACGCCGTGCGCGATCACTTTGATCATTTCCTCGCCGACAATATGGAGCGCGGCAAGGCGCTGCTAGGCAGCGTGATGGAGCGGATGGACGAGCGCCTGCGAAGGAAGCAGGAACGCGAGATCAAGCGCAAGACTGCGACCAATGCCAAGAAGCTGCGCCTGCCCGGCAAGCTGACCGATTGTTCCGGCGAAGGCGACGGCGAAACCGAGCTGTTCATCGTCGAAGGCGACAGCGCGGGCGGTAGCGCCAAGCAGGCGCGCAATCGCAAGACCCAGGCAATCCTCCCGATCCGCGGCAAGATCCTCAACGTGGCTAGCGCCACTGCCGACAAGATCCGCGCCAACCAGGAAATCGCCGACCTTGGCCTGGCGTTGGGATGCGGCACGCGCAAGGATTGCGATCCGGAAAACCTGCGCTACGACCGGATCGTCATCATGACCGACGCCGACGTGGACGGCGCGCACATCGCCACGCTGCTGATGACGTTCTTTTTCCAGGAGATGCCGGAAATAGTCCGGCGCGGGCACCTGTTCCTCGCCCAGCCCCCGCTCTACCGCCTGACCGCGGGCAAGGAGAGCCGCTACGCCCGCGACGACGCCCACCGGGCAGAACTGGAAGCGACGGTGTTCAAGGGCAAGAAGGTCGAAGTCGGCCGGTTCAAGGGCCTGGGTGAAATGAACCCGGGCCAGTTGCGCGAAACCACCATGGACCCGGCCACGCGCAGCCTCATCCGCATCACGCTGCCGCCAGAATTTGAACAACGCGCGGCGGTAAAAGACCTGGTCGACCAGCTCATGGGAAAAAATCCCGAACATCGCTTTAACTTCATCCAGAACCGCGCGGGCGAGATCGACCGCGAAATGATAGATGCATGACCGGCATCGAAGGCAATGTGACCGAACGGATCGCTGGGCTTGGGCGCCCCGTGGTGGCGCTGCTCGGGGTAGGTGTGGTGCTGCTTTTGGCGGCGCTTTACATGGCTGTGACGACGTTCCGGACCGTCAACGAGAACACTCGTGCGGTTGAGCATACGCTTGAGGTCGAAGGAATCATCAATCGTATTGCCGCATTGAACGAGCGGATCGAGACCGGACGTCGCGGATTCTTGATCCAGCCGGACGTTCAGTTTGTCCAAGTGGTCAACGCGGCGCGCACGGAGTTTGACCGCGAAACGAGGCGACTGCGTCGTCTGACCCAGGATAACGGGCGTCAACTCCAGGCGATCGACGAAGTGTTGGCGCTTGATCGTGCCCGCGATAGCCAAATCGAACAGCTCCTCGACAATCCGCTTTCGACCCGGCAGGACATCTTCGCGCGGGAGTTCAATCGAGAGCGCGGCGTGCTCCTGACGCGCCAGCTGCGGGTAATAATTCGTACGATGCGGGTCGAGGAAGAGCGACTGCTTGTGCAGCGCAACCAGCAACAGCTGGCCTCCCTCGTGCGGTTTTACTGGGTCGGCGGTGCGGCGGTAGCGTTGCTCCTGGCAGTTTTGACCACCGTTATCGTCTTGATAATGGGCTACAATCGCCAACTGAACCGCGCGCAAGCGATGCTTGAACTGGTCAACGAAGGACTTGAGCAGTCCATCGAGGAACGGACAGCTGAACTTCGCCGCGCCAACCAAGAAATTCAGCGATTTGCCTATATCGTAAGCCACGATCTACGATCCCCGCTCGTGAACGTGCTGGGTTTCACGGCGGAACTCGATGCCGCGCGCGATGTAGTGGGCAGGTTTATCGAACGGCTCTTCGCCGAACGACCGGAAACTCGCGACGAAAATGTGCGCGTGGCGGTGGAGGAGGATGTTCCCGAAGCGCTGTCGTTTATTCGTACATCGACCGAAAAGATGGATCGGCTGATCAACTCGATCCTCGAATTGTCGCGCCAGGGCCGACGCCAGCTCACGCCGGAAACGCTGGACATGACTCAGCTCGTCACCACCGTTGTCGCGACGTTGCATCAGCGCGCCGAGGACGCCGGCGCGACGATAACGGTCGAACCGCTGCCGGAACTGGAAAGCGATCGCCTGGCGGTCGAGCAAATCTTGGCCAATCTGATCGAAAATGCGCTGAAGTACCTCAGCCCCGATCGTGCAGGCGTTGTGACGATTTCGGGTCGCCGGGTGGGCAAGCACGTTCATGTCGATGTCAAAGACAACGGGCGCGGCATCGCCCCCGCCGATCATCAAAGAATTTTCGAACTATTTCGGCGATCCGGGATACAGGATCAGCCCGGCGAAGGTATCGGACTCGCCAATGTGCGCGCCCTTGCCTATCGGCTCGGCGGGACCATCGAGGTGGAATCAGAACTTGACCAAGGCGCAAGTTTCAGGCTTTGCCTCCCGGCTAAATTTGTTGCTACGGAACAACTTGCATGAGCCCGCACCAGACAGTCGGCATCGTGATGGTCGAGGATGACGAGGGCCATGCCCGTCTCATCGAAAAGAACATCCGACGCGCCGGCATTTCAAACGACATTCGCCATTTCACCGATGGCACAAGCGCGCTCGATTTCCTCTTCAACGCGCCCGACGGCCCATTCCTTAATGGCCCGGCGCTCGTGCTGCTCGATCTTAACCTACCCGATATGAGCGGAACCACGATCCTGGAAAGGATCAAGGGCGACGAAAAACTGCATCGCACCCCGGTTGTCGTGCTCACCACCACCGACGACAAGGTCGAGATTCAGCGCTGCTACGACCTGGGTTGCAACGTCTACATCACCAAGCCGGTTAATTACGAGAGCTTCGCCGACGCGATCCGCCAGCTCGGGCTGTTCCTGGCGGTGATCCAGGTGCCTGAAGGCCAAGGCTAAACACGGCCATGGGCCAGGAGCCAAACCTGCCGAAAATCCTGTATGTCGACGACGATGCCGGGCTTCGGCGGCTGACGCAGCGCGCATTGGGTCGACGCGGCTTCGAAGTCGAGACAGCCGAAAGTGCCGATGCCGGGTTGGCAATCCTCGCGGGCGGCGGATTTGACCTCGTCGCGGTGGATCACACCATGCCAGGCAAGGACGGGCTGGCGATGCTGCGCGAGATCGTGAAAGAATCCCAGCATCCGCCTGTCGTTTTCGTGACTGGCACCGACGAACCTCAGGTGGCGGTCAAGGCGCTTACCTCCGGCGCGACCGACTTCGTTACAAAGACGGTCGGCGACGAGTTTTTCGACCTGCTCGCGGGCCGCTTGACGCAAGCTCTGGTGCGCGTTGCACTCGAACGTGCCAAGACCGAGGCCGAAAACGAACTGCGTCAGGCAAACGAGCGGCTCGAACTTCTGGTTCGCGAGGTCCACCACCGGGTCGCCAATAGCCTCCAAATGGTGTCGAGCTTCGTCTCGCTTCAGACAGCGCAGACCGAAGATCCAGCTGCACGCGAGGCGCTTGCGTCGACACTCAATCGCATTCAGGCGATCAGCAAGGTGCACCATCGCCTATACACGCGCCAGGATCTGTCCACGATCGACCTTGACGAGTATCTTTCGACCCTCGTCGCCGGGCTGAGCGATAGCCTCACGCGTGGATCGACGCGCGTGAACATCGCGCTCGATGCTGACCCGATCGAGGCCAGCCCGGATCAGGCGGTGTCGCTTGGCATCGTGGTCAACGAGCTTGTTGGCAACGCGGCCAAGTATGCTTTCGTCGGGCTGGACCATGGCACGGTCACGATTACCTTGCGCGGGGAAACCGACGGCGGTTACTCGCTGACCGTCAGCGATGACGGGCACGGTTTTGACGCGAGCGAGGGCCCCAAGGGCACGGGGCTGGGCATGCGGATCGTCGCGGCGGTTTCGCGCAGCCTTGGCTGCGAAATCGAGCGAATCCCGACCGAGCGCGGCACATGCCATCGTTGCCGTGTCGGGCCGCGAACGGCGGAGTAACCGACAACACGCTTGCCCTCGCCCGCCGCTCAGCTTAACGCAAACGTAAAGTTGCACGAGGAAACCGAATGACCCAGCGTTTCGAGGGCACCAGTTCATACATCGCCACCGAGGATCTCAAGGTCGCGGTGAACGCTGCCGTCACGTTGCGCCGCCCGCTGCTCGTCAAGGGAGAACCGGGCACGGGAAAGACCGTGCTGGCGCATGAAATCGCTCGCGCTATCGGCGCGCCGCTGATCGAGTGGAACGTCAAGTCCACCACCAAGGCGCAGCAGGGCCTTTACGAATATGATGCGGTCGCGCGCCTGCGCGACGGGCAGCTCGGCGACGAGCGGGTCCATGACATCTCGAACTACATCAAGCGCGGGAAGCTATGGGAAGCGTTTACCGCGCCCGAACTGCCGGTGCTGCTGATCGATGAAATCGACAAGGCCGACATCGAGTTTCCCAACGACCTGCTCCAGGAACTCGACCGGATGAGTTTCGACGTTTACGAAACGCACGAGCGGATCGAGGCGCGCGAGCGACCGATTGTGGTCATTACCAGCAACAACGAAAAAGAACTGCCCGACGCATTCCTGCGCCGTTGCTTCTTTCACTACATCAAGTTCCCCGACCGGGAGACGATGCGCGACATCATCGAAGTGCACTTCCCGGGCATTCAGAAGATCCTTGTCGGCAAGGCGATGGACATCTTCTACGAGTTGCGCGAGGTGCCGGGTCTCAAGAAGAAGCCCTCGACCAGCGAATTGCTCGACTGGCTTAAGCTCCTGCTAAATGAGGACATGCCGCTGGAAGTGCTGCAGGACCGCAATCCCAACAGCGCCATCCCGCCGCTTCATGGCGCGTTGCTGAAGAACGAACAGGACGTGATGCTGTTCGAACGACTTGCCTTCATGGCGCGGCGCCAGTCCTGATGGCCGCAGATCAGTCCTCGTCGCTGGTGTAGGCAAGCTCGAAGTCGCCCCAGCGACGCCCGCCGATAAACAGCGGAACGAAGATATTCCGCAACACCACGTACCGCTTTCCATCGCCTTCCTGCCGATAGACCGCCATCATGTACGGGTCGGTGCTGAGCTTGGCCTTGCGATCAATCGGACCTAGAAGAATGCGTCCATTGCGGCAATACTTGGTGTCGTGTTTCAAGTCGCCTGTGGGTTCTCGAGAGTGATCGCTGGCGTGGGTCGGCAGGAATCCATTCATGTCCGCCTGGCATGCCATTTGCGACCCCTCCCCCTCGCGCGCCACCCGGTCGAGGACGGGCCGCCAATTGACGTCCGCCCAGTCCGATAACGGAGTGCGGAACCGCGGGGGGTTGCTGCCAGCGACGGGGCGATAATCCTGATCGAAGAAAGCCCCAAGATCGATCGCACCCGACCGAATTGCCCGTTCGGCGATATCGGCGACTTCGGCCGCGAACGCCTGCGCGCGTTCGACCATAATGCTGTCGTTTGGCGAAAGCCCGGCCTTTACCAGGTCGTCAAACATCTCACTCGCGGTCATCTCCAGTGCCGCCATGCGTTGGTGCGCGTTCTCCAGCTTCCGTTCGTTTTCCAGCGCGACCTCGTCAAAGCTTTTCAGTACGCCTTGCACGGCATCCACATGATCGCTGATTGTGCTGGTCGCACGCGCGATGTTTTCATTCTGGCGGTCGACCTCTTCGACCAGTTCGGACACGCCGGTGATGGTGTCCTCGATCCGCGAAACCGAGAGCTTCGCCTCGCCGCTGGCCTTGGCGCCGGTCTCGATCCGTTCGATCACGCGCTGGGCTTCGCCGCCAAGGGTGTCGATTGTCCGCGCGATTTCGTTGGTCGCCTTGCGGGTATCCGCCGCCAAGCCCTTCACCTCGTTGGCGACCACCGCAAATGTCCGGCCCGCCTCGCCCGCGCGCATCGCCTCGATCGTGGCGTTGAGTGCAAGGATATTGGTGGTTTCCGCGATCTGCTCGATATCCTGCGCGCTTGAGCGGACCTGCTCCATCGCTGCGGCGAATCCGGTGACATGCTGGGTAAGGGTTTCAACCAGTTGGAGCAGGGCGGTTATCTGCCCAAGTGACGACTGAATCAGGCTGGTGCCCTGGCCCAACCGCTCTATTGCGCGCTCGGAAAGCTGGCGCGCTTCGCCGCTTGCGCTGGAAACCTTGCGCTGGTCCAGGCCCAGGGCCTCGACAGTCCCACGCAACGCCGCGTGTTCGGCACGCAGCCGCTCGGAAGAAACGATGACTTCCTGCACGATTCCGGCAACGTCGGTGCAGCCGACCGTCACTTCCCCGCACCGTGCGGGGATGCGCGTGATCGCGCCATTGCCCGTTCCGCCAACCGTTTCGTGCTTCATCCCGCCCGCGCCCCTTATTCTGGTGGCGCGGCTCTAACCCTCACATGGTTATCTAACGGTAAAGTCAGTTTCGCGTGTACGATACCTGGAAGTCGCCCCAACGACGCCCGGCAATGAAGACGGGCACGAACACGCTGCACACCACGGCATAGGTCGCACCCACCCCCTCGCGCCGATAGACTGACATCATGTAAGGCGCTTCGCTGGCCGCTGCACGCAGGTTGAGGGGAGTGTTGAACAGGCGCCCATGGCGGCAGTATTGGGTATCGTGCGACACATCACCGGTAGGATCGCGGGCGACATCGCTGTTGTGCGAGGGCAGGTAGCCGTTCACGTCCTTGCAAACGGCGGCAAGCACGCGGGGGTCAGCCGCCTTGGTTTCATCGAAGACCGGTTGCCAGTGCCGCCGCGCCCACTCCATGGCCCGATTGGTGAAGCGCGGTGGGTCGGAGCCGGGAATCGGCACGTAGGCCTGATCGAACAGCGCGTCTTCGTCGATCTCGGCAGCCGCGAGCGCACTTTCGGCAAGTTCCACAACCGTGCGTGCGCGGTTACGGGCCAGTTCCACCATGACGCTGTCCTCCGGCGCGAGACCGGCGTGGACCACCGCGTCAAACATTTCGCAGGCCGTCCGTTCCAAGTCCCCGACCCGGTCGTTCGCCTCGCCCAGCCGTGTCTCGCTCGCAGTTGCGGCGTCCGCAAAAGCATCCGCCACGCTGTGGACTCGCTCCACATGGCTGGTGATCATGGCGGTCGCTTCGGCGATCCGGGCGTTCTGACAATCAACTTCGGCAACCAGCCCGCTGACTGCGCCGATGCTGGCGTCAATGCTGGCGATTGATCGGCCTGCCTGGTCGCTGGCCGCTGCGCCAGCCTCGATCCGCTCGATAACGTTACGCGCTTCGAATTCCAGTCGCTCCACCACGCGGGCAATCTCGTCGGTAGCGCGGCGCGTGTCGCTGGACAGGCTTTTCACCTCGCCCGCCACCACTGCGAAAGTCTGACCGGCCTCGCCCGCGCGATTGGCTTCGATCGTGGCGTTGAGCGCCAGGATGTTGGTGGTTTCGGCAATGTCCTCGATATCCTTGGAACATTGCTTCACCTGGGCCATGGCGGTTGCAAAGCCGGTCACGTGGCTCGCGAGCGCATCGACTAGTTCGACGAGGCGAGTGATCTGTTCAAGCGAGGCCTTTATTTGCTGGGCGCCCTCGCCCAGCCGCTCAATCGCCCGGCTGGAGAGCAGGCGCGCGTCCTGAGTGGCGGTGGCGACCTGATACTGGTCTCGCTCCAACAGCGCGATGGTGTCGCTTAGGGCATCGTGTTCGGCGCGCAACTGGGACGAGCGCGCGATCACTCCGCTGATGAGGCCCGCAACGTCGGAACAGCCGAGTGCGACCTCACCACATGAGCGGGGTATCGCCGCCAGTCCGACGGCGCGATCATCGTCGATTTCCACCATCCGCCCCCCGCGCCCTCCGGCCCCGTCAGAACAGGGTTAGCATATACTGCCACCGGATGGTAAACGTCGGGTTATGCGCGGATGAGGACTATCACCGCCCACTGGCCAAACCGCGCATGCTGGGATATTCCGCAGCGATGTTTTTCAATTTCGTCGACGAGTTGCGAGCCGCCGGCATACCCGCGACGTTCAAGGAACATCTCACGCTGATCGAGGCGCTCGACAAGGATGTGATCGAGCAGACGCCCGAGGCGTTCTATTACCTCAGCCGCGCAACCTTCGTGAAGGACGAAGGGCTGCTCGACCGGTTCGACCAGGTTTTCAACAAAGTCTTCAAGGGGCAGCTTACCGATTATGGAGCCAGCCCCGTCGACATTCCCGAAGATTGGCTAAAGGCGGTCGCGGAGAAATTCCTCACGCCGGAGGAAATGGAAGCGATCAAGTCGCTTGGCGATTGGGACGAGATCATGGAGACGCTCAGGAAGCGGCTCGCGGAACAGGAAGCGCGCCACCAGGGCGGTAACAAGTGGATCGGAACCGGCGGCACCAGCCCGTTCGGCAACTCCGGGTACAACCCCGAAGGCGTGCGGATCGGCGGTGAAAGCAAGCACAAGCGGGCCCTGAAAGTGTGGGAGAAGCGCGAGTTCCAGAACCTAGACAACACCAGGGAACTCGGAACCCGCAACATCAAGATGGCGCTGCGGCGTCTGCGCCGGTTCGCGCGCGAGGGCGCGGCCGACGAGCTCGATCTTGATGCAACGATCGATGGAACCGCGCGGCAGGGCTGGCTCGACATCCACATGCGGCCTGAACGGCACAACGCGGTAAAGCTGCTGCTATTCCTCGATGTCGGCGGATCGATGGACCCCTTCATCAAGCTGGTCGAGGAACTCTTCAGCGCCGCCACGGCAGAGTTCAAGAACCTCGAATTCTTCTACTTCCACAACTGCCTTTACGAAGGCGTGTGGAAGGACAACCGCCGCCGCTGGCAGGAGCGGACCAAGACCTGGGACGTGCTCCACAAGTTCGGCCACGACTACAAGATCGTGTTCGTCGGCGACGCGGCAATGAGCCCCTACGAAATCACCCACCCCGGCGGCAGCGTCGAACACATGAACGAGGAAGCGGGCGCGGTGTGGCTCCAGCGCGTGACCAATACCTATCCCGCGACCGTATGGCTCAACCCGGTGCCCGAGAAGCAGTGGGGCTACTCGCAGTCGACCAGGGTGATCAAGCAACTGGTCAACGACCGCATGTACCCGCTGACGCTGGACGGGCTCGACGACGCCATGCGGGAGCTGAGCCGGAAGCAGGGTTAGCGAATTGCGCCACACCCGGTTCGAAACCGTCCGGCTGCGGCTGGAGCGCTTCGACCCTGGCATCGGCTGGCGGCTGTGGCTTTACGAATTTCTGCTGTTCGGGCTCAAGCAGGCGTGGGCTTGCCTCTTCGGCGCCTTGCTGCTCGCGTTGCTGCTGACGACGCACCTGTTCTATCCTGACGACGCATCGCTCCACCGGTACGATTTTCTCACTCTCGCCGCCATCGCGATCCAGGCGGGTATGCTGGCGTTCCGGCTCGAGACCTGGCGCGAGGCGTCGGTGATCCTGATATTCCACGTGGTCGGCACGGTCATGGAACTGTTCAAGACCGCCGCCGGATCATGGGTCTATCCCGAGGCGAGCGTGCTCCACGTGGGCGCGGTGCCGCTGTTCTCGGGCTTCATGTATTCCGCTGTCGGCAGTTACATCGCGCGGGTCTGGCGGATCTTCGACTTCCGTTTCAGCCATTATCCGACGCCGTGGACGACATTGCTGCTGGCGGCGGCGATCTACGTCAACTTCTTCGCGCATCACTGGACAATCGACATTCGGCTTGGCCTGTTCGCCGCGGCTGCGCTGCTGTTCTGGCGCACGCGGGTCCATTTCCGTAACTGGCGCGCGCACCGCTGGATGCCGCTGCTGCTCGGCTTCGGGCTCGTCGCACTGTTCATCTGGTTCGCCGAGGACATCGCCACCTTCGCCAATGCCTGGAGCTATCCAGGACAGGAGGATGGCTGGGAAATGGTCAGCGTCGCAAAGTTCGGCAGCTGGTACTTGCTTATGATCATCAGCTTCGTGCTGGTTGCTGCCATCCAGCCGGTGCGAGAACCGGATTAGCCTTTCCTGTCCAGTTCCTCGTTCAGCCGCAGGCTGCACCGCCAGAAGAAAAACGCCGGGACCAGCCCGAGGAAAGCCGCCCCGTAGAGAACATAGCGCACGCTATCCTCTCCGTACGTTGGCGAAATGAGGTCCGACAGCATCCCAAAGAACAAGGGGCCCAAGCCTAGCCCGATCAGGTTCTGAAAAAACAGGATGGTAGCCGAGGCAATTGCGCGCTGACGCAGTGGGACAAGCCCCTGCGCGGCCGAATAGGTCGGACCGTAATAGAGCGAATTGCAAACTGTCGGTACGAACAGCAGGAACAGCGCCACCCGCCAGTCGGTCGCCTGATAGGCCAGGAACGCGATCGGGACCGCGATGGCCATGCCGATAGCGGGCGCGGTCAGCACGTGCCTGCGGTTGGTCGCACCATATCGGTCCGCCAGCCAGCCGCCGAGCACCGTGCCGAGGATTCCCGCTGCCCCGTTGACGATCCCGAACCAGAACCCGACCTCGCCCGGGGTCAATTCGTGCGTGCGCTGGAAGAAAATCGTCGTCCAGGTGACCTTGCCATAGGCGAGGAACGCGGCCGCCGATCCGGCCCCCACCAGCAGCACGAAGGCGCGTGATTTCATGACCGCGCCCATTGCGGCGAGCATCGAAATCTCCGGCGCGGGCGCGATGCCGGGATCGGGAACCGGGGCGTTGCGACGCGGATCCTTGATCAGCCAGACGACCACCACCGCCAGCGCGATGCCTGGCAACCCGACCACCAGGAACGCTTGTCGCCAGCCGACCAGATCGGCCAGGAACCCGCCAATCATCATTCCCAGTAACGTCCCGATCGGGATACCCAGCGCATAGAACGCCAGCGCGGAGCTCCGTCTTTCCGGGGGAACCATGTCGCTGATCAGTGAGTGCGCCGGTGGTGTGCACCCGGCTTCACCCACCCCCACGCCGATACGTGCAAGCAGAAGCTGCCAGAAATTCTGTGCTAGCCCGCACAGCGCGGTCATCAGCGACCATGTGGCCAATGCGACGGCGATCAGTTTTGGCCTGCTGGTGCCAGGCCGGTCCGCGTATCGCGCGATTGGCAGTCCCAGCGCCGTATAGAACAGCGCAAACGCAAGCCCGGTCATAAGTCCGATCTGCGTATCTGACAGACCGAGATCGCGCGCTATCGGTTCGGCCAGGATGTTGACGATCTGCCGATCGATGAAGTTGAAGATGTATACGACCAGCAGAATCCACAGCGTGACCCTGACTGACCGGCCCGCAGCCGGGGCCATGCCCGACGATGCCGAAGCCATCCGCGATCCTTTCCCGAGTGTTTTTTTTGCGGATTCGTCCGCTTTCAAAGGCACCGTCGCGAAGCGGGCGGGCCGGGTCAAGCGGCGATCAGTAAAGCAGGTGTTCGCGCACCATGGCGATCCATGCCGCCTCGTCATTCGCCGTGGGGGCGTCGAGGTCGTGCGGCGATGCGGCAGGATCGTCGACCCATTCCCGCAATGCCGGTCCGCCGTTGATCACGTCGATCGCCAGCCGGTCAAGCTCGTATTCGTAGGGGAAGTCACGCCAGATCGGATAGCCGGGTTGCAGCCGTCGTATGGCCTTGAACGCGAGGGCCTGAAGGCGCCAAGGCCGAAACGCATCGGGTACATAGAACGGCCCTTCCGCGTGGATCATCAACGCATGGCAAAGCTGACCCGCGTGCTTGTGAAATGTCGGCTCGAACCAGCATTCGCGGATAGCGCATCCCGCCAGCCACTCTGGCGACAAGCGAGCCATCTCTTCGTGCACCGCCTTCGCGTCGAGGTCGGGAGCCCCGAACAGCACTTCCAGCGGGCGCGTGGTACCCCTCCCCTCGCTCAGCGTCGTGCCTTCCAGCATCACCGTGCCGGCGTACGCGCGCGCCATGTTGACGTTCGCGGCATTGGGGCTCGGGTTGATCCACACGCGGCTGCCGGGCCAGCCATGGCCGGAACCGTCAGGCTCCCAGCGATCCATCGCTATGACCTGATAATCGACGTCGAGGCCGAAGTGGGTGATGAACCAGTGGCCCATTTCGCCCATTGTCAGGCCGTGGCGCATCGGCATGGGCGCGGCGCCGACGAAGCTTTCCTGCCCTGGCACCAACAGCGTCCCCTCGACCGGGCGCCCGGCGGGATTGGGGCGGTCGAGTACCCACACGCTCTTGCCGTGTTTCGCCCCTTCCTCAAGCAGATAGAGCAGCGTGGTGACGAAAGTGTAGATGCGGCAGCCGAGGTCCTGCAGGTCGAACAGGAACACATCCGCGCTCGACATCATCTGCCCAGTCGGCCGGCGCACTTCTCCATAAAGGCTGAACACGGGAATGCCGTAGGTCGGATCGGTTTCGTCCGCCGTTTCGACCATATTGTCCTGCTTGTCGCCCTTCAGCCCGTGCTGCGGGCCGAACGCGCTGGTGACGTTTACCCCCGCAGCGATCAGCGCATCCAGGCTGTGTGTCAGGTTCCGCGTCACAGAGGCCGGGTGCGCGACCAGCGCGACCCGCTTGCCTTCCAGCGGTTTTCTCAGGTCAGGGTCGGCAAGCAGCCGGTCAATGCCGAACTTCATGGACCCCGCGGTGCCTCAAGCTTGCCGGTGAAGCAAGTCGGGTCGTGGAAATCGGGGCGCCCCTCGGGATGGGCAATGGCCCAATAGCTGAGATGTCCGCCTTCCTCCTCGATCACCGCGGCCAGGTTCATTTCCGATCCGCCCACAGGCACGCCCGCGGCTGGAACCGCGACGTCGAAGATCGCCATCGCCTGGCCGAGCCTGAGCGCGCAGTCGGGCTCGCGCGGCATGGGACGTTCGGCCATCCCCTCGCGGTAGGTTTCGAAATCGTACGCCGCCCAACGCTCGGATGGGCTGAAGTTGAACTCGCAGTATGCGTCGCTGCCCTTGGGCCGCAGGAACAACTCGAAACAGGTCGTGCGCCACAGTTCGTCCTGCCGGCCCTTACCCGCAAACTTGGGAACGACCAGCTTGCCGACCCCGTCGATCCGCCACCTGACCCGCAGCCACTGCGCGTTGCGACCGATAACCCTTGCTTCCACGCGCCGAACCGCCACCGGCGGATGCGCCGGATGCGCGATCAATTCATGCGTTTGCACGCCCGTATCCTCATGCTAGCGGACGCCCTGTCATGAGCGCCCATAAATCAGAGCTGCTGCGCGTGCTGGAAGCGCGCGGATATGTCCACCAGATGACCGATGCGGAGGGACTGGACGCCCTTGCCGCGCGCCAAGTCGTGCCCGGATATATCGGCTTCGACGCGACCGCACCATCGCTCCATATCGGCAGCCTGGTCCAGATCATGATGCTGCGCCGGCTCCAGCAGACCGGGCACAAGCCGATCGTGGTTATGGGCGGCGGCACCACGCGCATCGGCGACCCGACCGGACGTGACGAAAGCCGCAAGATGCTGACGGACCAGGCGATCGAGGACAACATCGCCGGCATCTTCACTGTGTTCGACAAGCTGCTGACATTCGCGCCCGAGGGAGAAATGGGGGGCCCGACCGATGCGGTCATGGTCAACAACCACGACTGGCTGGGCAAGCTCGGCTACATCGAGTTGCTGCAGGAAGTCGGCACCCATTTCACCATCAACCGGATGCTGACGTTCGATTCGGTCCGCCTGCGCCTCGAACGCGAGCAACCGATGACGTTCCTCGAATTCAATTACATGATCCTGCAAGGATACGACTATCGCCACCTTGCCCGCACAATGGGCGCGCGACTGCAGATGGGCGGCAGCGACCAGTGGGGCAATATCGTCAACGGAATCGAGCTGGGCCGCCGGATGGACGGGGCCGAACTTTTCGGCCTCACCACCCCGCTGCTCACCACTGCCGACGGCGCCAAGATGGGCAAGACCGCCAGCGGCGCTGTGTGGCTGAACGAGGCCGAGCTACCCGCTTACGATTTCTGGCAATTCTGGCGCAACGTGGACGACCGCGATGTGGGCCGGTTTCTAAAGCTTTTCACCGACCTGCCGCTGGCGGAGATTGCCCGGCTCGAGGCACTCGACGGGGCCGAGATCAACGCTGCCAAGATCGTGCTTGCGAACGAGGTCACGCGGCTGGTGCGGGGAGAGGATGCGGCGCGTTCGTCAGCGGCGACCGCGGCGCAGACGTTTGCCGGAGGCGCGGGAGAGGATCTGCCCAGCGTCGCGGTAGGCAGCGACGGCATGCGGATCGGCGCGGTGCTGGTCGAGCTTGGTTTCGTCACCTCGGGCGGCGAAGCGAAGCGCAAGATTGCCGAAGGTGCCGTGCGGATCGAGGGAGAGGTGGTTGGCGACCCCGGTCATCTGGTTGCACCGACCTCCGGCCAGCAGTTCAGGATCAGCCTCGGGCGCAAGAAGCACGGTGTCGTAACTGCCTGACTTGTCCCGCAAAGGGACAGGCGGCCTTTACCAAATGTCAGCCTTTATGGCGCATTAGGGGACTTCATCGAAGCACCTAGGAGGGGGCATCGTCAGTGTCGTCCGGAGCCAGCCTCAGCGTTACCGATCTGCGCCGCGCAGCACGCCATCCGGTCGATTACCCGGTGATCGCGGAGCATTACGCGCGCGGCGACTTGCACCTCCACATTTCCAACATCTCCGCGCATGGCTTCATGGTCGACGACAGTGAGCCGCTGGCGCGCGGTGATCGGGTGATCATCCGCCTGCCGGTGATCGGGCGGATCGAGGCCTATGTGATCTGGAGCCACGACGGGCGCACCGGTTTCCAGTTCGAGCGGATCATCCGCCTCGACGATTTTGTCGGGATGATCGACACCCTGCAGCCCAATCCGAAACTGCGCCGCTTGCGCTGAAATCGCAGGTTAGCCCGATTTTCCGCACGTAAAGCAAGGCGCGCTTCCCAACCCGGCGTGGCGCTGCCATTGGCGCTGGCGTGACCGCGCCAACCCACCCGTTCCATATCGCCAGTTTTCGCGCCTATTGGGTCGCGCGCATGTCCATGACGCTGGCGCAGTATGCCATGCTGTTGGTGATCGGCTGGCAGACATACAATCTTGCGCGCGATGGCGGCATGTCGATGCAGGGCGCGGCGGGTCAACTGGCATTGATCGGTCTGTTCCAGTTCGTCCCGTTGTTCCTGCTGACACCGTTCTCCGGCCTCGCCGCCGACCGATTCGACAGGCGCAACCTCGCCATCGCGACGACATTACTTCAGCTCGCCTGTGCCGGCACGCTGGCCTGGTTGACGTGGGATGGTGCGCTGACGCTGGGATGGCTGTTCGCGATCGCGGTGATGCTCGGCATTTCCCGCGCATTCGGCAGCCCCGCGCTATCGGCGCTTGCCCCCAATCTCGTACCGCGCACGATACTGCCGACCGCGATCGCGCTCAGCTCGATCTCATGGCAGGTTGGAATGATCGTTGGACCGGGTATCGGCGGCTACCTGCACGAGCTGGAGGCTGCCCTCCCCTATGCGGTTGCGGCCGTCCTCTACGTAGTTGCGATGGCGGCGCTGGCGATGGTCGGCAAGGTACCGCAGCCTCCGATCGCCGGAGCGCAGCGTCCCCTCGGGCAGATGATTGATGGCCTGCGCTATGTAGGCAACAACAAGATGGTGCTCGGCTCGATCACGCTTGACCTGTTCGCGGTGTTCCTGGCGGGGGCGACGGCACTGTTTCCGGTCTACGCGCGCGATATTCTCCAGGTCGGTGAGCGTGGCCTCGCCCAGCTGGCGATGGCGCCAGCGGCCGGGGCGGCGGCGATGGCGCTGCTGTTCTCGTTCCGCCCACTGGCACGCAACGTCGGTCCTGCCATGTTGTGGTCGGTGGCGATCTTCGGCGTGGCGACTATCGTGTTCGGAGTATCAACATCGCTGCCATTGAGCCTCGCCGCGCTGTTTGTCGTAGGCGCGGCTGACATGTTCAGCGTATACATTCGCCAGTCGCTGATCCAGCTTCACACGCCGGATGACAAGCGTGGCAGGGTGTCATCGGTCAGCAACCTGACGATCAGCGCCTCCAATGAATTCGGCGATTTCTTTTCCGGCACGCTGGCATTCCTGATCGGTCCGGTGGCCGCGGTCGTGGCCGGCGGTGCCGGCGCAATCGCCACGGTCGCGCTGTGGAGCAGACTGTTTCCCGTCCTGCGGACCACGCGGACCTTTGACCCGCCGCCAGAGTTGCTAGAAACGGACGCCAAAACCCCCAGCAGGAGCCAACCATGAAGGCCCAGAGCATTCTTGCCACCATCGGCAATACCCCCCACATTCGCCTAACGCGCATGTTCCCCGACCACGAAGTCTGGGTGAAGAGCGAGCGGGCAAACCCCGGCGGGTCGATCAAGGACCGGATCGGCCTCGCGATGATCGAGGACGCGGAGCGATCGGGCGCCTTGAAGCCTGGCGGAACGATCATCGAGCCGACGAGCGGCAATACTGGCATCGGCCTTGCCATGGTCGCCGCAGTCAAAGGCTACAAGTTGGTCCTCGTGATGCCCGAAAGCATGAGCCTGGAACGTCGCCGGCTGATGCTGGCCTATGGCGCGACATTCGACCTGACGCCGCGCGAGAAAGGGATGAAGGGGGCAATCGAGCGTGCCAGCGAGCTCGCCGCCGAGATCGATGGCGCCTGGATCCCGAGCCAGTTCGACAACGAAGCCAACTGGAAAGTCCATGTTGCAACCACGGCAAAGGAAATCCTCGACGATTTCGCCGATAGTCCAATCGACGTGCTGATCACTGGTGTCGGGACGGGCGGCCACCTGACCGGGTGCGCTGAGGAGTTGAAGCGGCATTGGGCCGGAATGAAGGCCTATGCGGTCGAACCGGCGCTTTCACCCGTCATAAGCGGCGGCCAGCCCGCGCCACACCCCATCCAGGGCATCGGGGCCGGGTTCATCCCGGGTAATCTTCACACCCAGGCAATCGACGGCGCCATCCAGATCGATGCCGAAGAAGCCAAGGAAATGGCTCGTCGCTGCGCGCGTGAGGAAGGCATGCTGGTCGGAATCTCAAGCGGCGCGACCCTCGCCGCAATCGCCAGGAAGCTGCCGGAACTGGCTACCGGCACGCGGGTGCTTGGCTTCAATTACGACACCGGCGAGCGCTATCTGTCAGTACCGGATTTCCTGCCTGAAGAGTGAAGGGCGCGGCCATGATGCAGCCTGATCGCCGACGGTTGCTGGCAACCGGCGCGGTGGCTTTGCTGGCGGGCTGTACGCGCGCGCCACTGGCGGTATCAGCCCCTGCCTCCCCTCGCCTGGCACCGCTGCGTGCCGATGCACAGCACCTGATGAAAGTAACCGTCTGCCTCAGGCCGTTCCGACCAGCCGGTCCACGGCTGGAGGCGGAGCGGTTCGGAGCCCGGACGGTGGTTCACAACTATGGCCACGGCGGCGCTGGATGGTCGCTGGGCTGGGGTTGCGCGGCGGAGGCGGCTGCCCTCGCCCGCTCGGGCGGCGGCGAACACATCGCGGTGGTCGGGGCCGGCGTAATCGGGCTCACCACGGCTATGCGGTTGATCGAGACTGGGGCGCGGGTGACGCTCTATGCAGCGGAGTTTCCTGCTGAAACACGCTCAGCGCGCGCGACGGGCGTTTGGTCTCCCAGCAGCCGGATCGCGCTCGAACCCGCCGCGCCGTCCGGGTTCACCGAACGATGGGAACGCTGGGCGCGCGCTTCCTTCGCATCGCATCGCGACATGGTTGGGCTGATCGGCGACCCGGTCGAATACCTGCCAAGCTATGAGGTGGTCGATGCCGATGCCCGCACACGCGCCCGGGCTATCCAGCCGTTCCTGCGGACCCATCGCCGCGTGCGAGACTTGACGCCGCCGTGGCGCCAGTTGGGAAGCACGGACAACCCCTTTCCCGGCCGCGAAACCGCCATGGGACAGGGAATGGTGTTCAACATCGCCAGCTATGTCGACCGGTTGGCACAAGCCTTCACGCTGCGTGGCGGGCGGATGCTGCGCCGTGCCTTTCCCGATCGCGCAGCGGTCCTCCAGCTGTCTGAGCCGGTTATCGTGAACTGCATGGGATACGGGGCGCGTGCGATCTGGGGTGATGAAACGCTGGTGCCGGTGCGCGGGCAAATTGGCTGGCTCGTGCCACAGCCGGAAGCGCGCTATGCGCTCTATTACGACGGCGTCATCACCGTTTCGCGCCGCGACGGCGTGGTGGCGCAATCATTGGGCGACAACGAGGATTTCGGCTATGGCGACGCCAGCGAGGCGGCCGATCCGGGCGAAACCGAACGCGCGCTCGCGACGATCCGGCGGTTGTGGCATCCCCAACCAACACCTTGATCAACTACCCGGCTGATTACCCGGAGCGGCCTACTTACGCGGCCGTCGCGAAAGCATCCTCGTCCAGCGCCATCATTGCCTCGCCGCCCGCCTCCACCTTGCGCCGCAGCGCACCGGCATCGGGCAGGAATCGCTCGGCGTAGTAACGCGCGGTGACCAGCTTCGCCTCGTAGAATGCCTTGTCGTCGCCACCGCTCGTCAGCTTGCCTTGCGCGACTTTCGCCATGCGCAGCCACATCAGGCCAAGCGTCACCAGGCCCATCAGGTGCATGTAATGGTGGGCGCCCGCACCCAGGTTGTTCGGATTGGTCATGGCGTTCTGCATGAACCACATGGTCGCGGCCTGCTGTTCACCCAGCGCCTTTTCGAGCCGTTCAGCGATCGGGCCGAGCGTCTCGTCGCCCTTGGCCGCAGCACATTCCTCGCCCACCAGCTTGAAGAACGCCTGCACCGCCGCGCCACCGCCTTGGGCCAGTTTGCGGCCGCACAGGTCCATCGCCTGCACGCCATTGGTGCCTTCGTAGATCTGGGCGATGCGCGCGTCGCGCACGAACTGGCTCATCCCCCATTCCTCGATGTAGCCGTGCCCGCCGAAGACCTGCTGCATGTTGACCGCGGTGTCGAAGCCCTTGTCAGTGCCATAGCCCTTGATAACCGGGGTCATCAACCCGATCAGTAGGTCGGCCTGAATCCTCTCCTCCTCTGTCTGCGCCTTGTGCGCCAGATCGACCAACAGCGCCCCCCACAGGCATAGCGCGCGCATTCCCTCGGTGAAGGCCTTGGCGTCCATCAGCATCCGGCGCACATCGGCGTGGACGATGATCGGATCGGCCTGCGCCTGCGGTTCCGCCGGGCCGGTCAGCGCCCTGCCCTGCCGCCGGTCCTTGGCGTAGGCGACCGCGTTCTGGTAGGCGACCTCGGCCTGGGCAAGCCCCTGGATGCCGACGCCCAGACGCGCCGCGTTCATCATGATGAACATCGCGGCAAGGCCCTTGTTCTCCTCGCCCACCAGCCAGCCGGTCGCGCCATCGTAGTTGAGCACACAGGTCGAATTGCCGTGGATGCCCATCTTGTGCTCGATCGAGCCGCAGGTGACGCCGTTGCGCGCCCCCAGGCTGCCATCGTCGTTCACCAGCACCTTCGGCACCACGAACAGCGAGATGCCCTTGGTCGAATCGGGCGCGCCGGGCGTCTTCGCCAGGACCAGGTGGATGATGTTCTCGGTCAGGTCGTGCTCACCCGCCGAAATGAAGATCTTGGTGCCGGTGATGGCATAGCTGCCGTCGCCGTTCGGTTCCGCCTTGGTGCGGATCATGCCCAGGTCCGTGCCGCAGTGCGGCTCGGTTAGGTTCATGGTGCCGGTCCATTCGTTGGCGATCATCTTGGGCAGGTACTTGGCCTTCTGCTCGTCGCTGCCCTTGGCGATCAGCGCCGAAACCGCGCCATTGGTAAGGCCCGGATACATGCCGAAGGCCTGGTTGGCGCTGGAGATGAATTCTTCCAGCATGAACCCCAGCACGTGGGGCATCCCCTGCCCGCCGAATTCCTCCGGCGCCGAAAGCGTGCTCCAGCCGCCATCGCGGAATTGCTCGAAAGCCTCTTTGAACCCAGGCGGTGTAGTGACAGAGCCATCCTCGTGCCGCTTGCACCCGTGCTGGTCGCCCGCCTGGTTGATCGGTGCGAGCACCTCGGCGCAGAAACGCCCGGCCTCGCCGATCACGGCATCGATCATGTCGGGCGTCGCGCTCTCGAAGCCGGGAAGGTTGCCGTAGCTGGCGAGGTCCAGAACTTCATTGACGATGAAACGCGTGTCGCGGGTCGGGGCGGTATAGCTTGGCATCTTGGTTCCCTGTGGCGGTCAGTCGCGGTCGATATCTTCGACCAGCTTGATGAATTGGGTGAGATCCTTGATCGAGGAATCGATGTCGGCCCGCTGCTGCCTGAGCTTGGCGATGTGGGTTCGGCATTTCTCGATCGTGACGCGCCGCTGCTCGACCCTGCCGTCGCCGAGATCGTAAAGGTCGATCATCTCGCGAATCTCGGTCAGGCTGAACCCTACGTTCTTGGCGCGCATGATCCAGGCAAGCCGGGCACGGTCGCGCTTGGAATAGACGCGGCTCAGGCCTATCCGCTGCGGAGCGATGAGTCCTTCGTCCTCGTAAAAACGCAAGGCGCGTGCGGTGCAATCGAACTCCGTCGTGAGATCGGAAATCGAATACTGTTCCCGTTCCAGCTTGTCGGGCCGCTCGATATGGGCGCCGCGGTGGCCGTTGGGCGAGGGGTCGGTGGCTGGCATGCCACCTGTCATAATGTCCTTTACGTAAACGTCAAGAAACTGGCACGAGACCATCACCCGATAGCTCACGATAGAAGCATGTCGGCGCACCGGTGTGACATGTCGGGCCCGCCGGGCGGCACATCAGCACGAGCGCATCCTGATCGCAGTCGACCAGCATTCGCTCAACCATGAGCACGTTGCCCGACGTTTCTCCCTTCATCCATAGCGACTGGCGGGACCGTGACCAGAAGTGCGCGAAACCGGTGGCGCGGGTTCGCTCCAGTGCCTCGGCGTTCATGTACGCGACCATCAGCGGCGCTGAACTCTCGCTATGCAGCACGATGGTGACGAGCAGTCCGTGTGCATCGAAGCTCGGTTGGAATGTGGCGCCGGTTTCCCGGTCGAGGGCTTTGGAGCATTGGGACATGACGACTTCCGGCAAGATGCGATAAGCGCAGGGCGCCTTTGTTGCACAATAATCACAGAGCGGCCCTAAAATCCATGGCGCTTCAACTTGCTGCTTTGCCGAAAAGGAAATGAATGGGAAACAACATTTGCGACCCCTGGGTCGTCCACCGGAACAGCGGTGCCATTAGAGCGCCAGGTTCAGGGGGCAGGAGAGCAGCCGGCACAGGCCAGGCGCCTCCGAACAACGATGAGGGATCGGATCCCGACGACCGAAGGGGGTTGGTCGTCGTAGCCGCGAGGTGGATCCTTTGAATTTCGTCACGTGGCGCCCGGGGTCTTAGATCCCGGGCGTTTCGTTTGGCGGCCAGGCGTGAACGCCGGTCTCGCTGTCGTCGATGACCCGCGCAAAGCATGAGATCATTACCTTGTTCGCGCCCGCCCGCTTCAATTGGGTGACGCAGGCGCTGCTGGTCGCCCCGCTCGTCAGTACGTCGTCGACCAGAAGGACATTGCGTCCGCGCAATTCGCCAGCATGGCGCCGGTTGACCGCGATGGCACCTACCAGTGCCTTTCTGCGTGCCGTCCTTCCCAGCCCGCCGAGTGCGGGCGTCGCGCGATGACGGACAAGGGCATCCATTCGAACACTGGCGCCCTTGGCTTTGCCGATCTCGCCGGCCAGCAGGGCCGCCTGGTTGTAGCCGCGCCGCCACAAGCGCCAACGGTGAAGCGGCACGGGAACGATCAGCCAATCTCCGTCGACCCCCGGCATTCGCGCCACCATCAGCCGAGCAAGCATTTTGGCAAGCGCGATCCGCCTGCCATGCTTGAACGCCAGTACCAGCGCTCGCGCAGGATCGTTGTAGAGTGTTGCCGCGGCAATCCCGTCATGGCGGGGCGGGTCGGCCATGCAGGGCGCGCAGACGGCCGCGTGTTCCAGCGTAGCAGGCAGCGGCCGTTGACATGCGGCACAACACGGCTCCCCCGGTATTCGTAGGGTTGCCCAGCAACTGGCGCACAGACCGCTCTGGGCTTCGATCCCGTCGCCGCAAAGCGGACAGCGCGGCGGATAGACGAGGTCGACCGCCGGGCTCAGCGATTCGCGCAGGGTGGCGACGAGCTTCATCGTCCCACGCTGTCGCGCTTGCTCTATTGTGGCAAGGGGTGGCAGGGCAACGGGATGAGCGACGCGCAAGTTCCGCGAATCTTTTCACTGGCACGGCGGCGCGCGCGATGGAGGCGCGCATGTGCGCGGCAGATACGCCCCAACCCGGCCGGTTTCCTGTTCGAGGCTTTTGCTGAGGAACTGTCGGATCGGCTCGGCTTCATGCGGCACGAGGCCAAAACCGCACTTATTTTGGGTGACTTGGGCAGCCATGCGCTGGAGGCACTGAAACAGCATGTTGCGCGGATCGAGACCGCCACGCCGCTGATGTTTGAGGAAGAGGCGGCCTATCCCGACCAGTATGATCTGGTGGTCAACCTCGGGCTGATGGACTCCGTCAACGACGTGCCCGGTGCGTTGCTCCACGTCCGCCGCGCGCTCGCGGCCGATGGGCTGGCGATCATCGCTTTCGTTGGAGCGGGAAGCCTCGGGAACCTGCGCGGCGCCTTGCTGGCGGCGGAGCCCGGGCGGCAGGCCGCCCGCATGCATCCCATGATCGACGTACGCGCGGCTGCTGCGCTGATGCAGCGCGCGGGGTTCAGGCGGCAGGTCGTCGACGCCTTCCCCCTGCGCGTGCGCTATGGCTCGCTGGCCCGCCTGGTGAGCGATTTGCGCGACCAAGGCATGACCAACGCTTTGACCAGCAGTCCGCCGCCGCTGTCCAGGGCTGCGCTGTCGCGCGCCAACGACGCCTTCCTCGCCGCGGCGGAAAGTGACGGCAAAGTAACCGAAACGTTCGAGATCCTGGTTTTGACGGGGTGGGGTTAGCCAAGCGCCGCCTGCGCGGCCGCAAGTCGCGCGATCGGCACACGATATGGCGAGGCGCTGACATAATCCAACCCGACCTTTTCGCAGAACGCGATGCTCGCCGGGTCGCCGCCGTGTTCGCCGCAGATACCCAGCTTGATATCGTCGCGCGTCGCGCGGCCGCGTTCGGCAGCCATTTCGACCAGTTGCCCGACACCCTCGATATCGAGGCTGACAAAAGGATCGCGCGCGAACACGCCCTTCTCGACATATGGCGCCAGGAAGCGTGCCGAATCGTCCCGCGAAACGCCCAGGGTAGTTTGGGTCAAGTCGTTGGTGCCGAACGAGAAGAATCGCGCTTCATCCGCAATCTCGCCCGCCATTAGCGCGGCGCGCGGCAGTTCGATCATCGTGCCAACGAGGTAGTCTATGCTGCGGCCCTGCTCAGCGAACACCTCGGACGCGACGCGGTCGACCAGAGCGCGCAGGATTGCAAGTTCACGCCGGGTTGCGACCAGCGGGATCATTACCTCGGGCACCGGCGCCTCGCCGCTTGTGGCGGCCACTTCACAGGCCGCCTCGAAGATCGCGCGGGCCTGCATCTCGTAGATTTCGGGATAGGTGATGCCCAGGCGGCAGCCGCGATGGCCGAGCATGGGGTTGAATTCATGCAGTTCCTCCGCTCGTCGCTTGAGGTGATCGACGCCCAGGCCGGTTACGTTGGCAAGCTCGGCAAACTCTGTATCGCCATGTGGCAGGAACTCGTGCAACGGCGGATCGAGCAGGCGGATGGTGCACGGCAGGCCGGCCATGACCGCGAAGATCTCGGCAAAGTCCTTGCGCTGTTCGGGCAATAGCTTGGCCAGCGCGGCGCGGCGGCCCTTTTCATTGTCGGCCAGGATCATCTCGCGCACTGCGCTGATGCGCGCGGCGTCAAAGAACATGTGCTCTGTCCGGCACAGTCCGATCCCTTCGGCCCCGAACGACAGCGCCATGCGGCAGTCCGCGGGCGTTTCGGCATTGGTGCGGACCTTCATGCGGCGATGCCTGTCGGCCCATTCCATCAGCGTGCCGAAATCGCCGGCGAGTTCCGGCTCGATCGTGGCGACCTCGCCGGCCATCACCTGGCCGGTGCTGCCGTCAAGCGTGATCGTGTCGCCTTCGCGCAACGCGCGGGCGCCGATCCGCAGCGTGCGCGCCTTAACGTCGATCGAGACCCCGCCCGCGCCCGAGACGCAGGGCCGCCCCATCCCGCGAGCGACCACCGCCGCATGCGACGTCATGCCGCCGCGCGCGGTCAGGATGCCCTGCGCGGCGTGCATGCCGTGAATGTCCTCCGGGCTGGTTTCGACACGGACCAGCACCACCTTCTCGCCGCGCTGCGACCACTGTTCCGCGGTGTCGGCATCAAGCACGATCTTGCCGCTCGCCGCGCCCGGCGATGCCGGCAGCCCGCTGGCGAGCACATCGCGTGGAGCATCGGGGTCGAGCGTGGGGTGGAGCAGCTGATCCAGCGCCATCGGATCGACGCGGCGGATCGCGGTTTCCTCGTCGATCAGCCCCTCGCCAACCATGTCCACCGCCATCTTGAGCGCTGCCTTCGCGGTGCGCTTGCCGCTGCGGGTCTGCAGCATCCACAGGTGGCCGCGTTCGACGGTGAACTCGATGTCCTGCATGTCGCGGTAATGCCGTTCGAGCAGGTCGAACACGCGGGCCAGCTCGGCATAGGCCTCGGGCATGGCCTCTTCCATGCTGAGCGGCTTGGCACCGGCCGCCTCTCGCGCGGCGCGGGTCAGGTACTGCGGCGTGCGGATGCCCGCGACCACGTCCTCGCCCTGGGCGTTGATCAGATATTCGCCGTAGTAGGCGCGCTCGCCAGTGGCGGGGTCGCGGGTGAAAGCGACGCCGGTGGCGCTGGTGTCGCCCATGTTGCCAAACACCATGGCCTGCACGTTGACCGCGGTGCCCCAGTCGCCGGGGATGTCGTTGAGGCGGCGATAGACCTTGGCGCGGTCGCTGTCCCAGCTGTCGAACACGGCGCGGATCGCGCCCCAAAGCTGTTCGTGCACGTCCTGCGGGAACGGATGGCCGAGTTCATCCTCTGCAATCTGCTTGTATTGCGCGACCAGCGCCTGCCAGTCTTCGCACTCCATCTCGGTATCGGCGTAGAAGCCCTGGTCTTCCTTGGCGATCTCCAGCGCTTCTTCGAACAAGCCATGATCGAGGCCGAGCACGACATCGGCGTACATCTGGATGAACCTGCGATAGCTGTCCCACGCGAAGCGCGGATCGCCGCTGGTGGCGGCAAGCCCCTCCACCGTCGCATCGTTGAGTCCGAGGTTGAGGACCGTGTCCATCATCCCCGGCATCGACACACGCGCGCCGGAGCGGACCGAGACGAGCAGCGGATCGGCAGCATCGCCGAACCGCTTGCCGACGGTGTCCTCGATGTGCTGCAGCGCATTGGCAACGTCTGCGCGCAAGGCGTCTGAGAAGTCGGCGCCTTCGCTCAGGTAACGGACGCATTCCTCGGTCGTGATGGTGAAGCCAGGGGGCACCGGCAGGCCGATGCTGGCCATTTCGGCCAGGTTCGCGCCCTTGCCACCGACGATCGTCTTGTCCTTCTGCCGAGCATCCGAATGCGCGGCATCCCCGCCGAAGGTGTAGACTGAGTTGGTCATTTCCGCCCCTGTTGGCTGATGCATTGCTGGACTGGTGTCACACATGTCACACTGTCTTGGGGCAGAAAAACCTACCCCTCGATCCGGCTGAAATCGGCTACCCGGTGAACCGCATCGCGGAAGCGTGCGAGCAGGTCGAGCCGGGCGCTGCGCTTGTCCTTGTCAGGGTCATTCACCGTCACCTCTTCGAAGAACCGGTCGATCGGGCCGCGCAGCGCGGCGAGTGCAGCCATCGCGCCGGCGAAATCCTCCGCCTCGACCGCGCGCGCCGCCGCCGGTTCGGACGAATCGAGCGCCGCGATCAGCGCCTCCTCCGCCGGTTCGGGCGTGTAGGACAGCGAGTTTTTCTTGGGGCCACCTTGCCGGTCAGCGAGCTGTGCCTGCACGACCGCGCGCAGATCGGGATCATCGACCAGCGCGAGCGGATCTTCCTCGCCCGTGCGCGGGATGCGCCCTTCAGCGGTCGAGCCGTCCCAGCCCTCCTTCTTGAGGATGTTCGCCGCACGCTTGTAACCTGCAAGCAGGTTCGCGCCCTCGGCCGTTTCGACGTAGTGCTGCAATGCCTTCACCCTTGCCAGCAGGCGGACAAGATCGTCCTCCCCGCCAAGGGCAAACACCGCATCGATAAGATCGTGCCGAACGCCAGCCTCGCGCTGCTGGACCTTGAGGCGGTCAGTTATGAAAGACATTAAGGCATGAACTCGCGGGAAGACGCCTTTCATCTCCTCCTCATTCCCGCCTGCCAACTGTTGGTCGCGTGACCTCAGAATATGGTTCATCATCTCCACCCGCGGACCGTGCGGAAGATTTTTACTGCCCGCGAGAAAATCGCCAAACGTCTGTTGGTGAAGCTGGTTTATGATGTCTTTGCGCAGTCTCCAGTAGGTCTCAAAAACTGCGGTGAGCAGTCCGATACGTAAACTGCATTCGTTTAGTGTCTGTAACAATCCGAGCGCTGCTCGACGGAGCGCAAATGGATCGCGAGAGCCTGTGGGCTGTTCATTGATGATGAAAAAGCCAACCAACGTATCCAACTTATCCGCCAGCGAAACCGCCACCGTCAGCGGCGCAGTCGGCACCTCGTCACCCTGCCCAACCGGCTTGTAGTGATCGCGGATTGCGTCTGCGACAGCGTCAGGCAGACCTTCGGCGCGGGCGTAGTAACCGCCCATCAGCCCCTGAAGCTCGGGAAACTCACCGACCATTTCGGTGACGAGATCGGCCTTGGCGAGGCGCGCAGCCTGTTCGGCCTGATCGGGGTCCGCGCCCTGCACGATACCTTCCTCGACCAGCCACCTTGCCAGCTTGGCCACGCGCTCAACCTTGTCGGCCACGGTGCCGAGCTTTTCGTGGAAGGTAATCCGCTCCAGCTTTTTCGCGTGCTCCGCGAGCGGGGTCTTGCGATCCTGCTCCCAGAAGAAGCGCGCATCGGACAGCCGCGCGGCGAGGACCTTGCGGTTGCCATCGACTATCGCCGCGCCGCCATCCTCGGCCGCGATGTTGGCGGTACAGACGAAAGCGTTGGCGAGTTTATCCTCCCCGGTACGGGGAGGTGGCAGCGGCGCAGCCGCTGACGGAGGGGAATCCGCGGCAAACGCCGTCACTTGCGGCCAGTCCCCTCCACCATGCTCCGCATGGTCCCCCTCCCCGTCCCGGGGAGGACGGCAAACGAAATACTTCTGGTTCACCCGCGCGGTCAGCTGGATGACCTCGGGCGGGACATCGAGAAACGCTTCGTCGAACCGGCCCAGCAGCGGCACCGGCCATTCGGTCAGGCCAGCGTTCTCGACCACCAGCCCCTCGTCCTCGACCAGCGACAAGCCAGCCTCGGCAGCAACCCGCGCCGCGCCATCGCGGATCAGCGCGGCACGCTCCTCGTGATCGACGATAACGTGGCAGGCGCGCAGCTTCTCGGCGTAATCGGCGGCGCTGCCGATGGTGATTTCGCCCGAGTGGTGGAAGCGGTGGCCGCAAGTGGCGTAGCCAGAGGCGACACCCGCCGCCTCGCATTCCACCAGCTCCTCGCCCAGGATCGCGACGATGCCCGACAATGGCCGGACCCAGCGCGGGCTTTCGGTGCTGAGCGAGGCGGCGCCCCAGCGCATCGACTTGGGCCAGCTGAAATCGCGCACGATGGCCGGGATCGCCTCGGCCAGAACCTCGCGGGTCGCGCGGCCGGGCTTCTCGATCACTGCAAACCAGGTGTTGCGGCCTTTGACGTCACGCAATTCGAGCTGATCGCGCGTAACGCCGTTCTTGCGGCAGAACCCATCGAGCGCGGCATCGGGCGCGCCTTCCGGCGGGCCCTTGGCCTCCTCGCTCACCGCTTCGGTGGCGTCGGGCAGATTGCGTGCGATCAGGGCCAGGCGGCGCGGCGTCGACCAAACGGTGATCTCGCCCACGGTAACGCCCGCCGCATCCATTTCGCGCCGGAACAACCGCTCCAGCTCTGCCCGCGCGCCAGCCTGCATCCGCGCGGGGATTTCCTCCGAGCGCAGTTCGAGGAGGAAGTCGCGCGTGTTTGTGGTCGCGCCGGAGGCAAGCCGGTCGCTCATGCCGACCACTCCGGGTATTTTTCCGCCCAGCCCGCCGCTTCCTTGGCCATGTGCGCCTCGCAGCTTCCCCGGGCGAGGTCGCGGACCTGCGCCATGTAGCTGGCGCGCTCCTGCACGCTGATCACACCGCGCGCCTGGAGGAGATTGAACATGTGGCTCGCTTCGATCGCCTGCTCGTAGGCGGCGATGGGCACGCCATTATCGAGGCAGTTGCGGCACTCGGCGGCCGCCTTGCGGAACTGGTCGAACAACGTATCGGTATCGGCGACCTCGAAGTTCCACTTCGACATCTGCCGCTCGTTCTCAAGAAACACCTGCCCGTAAGCGACGCCCCGACCATTGAAGTCGAGATCGTACACGTTGTCGACGCCCTGGATATACATCGCCAGGCGTTCCAGGCCGTAGGTCAGCTCGCCCGCCACCGGCGTGCAGTCGAAGCCGCCCATCTGCTGGAAATAGGTGAACTGCGTCACCTCCATCCCGTCGCACCAGACCTCCCAGCCCAGCCCCCATGCGCCCAGTGTCGGGCTTTCCCAATCGTCCTCGACGAAGCGGATATCGTGCTTCAGCGGATCGATCCCGATAAGCGCCAAGCTTTCGAGGTAGAGGTCCTGGATATCGGGCGGGCTCGGCTTCAGGATCACCTGATACTGATAGTAGTGCTGCAGCCGGTTGGGGTTCTCGCCATACCGCCCGTCGGTCGGGCGGCGGCACGGCTGGACGAAGGCGGCGTTCCACGGCTCCGGGCCCAGCGCGCGCAGCGTGGTGGCGGTGTGAAAGGTGCCCGCGCCCATCCGCATGTCGTAGGGTTGCAGGATCAGGCAGCCCTGCGCGCTCCAGAAATCGTGGAGCGTGAGGATCATGTCCTGAAAGCTGGTGGCAGGGTTCCGGTCCATCGCGCCGCGCCATGGCGGATGGGCAGATTCCGGTCAATGGCAGGCGCGTGCGACGGCGCCAGAATGACAGGCGAGCACGACATAATGTCAGGTCATGTTGACATTGTCAGCGAATCGCGACATAAAGTCAGGGAAACCTGACATGGATTGCTGCCCCGTCCGATGAACAACCGCCTGAAAGTGTTACGTGCCGAACGCGATTGGAGCCAGGCGGACCTGGCCGCGCAGCTCGACGTGTCGCGCCAGGCGGTCAATGCCATCGAAACCGGCAAACACGATCCCTCCCTTCCACTTGCCTTTCGTATCGCGCGCTTGTTCGACCTTTCGATAGAGGAAATTTTCCATGACCAGGCCTGAGACAGACGGCGGATCGGGCGCGGCGAACGTCGCGGTGCTGATCGTCGCATCGCTCGTTGCGCTGTTCACGGTTGCGATGATGGCGGGGATGATCGCCGCCGCTTCGGACCACGACGGACCGCATAGCGCGGCATTCTATGCCGTGTTCGCGGTGACGCTGGCAGTGGCCGCGGGTGCGCTGTGGACCGTGTATCGCAACCGCACGGCCTTGGCGCTTCCCGCCAGCCCGCGCATGCGTAAATCCCGAATATTGCTGTATATCTGCCTGGCAGTGGGGCTGGTCGTGGGCATGGGCCTCGCGCTTGCTGATGGGCAGGACGCTGCCGACCTGGGTGCGCTGATTTCTCCTTCGGCGCCAATTTCCCCCGCTGTCGCGCTGGCCCTTTTCGCCGCACTGATGGTCAGCATCGGATTGTCGCTTCGCTGGCATATGCTGCTCGATGAACACGAGCGGGCGGCCTACGATTTCGGCGCGGTCGCGGCGCTCTATGTCTACTTCATGGTCAGCATGGGCTGGTGGCTGCTTGCCCGGGGCGGGTTCGTGCCCGCCCCCAATGGCTACGTCATTTTCTGGCTGGTCACGTTCGTCTGGGCGGTCGGCTGGCTGGTCCGCCGCTATCGCTGATTCCCCCGTTCATCCTCAATTCCAAGCCAACCAACGAAGGAACCGACATGTTCAATTTCTCCAGGTCGTTGACCCTTGCCGCCTCGGGCATCGCGCTCGCATTCGGTTCGGTCGCCGCGGCAAGCGATACGCCCCCCGCGCCGGTCGCCACCACCACGATCCCCGCCACCGGCACCCCGGCGCTGTGGAAGGTGGCGGACGAGGACACCACGATCTACCTGTTTGGCACCGTCCACGTCTTGCCGCAGGGGATCGACTGGTACGGCCCGCGGATCGAGCAGGCCCTGACCAGTTCCGATGAGCTGATTACCGAAATCCCCTCCGGCCCGGAAACCGATGCGAAGATGCAGCAGCTGGTCATGACGAACGGCATGTTGCCGCCCGACGAGAACCTGCGCGACAAGCTGAGCGCCGAGGACCGCGCCACGTACGAAGGCGGCCTTGCCAAGATCGGCCTGCCCGCGAACGCCTTCGATCGGTTCGAGCCGTGGATGGCGGACCTGACCTTGACTGTGCTGCCGCTCGTTCAGCAAGGCTACTCGCCCGACGCCGGGGTCGAGAAACAGCTTGAAGGCAAGGCCGGCGCGGGCATTCAACGTGGCGCGCTGGAAACGGTCGAATACCAGATCGGGATTTTCGATTCGATGGCGGCCGAGGCTCAGATCGAGTTCCTGATTGCAGCGGCGGAGATGGTTGAGGAGACCAAGCCGATGCTCGATGCGATGGTTGCCGAATGGCTCGAAGGCGATGCCGACGCACTTGCCGCGATCATGAACGAGGAAATGAGCGATCCCGTCGTGGCCGAAGCGCTGCTTTACAAGCGCAACGCGAACTGGGCGGAATGGATAGATGCGCGGATGGAGCAGCCCGGCACGGTCTTTATCGCCGTGGGGGCCGGACATCTGGCGGGCGAGCGCAGCGTGCAGGACCTGCTGGCCCAGCGCGGCCTGACCAGCGAACGGGTCCAGTGAGCCTGCGGTCGACCATCGCCGCAGCGGTAGCGCTGCTGCTTGCCGCTTGCGGCGATGGCGTCGCACCGCCCAAAGCACCCGCCCCCTCGCCGCTGTTCTATGAAATTGCCAATGCCGAGGGCCAGCGCGAGGGCTGGCTGCTCGGCACCATTCACGCGCTGCCCGAACATGTGGCCTGGCGCACCCCTGCCATCCAGACCGCGATTGACGAGGCCGACCTGCTCGTGCTCGAGGTGGCGCAGCTCGACGATACGGAGAGGCACGCTGCCGTGTTCGCGAGCCTTGCCGCCGCCCCGCCCCAACCGAAGCTGTCGGCCAAGGTGCCCGCCGAACTGCGCGCGCAATTGCGGCAGGTGCTGGAGGCGGTTGACCGCGACGAGGATGAGTTCGCCACCGCCGATACCTGGGCCGCCGCCTTGGCGATGGCCGGCGCTGGCGCTGTGGGCGACCGCGCGCATGGGGTGGACCGCGCCATTGCCGCCGATTTCGCAGGTCGGCGGATCGAGGAACTGGAAGGGCTTGAAACGCAGCTTGCGATGTTCGACCGGCTGCCGGAGCAAGACCAGCGCGACCTGCTGGCCGCCGTCGTGCGCGCCTATCCCGAAACCCGCGCCGACCCTGATCGCCTCGTCACCATGTGGCTGGCGGGCGATGCCGCCGCGATCGAGGCCGAGATGATGCGCGGCATCCTGGCCGATCCTGAACTCTATGAGACCTTGCTCGCCGCACGCAATCGTGACTGGATCGGGCAGATCCTGCCCATGCTCGGCGCCGCGCCCCGCCCCCTGATCGCGGTGGGCGCCGCGCACCTGATCGGACCGGACGGATTGGTGGCGATGCTGGTCGCACGCGGGTACACAGTGCAGCGATTAGGATAGCAGCCGACTTGCATTTCCCGCCCGCCCCGCTATAGGCGCGCGCTTCCGGCGTCATGGTCATCCCTGGAGGCGTGGCGGACCGGAATTTTGAACCCACAGCATTTCAAACATATGCATTTCGAAAGGTAAGCGACATGAGCGACGCTCTGACCCTGCCGGCCGAGGCGCGCGATCGGGCTGGCAAGGGAGCCTCCCGTCAACTGCGCCGCGAAGGCCGTGTTCCCGCCGTGATCTACGGCGGCAAGGAAGCCCCGCAGATGATCCACGTCGAGGCGAAGGAACTGGTTCGCCAGCTCGGCACCGGCCACTTCATGAACTCGATCGTCAATATCGAAGTGGGCGGCAAGACGCTCCGCACCCTGCCCAAGGACGTGTCGCTCCACCCGGTCACCGACCGCCCCGAGCATGTCGATTTCCTGCGCCTCGCCAAGGGCGCCAAGGTCGACGTGGCGGTGCCGGTCGTGTTTGCGAACGAGGAAAAGAGCCCCGGCCTCAAGAAGGGCGGCGTGCTCAACATCGTCCGGCACGAGCTGGAACTGGTTTGCGATGCCGACAAGATCCCGAGCGAGATCACGATCGACGTGACCGGCAAGGACGTTGGGGATTCGATCCACATCAGCGAAGTCGCGCTCCCCGACGGCGCGGAAAGCGCGATCACCGATCGCGATTTCACCATCGCGACCCTGGTCGCACCCTCGGCGCTCAAGAAGGCCGAAGGCGACACCTCGACTGCCGATGTCGCGGCGAGCGATGTCCCGAGCGATCAAGGTTCGGGCGCGGAAGAAGACAGCGCGTAAAGCGTCCTTCGCCTTGGCAAGAACAAGCGCCGGTCCCTTGCGGGATCGGCGTTTTGTTTTTTGCATCGCAGATGACTAGAGGGCGGCCATGCAGATATGGACAGGTCTCGGCAATCCCGGTCCGCAATATGCGATGCACCGGCATAACGTGGGCTTCATGGCCTGCGATGTAATCGCGGAGATGCATGGCTTCGGCCCGGTGCAGAAGAAGTTTTCCGGGTGGTTGCAGGAAGGGCGGATCGGCGGCGAAAAGATCCTGCTGCTCAAGCCTGCGACTTTCATGAACGAAAGCGGACGCGCGGTGGCCGAGGCGCTGCGCTTCTACAAGCTCGATATCAACGCGCTGACAGTGCTGCATGACGAGCTCGACCTGGCCCCGTTCAAGGTCAAGGTGCGCGTCGGCGGCGGCCTGGCGGGGCACAACGGCCTGCGCTCCATCAACCAGCATCTTGGCCCCGACTTCCGCCGCGTGCGGATCGGCATCGGCCATCCCGGGCACAAGGACCGCGTCACCGGCCACGTACTCGGCAACTACGCCAAGGCCGAGATGGACGATCTTGCCCACATGCTTGGCGCGATCGGCGCGGAGGCCGAATGGCTCGCCAGGGGCGACGACGCCCGTTTCATGAGCGAGCTTGCTTTGCGGATGCAGGATTGAGGCGCTATGCCGGGTTCCTGAAATTCAGGAGACGCGCCAATGCCTTCGCTCGATCGCCGCACGTTGCTCGCCGGTGCCGCTGCCACCACCGCTTTCATCGCCACCGCTTCGCGGGCGCAGGCGCCGACGGTTCCCACAGACCCTGATCTCGCGGGCAAGACCGTCCTGATCACAGGCTGTTCGTCCGGCTTTGGCCGGGCAAGCGCGGAGCACCTCGCGCGGCTCGGCGCGAAGGTTTTCGCCACCATGCGTAACGTCCCGCGGCCCGAAGCGGCGGAGCTGGAGAAGTTGGCGCGCGATGAGAACCTCGACATCACCGTGCTCGAACTCGATGTGCTGGACGACGCGATGGTGGCGAACGCAGTTGCCGAGGCCGAGCGATTGGCGGGCGGCGGGCTCGACGTTGTGGTAAACAATGCCGGCATCGGCATCTCCGGCCCGATCGAGGTGCAGGACATGGCGGCGACGAAGCTGGCCTTCGACACCAACGTGTTCGGTTATTACCGCGTCGCGCGCGCCGCTTTGCCCGCGATGCGTGCCAAGAAGAGCGGGCAGATTTTCGCGATCTCATCGCAGCTCGGCCGGGTGATCACCCCCTTCGGCGGGCATTATTCGGCCAACAAGTTCGCGGTCGAGGCGATGTTCGAGCAACTTGCCTATGAACTGGTGCCGCACAATATCGACGTGACGATCATCGAGCCGGGCGGCTATCCGACCAGGGTCTGGGTCAACCGCAACGCCTACACTGGTGCGCTGAAGGAACGCGCGCCCGAAATCCACAAAGCCGGCTATCCACAGGTCGTCGCCGCGATGGGGACCGAGGATGGTTCGGGACGCAGCGCCAGCATGATGGATGTTCCCAACGCGCTGGCCGAAATCATCGCCATGCCTGCGGGCACCCGCCCGCTGCGCCGCGCGGTGAGCGGCGGGCCGATCCCGCAGGTCGAGATAAATCGGGTCAGCGCGGAAACGCAGGTCGCCTGGCTCGGCCGCTCGGAACGCCTTGGCCCGCTCATTCGCGCGGTCCACAACGTGTGACTCGCCTTGGGGGAGCAGCGCGGCTAAGGGCGCGCCAACTCCCCTGTCGCTGAAGGTTTGAAGTAATGGGTTTCCGCTGCGGGATCGTCGGGCTGCCGAATGTCGGCAAGTCCACCCTGTTCAATGCACTCACTGAAACACAGGCCGCGCAGGCGGCGAACTATCCGTTCTGCACGATCGAGCCGAACGTCGGCCAGGTCGCCGTTCCCGACGAACGGCTGGAGAAGATCGCTGCGATCGCCAAGTCGGCCAAGGTCATCCCGACTCAGCTCGCCTTTGTCGATATCGCCGGCTTGGTGAAGGGCGCGAGCAAGGGAGAAGGCCTGGGCAACCAGTTCCTTGGCAACATCCGCGAAGTCGACGCGGTGGTCCACGTGCTGCGCTGTTTCGAGGATGACGACATCCAGCACGTCGCCAACAAGGTCGATCCGATCGCGGACGCCGAGGTGGTGGAGACGGAACTGATGCTGTCCGACCTCGAAAGCCTGGAAAAGCGTGTGCCCGCCGCAGCCAAGAAAGCGACGGGCGGCGACAAGGAAGCAAAGGCGATGGCGAGCGTTCTCGGCCAGGCGCTCGACCTGCTGCGCGAAGGCAAACCCGCGCGCCTGACCCAGCCGAAGGACGACGAGGAAGCGCGCCTGTTCGCGCAGGCCCAGCTCCTCACCGCCAAGCCGGTTCTCTACGTCTGCAACGTGGCGGAAGAAGATGCGGCCGAAGGCAATGCCCTTTCAGCGCTCGTGTTCGAAAAAGCCCGCGCCGAAGGGGCCGAGGCCGTGGTTGTTTCCGCCGCGATCGAGAGCGAGCTGGTTGCCATGCCAGCGGAAGACCGCGCGGAGTACCTCACCGAACTCGGCCTCACCGAAAGCGGCCTCGCACGCGTGATTCGTGCCGGATACAAGCTGCTTGGCCTCAAGACCTTCTTCACCGCCGGTCCCAAGGAATCGCGCGCCTGGACTTTTCCGGCGGGCGCCAAGGCGCCGCAGGCGGCGGGCGAGATCCATTCGGATTTCGAACGCGGCTTCATTCGGGCCGAGACGATCGCCTACGACGATTACGTCGCTCTTGGCGGCGAAAGTGGGGCCAAGGAAGCGGGCAAGCTGCGCCAGGAAGGCAAGGAGTATCTCGTCCAGGACGGCGACGTGCTGCTGTTCAAGTTCAACGTCTGAACGCCGGACCCAAACCCGCCCTCGTCCGTTGCGCCGATACAATTCATCGGGGAGCGGCACATTGGTCGACAAATCGGAACAATTCGCCTGGCTGGTGCGGCTCGGTTATGCCGCGCGCGGGCTGGTTTACGTCATGCTCGGGTACCTGGCACTCGGCACCGGGCGTGAGGCGGGCGACGGCCAGTCGGCGGTGTTTGACACGTTGCAGGATGTGCCGCTGGGCACGGCGGTCCTGTGGCTGGTTGCGCTCGGACTGCTTGGCTACGCCGCATTCAAGTTTCTCGACGCCGCGACCGATATCGAGCACCATGGCAGCGATGCGAAAGGCTGGGCCAAGCGCCTTGGCTCCGCCGCCAGCGGCATCGCGCATGTCGTGCTGGCTTGGACGGCATACCAGTTCGCCGTCGGTACGAAGCAGCAAGCGAACGGTGATACCGGGGGCGAGGATGCCGCCGCCTCGCTGCTCGCGTGGGACATGGGATCGCTTCTGCTCGGCGCCGTCGGGATCGGCTTCCTGGTCGCGGCGGCCATGCAGGCGCGACATGCCTGGAACGCCAGCTTCATGCGCCATGTCAGCGGCCGCGCCCCGGCGGCCGTCAGGCCGATCGGGCGGGTCGGCCACGCCGCGCGGGCAATCGTATTCGTGCTGATCGGCTGGTCGATCGTGCAATCGGCATGGTTCGAACAGTCGACTGAGGTCATGGGCCTGGGCGAGGCGATCATGGCGCTGAGCGGCAATGGCCCGGTCTATTCGCTGGTCGCGGTGGGGTTGATCCTGTTCGGCGTATTCAGCCTGATCGTGGCGCGTTACCGCATCATCCCCGACCTCGGCCGAGACCTGAGACGACCGAGGTTCCGCGCTTGATTATACCCCCAGGGGGTATATATTCGGACACATGAACAAGCGCGCGATCGTCCACCGCATGGTCATGTCCGACCATGTCTGCCCTTATGGCGTCAAGGCGAAGTGGCTGCTTAAACGGCATGGCTACGCGGTCGAGGATCACCACTTGACGACGCGCGCGCAGACTGACGCGTTCAAGGCCAAGCACAGCGTCGAAACCACGCCCCAGGTGTTTATCGATGGCAAGCGGATCGGCGGTTACACCGACCTTCGCGCCCATTTCGGCCAGCCGCTGCCGAGCAAGGACGCGACCAGCTACACGCCCGTGATCGCGGTCTTCGCGGCAGCCGCGGCCCTGGCGCTGGCGGCGAGCCAGTTTGCGTTTGGATCGCCCTTCACCTTGCGCGCAGGCGAATGGTTCATTGCCTTCGCCATGGTCATCCTCGCCATGCTCAAGCTGCAGGATGTCGAGAAATTCTCCTCGATGTTCCTCGGTTACGACCTGCTCGCGCGGCGATGGGTGCCCTATGCCTACCTCTACCCGTTCCTGGAATTTGCCGCGGGCGTGCTGATGGCGGCGGGCGTGCTCGACTGGCTGTCGATCCCCGTCGCCCTGACGATCGGTGGCATTGGCGCCTGGAGCGTGTTCTATGCGGTCTATGTGCAGAAGCGCGCGATCAAATGCGCTTGTGTCGGCGGCAGCAGCAACGTGCCACTGGGCTTCGTTTCGCTCACCGAGAACCTCGCGATGATTGCGATGGCGCTGTGGATGCTGTTAGGCCCAGCGCACTGACGCACGCGGAGGGCGAATGCTGTTTTTCGAGGATATCGCGGTAGGATCGACGCAGGGCTTCGGCACTTACGAAGTTACCCGCGAAGAGGTCGTGGCCTTTGCGCGCAGTTATGATCCCCAACCCTTTCACCTCGACGACGATGCCGCGGCAACGACGCATTTCGGGCGCTTGTCCGCGAGTGGCTGGCACACCTGCGCGATGACAATGGCGATGATGGTCGAGAACATGCACGCTCATCCCCAGGCAGGGCTGGGTTCACCTGGCGTTGAGAATCTGCGTTGGGTCAGGCCGGTTTATCCCGGCGACACTCTGCGTGTCGAAACCGAAGTGCTGGAGAAGCGCCGCAGTGCATCACGGCCAGAGATGGGCCTGTTCAAATCGCGCATCCACACCTTCAACCAGCATGACGATCTGGTTCTGGAAATGACTTCGACCGGGTTAATCCGGGTACGCGAGGCCTAGCCGATCAGCTGGCGCACTGGGCGAAGCCGGCCGCCTGGTAGACAGTGCGATCCTTGCCATCGCGCAACTCCAGCGTCGCTTCGAACCGGCGACCCGTCGGGCTGGTCGAGCCATCAACCTCTTGCCCCAACCCAAGTCGCAGCGAATGTTCGCGTCCGTCGTACTTGGTCCAGGCAAGCGCCGGTCCCTTCTGCACCCCAGCATCGGGCGCGAACTCGACCAATTCGCCGCGCACCTTCATCCACGCCGAATCGGTGAACGCCAACGCCACCGGCGCCATTCCGCCCCCATCGGGCGCAAACGCGCAGGCCGGGTCCATCAACCCACCCTCCTCCATGTCTGGATACATGATCGGCTCCGGGCTGACCGGCAGCGCAACGCCTTCGTTGACCCGCTCGATTTCGGCGACGCGGCGTGCGCGCTCTTCGTCCGACATCGGTTCATCGCCGCAGGCCACGATCAGCAGGAGGGGTAACAGCAAGAAGGCGCGCATCAATGTCTCCCGAAGAGTTTTTCGACATCGGCCATGTCGAGCTTGACCCAGGTCGGGCGGCCATGGTTGCACTGGCCTGAACGCGGGGTCCGTTCCATCTCGCGCAGCAGCGCGTTCATTTCGGCAACCGACAGCGCCCGCCCTGCCCTGACCGAGCCGTGGCACGCCATCGTGGCCAGCACGAGATCGAGCTTTTCGCCCAGCAGAAGCGCTTCACCATGCCGGGCCAGATCGTCGGAAACGTCGCGCACCAACTTGCCCGGGTCGGCCTGGCCAAGCGCGTGCGGCACCGCGCGTACCAGCATCGCGCCCGGCCCAAACCGTTCAAGGGCGAGACCAAACGCCGCCAGCTTTGGCGCCGCGTCCTCCAGCCGGTCGCAGGCGGGTTCGTCCAGTTCCACGACCTCGGGGATAAGCAACGCCTGGCTGCGCGCCACCGCGTCGCCCGCCCCTGCCGCCTTGAGCTGTTCGAGCACAAGCCGTTCGTGCGCTGCGTGCTGGTCGACCAGCACCAGGCCGTCGCGCGCCTCGGCAACAATGTAAGTTCCCGCAACCTGCCCGCGCGCGATCCCGAGCGGGAATTGCGCGGCTTCTTCGGGCAGCGGCGCGGCTTCCTCGGCCCGGCCCTGGGGAGCGGCCATGACGGCAACCTCCGACCGCCACGGCGCGGCGGCTTCCGCCACCCGCGCCTGCGGCGCGGACCAATCGCGCCCCGTGAAGATCGAGGCCAGTGCCGGGGCGAACGGCTCCACCTGCCAGCGGTCCATCGCCGCGCGATCAGGGCCCTGCGCGCTGCGCCGGTCGCCGCTGGCGAGCGCCTGACGCAGGCCAGAAACGATGAAACCGCGCACACCCTGCGGATCGCGAAACCGGACCTCGGTCTTGGCGGGATGGACGTTGACGTCAACCTCCTCCGGCGGCAGGTCGAGGAACAGTGCCAGCACCGCGTGCCGGTCGCGCGCCAGCATGTCCGCATAGGCCCCGCGCACCGCGCCGGTCAGCAGCCGGTCCTTTACCGGGCGTCCATTGACGAACAGGTACTGGTGATCCGCCACGCCGCGATTGTAAGTGGGCAGGCCCGCCAATCCGGCCAGCCGCATGGGACCGCGTGAGAGATCTATGGCGACGCCATTGTCCGCCAGTTCGCGTGCCACGATCCCGGCTACCCGCGTGGCCACGTCCTCGCCCGCCTGCGTCGCCAGCACGCGCCGCCCGCCGTGTTCAAGCGTAAAGGCTACTTCCGGCCGAGCCATCGCCAATCGGCGCACGACGTCGAGGCAGGCCGCATATTCGCTGCGCTCGCTGCGCAGGAACTTGCGCCGCGCGGGTATGCGTTCGAACAGCTGCTCCACCCGCACCCGCGTGCCTGGCGGCACCGCAGCCGGGCCGTCCTCGACCAGCGCGCCATGATCCACCACCTTGCGCCAGCCCTCGCCCGCGCCATGCGGCCGGCTTTCCAGCGTGAAGCGGGCGACGCTGGCGATGGATGGCAGCGCTTCGCCGCGAAAGCCCAGCGTCGCCACCTGCTCGATCGCATCGTCGGGGAGTTTAGAGGTGGCGTGGCGTTCCAGCGCCAGCGCCATTTCGCCAGGGCTCATCCCGCAGCCATCGTCGGTCACCGCGAACCGGATCAGGCCACCGCCTTCCAGCATGACTGCGATCCGGCGCGCGCCTGCGTCGATGGCGTTCTCGATCACTTCCTTGAGCGCGGCCGCGGGACGCTCCACCACCTCGCCCGCGGCGATGCGGTTGACGAGGTTTTCGGGCAGGCGGCGGATTTGCGGCATGGGCGATCCCGCCTAGCGCCGAAACGCCGCAAATTCGAGGCCGGTGGTGCGAAGTTACCCCCGATTAAGCGCACAAATTTTTAGCGTTTTCCTGCTGCTTTTTGTAAGGAGCCGCCACCTCCTGTCATATCCGGGTCGTGCGGGCCGCAGGAATCTGCGCCATGCACCGGAAAACTATATGGAATCGCTTCGCAATGGGCTTCCTTTCCAACCTGTTCAAATTCGGCTCGCAGAACATGGCCATCGACCTGGGGACGGCCAACACGCTGGTCTATGTCGAGGGGGAGGGAATCGTGCTCAACGAGCCGTCGGTCGTTGCGATCGAAACGATCAACGGCATCAAGCGGGTCAAGGCAGTTGGCGACGACGCGAAAATGATGATGGGCAAAACCCCGGACAGCATCGAGGCGATTCGCCCGCTGCGCGACGGCGTTATCGCCGACATCGAAATCGCTGAGGAAATGATCAAGGAATTCATCCGCAAGGTGAACGGGAAGAAGAGCCTGTTCCGCTATCCGGAAATAACCATCTGCGTTCCCAGCGGTTCGACCTCGGTCGAACGGCGCGCGATCCGTGACGCGGCCAGCAATGCCGGTGCCAGCCAGGTCTACCTGATCCTCGAACCCATGGCGGCCGCGATCGGCGCCGATATGCCGGTGACCGAACCTGTCGGCAGCATGGTGGTCGACATTGGCGGCGGCACGACCGAAGTCGCGGTGCTCTCGCTGCGCGGCCTCGCCTACACCACCTCGGTCCGCACCGGCGGCGACAAGATGGACGAAGCGATCGTTTCCTACGTGCGCCGGCACCACAACCTGCTGATCGGGGAAGCCACTGCCGAGCGGATCAAGCGCGACTACGGCATCGCCCGTCCTCCCGAAGACGGAATCGGGGAGCCGATCGTGATCAAGGGCCGCGACCTCGTGAACGGTGTGCCCAAGGAAATCACGATCAACCAGGGCCACATCGCCGAAGCGCTGGCAGAGCCGATCGGAGCGATCGTGGAAGGCGTGCGGATCGCGCTGGAAAACACCGCGCCCGAACTCGCCGCCGATATCGTCGACCAGGGCATCGTGCTGACCGGCGGCGGCGCGCTGATCAAGGGGCTCGACGAACACTTGCGCGACGAGACCGGCCTGCCCGTCTCGGTCGCGGAGGATCCGCTCACTTGCGTCGCCATCGGAACGGGCCGCGCTATGGAGGACCCGATCTACCGCGGCGTCCTGATGACCGCCTGAGGAAAGGACGATAATGGCGCCGCCCGACAAACGGCGCTCGAGCTATTCGCGCAGGGCGCAATACACGCTGTTCACCGGATACGTGCTGGCAGGGATCGGCGCGCTGGTGGGCGCGGTCCTTCTGGGCGTTTCGCTGTGGCAGCCAGCCGCCTTCACCGGACCGCGCGGCGTTGCCCGCGATGCGGTGGAGCCGATTGGACAGGGCGGCGCAATCGCCCGCACGGGTGGCCAGGGCCTGTTCGCCGCGATCGGCGCATACATCAGCGCCGGCAGCCAGAACGCCGACCTGAAACGCGAGCTCGAGATCGCCCGCATCCGCATTGCAGAAGCTGATTCGCTGGCACGCGAGAACGCGCGGCTCAAGGCGCTTCTCGGACTGCGTGACAGCGAAGCGCGCCCGGTGGCGATTACCCGCTTCATCGGATCGACCGCGGCGAGCACGCGCCGGTTCGGCTACATCGGCGCGGGGCGGGACGCGGGCATCGAAGTGGGCATGCCGGTTCGCAGTGCCCGCGGGGTAGTCGGCAGGGTACTCGAAACCGGAGAAAGCACTTCGCGCGTACTGTTGCTGACTGATCGCGAATCGGTGCTGCCGGTACGCGGCGCGCGCAGCGATGCGGCAGGCTTTGCAGAAGGACGCGGCGACGGATCGCTACGCATCCGCCTTGTCAACCTGGGCATAAATCCACTGCGGAAGGGCGACCTGATCGTGACCAGCGGGGCAGGTGGATATTACGCGCCAGGCATCGCGGTCGCGATCGTTACCAGCATCGCCGATGATGGCGCCTTCGCGCGCATGGTCAGCGATCCGGCCGCGACTGATCTCGTCGCGGTGCAACCGATCTGGCAACGAACCACTGTGGAAGCCGCGCGCACCCCGGTGGAGGAACCGATTGCCGGATCGGATCAGGCCGACGCCGCCGCCAACAACGAAGGCCAGTGATGCAGCGGCTCGATCCGGCCAGCCGCCGCGATGCCTATGGCGGCCGCATCAACCGTGCCCATTCCCCCTGGCTCGCCACCATCGTGCCATGGCTTTCGATCCTGCTCGGTTCGATCGTCCAGACCCTGCCGATCGCGTCGGCATTGCCGATGCTGCCGCCGCTGGGCTTCGCCATGCTGCTGGGTTGGCGACTGGTCCGGCCCGGGCTCCTGCCGGTCTGGGCCGGCTTCCCCCTGGGCATGTTCGACGACCTGTTCAGCGGCCAGCCATTCGGCAGCGCCATTCTGCTATGGTCACTCGCGATGTTGATGATCGAGATTATCGAGGCCCGGGTTCCGTGGCGCGGTTTCGCGTTCGACTGGCTGCTGGGCGGCGCAATCCTGGCCGGGTACCTCCTGATCGGCGCGCTGGCTTCGGGTGCGCCACTGGGCACCCCCGCGCTGGTGGCGATGGGGCCGCAGGTCGTGCTGTCGGTGCTGCTGTTCCCGCTGATCTCGCGGATCGTGTCGACGCTTGATCGCGTTCGCCTGACCCGGATTCGGGTGCTGCGCTGATGGTCGGGTTTCGTAACCGCCCGCTGTTCAGCTCCGCGACGCTGAAGAACGCTTATGACCGGCGCAGCTTTGTGCTGGGGATGATGGGCGCTGGCGTGGGCACTTTGCTGGCGGGGCGCGTTGGCTATCTCGCGATCGCGCAGAACGAAAAATACGCGGTTCAGGCGGAAAGCAACCGGGTGAACCTGAGCCTCATACCGCCCCGGCGCGGCTGGATACTCGACCGGCACGGTGCACCGCTTGCATCGAACCGGGCCGATTTCCGCGTTGACGTGATCCCGGAGCGTCTGATCGGCGCCGATCGCACGATCGGCGTTTTGACCGAGATCCTGGGGCTCGACGAAATCGCCGTGCGCGACTTGCGCGACCGCATCGAGCAGGCGCGCGGATTTCAGCCGGTAGAGGTCGAAACGGGCCTGAGTTACGATCAGTTCGCCGCGCTGAGCGTGCGCTTGCCCGATTTGCCTGGGGTCGTGCCGCAACGCGGCTTCTCGCGCTTCTATCCGACAGGGCCGGCGGTCGGCCATCTGATTGGATACGTCGGGCCGGCTTCGGCGGAGGAATATGAGCAGGACCGCAATCCCTTGCTGATCACGCCTGGCTACAAGATCGGCAAGGACGGCCTGGAAAAGCAGTTCGAACAGCGCCTGCGTGGCACCCCCGGCGCCCGCCGGGTGGAGGTGACCGCGGGCGGGCGGATCGTGCGCGACCTCGAAACGCGCGAGGATATCCAGGGCCGGCCCGTGCGGCTGACGATCGATGGCCCGCTGCAGGACTACGCGGCGCGCCGCATCGGCCTCGAATCCGGTTCGTGCGTCGTGATGGATTGCCGCACTGGCGACCTGCTGTGCATGGCTTCGATGCCCAGCTTTGACCCCAACAGCTTTTCCGACGGCATTGGCGCGATCGAGTACGCCATGCTGCGCGACGACGAGCGCGTTCCGCTCCGCAATAAGGTGCTCAAGGGGCTCTATCCGCCCGGCTCGACCGTGAAGCCGATGGTGGCGATGGCCTTCCTCGAGGCGGGACTCGATCCGGCAGAGACAGTGAACTGCCCGGGGGGCCTTCGCGTGGGCAACCGCACGTTCCATTGCTGGCAGCGCCGCGGGCACGGTACGACGGACATGGGCAAGGCGATCTACCAGTCGTGCGACGTCTATTTCTACCATTTCGCGCAGAAACTGGGCATGGACGTTATCGCGCCGATGGCGAAGCGTTGCGGCATGGGGGAAGAGTTTCCGCTCCCTGTGCTCAGCCAGTTTTACGGCACCGTGCCCGATCCGGCTTGGAAACTGCGCAAGTACGGCCAGCCGTGGCAACCCTTCGACACCGTCAACGCCACGATCGGCCAGGGCTACATGCTGTCCAATCCACTGCAACTGGCGGTCATGGCGGCGCGGCTGGCCACGGGGCGCCGGGTGATGCCGCGCCTGCTGCTTGATCCCAGCCAGCCCGCGCCTCCATCGATGAATTTCCACGGCAACCACGTGGAAGTGATGCAGCAGGCGATGAGCGATGTGGTGAACGGCCCCGGCACCGCCGGTCGGGCGAAACTGCCGATCGACGTGCTTATGGCCGGCAAGACGGGCACGGCGCAGGTGGTCGGCCTCAACATCTCCAGCGGCAAGACGGGGCCGTGGAAGTACCGCGACCACGGCCTGTTCATCTTCTTCGCGCCGTTCGACAATCCCCGCTATGCCGGCGCGGTGGTGATCGAGCATGGCGGCGGTTCCGGATCCGCTTACCCCATTGCCCGCGACGTGACGACATTCCTGTTCGACCCGGCCAAGGGCCTGGAGGCGCTGCACGCCTACGAAAAAGGATGGGGCGGCACCGCCCAACAGCGCCTCGACGCGCGCTATGCGGCCTATGCGGCGCAGGCGGGTGAGGCGATCGCGCCCGTACCCCGGCGCGAGCAGGAAATTTTCGACCGTGTGGATGCCGAGGCACGGGCGGCCGCCCTGCGACCCGCTGCCCTCGCCACGGACGCCGCGACCAATCGCAGCGAGCGATCGCGATGAGCGGTATCATTCCGGCGCCCATAGCGCGCCAGCCCTGGGGCATGCTGCTGCCGCTGATCCTGCTCGTCGGCTTCGGGGCTATGGTGCTTTATTCGGCGGCGGGTGGATCGTGGCAGCCGTACGCCGCTTCGCACTTGCTGCGCTTCGCCGTGTTCCTCGCATTGGCGGCAACCCTCACGTGGTTCAACCGCGATTTCGTCAAAATGGTGGCCTACCCCATTTATGCCGTCGTGCTGATCTTGCTCGTGGGGGTAGAGGCGCTGGGCGCGGTTGCGGGCGGGAGCCAGCGCTGGCTCGACCTGGGCTTCATTCGGCTGCAACCATCCGAATTGATGAAGCCTGCGGTCGTGCTGGCGCTTGCACGCTTCTATGCCACCCTGCCGGCAGGCATGGTCCCGTCGTGGCGCTCGCTGGTGCCAGCGGGCGGCCTGATCGCCTTGCCGATGATCCTGGTGCTGTTGCAGCCCGATCTCGGAACCGCGCTTTCAATCGCGTTCGGGGGCGTGGTGGTGATGTTTCTCGCGGGCCTGCCCCTCCGCTGGTTCATGCTGGCAGGCGGGGCCGCCCTGGTGATGGCCCCGGTCGCGTTCTTCTTTGGGTTGCACGACTACCAGCAGCGCCGTGTCACCACTTTCCTCGATCCCGAAAGCGACCCGCTGGGCGCGGGCTATCACATTACCCAGTCGAAGATCGCGATCGGGTCGGGCGGTATCACGGGAAAGGGATTCAACAACGGTTCGCAAAGCCATCTTGAATACCTGCCGGAACCGCACACCGATTTCGTATTCGCAACGATGTCGGAAGAATGGGGGCTGCTGGGCAGCTTGGCGGTACTGCTCGTCTATGGCCTTATCCTGCGATGGGGCCTGCGCGTCGCGCGCCAGTCGCCGGATCGGTTCTCACGCCTGCTCGCGTCGGGCATGACGGCAACGGTTTTCTTCTACATTGCGATCAACCTGATGATGGTCGTCGGCTTCGCGCCGGTCGTGGGCATTCCCTTGCCGTTCCTCAGCCATGGGGGATCATCGATGATGACGAACATGATATGCCTGGGCACGATCATGACCGTCAACCGCTGGAACCGCGACGGCCCCAAGACCCGTTTCATCGACTGATCGCGGGCGTGCCGACAAGGGGGTGAATGCACCTCCCTGCCACACGGCCAGCGATCCAAGCGGTTTTTCCAGGAAGGGCTTCCCCTCTCCGAAACAATCGCTATACGCAGCGCCTCCGCCGAATCGGCGGCACGCCCGAAACGGCGGTGTGGACGCATAGCTCAGTTGGTAGAGCAGCTGACTCTTAATCAGCGGGTCCTAGGTTCGAGCCCTAGTGCGTCCACCACCTTCTCTCCGTCGACAGCCGAAAATGCAGCCGCCCATTCCCCCGTCGACCCGTTCAGCGTTGCCCCAGGCGCGGCGCTGGTCGCGTTGTGGCGAGCGATCAGCGGGCGAATATCGGATCGCGTTGCGGACGCTGGGCGGATCATTGGTGGCGCCGCCCTCGCCGGGCAAAGTTTCGCAGTGTGCGGCCTCATAATCGGCCAGACATGCGCCGCCTTGTCGATCGGCCCGGCCGAATGCGGCACGGACCAGCGCGCTGACCAGCGCCATGTCGATCTGCTGGTCTCGCCCGGTCCGCTCCCGCACGGCGAGCGCGGCCGGGCTGGCGATCAAAACTCAGAGGCCCGCCTGGGGAGGCGATCCTGGCATCAAAACGCGGCGATGCCAGTGATTGCCCGGCCCAGGATCAGGGCGTGGACATCGTGCGTACCTTCGTAGGTGTTGACCGTTTCCAGGTTTACCATGTGCCGCATGACCTGGTATTCCTCCGAAATTCCGTTGCCTCCATGCATGTCACGCGCGGCTCGGGCGATCTCAAGCGCCTTGCCGACATTGTTGCGCTTCACGATCGAAATCATCTCGGGCGCGAAGCGATGTTCGTCCATCAGCCGTCCCACGCGCAACGACGCCTGGAGACCAAGCGCGATATGCGTCGCCATGTCGGCAAGCTTGAGCTGGTAGAGCTGCTTTGCCGCCAGCGGCACGCCGAACTGCCTGCGGTCCAACCCGTACTGCCGCGCGGCGGCGTAGCAGAACTCTGCAGCGCCCATGCTACCCCAGGAAATGCCGTAACGCGCTCGGTTTAGGCATCCGAACGGCCCACCCATCCCCTCGACATTGGGCAGCAGGGCATCGGCGGGCAGCTTGACCTCGTCCATCTGGATCATGCCGGTCGCACTGGTCCGGAGGCTCAGCTTGCCGCCAATCCTGGGAGCGGATAGCCCGGCCATCCCCTTTTCCAGCACGAACCCGCGGATCCTGCCACCATGCGGTTCCGACTTGGCCCAGACGACGAAGACATCGGCGAAAGGAGCGTTCGAAATCCAGGTTTTCGTGCCGCTGATCGTGTAGCCATCGCCATCGGCCCTCGCGACGGTCCGCATGCCGCCGGGGTCCGAACCGGCATCGGGTTCGGTCAGGCCGAAACATCCGATCAGGTCGCCCGCGATCAGACCGGGCAAATATTTGGCCCGCTGATCGTCCGAACCATATGCGTGGATCGGATGGATCACCAGGCTCGACTGGACGCTCGCCATCGAACGATAGCCAGAATCCACGCGTTCGATTTCGCGCGCGATCAGACCGTAGCCGACATAGCTTGCGCCCGCCCCGCCCTGTTCAGCGGGCACCGTTGCGCCCAACAGCCCGGCCTGGCCCATCATCGCGAACAGTTCCGGCGCATCGGCCTCGCCTGCGAAGCTCTCAATCACCCGTGGCTGCAATTCGGATTGGGCGAAGGCCTGCGCCGCATCGCGAATCATGCGTTCATCTTCGGTCAACTGATCGTCGAGGGCGAACGGATCGGCCCAGTCGAATTGCGGTGCGGTGGTCATCGGTAAAGCTCCTCGGTCATCGCGTTGATGGACGGGTTGATCGCTCACAAGCTAAATTTTTGCGGATGACGATCGCATTCTGGAATAATGTCGGACGATGCTCGACAATCAAGGCCTGTTGACCTTCATCGCCGTGGCGGAAGAACGCAGCTTCGGGCGTGCCGCAGATCAGCTGGGCATAGCCCAATCCGTGGTCAGCAAACGGCTCGCGGGACGGGAGGATGCCGAGTGGGCGCAATCCGGAACATCCTGATCGGCTACCATCAACAGGCATGAATACGCAGCCCCATCTGCAAACTGTCGCCTGACGACAAATCGAGCCTCCCCGGCCTGCATCGCCCGTGCCGAGCGTGCTCCGCCACGCTTTCCCGCGCCGCCGCACCCCGCTAGGGACGGGCGCGCAGCAGCGGAGTGATTCATGGCACGTTTCCTGATCGTCGAAGCCCGGTTCTACGACCACCTCAACGACATGCTCGTGGCTGGTGCGCGCGCAGCGCTGGAGGGGGCGGGCCACGCAGTCGACGTGCTGACCGTGCCTGGTGCGCTGGAGCTGCCCGGAGCCATCGCGCTGACCGCGGAATGTGGACAATATGACGGGTTCGTCGCCATCGGTGTGGTGATCCGCGGCGAAACCTACCATTTCGAGATCGTCGCGGGGGAAAGCGCGCGTGGCATCATGGCTCTGACGATGGACGGGATTGCCATCGGTAACGGCATCCTGACGGTCGAGAACGAGGCGCAGGCGGTGGTCCGTGCCGATCCGGCGCAGAAGGACAAGGGGGGCGAAGCCGCGAAGGCCGCGCTGGCGCTGCTGGACCTGCGCGAAAAGTTCGCCTGACGAGCGGGAACGAGGCCGCGCCTCAATCGCTCAAGCCGTCATGAACGGACCTCTGGAATGGGTCGCGGCGATCGGAACGATGATCGCCGCCGGCCTGATCGCTTTCGACCTCGGACGCCGCGCCACTGCATGGGGCTTCGTGCTTTTCTGCGCAGTGTCGATAACATGGATTATCGCCGGCTGGATGGAAGGCACGATGCCTATCGTGGCGATGAACGCCGTGCTGTTATTCATCAATCTGTGGGGCGTGTGGCAATACTGGTTTCACCCCAAGAACCGGGCGGATAGCAAGCCGGGCGACTAGCGCCCGAAACAGCCGAGCCCGGCATAACGCGCACTGTCGCCCAGCTCCTCCTCGATCCGGATCAGCTGGTTGTACTTGGCGAGCCGATCGGAGCGCGCGAGCGAGCCCGTCTTGATCTGACCGCAGTTGGTCGCGACCGCGAGGTCGGCAATGGTCGCGTCCTCGGTTTCGCCGGAGCGATGGCTCATCACCGAAGTGTAACCCGCGCGATGCGCCATCTGCACGGCCTCCAGCGTCTCGGTCAGGGTGCCGATCTGATTGACCTTGACCAGCAACGAATTGGCGAGACCGGCTTTAATCCCGTCGCGCAGCCGTTCAGGATTGGTCACGAACAGGTCGTCGCCCACCAGCTGCACGCCCGGCTTCCCGTTCCTGGAGGCGCCGATCAGGTCGGTCAGCGCCTTCCAGCCTTCGAAATCATCTTCGCTCATCCCGTCCTCGATCGAGCGGATCGGATATTCGTCGCAAAGTTTGGCGAGGTATTGCGCCATCTCTTCGGGCGAGAGTGAAATCTGTTCACCCGCCATGTCGTATCGGCCGTCGGCAAAGAATTCCGTCGAGGCGCAATCAAGTGCCAGAGCCACGTCGGTGCCGGGCTTGAACCCGGCTTGCTCGATCGATGCCATGATGAAATCGAGCGCCGCGCGCGTGCTGGCGAGGTTCGGCGCGAACCCGCCTTCATCGCCTACGGCGGTCGACAGGCCCTTGTCGGACAACCCTTTTTTCAGGGTGTGGAAAATCTCCGCGCCCCAGCGCACGCCTTCGGCGAGGCTATCGGCGCCGATCGGCATGACCATGAATTCCTGGATGTCGATCGGGTTGTCGGCATGCTCGCCGCCGTTGATGATGTTCATCATCGGCACCGGCAGGACATGCGCCGACACCCCGCCGATATAGCTGTATAGCGGCAGCCCGCGCGCGTTCGCCGCGGCCTTGGCGACCGCGAGGCTGGTGCCAAGGATCGCATTTGCCCCCACGCGGCTCTTGTTGGGGGTGCCGTCCAACGCGATCATCGCATTGTCGATGTCGCGCTGGTCTTCCGCATCCAGCCCAAGCACGGCATCGGCGATCTCGGAATTGACCGCTTCGACAGCCTTCAGCACGCCCTTGCCGATATAGCGCCCCTTGTCGCCGTCGCGCAGCTCCACCGCCTCATGCGCGCCGGTCGATGCCCCGGAAGGGACCGCGGCGCGGCCAAAGCTGCCATCTTCGAGCAGCACGTCGACCTCCACTGTCGGATTGCCCCGGCTATCAAGGATTTCGCGGCCGTGAATGTCGATGATGGCGGTCATGGCAGTGGCGCTCCGGCAATGGGTGTTGTAATTCACTAAGACACCCCCACATGGAGGCTTGCCGCGCTCTATGCGCCGGAACATTGCCGCGCAAGTTGCGTTGCAGCATGGAGTCCCGCAAATGGCACCCTCGGGGCGCCGTTGCATACGAATTGAGGGCAGAAGGACGAGTATCATGGCAACCACCCCCACCACTCCCAAGAAGCCGACCGCCAAGAAAGCCGCGCCGCGCAAGTCCGCGGCTAGTTCGGTGGTCACCTCCACCGAGGCGCAAGCCCCGGCCGCGGATCATCGCGCCGAAGCCAAAAGCCGCTTCAATGCCGCACTGGACGAGGCGCGCGCTGGCGCCGCCGCACTTAAGGCCGACGCGGGCGACCGTGCCATTGCCATGCGCGACCAGGCGCGCGACCGCAGCAAGGACTGGGTTACCGAAGCCAAGGGCTACGGCGAGCAGGCCAAGGGCAAGGCGGGCGAGCTTGCCGTCGAAGGCAAGGCCAAGGCGAGTGAGGCGCTTGCCTCGCTCAGCAAGGTCGTGTCCGATAACGCCGCGACCATCGATGACAAATTCGGCGCGCAGTATGGCGACTACGCCCGCAAGGCTTCGCAGAGCCTGCAGGACGCCTCGACAAAACTCGACAACAAGAGCGTCGAGGAATTGGGCGAGGACGCGCGAGAGATGGTTCGCAAGAGCCCCGGTCTGGCTGTCGGCCTGGCCGCGGTCGCCGGCTTCATGATCGCTCGCCTTTTCCGTGGCAGCCGCGACTGACATTCACCACGCGGGGGGATTTCGTGGACCGACATGACGAACCCGTGGGTGGAATCGACGCCCAGGTAGGAGAAGCGAACGAGGCACGTTCGCTTACCGAGGATATCGGCAACCTGATCGACGATGGTCGCAATTACCTCGAAGCCGAGATCGCCTATCAGAAGAGTCGTGCCGCGCTGATTGCCAGCAAGGGCAAGCGCGGCACGGTCTTGGGGCTTGTCGCATTTGCCTGCCTGAACTCGGCTTTCACCGCGCTGGTGGTCGGTTTGGTGATCACGCTTGCTCCGCATTTGACCCCGCTGGGTGCGACCGCCGCCGTAGTTGGCTCACTGGTCGCGGCGGCGGCGGTGTTTGCTTTGCTGGCGCGCGCACGTTTCCGCACGCTTACGGAAGTATTCGACGGAGATCGGTCATGAGCAATCCGCTCGAACGCCGGATGATCGAGGACAAGGCGCTGCGCGACGCCGCGCTGGCGCTTGTCCGGGCCGATGTCGACCAGTTGCGGGCCGATCTTGCCGTCCGCAACCTCGGATCACGGCTGGCTGGCCGGGTCAGCGAAGGGGCAAGCGACATGCTGGATGAAGCGGCCGACCTGGTCGACAACAATCGTGGCGTGCTCGCCGCGCTGGTGGCTGCCTTGCTTGTGTGGCTTGCCCGCAATCCGATCATGGGGCTGTTCGAAGAAGACGAGCCGCGCGGGGAACCCGCACATGAGGCGGAACCGGGCACCGGCTGAAGCCGTTCGATCAACGCACGCCGATTGCAGTGCGACAATGGAGACCATGATGACCGAGAACGACAAGCGCGACCGCCTTCGTGAGCGTATCGACGCCGCCGAGGCGTGTCAGGCGGCGCGCTCGATTGCTGATCAGGCACGCGAGGCGGCGGGCAATGCCACCGAGTTCGTGAAACGTCACCCGCTTGCGACCGTGGCGGGTGTCGCGGCTATCGGGCTCGCGATTGGAGCCATGACGCGCCCTGGCCGACGCGCGGGCAAAAAGGCAGGCAAGCGCGCGAGCGAGTTCGCAAGTTACGCGGCCGAAATCGGCTTGGCCTATGCCACCGGCCTGCTGGACAAGGCGGGCGACGCCGCCCGCACCGGGCAGGATAAGCTGCACGAACTGGGGGGTGCCGCCGCGGACAGGGGTGGTGATGCTGCAGATTCGGCCCGTCGCCTGACCCGTGATCTTGGCGCCAAGGCGAGCAAGTCGCTGCGCGAAATGCGCGAGCGTCTGCCCCACTGACCGATCGCTAACCGCAAGCGGCGCGGCCAGGCTTGCCTGTCGCGCCACTTGCGCTATGCGCCTTGCGCGATTCACTCCACCCGGACAACATACCTATGCATGAGACCGAGACCGGCCAAAGACTCCATCTCGTGATGGGCGGCAGGGTGACCAACCCGCAAACGATCGAGTTCCAGGATCCAGAAAGCATCCACGTTGTCGGGATTTTCAGCGACTACGACAGCGCGGTTGAGGCGTGGCGTGCCAACGCCCAACGCACTGTCGACGATGCTGAAATGAAATACGTCGTGGTGCATATCCACAGGCTGCTTACGCCGGAGGTTTGACGCCCCGTTCCGTCATTCCCCTGCACGCGGGAATGACGCGCCACCGGTTCAGATGAACTCGATGTTCTGAACGAGATAGAACCGGTCGCCCGAAGGCACGGTCACCTCGATCTCGTCTTCGACCTTCTTGCCGATCAACGCGCGCCCCAGCGGCGAATTGTAGGAAATTCGCCCCTTCTTCGCGTCCGCTTCGGTCTGACCAACGATCTGGTATTTGACCGGCTTGTCATCGTCGTCGAGCAGGGTCACGGTCGCGCCGAACACGATCCGATCGCCCGACAGCGTGGTTGGGTCGATGATTTGCGCGCGGCTGACGCGATCCTCCAGGTCGGCAATCTGCGCCTCGACCTGGCCCTGCCGTTCCTTGGCGGCATGATACTCGGCGTTTTCCGACAGGTCGCCATGCGCGCGCGCTTCCTCGATCGCGTCGACGATCTGCGGCCGCTCTGCGCGCAGCGCCTTCAATTCGGCGGTGATCTGCTCGTACCCCTCGGCGAGCATCGGGACCTTTTCCATATTCCCTATCCGACTTTCTCGTTGCCAATGCCCCGGCGACAATTTCCCTGCCCGCCGCTTCTGAAGGAAACGACCGGCGATAGGGCCGGATTGTCGGGGGGCATCGTGTGTTTCAGCTATAATAGTCTTGCAACGATCGCACTTCAAGCTGCCGTGGATCGACCAGCCGGATCGCTTCGGCTGCGGCGACCGATGCGGCGGCGGTGGTGTAGTACGGGATCTTCATTGCCAGCGCGGTCGCGCGGATGGATTTGGAATCGACCATCGACTGCCAACCTTCGGTGGTGTTGAAGACGAGATCGACCTCGCCGTCGATCATCGCATCGACCACATGCGGCTGGCCCTGCGCCACCTTGTTGATCAGTTCGACGGGAAGGCCCTGTTCGGCGAGATAACGCTGTGTACCGCCTGTGGCGATAACGCGGAAACCCTGGTCGATCAGTGCCTTGATGGCGGGTGCGATCACTGGCTTGTCGCCATCCTTGACCGACACGAACAGCGTGCCAGCGCGTGGCAGGTTCGACCCAGCGCCCAGTTGCGACTTGAGGAAGGCGGCGGGGAAAGCGCGATCGATGCCCATCACTTCACCGGTCGATTTCATTTCCGGCGACAACACCGGATCGGCCCCGGGGAAGCGGGCGAAGGGGAACACCGCCTCCTTAACCGCCATGTAGTCGAATTCCCGCTTGAACGGCGGAAAGGCGGCAAGCTTCTCGCCTGCCATCACGCGTGCGGCGATCTTGGCGACCGGCTGGCCAATCGCCTTGGCAACGAACGGCACCGTGCGGCTGGCGCGCGGATTCACCTCGATCAGGTAAACCTCGTTATCCTTCACCGCGAACTGCACGTTCATCAGCCCGACCACGCCGAGCGCGCGAGCGAGTTCGGCGCCCTGCCGCTCCATTTCGACAACGATCTCGTCGCCCAACGAATAGGGCGGGATGGTGCAGGCGCTGTCGCCCGAATGGACGCCGGCTTCCTCGATATGCTGCATCACGCCGGCGATGCGGACTTCCTCGCCATCGCAAAGCACGTCGACATCGCATTCGACCGCGTCGCGCAGGTACTGATCTACCAGCACCGGGCTATCGCCAGATACGCTCACAGCCGTGCGGATGTAGTCGTCAAGCTGCGCTTCGCTGTCGACAATCTCCATCGCGCGCCCGCCGAGGACGTAGCTGGGGCGCAGCAGCACGGGATAGCCGATCCGGGCTGCAACTGCCGCCGCCTCATCGCGGCTGTAGGCGATGCCGTTGTCGGGCTGTTTGAGTTTTAGCTTGTTGATTAGCTTGGCAAAGCGTTCGCGGTCTTCGGCCAGGTCGATCGCATCGGGGGACGTGCCGAGTATCGGGATGCCCGCATCCTCCAGTGCTTGCGCGAGCTTCAGCGGGGTCTGCCCACCGAACTGGACGATCACGCCGACCAGTTCGCCGCGCGATTGCTCGACCCGCAGGATTTCGAGCACGTCCTCGGCCGTCAGCGGCTCGAAATAGAGGCGGTCGGAGGTGTCATAGTCGGTGCTGACCGTTTCCGGGTTGCAGTTGACCATGATCGTCTCGAATCCGGCTTCGCTCAGTGCGAAGCAGGCGTGGACGCAGCAGTAATCGAACTCGATGCCCTGACCGATGCGGTTCGGGCCGCCACCCAGGATCACGATCTTGCGCCGGTCGCTGGGCTGCGCCTCGCACTCGGGCTCCCCGAAGCTCGGCGCCTCGTAGGTCGAATACATGTAGGGCGTAACCGCCTCGAATTCGGCGGCGCAGCTGTCGATGCGCTTGAACACGGGCCGCACACCGAGCTTGTAGCGCAGCTCGCACACTTCCTTCTCGCTGGTGGCCCCGGCCATCGCGCGCAAGGCATCGTGGAGCAGGCCCGAACGGCGCGCCTGCGTTTCGGCAAGACCGCCCGCGACCCCGACCGACCGCACCGCCAGCGTGGCGAGGCGCTTGTCGGAAAAGCCCATTGCCTTCAACCGCCGCAGCCCCTCGGCATCGCCGGGCAGCCCGTTAGTGGCGACTTCGCCCTCGGCCGCGATGATCCCCTCGATCTGGCGCAGGAACCAGGGATCGTAGTGCGTGATCGCGGCGATATCCTCGACGCTCAACCCCTCGCGCATGGCTTGGCCGACCTTGAGCAGCCGGTCGGGCGTGCGGCGGGCGAGCGACGCGGTGATCTCCTCGCGCGGCTTGCCCTCCAGTTCCAGCACGCGGTTGAACCCGTCGAGCCCGGTTTCCAGCCCGCGCAGCGCCTTCTGCATCGATTCCTGGAAATTGCGCCCGATCGCCATGACTTCCCCGACCGATTTCATCGCGGTGGCGAGATCGTCCTTGGCGCCCTTGAATTTCTCGAACGCGAAGCGCGGGATCTTGGTGACGACATAGTCGATGGTCGGCTCGAAACTGGCAGGCGTCGCGCCGGTGATCTCGTTCTCGATCTCGTCGAGCGTGTAGCCGACCGCCAGCTTGGCCGCGACGCGCGCGATCGGGAACCCCGTAGCCTTCGACGCCAGGGCGGAGGACCGCGAGACGCGCGGGTTCATCTCGATCACGATCAGGCGCCCGTCTTTGGGGTTGACCGCGAACTGGACATTGCTGCCGCCGGTCTCGACCCCGATCTCGCGCAAGCAGGCGATGCTCGCGCTGCGCATGATCTGGTATTCCTTGTCGGTCAGCGTCAGTGCCGGGGCGACGGTGATCGAATCGCCGGTGTGGACGCCCATCGGATCGACGTTCTCGATCGAGCAGATGATGATCGCGTTGTCCTTGCGGTCGCGCACCACCTCCATCTCGAATTCCTTCCAGCCGAGGAGCGATTCCTCGATCAGGACTTCGGTGGTGGGCGATGCGTCGAGGCCCTCGCGGACGATCCGCTCGAATTCCGCCTTGTTGTAGGCGATGCCGCCGCCGGTGCCGCCAAGCGTGAAGCTGGGGCGGATGATGGCGGGAAGGCCGGTTCGTTCCAGCACTGCGAACGCCTGGTCGACGGTGTTGGCGACGCCGCTGCGCGCACTTTCCAGCCCGATCTTGTCCATCGCGTCGCGGAAACGCTGGCGGTTTTCCGCCTTGTCGATCGCGTCGGCATTGGCGCCGATCATCTGCACGCCGAGCCGGTCGAGCGTGCCGTCGTTGTAGAGCGCCAGCGCGGTGTTCAATGCGGTCTGCCCGCCCATCGTCGGCAGCAGCGCGTCGGGCCGCTCCTTCTCGATGATCTTGGCGACAATCTCGGGCGTGATCGGTTCGATATAGGTCGCGTCGGCGAATTCAGGATCGGTCATGATCGTCGCCGGGTTGGAGTTGACGAGGACGACGCGGTAGCCTTCCTCCTTCAACGCCTTGATCGCCTGCGTGCCCGAATAATCGAACTCGCACGCCTGACCGATGATGATCGGCCCAGCGCCGATGACGAGGATGGAGGAGATGTCAGTGCGTTTGGGCATTATGGTAGAGCCTTGAATGCGAGATAGGCACCGATTGAAGATGCTATCGCCGCAATTACAGCAGCCAAACCGCCCCAAGTTGCCCAGTTTATTGAATGCAGGTGCTCGCCAAACGATTTTGGCTCGCGCTCAATCATTATTCGAATTGCCTCCGCTCTTCCTCTGTCCGTGACTGTCACCCCGGTATCTGGCGTTGCATCAGCGCTGCCCACCTTTTTCCGTAAACCGATCTCGAAATCGCCATCAGCTCTTATGAACCCGCGCCGCAGCAGGAGGCCGAAAATCTCTTCGCGCTTGCCACTGTAGTCAGCGATCTCCGCAGCATCGAATGCGCTTGCGAAGGACCACCACTCGCTGTTGTGTTTTGAAACGCGGTCGTGAAGGACCAACAAAATATCCTGAGCGTCGCGACTGAGCCTTTTCACCCCAACATCTCCACGAACTTCTCGAACAGGTAGAAGCTGTCCTGCGGCCCCGGGCTTGCCTCGGGGTGGTACTGGACGCCGAACGCCTTCTTGCCGCGTATGGAAATCCCGCAGTTGGAGCCGTCGAACAGGCTGACGTGGGTCTGTTCGACGGTGTCGGGCAGGCTATCGGCATCGACCGCGAAGCCGTGGTTCATGCTGGTGATCTCGACCAGCCCGGTGGTCTCGCCCCAGCCTTCGCCCACGCGCTGGACCGGGTGGTTCGCGCCGCGGTGGCCCTGGTGCATCTTCACCGTCCTCGCGCCCGCCGCGAGGCCCAGCATCTGGTGGCCGAGGCAGATGCCGAACAGCGGCACGTCGCGTTCGAGCAGCCCCTTGATCACCGGCACCGCGTATTCGCCCGTAGCAGCCGGATCGCCGGGGCCGTTGGAGAGGAACACGCCGTCGGGCTTCAGCGCCATGACCTGTTCCAGCGTCACCTTGGCGGGCACCACCGTAACCCGCGCGCCGGCCTTCACCAGGTTGCGGAAGATGTTGTCCTTGCTGCCGTAATCGATCGCGACGACGTGGGGGCGCTTCTCGTCGCGCGGGCTGCGGCCATAGCCTGTGCCGAGGCGCCAATAGCCGCCTTCCCAGCTTTCCTGCTTCTCCCGGCTGACCCGCTGGGCGAGGTCCATCCCCTCCAGCCCGGGCCATTCCTGCGCCCGCTTGAGCAGCGCGGGGAGGTCGAACTTCCCCTCGGGCGAATGTGCGATCACCGCGTTGGGCGCACCCGTCATCCTGATCCTGCGGGTCAGCGCGCGGGTGTCGACGCCCGACAGGCCGATCTTGTTCTGCCCCGCCAGCCATTCGGCGAATTCGCGCTCGGCACGGAAGCTCGAATGCGGGGTCACTTCTTCGCGCACCACGCAGCCCACCGCGCCCTCGACGCGCGATTCGTAATCCTCCGTATTGGCGCCGACGTTGCCGATGTGCGGAAAGGTGAAGGTGACGATCTGCGCGGCGTAGGAAGGGTCGGTCACCACCTCCTGGTACCCGGTCATCGCGGTGTTGAAGCACACCTCGCCCACTGCGCTCCCCACCGCGCCGAAGCCCCTGCCCCACACCACCGTGCCATCGGCGAGGACAAGCACGCCGGTCGCATGTTTGGGTTGCGCAAGGGTAGTGGCGGCAGAAGCCATCAGAGGCGCTCCGAGCAAAGGTTTCCGGCGATGTCGCTAAGACCCAGCCGCTAGGGCCGCTTGCGTTCCGCGTCAACCTATCGCGGACGGGCATTTGCCGCTATCGGGCGCGGAAAGCGTATCCCTTCCACAAGAAAGACTCTTCCATGCTCCGCGACCAGATCAAGGCAGCCACTGTTTCGGCGATGAAAGGCGGCGAGAAGGACCGCACCGCCGCGCTCCGGCTGATTGCCGCCAAGATCAAGGACCGCGATATCGAGATGCGGACCAGCAGCAAGGACATCCCCGACGACGACCTGGTGGTCGAGGTGCTCCAGAAGATGGCCAAGCAGCGCCGCGAATCGATCCAGATGTACGAGGATGGCGGCCGCCAGGAACTGGCCGACAAGGAAAAGGCCGAACTCGCCGTGATCGAGGAATTCATGCCCGCGATGCTGGGCGAGGACGAAACCCGCGCCGCGATCGAGACGATCAAGGCTGACCTCGGCGCCGCCGGCGTCAAGGACATGGGCCGTGTGATGGCGGAGCTGAAAGCACGCCACGGCGCACAACTCGACATGGCCAAGGCCAGCGGACTGGTGAAGGCGGCGCTTTCCTAATACGCACGCAGGATGCTCTCACCGCAATGGCTTGACGAACTGCGCGCGCGGGTGACGCTGTCCAGCGTCGTCATGCGCACGACCAAGCTCCAGCGCGCCGGGCGCGAGTGGAAGGCCTGCTGCCCGTTCCACAATGAAAAGAGCCCCAGCTTCACCGTCAGCGACGAGAAGGGGTTCTATCACTGCTTCGGCTGCGGCGCGCATGGCGACGTGATCCGTTGGATGACCGACCAGCGCGGGATGGCATTCATGGACGCGGTCAAGGAACTGGCGGCGGAAGCAGGGATGGAGGTTCCTGCGCCCGACCCGCGCATGGCGCAGCGGGCCGAGCAGCAGGCGGGGCTGGCCGAGGTGATGCAGGCGGCGCAGGAATGGTTCGCGGGCAATCTCGCCGGGCTGGTGGGTGCGCGGGCGCGCGAGTACCTGGCGACGCGGGGGTTCAATGCGCGGACGGTCGAGCGGTTCGGGTTCGGCTTCGCGCCCGACGAACGACAAGCAATGAAGCGCGCGCTCGGCCAGTTCGACGAGAAGCTGCTGATCGAGGCGGGTTTGCGGATCGCGGTCGATGACAAGGAGCCCTACGACCGTTTCCGCGCGCGGCTGATGCTGCCGATCCACGACGCGCGCGGGCGGGTGATCGCGTTCGGCGGGCGCATCCTCGACGCGGCCAAGATCGACGCACCCAAGTATCTCAATTCGCCAGACACGCCTTTGTTCGACAAGGGCCGCACGCTCTACAACCTGCACCGCGCCGGGCCGGCATCGCGGCAGACGGGGCGCCTGGTTGTTGTCGAAGGCTACATGGATGTTATTGCGCTCGCCGCCGCCGGGATCGAGGAGGCGGTCGCCCCGCTCGGCACCGCGCTGACCGAGCGCCAGATCGAGCTCTTGTGGCGGCTGGTCGAGGTGCCGGTGCTTTGTTTCGACGGCGACGCGGCGGGCCAGCGGGCCGCGATGCGCGCGGTGCAGCGCGCCCTTCCCCTGCTCCGACCCGCGCACTCGCTGTGCATCGTCCGCCTTCCCGCCGGGTTCGACCCGGACGACCTGCTCAAGCAGCGCGGTCGCGCGGCGATGGACGCGCTGCTGGCACAACCGGCGAGCCTCCTCGACACCCTGTGGCAGCACGAACGCGACGCGCAGCCGCTCCGCACGCCAGAGGATAAAGCCGGGCTGAAACAGCGCCTTCTCGCCCATGTCGACGCGATCCAGCACCCCGATATCGCCGCACTTTACCGGCGCGAATTGATGGAGCGTTTTTCGGCATTTGCCTTCCCCCCCCGCGAGCGCGCAGCCTGGTCGAGTGGGCCGCGCCGAGCCGCGTCGGCCCCGCTTTCGAGCGGTTCCGCTGCCAGGCTGCAACGCCTTTCCGGCACTGCGGGGCGTGACGCGCTTGGCGGCGCGGTGCTGGCCGGGCTCGCGCGGTTTCCGGAGCTTGCCGTTGCCCATGCCGATGCACTCTCGCGGTTCGCGGAGCAGGATCGTCAGTTGGGCCCTGCGATAGATTCGTTGCTGGAAGCGGTGGAAATGCTTGAACCGGGCGCGATTTCGCCCATATCAGCCGATACTGGTCAGCCAGCGCCACCGGATAACGCCCGTTTCATCTTCCTGAGAGAAGATATCGATCCGGCCATCGCGCGCGAGGTTCTGTCCGAAGCTATTGCCCTGCTGGTCGAAAGACCCGCGCTCGATGCTGCGCTCGCGCAGGCTACGGCGCGGTTCGCGACCGACCCCGATGGCGCGTTTGCCGAGCAATCGCGCCTTAGGGAACGAAAGCTGGAAATCCAGCGCCGCTTGGGGCAAATGGCCAGCCGACGTGCCGCCGATGCGGCTATTGGAAATTCACATCGCCCGCCCGGCGCGCATGGGGCGGGCGAGGCAGAAACGGACTGAATGCAACCGATGGCTTCCAATTCCCCTACCGGCAAGGACGACGACGCTCCGCTGATCGATCTCAACGAGGCGAACGTCAAGAAGCTGATCGCGAAGGCGAAAAAGCGTGGCTATGTCACCTATGACGAGCTCAACGAGGCGCTGCCGCAGGATCAGATGAATTCCGAGCAGATCGAGGACGTGATGTCCGCGATCAGCGAGATGGGCGTCAATATCGTCGAAAGCGACGAGGATGCCGAAGCGGAAGCCGAGCAGGATGGCGGTGACGACATAGAGGAGATCTCCGCCGACGATTCCGCCGAGGCGCGCAAGCCATCGTCAGCCGCCGCCGCGAAGAAGACCGGCGCGGGTGACCGGACCGACGATCCGGTTCGCATGTACCTGCGCGAAATGGGCGCGGTGGAACTGCTGAGCCGCGAGGGCGAGATCGCCATTGCCAAGCGAATCGAGGCCGGGCGCGACATGATGATCATGGGCCTGTGTGACAGCCCGATCACTTTCCACGAGATCATCAAGTGGTCGGACGCACTCAACAACGAGGAAATGCAACTGCGCGAGATTCTGGATCTCGACGCGATGCTGTCCAAGGAGCCTCCCGTCGACAAGATGGAGGAAGGCGCCGAGGATGACGAGGACGACGGCGAAATTTCCGAAGCCACTGCCGGGCCCACGATCCGCGACGATGATGAAGTGGAGGAGGAGGAAGCCCAGTCCGACGATGACGACGAGGATGCCGAGGAAGGCAGCGGACGGCGCCGGGAGGAAGAGGACGAGGACGACAACACCATGTCGCTCGCCCAGATGGAAGCTGCGCTCAAACCCGAAGCACTCGAACGGTTCGCACGCATCACACAGCTGTTCAAGACCTTCGAGAAGCTTCAGGCCGAACGCGTCGAGACGCTCGGCGCGGGCAACGAATTCCCCAAGGCCAAGGAAGCGAAGTACGAGAAGCTGCGCGAGGATCTGACCGCGGAGGTCGAGAGCGTGCAGTTTCACGCGACCAAGATCGAATATCTGGTCGACAACCTCTATGCCTTCAACCGCCGCCTGACTGCGCTGGGCGGGCAAATGCTGCGCCTTGCCGAGCGGCACAAGATCAAGCGTGCCGAATTCCTCGGCGCCTACGTCGGCAACGAGCTTGACGAAGGTTGGCTGGGGGCCTGGGCTGGCAAGGACAAGAAGTGGGCCGCATTTGCCGAGCGCGAGGCCGACGCAATCGAGCGAATCCGGCTCGAGATCGCGGACATCGCCAGCCAGACCGGCATGAGCCTGGAGGAATTCCGCCGGATCGTGAACATGGTCCAGAAGGGCGAGCGAGAAGCGCGCATCGCCAAGAAGGAAATGGTCGAGGCGAACCTGCGCCTGGTGATCTCGATCGCCAAGAAATACACCAATCGCGGGCTGCAATTCCTTGATCTTATTCAGGAAGGTAACATCGGGCTGATGAAGGCGGTCGACAAGTTCGAATACCGCCGCGGCTACAAGTTCAGCACCTACGCCACCTGGTGGATCAGGCAGGCGATTACCCGCAGTATCGCCGATCAGGCGCGCACGATCCGCATCCCGGTGCACATGATCGAGACGATCAACAAGCTGGTCCGCACCAGTCGCCAGTTCCTGCACGATCAGGGCCGCGAGCCCACACCGGAGGAGATGGCCGAGAAGCTGTCGATGCCGCTGGAAAAGGTCCGCAAGGTGATGAAGATCGCCAAAGAACCGATCAGCCTCGAAACGCCGATCGGCGACGAGGAGGATTCGCACCTGGGCGATTTCATCGAGGACAAGAACGCGGTGATCCCGGTCGATGCCGCGATCCAGTCGAACCTCAAGGAAACCGTCACGCGCGTGCTCGCCAGCCTCACCCCGCGCGAGGAACGCGTGCTGCGGATGCGCTTCGGCATCGGCATGAACACCGATCACACCCTTGAGGAAGTCGGGCAGCAGTTCTCGGTCACCCGCGAACGCATCCGCCAGATCGAAGCCAAGGCGCTGAGGAAGCTCAAGCATCCGAGCCGCAGCCGCAAGATGCGGAGCTTCCTGGATCAGTAACGGCTCATGGGCCGGAACCCGGTGCGGCATCGGCGGATTGATTCGCCATGCTTCACCACGTTTCCCTCGGCACCGCTGACCTTCCGCGCGCACGCTCGTTCTACGATCCGGTGATGGCGGAGCTCGGCTTGCGTCGAACACTCGATGTGGACGAAGCGATCGGCTACGGCGCGGGGATAACCGTGTTCAGCCTCAACCGGCCTGCCAATGGCCTCCCCGCATTGGCTGGCAACGGGGTGCACGTGGCGTTCGAGGTGGAACGGCGCGCGGCGGTCGATGCGTTTTACCGGGCCGCGCTGGCCCACGGGGGCACCGATGCTGGCGCGCCGGGGCTGCGACCCGAATACGATGCGAATTACTACGCCGCGTTCGTCCGCCATCCCGATGGCAACAAGATCGAGGCGCTGACCTTCGCCGCGTCGTGAAAGCTTGCCGCGAAGCGAAAATCGGTTAGCGTCCAGGATTGATGGAAGACCTGCGCTCCGCGATCGACTTCATCGGCGGCCCGACCGCGATCTGGCTTCTCGCAAGCGTCTATTTCGGCAGCGTAATTCTCGAGCGCGGCTGGGCGATCCGCGGCAACCCCGACTATGACAATCGCGATGCGCTATGCAGTATCGGCCTCAACCTGCTGTCCAGCGTCCTGCGCCTCATATTCGGGCTGCTGGTGCCGCTGGCGATCTATGTTGTCGTCTACGATGAATTCCGCGTCATCGACGGCCTGCCGCTGCTGGCCGCGATCGCGATCGCCTTCATAGTTCATGACCTGTCGTATTACTGGGAACACCGGCTCGGTCACCGCGTCGGCCTGCTGTGGGCATTTCATGCGATCCATCATTCCTCGAATGAATTCAACCATTCCACGGCCGCGCGCGGTTTCGTGCTTGACGGCCTGCCCCGCCCGTTTTTCGATGCGGTCGCCGCGCTTCTCGGCGTGCCGCCGGTGGTTTTCATTGCCGTGAGCGTGGGGAAAAACGCCTTCGGCATCTGGAACCATGCCAGCTATGTCGGCCGCCTCGGCTGGCTCGACCGCTGGCTGGCGACGCCGATGATCCACAAGGTCCACCATGCCAACCAGCCACAGTATATCGACCGCAATTACAGCCAGGTGCTGATCGTTTGGGACCGCCTGTTCGGCACCTATGCCGCGGTGGAGGACGATCCGGTGGTCGGCCTGGTCAAGCCGGTTCACGACAACAACCCGCTGACCGCCCAGTTTGCAGGGCTGCGCCAGCTGAAGGCGCGCATGGACACCGCCCCGCGCTGGCGCGACAAGCTCGCCTATCTGTGGCGACCGCCCGAATGGTCGCACGACGGGATCTGCCGCTCCGATTGCCCGAAATACGCGGCCGCGCCCGCCTGACGGTCGACAACCCGCGTATTCGGGGTGGAGGATTTGACCGCGCTCGACTATGTGCGCGCCATGCGTATCGCCATTGCCTCTGATCATGCCGCCGTGGACCTCAAGGCCGAGCTGCGGGAATGGCTCGTCGAGCTGGGTCATGAGGTTGCCGACCTGGGTCCGGATACGACTGACAGCGTCGATTATCCCGATTACGGCTACAAGATCGCGGCGGTGGTTGCCGATGGCACGGCGGAGCGCGGGATCGCGCTGTGCGGCTCGGGCATTGGCATTGCCATCGCGGTCAATCGCAACGCGGCGGTGCGGTGTGCGCTGGTGTCGGAGCCCCTGTCGGCCAGGCTAGCGCGCTCGCACAACGATGCCGACATCATCGCCCTGGGCGCAAGGCTGATTGGCGTCGAGATGGCCAAGGCCTGTGTCGAAGCTTTCCTGGACACCGACTTTCTCGGCGACCGCCATCAGCGCCGCGTCGAAAAGCTGACCAATCCGAGCCTCTGAGGATCCGCATGAGCACTGCCGAAATGACCAGCGCCGACACGATGCACCGCTTCTGGCATGATGACCTGGCCAAGGCCGATCCGGATATCGCCGCCGCGATCCAGCACGAACTGAAGCGCCAGCAGAACAAGATCGAGCTGATTGCCAGCGAGAACATCGCCAGCACCGCCGTGCTTGAGGCGGCGGGTAGCGTGTTCACCAACAAGTATGCCGAAGGATATCCAGGCAAGCGCTACTACGGCGGCTGCGAATACGCCGACGTGGTTGAAACACTGGCAATCGACCGCGCCAAGGAGCTGTTCGGTTGCCGGTTTGCCAACGTCCAGCCCAACAGCGGCAGTCAGATGAACCAGGCCGTGTTCCTGGCCCTGCTCCAGCCGGGCGACACCTTCATGGGGCTCGACCTCAATTCGGGCGGGCACCTGACCCACGGATCGCCGGTCAACATGAGCGGCAAGTGGTTCAATCCCGTTGCCTACGGCGTGCGCCGCGAGGATGAGCGCATCGACATGGACGAAGTCCTGAGGATCGCGAAGGAGCACAAGCCCAAGCTGATCATCGCGGGCGGCACCGCCTATTCGCGGGTGTGGGATTGGGCCGCCTTCCGCCGCGTGGCGGACGAGGTTGGCGCATACCTGATGGTCGACATGAGCCACATTTCGGGCCTCGTTGCTGGCGGCGCGCACCCCTCACCCTTCCCCTACGCGCACGTCGTAACCACCACTACCCACAAGAGCTTGCGCGGCCCGCGCTCGGGCGTGATCCTGTGGAATGAGGAGGAACTGACCAAGCCGTTCAACATGGCCGTCTTCCCCGGCCTGCAAGGCGGCCCGTTGATGCATATCGTCGCGGCCAAGGCGGTTGCCTTCCGCGAAGCGCTGCGTCCCGAATTCAAGGCCTATGCCCGGGCCGTGGTGGAAAACGCCCGCGCGCTTGCCGCAAGCCTCGAAGAAAACGGCTTGCGGATCGTGTCGGGCGGGACCGACAACCATTCGATGCTGGTCGATTTCACCTCCAAGGACGTGACGGGCAAGGATGCGGAGAAGGGCCTCGATCGCGCCTGGCTCACCTGCAACAAGAACGGCATCCCCTACGATACGCGCAGCCCATTCGTGACCAGCGGCATCCGCCTCGGCACGCCCGCGGGCACCACGCGCGGGTTCGGCCCGGCCGAGTTCCGTACCGTGGGCAAGCTGATCGCCGAAGTCGTCGATGGTTTGTCGCGCAATGGCCCCGAAGGCGATGGTCAGGTCGAGCAGTCGGTGCGCGCCCGCGTTTCGGAGCTGTGCGATGCCTTCCCCGTCTATCCCGGGAGGTGAAAGATGGACGACCGTGAACCGAAACATCAGGACCACGACCTCGTCCCCGATGCCAAGGCCGAACTGACCGGCATGTTGAAGGAAGGCATGGCTCACCCTTCAACGAAGCCAGTGCTTACCGGCGCGGCGGTGGGGGCCGTTGCCGGTTTCATCCTGCCCTTCGTCGGTCCGGTGATCGGAGGCGTCGCCGGGGCGGGGTTCATGCTCTACAAGCGATTGAGGCCGTAATCGGACCCGCATGCGTTGCCCATTTTGCGCCCATGACGACACGCAGGTAAAGGACAGTCGCCCGGCCGAGGACAACACCTCGATCCGGCGCCGCCGGCAGTGCTCGAGCTGCGGCGCGCGCTTTACCACCTTTGAACGGGTTCAGCTGCGCGAAGTCACCATCGTGAAATCCGGGGACCGGCGCGAGGCGTTCGACCGGTCGAAGCTGGAACAATCGGTCGCCCTTGCCTGCCGCAAGCGCGGCATCGACCAGGAACGGATCGACCAGCTGGTCAGCGGCATCCAGCGCCAGGTCGAAACCACTGGCGAACCCGAAGTGCCCTCGTCGCGGATCGGGGAGCTGGTGATGGACGGCCTGCGCCAGATCGACAGCGTCGCCTACATCCGCTTTGCCAGCGTCTACCGCGATTTTGGCGAGGCGCGCGACTTTGAAGAATTCGCCAGCAACGTGCGCGATGTCGGCCAGAACTAGCGCCCCCGTCATCGTCCTCGTCCGCCCGCAACTGGGCGAGAATATTGGCAAGGCGGCGCGGGCCATGCTCAATTTCGGGCTTGCCGAAATGCGCCTGGTCTCGCCCCGTGACGGGTGGCCCAATCCTTCCGCCGGGCCGGCGGCTTCGGGTGCCGACGTGGTGCTGGAGCAGGCGCGCGTGTTCGGCACCGTGGCAGAGGCCGTTGCGGACTGCGCGCATGTCTATGCCACCACGGTACGAAAACGCGGCGTGACCAAGCCCGTGGTCACGCCCGAAGCGGCGGCGCGGGAAATTCATGGGGCGCAGGGACGCAGCGCCATCCTGTTCGGGCCGGAACGGTCGGGGCTGGAAACAGAGGACGTCGCGCTTGCCCGCGCGATCCTGACCGTGCCGATCAACCCGGAATTCGGCTCGCTCAACCTGGCGCAAGCGGTGATCTTGTGTGCCTATGAATGGTCGAAAACCCTGGCGCTCGCCACGCCCACGCACGAAGATCTGCTACCCCCCGCCCCGCAGGCGGAATTGGAGGGCCTGATCGCACACCTTCATTCGCTGCTTGAGCCGAAGGGTTATTTTCTTCCCCAAAGCCGCGCCGAAGCCACGCGGCGCACACTGCGCGGCGTACTGACTAAGCCGGGCTGGAATCACCTTGAGGTAAGGACCCTGCGCGGCGTGCTTTCGGCGCTGGAGCGCGGGCCGAAACGCTAGGTCCGGCTGCGATCCCATTCGGCCAGTTCGTAATCAATGGATGCCTCCACCAGGCATTCCCAGATGGCGGCGAGCGCGTCGGCGGGCAGGCCGCGCCGCGCGGCATCCGCGCGCGCATTGGCGATGACCTGCGCCTTGCGCCCTTCGTCGCGCACGACATCGCGCGACGGCTTGATCCGTGCTGCTGCGCGCATGTAGCCGAAGCGGCGGTCGATCAGTGACATGAGTTCGCGATCGGTGGCGTCCACCCCGGCGCGAACCTCGCTCATGTCGGTGCATTCGTCAGGAAGCTTCATGGCCGCGCGCCCTGCCCCGCCCCGCCGGGTTTGTCGAGTGCCGCGTTGGCTTGACGCGCCGGGCTATCCTGCTATTGGCCCGCCTTCGCGAATTGGCTCCGCACCCCGGTGAAGCGGCGGCCGCGCTGAAGGATTGCTTCAGCGGTGCGATGCCGGGTTGAAGCGCCACCGCAGGGGTGGCGACAGCAAATCGAAGGACCGACATCATGTCGAAGCGCAAGAGCGCCAAGTACAAACTCGACCGCCGGATGGGTGAGAACATCTGGGGTCGCCCCAACAGCCCGGTCAACAAGCGTTCGTATGGCCCCGGCCAGCACGGCCAGCGCCGCAAGGGCAAGACCAGCGACTTCGGCCTCCAGCTCCGCGCCAAGCAGAAGCTCAAGGGCTATTACGGCGACGTGACCGAGAAGCAGTTCAAGGCCACCTACCAGCAGGCTTCGCGCATGAAGGGCGACACCAGCCAGAACCTGATCGGCTTGCTCGAACGCCGCCTCGACATGCTGGTTTACCGCGCCAAGTTCGCGCCGACGATCTTCGCCGCGCGCCAGCTTGTCAGCCACGGTCACATCCGCGTCAACGGCGTGAAGTGCAACATCGCCAGCCGCCGCGTTGATGTGGGCGACGCCATCAGCCTGGGAACGAAGGCGAAGGACATGGCGCTGGTGATCGAAGCGCAGGGCCTGCCCGAACGCGATATCCCCGACTACGTCGCCACCGACGGCAACGACAAGGTCACCTTCACCCGTGTGCCCACGCTGGACGAAGTACCTTATCCGGTCACGATGGAACCGAACCTGGTGGTCGAATTCTATTCGCGCTGATCCGGGACTTGAACCACGTTCGAAGGGCGGCCTCGCGGGGCCGCCCTTTTCGATTCAATTCGTCGCATTTTCAGTCTGTTGACGGGAACGATACAGGGTATCGCGACATTCTTACGGCATATGTCCAGATACCGTTTCATCACTCCGCGCCGGCGCGGCAAGTGGTATAAAGACCTGCGTGAGGCCCAGCGATACGCCAGTGCGATCGGCGCGGGCTTTCTCGATCCATCGGGCACGTTCGTTCCCTATCGCGGGACGGTGCTTGAGATCGGTGACTAGCCCGAATACCGGGTGCGGAATTCGCGCGCGAAAGCGGCGAAGCGGCCCCCGGCGATTGCATCGCGCATAGCTTGCATCAGCTGCTGATAGAACGTCAGGTTGTGCTCGGTCAGTAGCATGGCACCCAGCATCTCGCCCGCCTTGATCAGGTGATGCAGGTACGCGCGAGAGTACCTGGAGCAAGCGTCGCACGGGCAGGTCTCGTGGAGCGGCTCGCTGTCTTCGGCATGGCGGGCGTTGCGCAGGTTCACGGGCCCCGCCCAGGTGAACGCCTGCCCGTTGCGGCCCGAGCGCGTCGGAAGTACGCAGTCGAACATGTCGATCCCGCGCTCCACCGCGCCGACAAGATCGTCGGGCTTGCCCACGCCCATCAGGTAGCGCGGACGATCCACAGGCAACATGCCGGGCGCGAAATCCAGCGTGGCGAACATCGCCGCCTGCCCTTCCCCCACCGCCAACCCGCCGACCGCGTAGCCGTCGAAACCAATCTCCGTCAGCTTCTGCGCCGAGATGCGCCGCAGCTCCTCGTCGAGTGCGCCCTGCTGGATGCCGAACAGCGCGGCGCCTTCGGCGTGCTCGCCGCCTTCGTCGAACCCGGCGCGGCTGCGCGCGGCCCAGCGCATCGACAATTCCATGCTGGCGGCGATTTCATCGCGTGGGCGGTCGGCGCGCGGGCATTCGTCGAACGCCATGACGATGTCGGAGCCAAGCAGACGCTGGATTTCCATCGAGCGTTCGGGCGTCAGCATGTGCTTCGACCCGTCGATATGGCTGCGAAATTCGACGCCGTGCTCGGTCAGTTTACGCAGTTCGCTAAGGCTCATCACCTGATAGCCGCCGCTGTCGGTCAGAATGGGCCGGTCCCAGTTCATGAACTGGTGCAACCCGCCTAGTCGCGCCACGCGCTCCGCCCCCGGGCGCAGCATCAGGTGATAGGTATTGCCGAGGAGGATGTCGGCCCCGGTCGCACGGACACCCTCGGGCTTCATGGCCTTCACCGTGGCGGCTGTGCCGACCGGCATGAAAGCGGGCGTGCGAATGTCGCCACGGCGCATCCGGACCGTGCCAGCGCGCGCCTTGCCGTCGGTGGCATGCACCGAAAATTCGAACCTTGGGCTGGCCATCAGAAGCCGTAAACGAGCGAGATGCGGCTGATGGTGTCGGTCGATACCGAGCCCGCCGGCGGATTGCTGTCGTAATCCACTGCGTAGGAAAACCGCGAGCGCAGCCGTCCGGTTATCCGCGCGTCGAGGCCAGTGACGAGGTTGATCGTCGTGGTACGCGAATCGACGATCACGGTCGCCGCCGCCCCACCCTCGGTCACAAGATTGGTGTCCTGCGTAAGGGTCACCCCGTCGGCGATCCGCCAGTCGAAATCGACCGCTGCCAGCCCGCCAATCCGGCTGTCGTTCATACCGGTGACGAACTCCGTCCGGCGATAGGCTGGCCCGGCCTTCAGCGAAAGATCGATCGCGTCGGCGTCGATCACCTTGATCCCAAGACCGCCCGATACCGCGTAACGCGCATCGAACCCCTGGAAGCGATTGTGTTCGAATTGCGCGAGGCCATAGGCGAATACGTTTTCCGACACCTGGATGCGCGGCTCGTACGCGGCGAAGTATTGTTCCCGGCTCGTCGTCCCGCCAGAGCGTTGATAATCGGCGCTGCCGCGCAGCAAATGGGTCCAATCCTCTCCCTTGCGCTGCAACCGCAACGCTGCGGACAGGCCGACCGCATCGGTATTGCCGCTCGAATGGAAACCGCCCAGTTGCCCTTCGCCGCTCCACAAGTCGAACAGGCCCGCGCTGGCCGATTGCTGGTCCTGCTGCTGGCGCCGTTCCTCTTCCCTGGCCGCCTGGCGTGCATTCCAGTCATCGCGAATGGTGTCGATTTCAGCGATCGCGTCGGGATTGGTCGCCCGCGCAAGATCGAGGACCGTGGCAACCTTCGCCGGATCGCCGCCTTCGATCGCGGCGTCGATCATAGCGCGGACGGGTGGCGGCAGCTGCGCCATGGCGGGAGAGCCAACGGCAGCCAGCACAACGGCGACAAGGGCGGGCGCAACGCGTTTCGGCATGACCGCTGCCTAGCGCTTCAAGCGCGGAGGCGCCACCCGGTGCGGAAGATCCATGCGATGACCGCGGTACAAATCGCGAGGAAAGCGAGCGTGATGCCGAGCGAAACGCCAAACGATACATCGGCGCTGCCGTAGAACGTCCACCGCAGGCCATTCACGAGATAGACGATGGGATTGGCCAACGCGATCTTGTCCCACGGCGCGGGTAACATCTCGATGGAGTAGAACGTGCCGCCCAAGAAGGTCAGCGGGGTAAGGAAAAGCAGCGGGATGATGCCCAGCTTTTCGAAATTGTCCGCCCACACGCCCAGGATGAAGCCGAACAGCGCGAAACTCGCGGCGACCAGCATGATGTAGACGAACGCCCAGATCGGATGGGCAATCGAGTAGTCGACGAAAAATCGCGCCGTCAGCAGGATGATCGAGGCCAGGATCAGGCTCTTGGTTGCGGCCGCGCCGACGAAGCCGATCAGCGTTTCCGCAACGCCCACTGGCGCGGACAGCAACTCGTAGATGGTGCCGGTGAAACGAGGCATGTAGATGCCAAAGCTGGCGTTGCTGGTCGTTTCCCCCAGCAGGGTCAGCATCAGCAAGCCGGGGATGATGAAGGCGCCGTACTCGACCCCGCCCAGGTCGGGCATCCGCCCGCCAATCGCCGCGCCAAACACGATGAAATAGAGCGACGTTGTGAGCACCGGCGCCAGCACAGACTGGAAGGCGGTTCGCAAAAAGCGCATCAACTCGCGCACGTAGATCGACCAGGTGGAGCGCCAGTTTATCATGTCGCGCGCCCGCGCCCTTCGTGATCGAGCAGCGAGACGAAGATGTCCTCCAAACTGCTTTCCCGCTGGTCGATCGCGGTAAAGTCGATACCCGTGGCAACCAGCGCCTTGACCAGATCGGCAACCTCGGTCTTACCCTTGCCCGTGCCGTCGCCGCCGCGATAACGCAGCGAGGTGCCACCATTTTCCAGCTCAACCGGAAAGCGGGCGATCGGGGGCGGGATCTCGGCGATCGGCCGCGAGAGCGCGATATGCGCCTCGGTCCGACCGAGCCGGGCCATCATCGCGGTCTTGTCGTCGACCATCAAAAGGCGGCCCTTGTCGATGATCCCCACGCGGTCAGCCATTTCCTCGGCTTCCTCAATATAGTGCGTGGTCAGGATCACGGTAACGCCCCGCGCGCGCATCGCGCCGATCTGACGCCACATGTCGCGGCGCAGCTCCACATCGACGCCCGCCGTAGGCTCGTCGAGGAACAGCAGGTCCGGTTCATGAGCCAGCGCCTTGGCGATCAGCACCCGGCGCTTCATCCCGCCCGACAGCGCCATGATCCGCGTGTCGCGCTTGTCCCAAAGGCTGAGGCTACGCAGGATTTCCTCGATCCGCGCCTGGTCGGGCGCGAGGCCGAACAGCCCGCGTGAATAGGCGACCGCGCGCTGCACCGGTTCGAACATGTCGGTGCTGAGTTCCTGGGGCACCAGCCCGATTCGCGCCCGTGCGGCCCGCCAGCTGCGCGAGAGGTCGTGACCGAAGGCGCGAATCGTCCCGGCGGTGGGCCGCACCAGCCCGCAGACAGCCCCGATCAGCGTCGTCTTCCCGGCGCCATTGGGGCCGAGCAGCGCGAGGATCTCGCCCTTGCGAACAGTCAGGTTGACCGAATCGAGCGCCCTGAGGCCCCCGGGATAGACCTTGCTGAGGCCTTCAAGCTCTAGAATCGGCTCCACATGGATCAGCTAGCCGCAATCCAGTTGCCGTGGAAGCCCGGCGGGATGAGATGCGGGATGTGGACCACCGCGACGGATTGGAGCGTAGTGGCGTCGAGAATTTCGAGTGCGCTGGTACGTTCGCGGCGATCAATGACATAGCCCATCACCCATCCGTCACCTTCGGGCGCGTCGGGGCAGCGCGGCACGAACACGAACTCGCCGGGGATGCGCCCCGGCCCAAAGTCACGCTGGACCCGTTCGCCACTCAGGACATCGTGGCGGTAAAGCGGCATGGGCGCCACGAATTCGAGGTCGCCGTCTTCTGGCAGCCCCATGACCCAGAGGTAGCGATAGTTCCTGGTGAAATACCGTTCGTCGGGACGCGGAAATTCCTGCCCGCTAGCGTCGATCGTGCGCCGTTCAACCTGACCGGCGGCGGGGTCGACCGTCCACCGCTCCAGCCCGAGCGCGCGGCCATAGGGTCCGGGCATCTCACCGTCGAAGATTGTTTCGTAAGCGCACAGGTCGATCACCACGCGGCCCTCGCCATCCTCGAAGGCGTTGCCGACGTGGAAGACGTAGCACGGATCGACCGGCACCCAGGTCACGTCACCCCCGCTGCGCGGCATCAGGCCGACGCGGGCGCGATACTCGGCATTCCAGCGGTAGGGGAACTGGTGCCCGGCAAGTAGCGCCTTCATCGAGAAGGTCACCGGTAGGTCCAGGATGATGACGTAGTTCTCCGTCAAGGCGCAATCATGGATCGAGGGGCCATGCTCGACTGCGATCGGCGTCTCGCGGAGCACCTTGCCCTGCCGGTCGAGCGCGACATGGCGGATGGCCGCAGGATTGGTCGCGTCGTAGCAAATCGCATGAAATTCACCGGTGAGGGGGCACTGGTGCGGATGCGCGGTGAAGCTGCCAGTCAGACCGCCGCCGAAATCTGAGTAGCCGATCGTTTCCAGATCACCGTCGAGGGCGGCGGGGAACGACCCCGCCTCGACCAGCGCCATGATCGTGTCGCCGATGCCGAGTACGTTGGTGTTGACCGTATCGCGCAGGCTCCGGCGCGGGCCGGGCGCGGCGGCGGGGCCGCCCTTTTCCTCGAGCACATGCGAGCGGATGTAGCGGTTTCGATACCATTCGGCCTTGCCACCCTTGAGCCGAATGCCGTGGACCATGCCATCACCCACGAACCAGTGGTGCCCTCTCGTCCCATCGTCGAACGGGTTGGGACCAATGCGGACGTAGCGCCCGTCGAGTTCGGCGGGGATCGTGCCGCTGACTGCGAGATCGGTCAGCGTCTTTTCCTCGCGCATGGGCGTGTGGATGCCGGTCAGGAATGGGTTATCGCTGGGCGGGTCGAGCCGTGCGCGGTTGATGGCCGCGACTGCCCGGATCGCGGGCGTGACGGCCTTGCGGATGGTTTTCTCGATGACGCTTGCCATGACCGACTCGCTCCCGTTAAGATGTGAACAATGTCAACATAGCTACAATGGTAACAGTGTCAACATCGAGCGAAACCTATCATCACGGTGCCCTGCGCGGCGCTTTGGTCGAAGCTGGAGTAGCCGCGCTTGAAGGGCCCGAGGGCGCGGAAGTGTCGCTGCGCGAACTGGCGCGGCAGGTCGGAGTATCGCCCACTGCCGTCTATCGCCATTTTCCCAACAAGCAGGCGCTGCTGGCGGCACTCGCCGCGCGCGGACTGGAGATGCTGGGCGAGGCACAGCAGGCCGCTCACGATGCCAGCGGGGGTTCGTTCGCCGAGGTCGGGCGGGCCTACATCCGCTTCGCCCTCGCCCATCCGGCGCTGTTTCGATTGGTGTTCACACATGCGGCCCACGGCGGCGGGGTACCGAGCGCGGCGAGCCTTGCCGGGCGTTTGTTGCGCGAAGGCACGGCAAGGCTCGTTGGCGGGCCTGGGCCGGAGGCGGAGCGGCTTGCGCTCCAGGCATGGGCGATCGCGCATGGAGTGGCAATGCTCATGCTGGATCGGCAGCTCCCGCCGGACCGGGCGCTGATCGACCGGCTGCTCGACACGCCGACGCTGTTCCCGGTCAGGGAATGAGCAGCGAGGAATCGCCGTAGGAATAGAACCGATATCGCCCGGCAATGGCATGGGCATAGACCTGCTGCATTCGCTCGCGCCCCATCAGCGCACTCACCAGCATGAACAGGGTCGACTTCGGTAAGTGGAAGTTCGTCATCAGCCCGTCGATGGCGCGGAAGGTGTATCCTGGCGTGATGAAGATCGAGGTGTCACCTTCGAACGGTCGGATCACGCGATCGTCACCCGTCGCGCTTTCCAGCAGGCGAAGGCTGGTGGTGCCGACTGCTATGACCCGGCCCCCGGCGGCGCGCGCGGCGTTAAGGCGATCGGCCACTGCGGCGTCGATCCGGCCCCATTCAGCGTGCATCGCATGATCGGCGGTATCCTCAGCCTTGACCGGCAGGAACGTGCCCGCGCCGACATGGAGCGTGAGCGTCTCGCGCGCGACGCCCGCCGCATCCAGCGCGGCGATCAGTTCAGGGGTGAAATGCAGCGCCGCGGTTGGCGCCGCCACGGCGCCATCCCTTTGCGCGAACATCGTCTGGTAGTCGGCACGGTCGCGGTCGTCGGTCGGGCGCTTGCCGGCGATATAAGGCGGCAGCGGCATTTGCCCGGCACGCTCCAGCAGCACCTCTACCGGCTCCTCGCCGGTGAAGGCCAGGGTAAAGCTGCCGTCCGCATGGCGTGTCTCGGCCACGGCGGAAACCCCGGCGGGAAAGTCGATCCGGTCGCCTTCGCGCAGGCGTTTGGCGTTGCGGATGAACGCCTGCCAGCGCCGCAGGTCGATCCGCTTGTGCAGGGTCGCCCCGATCCGCGCCTCGCCGCGCAGACCGTCCAGTTGCGCGGGGATCACGCGGGTATCATTGAAAACCAGGACGTCGCCCGCGCGAAGCAGGCTGGGAAGGTCGCGTACAGTGCGATCGTCCAACGCGCTGTCGCCTCTCGCCACCAGCATGCGCGCGGCGTCGCGCGGGCTGACCGGGCGAAGCGCGATCAGTTCGGGCGGCAGCGTGAAATCGAACAGATCGACACGCATGGCGTGCCCCCAGTCCGGGCTATTCCGCGATCGGGGCGTTGAGCAGGTCGGCGGTGATCTGCCCTTGGGGCGCAATCGGTGTTGCCGGCACGGGTTTGTTGTCGGACGCGAGCGAAGCCTGGACGATGCGCGTGGGGTTGGCCGGCGGTTCGCCCCGGGCAATCGCATCGACGGCGGCCATGTTGCCGATCACGCGGCCGAAATTGGTGTAGTTCCGGTCAAGCGAGAAACGCGGATAGAATACGATGAAAAACTGGCTGTTCGCACTGTCTTCCGCCTGCGCGCGCGCCATCGAGATCGTGCCACGCACATGCGGCATCGGGTTGAATTCGGCTGCAAGGTCCGGCAACTGCGAGCCGCCCTGGCCAGTGCCGGTCGGATCACCGGTCTGCGCCATGAAACCTTCGATCACGCGGTGGAAGATCACCCCGTCGTAAAAGCCCTGGCGGGCCAGCGTCTTGACCCGATCGACGTGGTTCGGTGCCCAGTCCGGCATGAGGCGGATCGCCACCCGCTGTCCGTTCGACAAATCCAGCAGCAGGATATTTTCAGGATCGGCGGCGGCATCGAAGTTGACCGGCTGGTAAACGCGCGGCGCGACGGGCGCGGCGTCCTGCGCGCTGGCGGCGACCGGGGCGAGAGCGAGGGCAGCGATGGCCCCGACAGCGGCAAACAGGCGATTTATCATGGAGTGTTCGTCGATCCTTGCAATATCGCCGCGCACTATACAGGGGCGGCTGACACTTCAATGAATGATGACGGCGGGCATTGCTCGATCAGTAATCGCCCAGCCGGCCAATCCGTTCGACCCGCGCGATCACTTCCTCGCACACCGCCGCGCTGACGAAAGGCGCGATGTCGCCGCCGAACAGGGCGATTTCCTTGACCAGTTTCGATGCGATCGGTTGAAGCGAGACATCGGCCATCAGGAACACCGTCTCGATGGACTGATCGAGCTGCTGGTTCATGCCTGCCATCTGGTATTCGTATTCGAAATCGGCGACCGCGCGCAGACCGCGGATCAGCACGTTGGCCCCCTGCTTGCGCGCGAACTTGACCAGCAACGCATTGAACCCGACCACCTCGACATTGTCGAGCCCCAGCGCCGCGACCTCGCGCCGCGTCATTGCCAGCCGCTCCTCGGTATCGAACATCGGGTTTTTCGATGGGTTCGTGGTCACGCCCACGATTAGCCGGTCGACCAGCTTGCTGCCACGCCGGATGATGTCGGCATGGCCCAGCGTGATCGGGTCGAACGTGCCGGGATAGACGCCAATACGTTCGGTCATCATCGATCGCGCTCCACGATAAACCGCGCCAGTGCGCGCAGCAGGTCGGCCTCGCTGCCGTGGGAGGCGAGGTGGCCCACCGCCTGCTCGACCAGCGCGCGCGCCTGTTCGCGCGCCTTTTCCGCACCCATCAGCGTGACGAAGGTCTGCTTGCCCTGCTCGTCGTCCTTTCGCAGCGCCTTCCCCGCCTTGGCCTCGTCGCCCTCGTGGTCGAGCAGGTCGTCGGCGATCTGGAAGGCAAGCCCGATGTCGCGAGCGTAGGCGCGCAGGTGGCCGCGCCCCTCCGGCGCGACGCGACCCAAAATCGCGCCCATTTCCACCGATGCGGCGAGCAGCGCGCCGGTTTTGAGCTGTTGCAGCCGGGTGATCGTGGGCAGGTCGTAGTCCGCGCTGCCCGCCGCCATGTCCATCATCTGACCGCCCGCCATGCCGTTCATGCCGCTTGCCCCAGCCAGCGTCGCGACCAGTTCGGCGCGGACGAACGGATCGCCCCCGATCATCGGATCGGCGAGGATCTCGAACGCCAGCGCATGGAGCGAATCCCCGGCGAGAACGGCGGTTGCCTCGTCAAAGGCGCGATGCAGCGTCGGTTTGCCATGGCGCAGGTCATCATCGTCCATGCATGGCAGATCGTCGTGGATCAGCGAATAGACGTGGATCGCCTCGACCGCGCAGCCGGTCCGCACCGCGACATCGCGATCGACGCCATAAAGCGCCGCTACCGCCGCCACCAACAGCGGGCGCACCCGCTTGCCGCCACCGATCGCGGCGTAGCGCATCGCCTCGACCAGACGTGCGCGGGTGTCCTCGGGCATAGGCAACAGCTCGTCGAATGCCGCGTCAACATCGCGCTGAATGCGGGCCAGCCCATCGGCGAGCACCCCCCGCGACGATTCGACCAGTTGCATGTCAGCCATCGGTGTCGAAGGGCACAGTGCCGCTGGCCCGCCCGTCAGGCCCGGCCACGATTTTCTCGATACGCGCCTGCGCGGCATCGAGGCGCGCCTGACAATGCCGCCGCAAAGCCTCGCCCCGTTCATAGAGATCGATCGACCGGTCGAGCGGCACCTCGCCACTTTCCAGGTCGCGCACGACCTTTTCGAGCGCCTGCAACGCCTCTTCGAACGACATCAACGCGATATCCTGGGAACCCTCTGCCATCGGCCAAGCATTGACCACCGCCCGCGCCTTGGTCAAGCTGCGCGGCGACAGGGGAGAGGCATATGAAGTGGATTGTCGCGTATCTTGCGGCCGGCGCTGTGTTCGGCGTGCTGGACGCGTTATGGCTGCGCTGGGCCGGCCCCAACTTGTACCGGCCGGTTATTGGCGAGATCATGGCAGCGCAGTTCCGCGTGGCGCCCGCGGCCGCGTTCTACCTCATCTATCTCGCCGGCATGGTCTGGTTTGCCGTGCGCCCGGGTATGGAAAGCGGTCAGTCAGGCGTCGCACTGGTCAATGGCGCGCTGTTGGGCGCATTGTGTTACGCCACCTTCGATCTCACCAATCAAGCGGTGATGAAGGTCTGGTCGACCCAGATCAGCTTGATCGACATCGCCTGGGGCGCGTTCGCCACCGCGATCGCGTCGGCAGCGGCCGCCTGGGCCGCGCTGAAAATCGCGAGCTGACGCCATGTTCATCGGACACTGGGCCCCTGCCTTCGCAGCCGCCGCGATCAGCAAGCGTTCGCCCGGCCTGGGAACGCTGTTCGTCGCCGGCCAACTGGTCGACTGGGGATTCTTCGCGCTGGCCAGCGTAGGCATAGAGAAAATGCGGATCGCGCCGGGCATCACCGCCATGAACCCCCTCGATATGTATCACATGCCCTATACCCACAGCCTGCTGGGCGCATTCGTGTGGGCGCTGGCGTTTGCGCTCGTCCTGCTGAGTACGCGGCATGGCCGGACCGCAGCACTGATCGGCGGGGCGGTGGTGGTGTCGCACTGGTTTCTCGACCTGCTGTTCCATCGTCCCGACCTGACCCTGGCGGGCGGCGACGCGAAGCTCGGGCTGGGCCTGTGGAATGCGCCAGTGGCAACGGTGGTGGTTGAACTTACGCTCGTTGGGCTGTGTTTCTGGTGGTACCTGCGCCGCACCAAGGGGCCGCTGGTGCCACCGCTGATCCTGCTTGGATTGTTGCTGGCGATGCAGACGGTCAACTGGTTCGGACCGCCAATGGAAGAAGTCAGCGCTGGCTATTTCCTGATGGCGCTGTTCGCCTTCCTGATTGCGACGTTTTTCGCCGCTTGGGTCGGATCGACCCGGCGGCATAAGCGCGAGGTGGGGCTGGCGGTCGCGTCGCAGCACAGCTAAGGGCGCGCGCATGAGCGCGATCACCCCCGAAATCGTCGAGTCCCACGGTCTCAGCCCGGAAGAATACGAGCGCGTGCTGAACGCGCTGGGGCGCCAGCCCAATCTGGTCGAGCTGGGCATTTTCTCGGTCATGTGGTCGGAGCATTGCAGCTACAAGTCGAGCCGCCTCCACCTCAAGAAGCTGCCAACCGAAGCCCCGTGGGTGATCTGCGGCCCGGGCGAGAACGCGGGCGTCATCGACATCGGTGATGGTCAGGCGGCCATCTTCAAGATGGAGAGCCACAACCACCCGAGCTATATCGAGCCTTATCAGGGCGCGGCGACCGGCGTTGGCGGCATCCTGCGCGACGTGTTCACCATGGGCGCGCGGCCCATCGCCAATGCCAATGCGCTGCGTTTCGGTCGGCCTGACCATCCCAAGATGCAGCACCTGGTCAAGGGCGTGGTCGCGGGCATCGGCGGCTATGGCAATTGCGTCGGCGTGCCCACGATCGCGGGCGAGACGAATTTTCACCCCGCCTACGACGGCAACATCCTCGTTAACGCGATGACCGTGGGCGTGGCCGATGCCGACAAGATCTTCTATTCGGCGGCGACGGGCGTGGGCAATCCGATCGTTTATGTCGGCAGCAAGACCGGGCGCGACGGCATTCACGGCGCCACCATGGCCAGCGCGGACTTCGGCGAGGATGCCGAGGCCAAGCGGCCCACGGTCCAAGTCGGCGATCCCTTCACCGAGAAGCTGCTGATCGAAGCCTGCCTCGAACTGATGGCGACCGATGCCATCGTCGCGATCCAGGACATGGGCGCGGCGGGGCTTACCAGCTCCAGCGTCGAGATGGCGACCAATGGCAAGGCGGGCATCCGTCTGGTCATGGACAACGTCCCCTGCCGCGAGGAGGGGATGACGCCCTACGAAATGATGCTGAGCGAGAGCCAGGAGCGCATGCTCATGGTGCTTAAGCCCGGCAAGGAACCGATGGCCGAGGCGATCTTCCGCAAGTGGGAACTCGATTTCGCGGTCATCGGCGAGGTCACCGATACCGGCCACATGGTCCTTGAATGGCAGGGCGAAATGGTGTGCGATATCCCCTTGGGCCCGCTCGCCGCCGATGCGCCGCTTTACGACCGGCCTTATCTCTCCAAAGAAGAATACAAGGCCTGGGCGCAGGTCAAGCCGCTGGGCGAGGTGCCCGAAAGCACCGACATCGGCGCGGACCTGCTGAAGCTGATGGCCAGCCCCAACCTCGCCAGCAAGCGCTGGATCAGCCAGCAGTACGATAGCCAGGTCGGCGCCGACACGCTCCAGACCGGCGGCGACGCGGGCGTCGTGCGCGTGCACGGGACGAAGAAGGCACTGGCGATCACCACCGACTGCACCCCGCGCTACGTCTATGCCGACCCCTACGAAGGCGGCAAGCAGGCCATCGCCGAGGCATACCGCAACCTCTGCGCCGTCGGCGCGCGGCCGCTGGCGGTGACCAACTGCCTGAACTTCGCCAACCCACAGCGGCCCGAGATCATGGCGCAACTGGTCCACGCCCTCGAAGGCATGGGCGACGCCTGCCGCGCGCTGGATTTCCCAATCGTGAGCGGGAACGTGTCGCTGTATAACGAGAGCAAGGCGACGGGTGGTGGCAGCGCGATTTTACCGACGCCCGCAATCGGCGGCGTTGGCATCATCGAGGACTATTCCAAGATGATGACGATGGGGTTCAAGAACGCCGGTGACACGATTTACATCGTCGGCCCTGAATTCTGGGCGCGGCCTGATCCGACCCGGCCTCACCTGGGCAAGTCGCTGTGGCTCCAGGTCGTTCACGGCAGCGAGGGCGGGCGCACGCCCCCGACCGACCTGACGATTGAGCGCAACGCGGGCGAAATCGTGCGACAGTTGATCAACGACGGGCTGGTCAACGCGGTACACGATATCTCGGACGGCGGGCTGGCGGTTGCGCTGACCGAAATGGCCTTGGTTGGCGGCATAGGCGCGGAGGTCGAGGCCAATGCAGAATATACCCCCGCCCAATGGTGGTTCGGGGAAGATCAGGGCCGCTATCTGATCTGTGTGCCAGACACCGACGCGCTAAATGCAGTACTCGCAGAAGGCACGGAAAACGCTGAAACCGCGCAGATCGGCTTCCACCGGCTTGGTCAAGTCGGCGGCGACGCTATGCTTGGTGTCCCCCTCGCCGACCTCCGCGCCGCAAACGAGCAATTCTTCCGCGAGTGGATGGAGGGGTGACCGTTCGCGTCGGCGTCGGCGGGTGGAGCTACGCGCCGTGGCGCGGGGTGTTCTATCCCGAGGGCCTGGCGCAGAAGCGGGAGCTTGAGTACGCGGCGCAGCAACTCACCGCGATCGAGATCAATGCGACCTACTACGGTCGGCAGAAGCCGCAGAGCTGGTGCAACTGGGCGGCGGCGGTACCGGACGGGTTTCGGTTCAGCCTGAAGGCCTCGCGCTTCACCACCGCGCGCAAAGTGCTGGCGGACGGCAAGGGGTCGATCGACACCTTTCTCGAACAGGGTTTTACCGAACTGGGCGAGAAGCTTGGCCCCATCCTGTGGCAGTTTCCCGCGACCAAGCAATTCCAGCATGACGATTTCGCCCGCTTCCTCGACCTGATCCCCGATACGCAGGAGGGCGTGCCGCTGCGCCACGCGCTGGAACCCCGGCACGAGAGCTTTCGCGATCCGGCGTTCTACGCGCTCGCCAGGGCGCGCAACATGGCAATCGTTTTTGCCGACAGCGACGAGTACCCCTCCATCGACGAACCGACCGCCGACTTCACCTACGCCCGGCTACAACGCGCGGTCGAAAGCGAACCTGCCGGCTATGACGGCCTCGGGCTGGACAATTGGGCCAAAAAAGCGCGCGAATGGGCAAAGGGGGGCCGCGACGTGTTCGTGTTCTTCATCGCTGGCGCCAAGGTCCGCAACCCTTCCGCCGCGCAAGCGCTGATCGAGCGGCTCGGCAGCGCCTAGGCAGCCGCCGCCCGCGGTGCCATGAGGTCGCTTTCCAGCGTCCCCTCCTCGCGCAAAATCCTCAGGCAATCGAGGTAAATTTCCGGCTGCCCGATGCCGAGCCGGGCGCGCGCCACATCGATATCCTCGCGCATCACCGCTTCCACGTCCATGTGCGCCAGCTTCGCCGCCCCCCGGCCCAGCCGACGCCCTTCATTGATCGCGGCATAGATCGGCGCGCGGGTGCCGGTGCTCTTCCTGATCTCGCGTGCACCGGCATAAGCGATGAACCAGATGCCGCGGTTGTGGTTCTGCTCGTAGCTGAAGCCCAGCAGCGACGCCTCGCCCAGCGCATCGCGGCCATATCCGGTCAGCACATGGAACAGGTCATGCGTGTCGCGCAACCGCTCGAAATACCATTCGGTCAGGTCCATCGGACGTTGATCGGCGGGCACCCACTTTTCCGATTCCGCCACGAGCCCCGCCGCGGTCAGCCCCTCGCGTTTCATGAACGCCATATAGTGTGCCGCCACCGTATTCGGCCCGCAATCGGCCCAGCGCGCGTGGTCGTCTAGCATAGCGGGAATCTCCACGCCCGTGGCCAGGAAACGCTGCCCCTGCGGCGACTGGATAAAATCCCACGCCAGCCGATGGCTTTTCTCGCCCTTCAGCGCCTCGATAATGTGAAAGACCTGCTCGGTGTCCTCCTTGTCCGCGACAAGTTTGCGGAAATGGCGCCAGGCCTTGATCGGGCGCATGCCCCTGGTCTTGCGGTCAGGATGGACGAGCGGGCGATCAAGCAGCGCCATCAAGAAAACTCCGTTGCTTTCCGCTACTGATAATATTGTAGGCGGAATCGCTTAACAAGTATTTCCACGAGCGGGAAAACGCTAGGCGGGCGCATGCCCGATCACGCGATCCCCTATGTCCTGCCCGACCTCGCCGATGCCGAGCGGACTGCTCGGGCCGAAGCAATGCATCATCTGCTTGCTGCACGGCGCACCTGCCGCGATTTCGCCCCCGATCCGGTGCCCCGCGCCGTGATCGCGCATGCGATTGGCGCGGCTGGAACCGCGCCAAGCGGTGCAAACCACCAGCCCTGGCACTTCGCCGTCATTGGATCGCCGGACAAGAAACGCGCGATCCGCTTGGCTGCGGAGGAGGAAGAGCGGGCGTTCTACGCCGGCAAGGCAGGCGCGGAATGGTTGTCCGCCCTCGCCCCGCTCGGCACCGATGCCGACAAGCCGTTCCTCGAGATCGCGCCCTGGCTGATCGTCGTGTTCGCCCAGCGCAAGGGCGGGATCGCGGAAGATGGGCAGGCGCAGAATTACTACGTGACCGAAAGCGTCGGCATCGCCTGCGGGATGCTGCTCGCCACGCTTCACGCGTCGGGCCTTGCGACGCTGACGCACACGCCCTCGCCGATGGGTTTCCTGCGCGAAATCTGCGGTCGGCCGGAGCATGAAAAACCGCTGATGATCGTGGTCGTCGGCAAGCCTGCGCCCGGCGCCATGACGCCGGAACATGCCGCGCGCAAGAAGCCGCTGGAGACCATAACCAGCTGGCTCTAGAAACCCGCCAGGGCGCGGTTCGGTCTTGCTGCCGCTGCCGCTGCCGCTCCGCCGGCGCCGGTGGGCCTCGCGTTTGCGGCGTGACATCGCACCCGGCGGCTGCGTTCAGGCCGCGAGCCAATCCCGCTCGGGAATGCCCAACAAGCGCAGCACGCTGGTGAGATCGCCGCGATCGATCCGACCATTGGCAGCGGCGCGCGCCCTGGGCTTGGCGCGATAGGCAACACCGTAGGTTGCTGCTGCGATCATGGGAATGTCGTTCGCGCCATCGCCAGTGGCGAGCGTTGCCGCGCCATCGCCCAGCAGGCGCGCCTCTTCCTCCAGCACGGCCAGCTTGGTGGCGCTATCCGCGATCGCGCCCGACAGCGCACCAGTCAGCCGCCCGCCCGCGACGGCCAGACGATTGCCGACGACGCGCTCGAAGCCCAGCATTTCCGCCACCGGATCGGCGAAATGGTGAAACCCGCCCGTCACCAGCACCGTGCGGCAACCATGCCCCTTGAGCGTCGCCACCAGCGTGCGCGCGCCCTCCATCGGGCGGATGCGGTCAGCAAGGCACTGGCCGATCGCCGCTTCGTCGAGATCGGCGAGCAGCCCGACCCGTTCGGTCAACGCGCTGGCGAAATCCAGCTCGCCCTGCATCGCGCGTTCGGTGATCGCGGCCACCCGCTCCTTCAGCCCGGCGAAATCGGCCAGCTCGTCGATGCATTCCTGCCCGATCATGGTGGAATCCATGTCGGAAACGAAAAGGCGCGGCAGTTCGAATTCGCCATTCGTGGCGAGCATGTCGGCGGGTTCGAAATGGCGGTCGAGCACGTCGAGCACCAGACGCGGATCGCCGCCCGGCAAGCTCAGCTGAAGCACGTCGCCACAGAAGTCGAGCATCACTGCCGCCGCGATGCGGAGCCCCTGCCCCTCCAGTTCGGCACTGGCCGCGTCGAGCCGAGTTTCCAGCGTGGCAGGGTCTGCTATCAGCCGGGCGATGAGCAACGCGCATTCTCCTGAATCCGGCGGAAAGCCGCTGGTCGCGCTCATCGCAGGGCCGACCGCCAGCGGCAAGACCGATCTGAGCGTGCGCCTGGCCGCGGCGTTGAGCGCGAACGGCCGCCCGGCGGCGGTCATCAATGCCGACAGCGCGCAGGTCTATGCCGACTTGCAGATCCTGAGCGCGCGTCCGTCAACCCAAGAGATGCGCGGCCTGCCGCATCTCTTGTTCGGCGCATGGGACGGGGCGACGCCCTGCTCGGCGGCGGATTGGGCAGCGGCCGCAAAGGCGGAAATTGCACGGCTGCATGGAGAAGGTGCCGTGTCGGTCCTGGTTGGCGGAACGGGGCTATACTTGCGTACCTTGCTGGAGGGCATCGCGCCCGTCCCGCCGATCGACACCGAGGTGCGCGCCGCAGTCCGCGCATTATCGCGGAAGGATGCGCGCGACGCGCTGGAACGCGAGGACCCGGCAGCCGCGGCTCGCATTGCGCCCGCCGACAGCGCCCGCACATGCCGCGCTCTGGAAGTGATACGTGCCACCGGCAGTCCCCTGGCCGAATGGCAAAAGGAAAAATCGGGCGGCATCGCCGCTGACATCGCATTGCATCCCATGGTGCTGCTCCCGCCCCGCGAATGGCTTTATGCCCGATGCGACGCGCGCTTCGAAGCGATGATGGCGGGCGGAGCCGAGCGCGAGGTCGCCACGTTGCTTGCGCGCGGCCTCGACCCCACGCTGCCCGTGATGCGCGCGATCGGCGTTCCGGAGCTTTCCTGCTACCTGCGGGGAACCATGTCGCGCGAAGAGTGCATTGCCGCGGGGCAGCTCGCCACCCGGCAGTATGCCAAGCGGCAATACACCTGGTTCCGCCATCAACCACCCGATGGCTGGCCGAGGATTGAGACATTTAATGATGATACCGTAACCAACCTTGTATCATTATTGCTCGATTAGGCGTTGACAGGATATTTTCAATGCAATAGGGCGCCCTGGCTGGCCCGGCGCTCCCCTTCGCGTCGGGCCAATTTTTTGGAGACAACCATGTCGATGGCGGGGCCGCACGCGCAAGCGCGGCAGGAAATGAGCGGAGCGGCAATCCTGGTCGAATGCCTGGTGCGGCAGGGCGTCGAATTCGTGTTCGGTTATCCCGGCGGCGCGGTCCTGCCGATTTACGACCAGATGTTTTCCGACGAACGGCTGCGCCACATCCTGGTTCGCCATGAAGCAGGGGCCGCCCATTCGGCCGAAGGCTATGCCCGTTCCACCGGCAAGCCCGGCGTCGTCCTCGTCACCTCCGGCCCTGGCGCGACCAATGCTGTGACCGGCATCGCCGACGCTTACATGGATTCGATCCCGTTGGTTATCCTTACCGGTCAGGTCTCGACCGGCCTGATCGGCACCGATGCATTTCAGGAAGCCGACACGATCGGCATCACCCGCCACTGCACCAAGCACAATTATCTGGTGAAGGATCCCGCCGCGTTGCAGGCGACGGTCGAGGAAGCGTTTCGCATCGCGACCACCGGGCGGCCGGGGCCGGTGCTGATCGACATTCCCAAGGATGTGCAGATCGCGCTCGCGCAGTGGGAAACGCATGGCGCGCCTGCGCCCGCCTCGGCGCGATACCAACCGCCATCGGATGGCCCCGCCGACCGCGTCGCCGAAGCCGTGGCATTGCTCGCCAATGCCGAACGCCCGATCATCTACAGTGGCGGCGGCGTGATCAACTCCGGTCCGGAGGCGTCGCGCCTTTTGCGCGAGCTCCAGGATTTGACCGGCGCTCCGCTGACCTCCACGCTGATGGGGCTTGGCGCATTCCCCGCCGACCATCCCGACTGGCTAGGGATGCTGGGCATGCACGGCACCTATGAAGCGAACATGGCCATGAACAGGTGCGATGTCATGCTGTGCGTGGGTGCGCGGTTCGATGATCGCGTGACTGGTAAACTCGACGTGTTCTCGCCAGATTCCAAAAAGATACACATCGATATTGATCGCAGTTCGATCAACAAGTCGGTCAGGGTCGAGGTACCCATCGTGGGTGATTGCGCGCATGTGCTGCGTCAGATGATCGCCGAGTGGGGCGATCGCCGCGCGCGCGACCTGGGCGAATGGAAGGCCCGCGTGGCAGGTTGGCGCGCGCGGGAAAGCCTGGCCTATCCGCCCGCCAGGACCACTGGCGAGATCATGCCGCAAAAGGCGGTCGAGCGGCTGTTTGCCCTCACCCGCCACCGCGATCCGATCATCACCACCGAGGTTGGCCAGCACCAGATGTGGGCGGCGCAGTATTTTGGCTTCTTCGGCCCGAACAAATGGCTGACCAGCGGTGGCCTCGGCACGATGGGCTATGGCCTGCCCGCCGCGATCGGCGCGCAGCTCGGCAACCCCGACGCACTGGTGATCGATGTCGCGGGCGAAGCCTCGATCCAGATGAATATCCAGGAACTCGGCACTGCGAGCCAGTATCGCCTGCCCGTCAAGATCTTCATTTTGAACAACGAATACATGGGTATGGTCCGCCAGTGGCAGGAACTGACTTATGAAAGCCGCTATTCGAACAGCTATTCCGACAGCCTTCCCGATTTCGTGAAACTGGCCGAGGCTTACGGTTGGAAGGGCATCCGCATCGAGGACGAAGCCGAGCTGGACGCGGGAATCCAGGCCATGCTCGACCATGATGGGCCGGTGATCGTCGATTGCCTGGTCGCCAAGGAGGCAAACTGTTTCCCGATGATCCCGAGCGGCGCCGCGCACACCGACATGCTGCTCTATGGCGACGTGGTAAGCGGCACGATGGACGACGAAGCGAAGGCACTGGTGTGAGGCCATGGACGACATGAAGATCACCGAGCCGGCCAGCGAACGCCACGTCCTCGCCATCACCGTCGACAACGAGGCGGGCATCCTCGCGAAGATCGCGGGGATGTTCACGGCGCGCGGCTATAACATCGACAGTCTGACCGTGGCCGACATCACCGAAAACCATGCGGTCAGCCGGATTACCATCGTCACCAACGGCCCACCCGCCGTGATCGACCAGATTCGCGCGCAACTCGAACGGCTGGTGCCAGTGCACAAGGTCGTCGACCTGACCGAAGAAGGCCCGCATGTCGAGCGCGAGCTTGCCTTGGTCAAGGTCGCGGGGACCGGTGAAAAGCGCGTTGAGGCGCTACGCATTGCCGATATCTTTCGCGCACGGCCGGTCGATACGACAACCACCAGCTTCATCTTCGAGATCACCGGCCCGCCGGAGAAGGTCGACAGCTTCGTCGCGCTGATGCGCCAGCTTGGCCTGGTCGAGGTCGGGCGCACCGGGATCGTCGGCATGATGCGTGGGGCCGACGGGGCCTGAAACAATTCGTCATCCCGGCGAAAGCTGGGATCGCTTGCAACCAGGTGCGCGCTTGCGGCACCAGATCCCAGCTTTCGCTGGGATGACGTGAGGTAAGAATGAAAGTCTATTACGACGCCGATGCCGACCTGAACCTGCTGACGGGCAAGAAGATCGCCGTGCTCGGCTATGGCAGCCAGGGCCATGCCCATGCCCAGAACCTGCGCGACAGCGGGGTGAAGGAAGTCGCGATCGCATTGCGCGAAGGCTCAGCAACCGCGAAGAAGGCAGAGGACGCAGGCTTCAAGGTCCTGTCCAATAAGGAAGCCGCCAGGTGGGCCGACGTCCTCATGGTCCTGGCGCCGGACGAACATCAGGCCGCGATCTGGGAGGACGATCTGAAGGGCAACATGCGGCCCGGCAGCGCGCTCGCCTTCGCGCATGGGCTCAACATCCATTTCGGCCTGATCGAAGCGCCCAAGGACATCGACGTGATCATGATCGCGCCCAAGGGGCCGGGCCATACCGTCCGCAGCGAATACCAGCGCGGCGGCGGCGTGCCGTGCCTGATCGCGATCCATCAGGACGCGAGCGGCAACGCGCATGACGTGGCGCTCGCCTATGCCAGCGGTGTGGGCGGCGGGCGCTCGGGCATCATCGAGACCAATTTCCGCGAGGAATGCGAAACCGACCTTTTCGGCGAACAAGCGGTGCTGTGCGGCGGTATCACCCACCTGATCCAGGCCGGGTTCGAAACGCTGGTCGAGGCCGGATACGCGCCGGAAATGGCCTATTTCGAGTGCCTCCACGAAACCAAGCTGATCGTCGACCTGCTCTATGAAGGCGGCATCGCCAACATGCGCTATTCGATCAGCAACACCGCCGAGTATGGCGACATCACGATCGGCCCGCGGATCATCACCGATGAGACCAAGGCCGAAATGAAGCGCGTGCTGGCCGACGTGCAGTCGGGCCGGTTCGTGAAGAACTTCGTCCTCGACAACCGCGCGGGGCAGCCGGAGCTGAAGGCAGCGAGGAAGGCGGCCGAGGCGCATCCGATCGAGCAGACCGGCGCGAAGCTGCGCGCCATGATGCCTTGGATCGGCAAGAACAAGCTGGTCGACAAGGCGAAGAACTGATTGCGGGAGCAAGGCGCGGCTTCGTGGGTTTCCATCTCCGCTACCCGGAGGCAAACCATGACGACGCTGCGCCTTGCTCTCCTCGGTCCTCTTGCCGGGATGACGCTCGCCGCCTGTTCGCAGGCCGAAGAAGCCGCGCCCGCCAATGACATTGTGGCAAGCGAGCCGGCAATGGCTGGCAGCGCGACCGGCGGCGATATCCCGACGCCGCCCACCCTCCCACCGTCCGCAACCCAGACGCCCGATCAGGCCCGCGTGGGCGACGCCTGTGGGGCAAGCAAGGTTGCGCGCTGGATCGGCGAGGAAGCGACCGTCCCTGTTCGCGTCGCCGTCGCGCGGGCGGCGGATGCCGCCACCGACCGCTGGATCTATCCCGACAGCGTGGTCACTGATGATTTCAGGCCTGAACGCCTCAATGTGGTGATGGAGCGCGGCACCGATCGCATTATCACGGCAAAATGCGGCTGATCCGCAGCCACGCTTCACGCAGCTAAAGAATGCGCGGGGTTGTGCCTCGCGTAATTTTCGGCAATGAGATGGCCTATGGCCCGCAACGCGCTAATCCTGCTTCGACTTATCCGCCCTTGGGCGTGACCTGACGCGTGCCCCGGGCGCGCGAGGGCGCCCAAGGGCCGCACCACCCGTACCGAAGCAACCCGCGTTACGAGTATCCCATCCATGCCAATGCTGCGCGAACCGTCCGCCAAATACCGCGCCTTCCCGCAAGTCCACCTGCCCGAGCGGCAGTGGCCGACCCGCACGATCACCGCTCCGCCCCGCTGGCTCAGCACCGACCTGCGCGATGGCAACCAGGCCATTGCCGATCCAATGGACGCGGTGAAGAAAAACCGCTTCTTCGACTTGCTGGTGGCAATCGGCATCAAGGAAATCGAGGTCGGGTTCCCCAGCGCGGGCGCGACCGAGTTCGATTTCATCAACGGGCTTGTCCATTCGGGCAGGGTGCCCGACGACGTGACCCTGCAGGTTCTGACCCAGAGCCGCGAGGATCTGATCCGCACCAGTTTCGCCAGCCTCAATGGTGCACGCGCGGCAACGGTGCATCTCTACAATGCGGTCAGTCCCGCGTGGCGCGACATCGTGTTCCGCATGAGCCGCGACGAAGTGCGCGAGATCGCTGTCGCGGGCGCGAAGGTGATGCGCGACGAGGCGGCGCGCCAGCCCGGCACCCAGTGGCATTTCCAGTATTCGCCCGAGACGTTCTCCACCGCCGAACTCGATTTCTCGATCGAGGTTTGCGAGGCGGTGATGCAGGTGCTCCAGCCCACGCCCGAGCATCCGATCATCCTCAACCTGCCCGCCACGGTCGAGGCGGCGACACCGAACATCTACGCCGACCAGATCGAGTATTTCTGCCGCAACCTGCCTGCCCGCGAGAGCGCGGTCATCAGCCTTCACACACATAACGACCGCGGCACCGGCGTCGCGGCGGCGGAACTGGGCCTGATGGCGGGCGCCGACCGGGTCGAAGGCTGCCTGTTCGGCAATGGCGAGCGCACCGGCAACTGCTGCCTCGTCACAATGGCGCTCAACATGTACACGCAAGGCGTTGATCCGGGACTGGATTTTTCCGAGATCGACCGGATCATCGAGACGGTGGAATACTGCAACCAGATCCCCGTCCACCAACGCCACCCTTATGGCGGCGAGCTCGTCTATACCGCGTTTTCGGGCAGCCATCAGGACGCGATCAAGAAGGGGTTCGAAGCGAACGCGGCACAGAACGACCAGTTGTGGCGCGTGCCCTATCTGCCGATCGACCCGGCGGATCTGGGCCGCAGTTACGAGGCGGTGATCCGCGTCAATTCGCAGAGCGGCAAGGGCGGTTTCGCCTGGGTGCTGGAGCAGGACCAGGGCCTCAAGCTGCCCAAGAAGCTCCAGACGGATTTCAGCCGCCACGTGCAGCGCATGGCCGACGAGCTGGGCCGCGAACTGGCCGCGCCCGACATCTGGGACGCGTTCCGCAAGGCCTATCACGTCAAGATCCAGCCGAAGCATTTCCAGCTCGTCGCCTACGAGGAAAGCCGCGCGGCCGATGGCACCCGCGTGTTCGCCGGGACGATCGAGGTCCAGGGCCGCGCGCAGAGCGTCAGCGGGCGCGGCAATGGGCTGATCTCCTCGGTCGTCGGCACGCTGCGCGATGCCTTCGGCGTGGAGCTGGAGGTGTGCGACTACACCGAACACGCGCTGGGGGCCGGCACCGACGCCCGCGCCGCCGCATACCTCGAATGCCGCGACGGCGCGGGGCGGACGATCTGGGGCGTGGGGATAGACGAGGACGTCGCGACCGCGAGTGTGCGCGCGGTGCTCAGCGCGGCGAACGGGGCGGTGGCTTAGGCGCCGCCCTGCCCCTGGGCGATCACGATCCGATATCCGGCATCATATTCTTGCCGCCTGCCCAGCTCGCCATACGTTCGTTCCCATTCCCCGCTGCCAAGATCACCTGCCAGCCGGGCCAAGCCGCCCTCCAACCCGCTGATGGACCAGAACGAAGAGCTACCCGACCTGATGCGTCGATCCAGGTAAGCTTCGGGCCGACGCCAGTACGCATACAGGAAGCCATCGCTGCAATCGTGCGGAACCATGACTGGTTCAACGGAGACGGGACCGAGCCAATCCACATATTGCGACATTGCTGGCATCTGATTTTCGTCGAGAGCAACCAGCTCGGGAAGGTAATCTGTCAGCCAGGGGCGGCTCGATGGATCGAAGGTCAGCAGAACGATGGCTCCGCGTGTAACACGGCGCATCTCGCGAAGTCCCGCGGCTTTGTCAGGCCAGTGGTGGATGGTCAGAATTGCCATCGATGCATCGAAAACGTTGTCGTCAAACGGCAGACTGTCCGCGCTGGCTTGAACAACCACGGCAGTCGAAGCCGCGCGTTTTTGAATCATCTCGCCCGAAGGCTCGACGGCGGTGACCTGCTTGTCTGCGGGCTCATACGATCCGGTACCCGCGCCAATATTAAGCACCGATCGGGCATTTCCCAAGGCCCGATGGATCTGTTCGGCGATGCGGGCATCCGGCCGCCGCAATTCAGCATAATTGATGCCGATGGTGTCATAGAGCGGCGACATGGTTCATTTCTATCTCAACCACTCCGACCTCAGCAAGAGTGTCGGCGACAGGGAGCGCCCCGCCCTTTCCGTGCATATCTGACTGTCTGACAGCCCTCTTTCCTACAGCAACGGATTCACGCTAGCCTCCCCCGATGACTGTGCGGCTGTCCTGTTGCCCTATCCTTTTTCCGTGCCCGAAGGGGCTGAACTTTTTCGCTTCAGGACAGTGTGACAAGTGTGACACGGAGGGCACGAGAGCCGCGCCGGGGACGCCGACATGACCGAAGCGATCCTCGAACCTGATCTTGCGATCATCGACCCGCATCATCACTTGTGGGACCTGCGCCCGCTGATGGGCATGTTCCCCGCGCCGCGGCATCCCTTCATCTCGGCCATTGCGGAAAAGCCCTACTACACCTTCGACCAGCTTCGCGGAGACGTCGCGACTGGCCATCGCGTCATCGGAACGGTGTTTGTGGAGTGCGGCGCGTTCTACCGCGCCGATGCGGCGGGCGATTTCAAGGTTGTCGGCGAGGTGGAATACGCGAATGGCGTCGCCGCGCAGACCGCCAGCGGTCTCTATGGCGAGCTGCGCGCCTGCGCCGGGATTGTCGGCCACGCCAACCTTCTGCTGGGATCGCGCGCGGGCGCGGTGCTCGATGCGCTGGTGCTGGCGGGCAATGGACGATTCAAGGGCATCCGCCATCAGGGCGCGTGGGACGCCGATCCGAACACGCTCGGCCCGCCGTTCCATGCGCCCGAGGGGCTATATCGCGACGGCACCTTCCGCGAAGGCTTCGCTGAGATCGGCAAGCGCGGGCTAACCTTCGACGCATGGGTGCTCGAGCCACAACTGGGCGACGTGATCGACCTCGCGCGCGCTTTTCCCTGTCAGCCGATCTGCCTCGACCACTGCGGCACCCCGCTGGGCATGGGGTGCTATGCGGGCACGCTACAGACGAACTTCGAACGCTGGCGGGCCGCTATCCACGAGCTGGCCCGGTGCGACAATGTGGTGGTCAAACTGGGCGGGCTGGCAATGGCATTCTGCGGCCTGCCCGGCGAAGGCCCGGCGGCAGGCTATGGCTCGCAACGGCTGGCGGAGCTATGGCGCCCCTACATCGAGACTTGCATCGAGGCCTTCGGGCCGCAGCGCTGCATGTTCGAAAGCAACTATCCCGTTGATCACTGGGGCGCGAGCTACCCCATGTTGTGGAACGCTTTCAAGCGATTGGCCAGCGGCGCCAGCGTGGTGGAGAAACGCGAGCTGTTCGCAGGCACGGCGGCGCGGTTTTATGATATCGAGCACATCCTGCCAGCCGCCTGAAATCCGCCCTCGACACGAAGCGTCGCGCCCCATATGCCCCCGTTGACGATAACGTAAGCGTCAAGGAGATGCCGATGCCCCTGCCCGCCCCGTTTGACCGCCTGCGCCTGCCGGTGATCGGATCGCCGCTGTTCATCGTATCGGGCCCGGAACTGGTCATCGCGCAGTGCAAGGCCGGAATCATCGGCAGCTTCCCCGCGCTAAACGCGCGGCCATCGGGTGTGCTCGACGAATGGCTGCATCGCATCACCGAGGAACTGTCTGCCCACAACCGCGCCAATCCCGATCAGCCCGCCGCGCCATTCGCGGTCAATCAGATCGTCCACAAGTCGAACGCCCGGCTGGAAGAAGACATCGCGGTGTGTGAAAAGTGGCAAGTGCCGCTCGTCATCACCTCGCTGGGTGCGCGCGAGGAGGTGTTCCAGGCGGTGGCGAATTGGGGTGGGATCACGATGCACGACGTGATCAATAACCGTTTCGCTAGGAAGGCGATCGAAAAGGGCGCGACCGGCCTCATCCCTGTGGCCGCGGGCGCGGGCGGCCACGCGGGCACGCAGTCGCCCTTTGCGCTGATGCAGGAAATCCGCGAATGGTTTGATGGGCTGGTGGCGCTGTCGGGCTCGATCGCGAATGGCCACTCGATCCTTGCCGCGCAGGCGTTGCGTGCCGATTTCGCCTATATCGGCAGCGCGTTCATCGCAACGCAGGAGGCGAACGCGGACCACGCCTACAAGCAGGGCATCGTCGAGGGCAGCGCCGAAGGGATTGTTTACACCAACCTGTTCACCGGGGTGCACGGCAACTACTTGCGTTCCTCGATCGAGGCGTCGGGCCTGGATCCCGATAACCTGCCGGTGAGCGATCCCAGCGCGATGAATTTCGGCAGCGGCGGCAATACGAAGGCCAAGGCATGGAAGGACATCTGGGGTTCTGGTCAGGGCGTGGGCGCGATCAAGCAGGTCGATACGGTGGCACACATGGTCGACCGGCTGGAACGCGAATACAACACCGCGCTGGCTGACCTGCGTGCCCGCACCGGCCTGTGATCAGCCAAGCCGCGCGCGGACGTAGCGGCCGTTGACCGAAGGTTCGAGCCGTAGCTGTTCGCCAGATGGGCCGACGAACTGCTCGGCACGCGCCAACCGCCCGCGATGGATCAGCATGTCGACCAACCGGGCGGCGAGGCGGTGCGCGTGGGATGGATCGCCCGCAATCGGCCCTTCGACGCGGAGTTCCTGCCCGGTGAGATGGGCAAGCCCGGCGCTTTGCACACTCCCGTCCAGCGTTGATCGGAACTGGACCAGGCCAGGGGCGGGAAACGCACCCCCAGCCGTCCACGGTGCAATCAAGCGGGCGAACTCCGCCGGGTCCACAGACCACTCGGCAGGCGGCCAAACGACCTGTTCCAGCCCAGGCACGGCGAGGGCGACCCGCGCGCCAAGGTCCATCAAAACCCGCATGATCGCGAGCGTATGCGCCGCCGCTGCGATATGCGGCCCCGGCACGAGCGAAAGGGCATTGCGCCCCTCATGAGGGCGAAGCGCCTCCAGCATGTTGCGGGGCACCCCCGCCGCGCGCAACCGCGCAAGGTCACACGTTTCGATGGCGAGGTCGAAGCCCAGCCCATCAATTACCAGCCCGAAAAGCTGCGTGTCCGACGGCAGTCCCAAGTCCGTGTCGGCCCTGGAGTCCACGTCCACAACATGCGCGATACCCACTGACGGAATTGCCGAGAGCGGTCCCCGCAACGACGCAAGGTCCGCCCCCATGTCGGGCGCGAACACCAGCCACAGCGCACCCGTTCGGTTGCCCGCCCGCCCTGTTCGATCCTGCCCGATTACGCTACGCCCCTCGACAATCCCACGTTGATCAAGCTCTTGGCGCGAATCAGTCGACCCGTCGAGTCCACTGAACCATCGAAAGCGCCAAAACGGATCGGATTGTCAGAACATCCCCTGGGCGAGACCGGTCGCCATCGCCGCGCCGAGTTCACGCGCACGATCGAGCTGGGATGCCTCCACCATTTTTCGCGCAAGGATAGTGTCGGGTGTCTGTGCCGATGTGCAGACGGTGTGAGGATCCGCGACCCGGCGCAATCGCCAGCCGGTGGCGATGCGATCGATCTGGCGCTGGGCCCCCTCCCCGTCCGAACCGGCCGCAATGATCGTTGCGTAGGCGCGCCCCTCGATCTGCCCGAGCACCGGGTAATAACAGCGGTCGAACATTTCTTTCATCAGCCCGGACATAGTGGCCAGGTTTTCGGGGCACACGAACAGGTAGCCATCGGCCGCAATGAAATCGTGAGGTTCGACCGCATCGCAACGAAGGAGGCGCGCCGACGACTCCGCGCCCGCGGCAGCGCTGGCCGCAAGTGCCTCCGCGGCGCCGGTGCGGCTGTGCCACGCGATCAGCAGTCGAGATGGGCGCCCATCCATCGGGTGCAGCATCGCCGTGCGCTGTCGATTGTCAACCGCGCCGACTTGCCTGGCGCGGAGCGCTGCCTAGGATATGGCAATGGCTTCCCATTCGCTTGCTCCCGTATTCGGCGTGGCACGTTCGCTAACCGGACGTGCATGGCAGTGGCGTGGCGGAAACATGGAGGTGAGCGGCGATCCACGTGACCTGGGTAATGGAATCGTCGATCAGTTGCTGCTGTCGCGAGGCGTTGCGTCCGACGATCTCGATCGCCACCGCAACCCGACATTGCGGGACTTCCTGCCCGACCCGTCCCAGTTCCGCGACATGGACGCGGCCGCCGAGCGCATGGCCCAGGCGATCCTTACGCGCGAGACAGTGACCATCTATGGCGACTACGACGTCGACGGCGCCACCAGCTCCGCGCTGCTGATCCGCCTTATGCGGATGCTCGGTCACGATGCGAACTATTACATTCCCGACCGTCTGCTCGAAGGTTACGGTCCCAGCGGCAAGGCACTGGTAAAGATCGCGCGCGATGGTTCGAGCCTGATCGTGACGGTCGATTGCGGCGCGATGGCGCACGAAGCGCTGGAGGTGGCGCACCAGGCTGGCGTCGACGTGATCGTCGTCGATCATCATAAATGCGCCGCCGAGTTGCCGCGCGCGGTGGCGCTGGTAAATCCAAACCGGCTCGACGAGGGCAGCGTCGCCGCCTCGCACGGCCATCTCGCGGCGGTGGGGGTCGCTTTCCTGCTGGCGGTCGCGATCGTTCGCACCTTGCGCCAACATGGCTTCTTTCGCGACAGGGCCGAGCCCGATCTATTTGCTTTGCTCGACCTGGTCGCCCTGGGCACGGTCGCCGATGTGGCGGCACTGCACGGGCTCAATCGGGCGTTCGTGGCCCAGGGTCTGAAGGTGATGGCTCGGCGTGGCGGGATCGGCATGGCGGCGCTGATCGATGCAAGCAGGCTGAAGCGCGCGCCTGGGTGCAGCGACCTGGGCTTTGCGCTTGGCCCGCGCATCAATGCCGGAGGGCGCGTCGGCGAATCGACTCTCGGCGTGCGGCTACTCACCACCGAGGATCCGCACGAGGCCGGCGAAATCGCGGCGCAGCTCTCAGCTTTGAACGAGGAGCGCCGGGCTGTCGAGGCAGCCGTGCAGGAAGCTGCCGAGACGCAGCTCGCGGCGCAGCACAACCGCGCGGTACATGTGCTTGCGGGCGAAGGATGGCATCCGGGCGTGATCGGCATCGTCGCCGGTCGGATCAAGGAGAAAACCGGGAAGCCCGCGCTGGTGATTGCCCTCGATCCGGCGACAGGACAGGGAAAGGGATCGGGCCGCTCGATCGCGGGGGTCGACCTGGGGTCTGCCATCATTGCCGCGCGCGAAGCGGGTCTGCTGTCAGCGGGCGGAGGGCACGCGATGGCAGCAGGGCTGACGGTGGAGGCCACGCGGCTCGATGCGCTGGCGGACTGGCTCGAGAATCGTCTAGCGAAGCATGTGGCGCGCGCATCCGAACAGCAGGTCATGCACCTGGATCTCGCGATCGCGCCCGGGGGGATGATCCCCGACCTGGTGGCGTCGCTCGAAACCGCCGGGCCTTACGGGATGGGATGGCCCGGCCCACGCGTTGCGGTCGGGCCGGTGAGGCTGGTGAAGGCGGACATAGTCGGCACCGATCACGTCCGCCTGATCGCCGCCGGGCGCGATGGCCGGTCGTTCAAGGCGGTTGCGTTTCGCGCGGCCGAAAGCGATCTCGGCCAGGCATTGTTGCACGGCGCGCGCGGTCGATCGCTGTGGTTGGCCGGACGGGCCAAGATCGATGACTGGAGTAGCACGCCAGCTGCCGAGCTTCACCTCGAAGATGCGGCGTGGGCCGATTGAGGAACGGCAATGGGCGCGCAAACTGGGGTTGACCGCGCCGCGCGCCGCCCCTAAGTGCGCCGCCACGCCACCGGCCCATTGCGGGTTTGGCCCCTTCGTCTAGCGGTTAGGACGCGGCCCTTTCACGGCTGAAACACGGGTTCGATTCCCGTAGGGGTCACCA
>CAZEWN010000005.1:142552-142853 GCA_964516135.1 uncultured Erythrobacter sp. | reverse complement strand
CCTTCCGGTCCTCGTCCGTCATGATCGTGAAGCGCGGGAGCGGTGATCGGCGGTGTCCGTCGAAGGAGGGAGGGACCCGCCAAACGCCGCCCTGCCCGGCCCGGAGCTTGGTCAGCTCCTTCTGACTGTACTCGGTCAGCCCATAAGGAGGGTCCGTGACCACCGCATGGATTGAGGCCTCCTCCCGCGATGCGAGCCAGTCGAAGCAGTCGGCGTGGTACAGGACCGCCTTCTCATGTTCGACTGCCGGTTCCAGCCCGACCCGATGGACGTTCTCGGCATCGCCAACCAGCCGGTAGCG
>CAZEWN010000005.1:0-142542 GCA_964516135.1 uncultured Erythrobacter sp. | reverse complement strand
GTACGGAGTGTACAGCACAAACTGTTGGCGGCACCGCTCGAACACCTGCCCGACATTGAGGTTAAGGTAGGAGCGGACCGAGGAGGGCCGCACTGTGCCAAGCTGGACGGTCACGGCCTCACTGATCTGCTTGACCGAGGCCTCGCCCCCGACCGCCTCCATGTAGGAGAGGATGGCGTCCCTGATTCTTCCCGGTGCTGCTGACATAGTCGGCTCCCTCGACTGGTTCAGCACCTCTTTGACGTCTGGACGTCAAAGTGTCAAGTGTTCTTGTTCTGTTCCAGATGCCGCGTCGAGGGCGCGCTGTCAAGCGCCCGGAGCCGAGGGTCCGGGCGCCGTGCGTCCTCCGGTAACCTAGCCGGTAACCTAGAGGGTCTGCTAATCGTGGAAAACTGGAGCGGGCGAAGGGATTCGAACCCTCGACCCCAACCTTGGCAAGGTTGTGCTCTACCCCTGAGCTACGCCCGCTCACTTGGCGCTCCCGGAACCTCGGTTCCGTGGGGAGGCGGGCGATTAGCAGCGGGGACCGGCCCTCGCAAGCGCAAAAATACGCCGCGCCTTTGCCCTTCACAAACCGCGCGAATAGCCCACATTGGGCGCATTCAGAAGATTCCGCGACAGCAGGAGCGCGCCTTGGCCAGCATGGGTCTCAATCTCGACGAACAAAAGGCCGTGGACCGTTTCCGCAAAGACGTGGTCGAGCCATCAATGCACAATCTGGTGGTGCTCGATTTCTGGGCCGAATGGTGCGGCCCGTGCAAGGCGCTGACTCCGGTGCTGGAGAAAGTCACGGCCGATTATGCTGACAAGGGCGTGATTCTGGCGAAGATCAACGTCGATGAGGAACAGTTCATCGCGAGCCAGTTCCAGGTCCGCTCGATCCCCACCGTTTACGCCATGTTTCAAGGCCAGCCGGTTGCGGACCTTACTGGCGCGCGTTCCGAATCGCAGCTTCGCGAAGTGCTCGATCAACTGCTTGCCAAGCTTCCGGTCGCCGGCGGCGCCGAAGGCGCGCAGGCGCAGGCCGACATAGCGCAATATCTCGCCATGGGCGAAGAAGTGCTCGGCGCGGGCGACGGTGAACGCGCCGCCGGCATCTTTGCCCAGGTCGCAGAAATGGCGCCGGACAACGCCGCGGCGCATGCCGGCCTGGTGCGCGCACTCGTGGCCGCGGGGCGGACCGACGAGGCGCGCGGCGTGCTGACCGCGCTCGACCCCGCCTTGCTTGCCGATCCATTGCTCCATCAGGCTCAGAGCGCGGTAGAACTGGCCGGATCGCAGGTAGACGACGGCGAGTTGCAGGCCTTGCGCGCCGCCGCGGCGGAAAGCCCGGCCAACATGGACAAGCAGATGGCCTTCGCCGAAGCCGCGTTCGCCGCCGGATCTCGCGACGAGGCGGCTGATACGCTCCTCCGCATGATCGACAGTGACCGGGATTGGAACGAGGGCGCGGCCAAGGCCAAGCTGCTCCAGATGTTTGAGGCTACTGGCCTTGAGGACCCTTGGGTCGTTGCGGCGCGCAGGCGGCTGTCCAAGATCCTGTTCGGCTGAGCGCGGTGGCGAGCACGCGGCTCTCGATCTTTCCCCTATCGGGTGCGATCCTTTATCCGGGGTTGCACTTGCCGCTGCACATTTTCGAGCCGCGCTACCGCGCATTGGTCAGCGACGCGCTGGTTCGCGACCGCCGGATCGCGATGATCCAGCCACGCCGTGGTGCCGAAGGCGCGCCCCTGTTTGGGATCGGTTGCGTGGGTCGCATCGACGAGGTCGAGGCGTTGGAAGATGGGCGCTACAACATTGTGCTGGAGGGGGAGTCGCGCTTCCGCCTGTTGCGCGAACTCGACGTGACCAGCCCCTATCGCCAGGTCGAGGGCGAATTGATCGCCGAGCAGGACAGCGTGCTATCGCCAATCGAACGAGCCGGGTTCGAGCGGGAAGCGCGGCGGTTCGCCGATGCCCAAGGCTATTCGGTCGATTGGGAATCGGTGCAGCGGCTCGACGACCAGACGTTGATTAACGGCGTCAGTCAGATCGCACCGTTCGACCCGGCGGCAAAGCAGGCCTTGCTGGAGGCGGATGACGTCCCAGCACGGTGCGAATTGCTGATCCAGTTGATGACTTTCTTCGGCCGTCACGACGGCGAGGATGAGATCATCACTTTGCAATGACGATCATAGCCCGAAGCTCCCCCGCAGCCCGTCGATGATGTACTGCGCGGCGAGCGCGGCGAGCAGCACGCCGAGCAGCCGGGTAATCACCGCCTCCACCCGGGCGCCGAACAGTCGCATCAGTGGCCCGGCCGCGATGAGCGCGAGCATCGTGATGAGGAGCACGGAACCCAACGCGCCTAGCACCACCAGGGCTTCCGCCGTCCCCGTGCTGCCGCTGGTCAGCAACATCACCGAGGCGATCGCGCCAGGCCCGGCAAGCATCGGCATCGCCATCGGGAAAACCGAAACATCCTCGATCTCGGGCGTCGCGGCGACTTTTTCGGCTCGCTCTTCCCGCCGCTGCGTGCGCTTCTCGAATACCATTTCGAAAGCTATCCAGAACAGCATCAACCCCCCGGCGATACGAAAACTGTCGAGCTCGATGTGGAGCGCGCCGAGCAGCGCTTCGCCGAACAGGGCGAAGATCACCAGGATGACCCCGGCGATCAGCGTAGCCCGGATCGCCATGTTGCGGGCCTGGGAGGCGCTCGCGCCCTTGGTCAGCCCGGCATAGATCGGCGCACACCCGGGCGGGTCGATCACCACGAACAGGGTGATGAAGGCGGACAGGAACAGTTCGAGCATAGGCGGGCCGCTCCGGTCAGTTCGCCGCGCTGGGCGGCCAATCCTGCGACATCGCCTGCTGCCAGGCGCCGTCGCGCCATAACTGCACGACGATCCTGCGCGTCCCATCGGGCCGGTGCTCCCACCGCCAGGCAAGCGTGCCATCGGGCGAGCGGCCGCCGTCGTGGCGTGCGGGCGTGGCGTCAAGCACGGCTGGCACCGGCACGGCGGTACCGCGCGGCGGGCAATCGGCCACGTGGCCCTGGATCAGCTCCTCTGCCACGACCAGGATCTCGTCTCCTTCCGGCTGGCGACTGGGCGGCGGCTGCGGATCGTCCAGGGCGCCTATGTCGTAGACCCAGCGATAGCCGCCGTCGGTCTGTTGCTGCCACACGGTGGCGAAGGTGCCGACGCGGCCGTCCGGTTCGCGCAGGCGGCCGCGCGTGACCGCAAGCTTGCCATCGCAGCTCATCCACACCGCCCGCGGTGCCCAGGCAACCGACTGGGCTGGGTCTGCTTGCCGTGCAAGCCAGGCTTCGGCGGGGAAGGGCCCATCGCGGCCGTGGAGGAGCGCGCCCGGCGCGAGCGTCGCGCGAAACGCGGTCCACTGCCCATTCTCGCGCGCGGCCCGGGCGAAGGCGATCTCGGCCGCGACGATCCTGCTCGGCTGCGCGGCGCCCGGCGCGGTCGCCAGTGCCCGGTCGATCACCGCGCGCGGGGTGCGCGGCGGGCCGGAAGCGCATGCTGCAACGAGGGCGGCAAGGGTGAGGGTGGCGACCGTTCTGATGAGCATCGCCGATTCCTAACTGTTTGCAGCGGGATTGTCGAAGGGCGGTTGCGAAATGCGGGCTTGCTAGAGGTTGTCGGGGACTGCCAGCCCCGCATTGCGATGCGCCGCGACCAAAGTATTTCGCAGCAACACCGCGATCGTCATCGGTCCCACCCCGCCCGGCACCGGCGTGATTGCGCCCGCGACCGCACTGGCACTGGCGAAGTCGACATCGCCGACGAGCCGCCCCTTGGCCTCGCCCGCGGCGGGCGGCAGGCGGTTGATGCCGACATCGATCACCGTCGCGCCGGGCTTGATCCAGTCGCCGGCAACCATCTCCGCCCGGCCCACCGCGGCCACGACGATATCCGCGCGGCGAACCACATCGGCCAGGTCCCGCGTGCGACTGTGCGCGATCGTGACCGTTGCATTTGCAGCCAGCAACAGTTGCGCCATCGGCTTGCCGACAATGTTGGAGCGGCCGATCACCACCGCTTCCATCCCCGACAGGTCGCCGTGGAGGTCGTGCAGCAGCATCAGGCAGCCCAGTGGCGTGCACGGCACGAAGCCGTCCTGTCCCACTGCCAGCCGACCCGCATTGGCGACGTGAAACCCGTCCACGTCCTTGCCGGGCGCGATTGCCGCGATCACCGCCTGTTCATCGAGGTGGGCGGGCAGCGGCAGCTGGACGAGGATGCCATCGACCGCCGGGTCGGCGTTGAGCCGTTCGACCAACGCCAGCAGATCGCGGTCCGGGGTGTTGGCGGGCAGGCGATGCTCGAAGCTCGCCATGCCTGCCGCGACCGTCGCCTTGTGCTTGGCGCCGACGTAGACCTGGCTCGCCGCATCGTCGCCAACCAATACGACCGCGAGGCCCGCCTTGCGCCCGGCAGCCGCTTCGAACGTCGCGGCGTGCGCGCCCACACGTTCGCGCAACCGCGCGGCGAACGCCTTGCCGTCGATGAGCGTCGCAGTCATCAGGCGCCGTAAGCGACCGAATAGAGAACCCGGATCAGGATCTGCAGCACGATTATGAGGACCAGCGGCGAGAAATCGATCGCTCCGGTGTTGGGCAGGATGCGCCGGATCGGTGCCAGGATCGGCTCCATCAAGGCATTGATCGAGCGATAGACCTGCTGCAGGAAGTCGTTGCTGGAATTGACGACGTTGAACGCGAACAGCAGCCCGATGATGAACTGGATGATCACCAGCATGACGATCACGTTGGTGATCATGGCGAGGATGTCGATCAGCACGATCACTAGGCGGGCCCTTTCGCTAGGCGTTGTCAGCCGCGGTCTTAGCCGAGAGCCGAAGAGTGTATCAATGGATTAAGACGCTTCGCCATGGGAGCGGATCAGCGTTCCCGCGCCGCGCGCGGTGAAGAATTCGAGCAGCATCGCGTGCGGCACCCGGCCATCGAGCACCACCGCCGCCTCGCACCCCGCCTCGACGGCGTGAACGCAGGTTTCCAGCTTGGGGATCATCCCGCCGCTGATGGTGCCATCGGCCTTGAGCCGGTCGATGTCGGCGGGGGACAGGTCGGTCAGCAGCGTGCCGGTCTTGTCGAGCACTCCAGCAACATCGGTCAGCAGGAACAGCCGCGCCGCCCCCAATGCCGCGGCGATCGCGCCGGCCATGGTATCGGCGTTGATATTGTAGGTCGCGCCATCCTCGCCCGCACCGATGGGCGCGATTACCGGGATCATCCCCGCGGCGACGGCGGTATCGATCAGAGTGGTGTCGATCTTGGCGGGTTCGCCGACGAAGCCCAGGTCCACTGCCTGCTCGATATTGCTGTCGGGATCGCGCGTGGTGCGGGTGACTTTCGTGGCGGTGACGAGCCCGCCGTCCTTGCCAGAAACGCCGATCGCCCGGCCGCCCGCCTGCGCGATCCAGCCAACCAGTTCCTTGTTGATCGCACCCGACAGGACCATCTCGGCGACTTGCGCGGTTTCCCTGTCGGTCACCCGAAGCCCGTCGACAAAAGTGCTTTCCACGCCCAGCTTCTTGAGCATCGCGCCGATCTGCGGGCCGCCACCGTGGACGACCACGGGATTTATTCCGACGGCGCGCAGCAGCACAACGTCCTCGGCGAAATCACGCGCGGCCTCGGGGTCGCCCATGGCGTGGCCGCCGTATTTCACCACGAAGGTGCGCCCGGCGTAGCGCTGGAAATAGGGCAGCGCCTCGATCAGCACTTCGGCCTTTGCCAAAGACTCCTGGCCTGTTGCCATGTCGTCGCGGTTCGTCATCGCCCGTTCCCGTCCGTTACGGCTGCGCCCCTAACGGCTGGGGAGCGTGTAGGAAAGCGCAATTGCCCCGGCTGGTGCCATGCGGCTAGGCCGGGCGGCGATGGTTCGCGCCCCCCGCTTCGATGCCGCCTGGAATGCCCGCCGCCGCCGCGCGGCCTGGTGGCGCGCGTGGCGGTGGTGGCTGGGGCTGGGCATGGTGCTGGCGGCGGCCGCGCTGCTCGCGCGCTGGCCGGGCATGGGCGGCGAGTGGCAGGTGGTCGATGCGCGCTTCGCGATCTGTGGCCAAGGGCGCGCGGCGAATTGCGTGGTCGATGGTGACACGATCATGCTCGGCGGACAGCGCGTGCGGCTGACCGGATACGACGCGCCTGAACTGGCCGGGCAGTGCGAGGCGGAGCGGCGGCTGGCGCTGCTCGCCCGCGATGCTCTGGCCGACTGGCTGGGCCGCGGTGCGTTTGCACTCGATGGCGGGGCCGATCCGCCGCGCGACCCGTATGGCCGCGAGCTGCGCGCGGCGCGGCGCGACGATGCGGCGGGGCAGGAACGGCTGGCGGAGACGATGATCGAGCGCGGCCTTGGCCGCCGTGACGGTTCGCGCGACTGGTGCGGCGCCTGACGGCTCGCCCGCACCACCCGCGGGCGTCAGTCGAACAGTTCCTCGAAGAAGCTTTTCCGGCGCTTGTGCGGCTTGCCATAGCCGTGGCCGTAGCCCGAATGCGCCTGCCCGCCGTGCTGGGCGTAGCTGGGCGCCTGGCGCGGCGGGGGGGCGGATTGCGGCACGCTGCGTTCGATGATCTTGTCGAGTTCCCCCCGGTCGAGCCACACGCCGCGGCACTGCGGGCAATAGTCGATCTCGATGCCCTGGCGGTCGCTCATGGCGAGCGGCACGCGGCACACCGGGCAGTTCATCGCGGCGACTTCGGCTTGGGTACGCATCGTTGGCAGGTCCTCTCTCGTTCCGCCCTCGGCGCACAGATGGGGCAGGCGGTCACGCGCCGCAAGGTAGCGGTTGCGCGCGCTGCCCGGTGCTGGCAGCGGGGGCAGATGAACCGCACCCTCCTTGCCGCCGCGCTCACGCTGCCGCTCGCCGCCTGCGCCACCACCGCGCCCGCATCCCCGGCCCCGCAGGACCAGTTCTGGGCCGCGCTCGCCAGCCACTGCGGCAAGGCCTACGCCGGGCGCATGGTCAGCAACGAGGCCGCCGACGCGGACATGCGCGGCGCCGCCATGGCGATGCACGTGCGCAAATGCTCGGCGGATCGGATCGAGGTGCCGTTCCACATCCAGCGCGCCGATGGCACCTGGGACCGCAGCCGCACCTGGGTCTTCACCCGCACCGGAGCCGCGAGCCCCGGGAGCCTGCGCCTCAAGCACGACCATCGGCACGCGGACGGCAGCCACGACGCGACGACCATGTACGGCGGCGACACCGCCGCGCCGGGCCTGCCCACCGCGCAGGAGTTCCCGGTCGATGCGGAGAGCATCGCGCTGTTCCGGCGCGAGGGGTTGACCGCCTCACTCGCCAACGTGTGGCGGGTGGAGGTCGACCCGGCGGGCACGCGGCAAGCGGCCTATTCCTACCGCCTGATGCGCGACCCGCCCAATGCGCGCAACTTCCACGTCCGCTTCGACCTGACCCGCCCGATCGCGCGCCCGCCCGCGCCGTGGGGGCACGAATAGCGGCCAGAGCGCCGCGCGGCGTGTCACGCTCGACCGGTTTTGAAAAAGTGTGACCTTAGCGCTCAACTGATGATTTCCCGCGTCGCGCGGTCGAGCTGGGCGAGGTGCTGGAGCAGGGCATTGTTGTCGGGTTTGCAAAGGGTTGTGACATATCGCCCGGCATGGAGAACCACCCGCAGCAGGCCCGCCTCGCTGCGATACCCGGCGGCCAGGCCTGTGGACTTCGCACTGGAGAGGTCGACCGGCTCGTGCGCGATCCCCAGCGCCGCGTCCCACGCCGCGGCAAAGCCCGCCGCGCCGGGCCGCTTCCGCAGGCGATAGGCACTCTCGCGCCCCATCGAAACCTTGCGGCACGCCGCCGCGACCGAGCGCGTCTGCGCCAGCCAGCCGATGAACTGCCCCTGCCGCAGCGGCGTCCACCCATCGGCGCGCGGCGCGAGCGGCACGGGGTGGAAGGCAGGGATACGGCGCGGCGCGCGGCGCGCGTGCGGCGAGGGCGGGGAATAGAGCTTCATCCCGCAGGATGGAGCACACTTGCCGCGTGTAGGAAATTGGTTTGAGGCAGGGCGCGGGGTGCGCTAGCCTGCCCCCGCCTCGGCGCGGAGCAGCCCGTCCGCGCGGTGACCCGGTGCGCGGTCGATCGTTCCGTACCGGCGAGGTTGCTGGGGTTCGCACTAAGGCACTAAGCCACGAAGGGGTTGTCGCTCGCGGCACCCATCCGCTCTGCAGCGGACCAGCCAGCCACCAACGCCGGTGTCGGGCATGCCATCTTCGTGGCTTGTTGGCTTAGTGCGCGAATAAACTTGTTCCCCGCCACGACGCGAAGCGAAGCGAAGCTAATCCATCGCGACCTCTGCCAACCGCGTCTCGCCATCGCAGGCGTGGCAATGGGCATAGTCGAACACGCACCGCAGTGCCCATTGCTGCGTATTGGCGTCCCAATCGCCCCAGGCATCGCGGGAAACGTCGGTTGAACCGCAGGTTTCGCAGACGATACGGACGCGTGGTTCTTCCTGAGGCTCAGCCATACCCGATGATGACACAGCAAAGCTATCAAGCAAGCCAGAGCGAAGCAGACTGATCCGAAGCCGATGAGATTGGGCTAACCGTCGTCAATTCCACTAATCGATATGGTTTGCGGCCCGTAGCAGCCGGGCTTCGTCCGGATTCTTTGGAGAATACGAGATAAACTCCCGCTTCCCGAACATCAGTCCGAGCTGGCGCATCAGCAAGGCATCGTTTTCCGAATAAAGGATCGCAATTCCTTTGGGGGCCAACACGTCGCGCGCGCCGCTATTGCGCCTGATCCGCTTCATGAAATCGTCTTGCGCGGCGACCGCCTCGATCTGAACACGTGATATCGGCACTTCCTGGAACTTCTCGAACAGTGTGGCGATCCGCTGCGTGCCACCGCCTTGCATGATTTCGGCGCGATCGGCAGCAGTCGTGTGCGCCCAGAAATTCGGCGTGTAGGAAAACCCCCTGGTCATCCACCAGATGTTGCGCTGCCCATCGGCTGATAGGCCAGTTTTTGCATCTCGGTTTCTGCCGCCGCGAAGATACGCCTGCCGTGCCCGAACTAGCCCGAAATCGCAGCGTGCGGATGTTTCGCTGACCTTTATCAGTATGCAAAGTTCATCAAATGCTTCGGGTGGGATCATCCAGCCGCCCTTTTGGGCGGACGTCGACGTTTTGATGTCGACTTCCTCATGCCCGATCAGCAGGTCGAGTTTTATGCCCTTCGGAACGTCGAGCCAATCGCGCAGGATTATTTCGAATTTGGTGCCGAGGTAGGTCTTCTCAGTCTTTTCAAGATCGGCAAAGAAGTAGCGCCCGGTTCGCGCGGTATCGATGACCTCGTCAATGGCGGAGCGGAAAAAGCCGCGCAGCTTCTGTTCGAAGGCTTCCCAGCCTCCGACGGCTGCAATCAGGTTCGATTCCAGCCGGTGCAGGTCAGTGAAATCGACGTGATCACTGGCAAGAGGGATTCGCCCGTCATGTGCAAACAAGCTCACGCTGCCCTAGGCGCGGTAACGGCAAACTGTCGGTGAAGTCGCAAAGCCACGGACAAGTTGCGCGCCACCGCCTTTGCTACTGGCGGGGGGAAAGCGTTGCCAATCTGCCGGTACTGCGTGGTCTTGGTGCCTTGGAATTGCCAGTCGTCAGGAAACCCTTGCAACCGGGCTGCCATGCGAAGGGTCAGCCGTGGCATCCCCACGAAATCGCGCGCGGGCTCTTCATTGGCGAGGCTGCGGCCCTCTACGCCCAACGACGCCCAAGCGCGTCGCGCGCGCGTGGGTCCAAGGTCGGGACCACCATGCTTCTTCGATCCGCCAACCAATGTCGGGGCGATGTCGCTCGCCTGCTCGGCCCAGCGGTTCGCGCCCAACCAACCATTCGCGGCCATCAAGTCCTTCAGACATTCGCCGACGGTAGGCGGGTTGTGAGGGTGTACGTCCGGCCAGTCGAATGCATCGACCAAATCTTTCCTGAGTGCGACGATCACCACACGCGGCCTGAGCTGCGGTACGCCGAAATCCGAGGCGTTCAAGAGCCGCCAATCAGTATGATAACCCAGTTTCGAGAGCTGCGTCTTGAGTTGCAGCCGATAGTCATCGAACACGGCCGACAAGAACCCGCGCACGTTCTCGATCATCACGGCCTTGGGGCGAATTTCATCGATCAGTCGGATTGCCGCCGGAAACAGGTTGCGTTCGTCTTGCTCGCCTAGCTGCTTACCGGCGATCGAGAATGGAGGGCAGGGCAGTCCAGCAGTGAGAAGTTCCACACCGCGAAATGGCGCCCCGTCGAACTGCGCCATATCGGTTGCGCGCACATCCCAAAGCGGGCGGTTGAACTTCAACGTCTTCGCAAATTCCGGCTCGATCTCCACAAGCGCGGTATGGCGAAATCCAGCCTGCTCGAGCCCAAGCGCCTGGCCGCCGGCACCAGCGCAAAACTCTATTGAGTGCATCGCGATACTCCCTTTCTTGTATCGCTATGTTCTCTATCCGTTCAGGTCAAGCAAACGGGTCGGCTTCAGATGAAAATCACTCCGCCGCCACGCTCCCGCTACCAGCATCCCCGAACATATCCGGTTCGCCGCCGTCCTCGCCTGGTTCGTTTGCTGCCGCGCCGACTTTCGCCTTCTGGCGGTTGTCGAAGCTTGCCCACACCGTGTTCCAGTCGCCGCGGGTTGCCGCCTTCGAGTATTCCGTCGCGCGGGTTTCGAAGAAGTTGGCGTGTTCCACCCCGTTCAGCAGCGGGGCGAGCCAGGGGAGGGGGTGGTCGTCGACCATGTAGATGCTCGGCAGGCCAAGCTGGCCCAGGCGCCAGTCGGCGATGTAGCGGATGTAGCGCTTGATCTCCTTGGCGGTCATGCCGGGCACCGGCCCCTGCTCGAACGCCAAGTCGATGAAGGCGTCCTCCAGCCGCACCGTCTTCTGGCACATGTCCATGATGTCTTCCTTGACCGACCTGGTCAGGCAGTCGCGCTCGCGCACGAACTCATGGAACAGGCGCGTGATGCCTTCGCAGTGCAGCGATTCGTCGCGCACCGACCAGCTCACGATCTGGCCCATGCCCTTCATCTTGTTGAAGCGCGGGAAGTTCATCAGCATGGCGAAGCTGGCGAACAGTTGCAGCCCTTCGGTGAAGCCGCCAAACATCGCCAGCGTGCGGGCGATATCCTCGTCATTGTCGACGCCGAACTGCTGCAGGTAATCGTGCTTGGCCTTCATCTCCTCGTATTCGAGGAACATGCCGTATTCGCTTTCGGGCATCCCGATCGTGTCGAGCAGGTGCGAGTACGCCGCGATATGGACCGTCTCCATGTTGGAGAAGGCGGCCAGCATCATCTTGATCTCGGTCGGCTTGAACACGCGGCCGTACTTGTCGTGGTAGCAATCCTGCACCTCGACATCGGCCTGGGTGAAGAAGCGGAAGATCTGCGTGAGCAGGTTCTTCTCGTGATCGGACAGCTTCTGCGCCCAGTCGCGGCAATCCTCGCCCAGCGGCACTTCCTCGGGCATCCAGTGGATCTGCTGCTGCCGCTTCCAGAATTCATAGGCCCACGGATATTCGAAGGGCTTGTAGGTCTTGCGGGCTTCGAGCAACGACATCTTGTGTCTCCGGAGGTCTGGGTGCGTGAATCTGGCCGAACCTCCAACATAGGGAATCATGCCCGCGATTCGAAGGCAAGCATGAAGATTCGGGCGGGGATAAATGGCGATAGCGCGCTGGCGCCCCGATCGCGGGCCCGGTCATCGCTGATGCGGGAACCGGGGGCGGGGCGGGGCATTATCCCGACGATGGCGTCATGATGGCGCCAAGATGGGGATCGGCGGGCACGGCCCGGCTTCCTCCCCTTGCGGGCCGGAGCTCGCGACCCCGGCGCCCCGCCTCCCCCCCAGGCGGGGCGCTTCGCGTTGGGGGCTGCCCCTGGCCGGCGGAACGGCGCGGCGGCACGCCCGTTGTCCTTCATAACGAAGGAGAATTTACCATGGGCCAGTACGAACCCAACGACAGCCGCAATGTCACCAACAAACCCGGGCACGAACCCGGCGGGATCGAACGGACCGGCCCGCGCGAAGGCGAGACCCGCGACGAGGATCAGGCCCGGCGCGACGATGCGCGCAAGCGCCTCGACGATAGCGGCGCGGGCGAAATCCTGCCGGAGAAGGATCCGCGCGGGACGCCGCAGCGCGACTGGGGCTGACGGGCCGCCCCGCACGCGCGACCGGCGCGGGAACAGCGCCGCCCTCGGCCGGTTAGGCTAACGGACGGTATAGAGAGGAAAAATCATGTTCGAGAAGCTCCGCATCAAGGAACACATGGAGGTGGCTGACGCCAATGGCCAGCATGTCGGCACCGTCGACGAACTGGACGGGGACCAGATCAAGCTGACCAAGTCTGACAGCGACACCGGCACGCACCGCTTCCTGCTGCTGGACGATGTCGACCGGATCGACGACAACCGCGTCTATCTCAAGGAAAGCGCGCAGATCCCGGGCAGCGGTACGGCGACCTATTGATCGCGACCCCGTCAAGCGAAAAGGCCCGGCCCGCATGCGCGGTGCCGGGCCTTTTTCATGGGTCGGGCCGTCACTGGCAGGCGAGGCATTCCTCGTAGTCGGTTTGCTCGCCGATCTCGAACTTCGGCGCGTCGGGCGTGTTGTCCGCTTCCACGCCGCCCGCGAATCCGGCGCGCTGCACGCTTTTCGAGCGGAGGTAGTAGAGCGACTTGATGCCCTTCTCCCACGCCTGGAAGTGCAGCATCATCAAGTCCCACTTGTCGACATCGGCGGGGATGAACAGGTTCAGCGACTGCGCCTGGTCGATATAGGGTGTACGGTCGGCCGCGAATTCGAGCAGCCAGCGCTGGTCGAGCTCGAAGCTGGTCTTGTAGACCGCCTTTTCCTCCGGCGTCAGGAAATCGAGGTGCTGGACCGAGCCGCCGCGTTCAAGGATCGAATTCCACACGTTGGTCGAATCCTTGCTCTTCGCGCGGAGCAGCTTTTCCAGGTACGGGTTCTTGACCACGAAGCTGCCCGACAGCGTCTTGTGGGTATAGATATTGGCCGGGATCGGCTCGATGCAGGCGCTGGTGCCGCCGCAGATGATCGAGATCGAGGCGGTCGGCGCGATCGCCATCTTGCAGCTGAAGCGCTCCATCACGCCCATGTCCTCGGCATCGGGGCAGGGGCCGCGCTCGTTGGCCAGCATCATGCTCGCCTCGGCCGCCTTGGCGTCGATGTGCTTGAACATCTTGAGGTTCCAGACCTTGGCCATCGGGCTTTCGAAGCCGATGCCCTTGGACTGGAGGAACGAGTGGAAGCCCATGACGCCGAGGCCGACCGACCGTTCGCGCATGGCTGAATACTTGGCCCGCGCCATTTCGGGCGGGGCGCGGTCGATATAGTCCTGCAGCACGTTGTCGAGGAAGCGCATCACGTCCTCGATGAACCGCTTGTCGCCTTCCCACTGGTCCCAGGTTTCCAGGTTCAGCGACGACAGGCAGCACACCGCGGTGCGATCATTGCCCAGGTGGTCGCGGCCCGTGGGCAGGGTGATTTCCGAACACAGGTTCGAGGTCGAGACCTTGAGGCCCAGATCGCGGTGATGCTTGGGCATCATCCGGTTCACGGTGTCGGAGAACACGATGTACGGCTCGCCCGTGGCCAGCCGCGTCTCGACCAGCTTCTGGAACAGGCCGCGCGCATCGACCGTCTTGCGGACCGAGCCATCGCGCGGGGAAACGAGGTCGAATTCCGCCCCGTCGCGCACGGCTTCCATGAACGCGTCGGTCAGCAGCACACCGTGGTGCAGGTTCAGCGCCTTGCGGTTGAAGTCGCCCGACGGCTTGCGGATTTCGAGGAATTCCTCGATTTCCGGGTGCGACACATCGAGATAGCACGCCGCCGAACCACGCCGCAGCGAGCCCTGCGAAATTGCCAGGGTCAGCGAATCCATCACGCGGACGAACGGGATGATGCCGCTGGTCTTGCCGTTGAGGCCGACCGGTTCGCCAATGCCGCGCACTTCGCCCCAATAGGTGCCGATGCCGCCGCCGCGCGAAGCGAGCCAGACGTTTTCGTTCCAGGTGCCGACGATCCCTTCGAGGCTGTCCTCGACCGAGTTGAGGTAGCAGCTGATCGGCAGGCCGCGATTGGTCCCGCCGTTGGACAGGACCGGCGTTGCGGGCATGAACCACAGCTTCGAAATGTAGTCGTAGATGCGCTGCGCGTGATCCTGATCGTCGGCATAGGCATCGGCCACGCGCGCGAACAGGTCCTGATAGCTTTCGCCCGGCAGCAGATAACGGTCGGTCAGCGTGTCCTTGCCGAAATCGGTCAGTAGGGCATCACGCGATTCGTCGGTCACAATCGTGAAGCGGCGATCGTTGATCTTCTTCGAATCGTCGCTGCCCGCGGCTGCGCGCATGGTTTCGGCCATGGCGCCTGCCAGGGCTTCACCGGCCTTGGCCGCAATCAATTCGTCGCTGCCCTTGTCGCTTTTCGCCATGCTCACCGCAGCCTTCCGCTTGTCGGCATCGGAGGGGGCGTTGTCGGGTGCGATCTGGGTATCTTGAATGTGATCGAGCGCCATCGCCGCGTCATCTCCGGTCCTGAATTCCATGTGTCTCGTGCCCCGCCTGATTGCCCCTTGGATCAAGTGCCGCGAAGGGCGCATGTTCCATTTTCGTTCGAATCAGCGAGCGGCTTCCCGACTAGCATCTTTCGTGGCCGGCGGGCCGAAAACTTATCCCCCGCCTGCCCACAACACCGCCCCGGAAAGTCCACCCCGAGCCTCCCCTCGCGGTGAGCCGACAACACGATCTAGTGGGTACCCCCGCAATCCGAACCACTAGATACTGAATCAGCCAACAAGGACGCGCAAGTGGGTAAATCACGCTTAACCCAGTTTGCGCGCGCTGAACGCGCGGTGTGTTATACGGTTGCAACGCCGCGACGCGCGGGAAATGCTTGGCCCGTCGACCGCGCAACCCCTAAAACGCAAATGGGCAAAAAATTATCTCGGGAAAATGGGTGCGCGGGGTCTTTGAATCAAACGAATCCTGTGCCGCAATTTTCGAATCCGGCCCGTTCGATAGGGGCAATGCCATGTCGTGCCCGATGCTGGATCGGATCGCCGGATACGGGCGCCGCCATCTCCTGCGGCCCGGGATCGACGAGCGGGCGAAAACGCGTGCAGCCGGGCAAGCGGGCGGCGCTAACCGGCGCTCCTTGCATGCCCCGCGATCTCGTCCGCCAGCCGGCCCACGAGTTCAAGCGGCAGATCGTGGCCCCAGCCGGGGATCGTGGATAGCCGTGCACCAGGGATCGCGGCCGCGGTGTCGCGCCCGCCCTCCACCCGAACCAGCGGATCATCCTCGCCATGCAGTACGAGCGTGGGCGCGGCGATCCTGGCGAGCATCGCGCGCCGGTCGCCATCGGCAACAATCGCGGCCAGGTGACGGGTTGGCCCTTCGGGATAGACGCTGCGGCGGACGTTCGCGGTCACGTTGGCGCGCAGGCGCTGGGGATCGGCAGGATAGCCGGGCGAGCCGATCGTGCGCGCCAGCAGCATCCCGTGCTCGACCAGCGCGTCCTCCTCCATGCTCGCGGGCCGCCTTATCAGCACCTCCATCGCCTCGCGCCGCGCGGGCGGCAGTTTCGGGTTGCCGGTGGTGGAGAAGATCGAGGTCAGCGAGAGCGTGCGCTGCGTATGACGCGCGGCGAAGTGTTGCGCGATCATCCCGCCCATGCTGGCGCCCACGATGTGCGCGCCCGCGATTCCCAGCGCATCGAGCAGCCCCGCGCCGTCATCCGCCATGTTGGCCAGGGTATAGGGTACACGCGGCCTGATCCCGAGCCTGGCCAGCAGTGTAAGCTTGACCGGCCCCGGTGCCTTCACCCCATCGAACTTGTGGCTGAGCCCGATATCGCGGTTGTCGTAGCGGATGACGCGAAAGCCGCGCGCCACCAGCCCTTCGACCAGCTCGATCGGCCATAGCGTAAGCTGCGCGCCGAACCCCATGATGAGCAGCATGGCCGGGTGCGCGTGATCGCCGTGATCTTCGTAGTGGATGGTGATCCCGTTGGCGGTGACGCTGGGCATCGTGCCTGTCCCTGCTGGCATTAAGTCACGTCGCCATGAACGCAGTGGATCGGCCCCGTGCAACATTTTTTTGCACGCGCGTGAACCGGCTCGCGGTTTTCGTGCACCTTGTCCATGAATGCAGCGGGGTTTCGATGAGCAAGCAGCATGGCCGCCTTCTGGATGAATACCTCGTTGCGAGCGTTCGCACGGGCAGCCGGGATGCGCTCGAGCTGCTCGCAACGCGGTGGCAACCGCGGTTGCTGGCACACGCGATGCGCCTGTCCGGCGAGCGGGAGATGGCACGCGATGCCGTGCAGTCGGCCTGGGCGGAAATCGTGCGTGGCGTCGATCGGCTGGACGATGTGCGGGCGTTTCCCGCATGGGCCTTCAGGATCGTGTCGCGCCGGTGTGCGCGCGAAGTCCGCGAGGTCGTGAAGCGCCGGTCGCTGGCGCAGGCGGTGGAGCGACAGCCGCTTGACGAGGTTCAGCCGGTGGAACCGTCCGAGACTGCCCGGCTTCAGCAGGCGATCCGGCGACTCTCGCCCGACGAGCGCGCCGCGATCGCGCTCTACCATTTCGAGGAGTTGAGCGTCGCCGAAGTCGCGGTCGCGCTCACCGTGCCAGTCGGCACGGTCAAGACACGGCTCATGCACGCGCGGCGCAAGCTGCGCGCTATTCTGGAAGGAGAACGATGATGACTGATCGCGTGGACCGCATGATCGATGAAGCGCTCGTCGCGGAGGAGCGGGAATTGCTCCGCCGTATCGGCGAGGAGCCCAACTATTTCGTGCAGCTTGGCGGTGCCTTTGCCGGGCGGCTGGGGTGGATCAATGGCGCGATGATGCTGGCGCAGGTGCTGTTGTTCCTGGCCGGCGTTTATGCCGCGGTGCAGTTCTTCACGGCCGACGACCCGCTGCTGGCAATTCGATGGGGCGTGCCGGCGGCGGTGCTGGTGCTGATGTCATTGATGATCAAGCTGGCGATCTGGCCGACGATCCAGACCAACCGGGTGCTGCGCGAACTAAAGCGATTGGAGCTGCAACTGGCGCGCAAGGCTGACTGATCCGCCCGCGAGCGCGTTACGGCACCAGCACGGTGTCGCGCGCCACCGCGTCGGTTTCGGGATAGTCGAGCGTGAAGTGCAGGCCCCGGCTTTCCTTGCGCGCCAGCGCGCTCCTCACGATCAGTTCCGCGCTCTGGAGCAGGTTCCTGAGTTCGATCAGGTCGGTCGTCACGCGGAAGTGGCCGTAGTAGTCGTCGACCTCGTCCATCAGCAGCTTGATCCGGTGCGCGGCGCGTTCCAGGCGCTTGGTGGTGCGCACGATACCGACGTAGTTCCACATGAAGCGGCGGATCTCGGTCCAGTTCTGCTTGATCACGACTTCCTCGTCGGAATCGGTGACGCGGCTCGCGTCCCAGTCGCGGATCGGGGGCGGGTCGTCGAGATCGTCCCAGCAGGCGAGGATGTCCTTCGCCGCCGCCTCGCCGAACACAAAGCATTCGAGCAGGCTGTTTGAGGCGAGGCGGTTGGCGCCGTGGAGGCCGCTCTCGGTGCATTCGCCCGCTGCCCATAGGCCCGGCAGGTCGGTCCGCGCGTCGAGGTCGATCAGCACCCCGCCGCAGGTATAGTGTTGCGCGGGGACGACCGGGATCGGCTCCTTCGTCATGTCGATGCCGAGCCCGAGCAGCTTGTCGTGGATGGTGGGGAAATGCCCGCGCACGAAATCGGCCGGCATGTGGCTGATGTCGAGGTGGACGTAGTCGAGGCCGTAACGCTTGATCTGGTCGTCGTTGGCGCGCGCCACCACGTCGCGCGGGGCCAGCTCCATGCGTTCGGGATCATAGTCGGCCATGTAGCGGTGGCCGGTTTCGGGATGGAGCAGGCGACCGCCTTCGCCGCGAACCGCCTCGGTAATCAGGAAGTTCTTGGTTTCCAGGTGATAGAGGCAGGTCGGGTGGAACTGCATCATCTCCATGTTGGAAACCCGCGCGCCCGCTCGCCACGCCATCGCGATCCCGTCGCCCGTCGCGCCCCGCGGTGCGGTGGAGAACAGGTACACGCGGCCCGCGCCGCCCGCCGCCATCACCGTGGCGCGCGCGACATGCTTCTCGACCCGGCCGCTTGCCTCGTCGAGCGCATAGACGCCCCAGACGCGGCCATCGCCCGAATACCGCTCGCCGTGGCGCCCGGTGACGAGGTCGATGCAACTGCGCCCCGGCAGCAGGGTTACGTTGGGGTTTTCCTCCGCCGCCTTGAGCAGCGCGGCCTGGACCGCCCAACCGGTCGCGTCGTCCACGTGGACGATCCTGCGGTGCGAATGGCCCCCCTCGCGGGTCAGGTGCAGGTTCTCGCCCTCGGTATTGAAGGGCACGCCCAGCGCGACCAGTCGGTCGATCGCCGCGGGCGCCTGGCCGATCACGAACTCCACCGTCTCGCGCCGGTTCAGCCCCGCGCCCGCGACCATCGTGTCGCGGATGTGGTCTTCGAACGTGTCGCCCGCGTCGAGCACCGCCGCGATCCCGCCCTGCGCCCAGGCCGTCGAGCCCGACCGCAGATCGCCCTTGGCCAGCACCAGCACGCGCTTGGTTTCCGCGAGCGCCAGCGCCGCGGTCAGCCCGGCGGCACCCGAACCGATGACGATGACGTCGTGAGTGGTCATGCGGCGGTCATGACCGCTGCCGCGCGCGCGAGCAAGCCTATCCCGCCCCCGTCAGCTGGACGAATACATCCTCGAGATCCGCTTCGCGGGTGGTCACGTCCTCGATCCCGTAGCCGTGGCTCTGGACTTCGGCGAGGATCTGGCCAGCGCTCGCGTCATCGCGGTTGTAGGTGACTTCAAGCGTGCGCGGCTCCACCACCTCGGCCTTGAGGAAGCACGGCGCCATCAGTGGGCCGGCAAGGTCCTTGTCCACCGTCAGACGCACGATCTTCTCGCGTGCCATGCCGACAAGATCGCGGGTCGGCTTGTTGGCGATCAGTTCGCCGCGATCGATGATCGCGATCCGGTCGCACAATTGTTCGGCTTCCTCGAGGTAATGCGTCGTCAGCACCACGGTTACGCCTTCGCGATTCAGTTCGGTGACGAGGTCCCACAGCTGGCGGCGCAGCTCGACATCGACACCCGCTGTCGGCTCGTCCAGCACCAGGATCGGCGGCGAATGGACCATCGCCTTGGCCACCAGCAGGCGCCGCTTCATCCCACCCGACAGCGTGCGCGCATAGGCATCGCGCTTGTCGGAAAGGCGGACGGCGGCGAGCAGTTCCTCGCTGCGGCGCGCGGCCTTGGCGATGCCGTAGAACCCGCCCTGGTTCTCAAGCACCTCGTACGGGGTGAAGAACGGGTCGAACACGATTTCCTGCGGCACGATCCCGATGGAACGCTTGGCATTGCGCGGGTGGTGGTCGATGTCGAAACCCCAGATTTCCGCGTTGCCGCTGGTCTTGCGGACCAGCCCGGCAAGGATGTTGATCAGGGTCGATTTGCCCGCGCCATTGGGGCCGAGCAGGCCGAAGATCTCGCCTTGCGGCACATCGAAGCTGACGCCCTTCAGGGCCAGCTTGCCTTCGCCCCCGCCCACACCGGCGTAGCGCTTGACGACATTCTCGATCCGGATCGCTGGGGCGCTGCTCATCGAGGCCGCCCTAGGGTCCGGTCCCGCCGCTGGCAATGCTTGCGCGCGCGCGGGCGAACGATTATCGCGCCCGGCCATGAACATCGCCCCGCCCGAGATCACCAAGGTCGAAACCCGCCGGGTCCATTGCGACGGCGCGGGCAGCATCCGCGGCGGCGCGGCGCTGGGGCATCCGCGCGTATGGCTTGAAATCGATGAGCACGGCTATGTCGATTGCGGGTACTGCGATCGCCGCTTCGTCCTGGTCGGCGGCCCGGCGGACGGGCACGGTCAGGCTGCCCTGCCCGATATCGCCGCCGGATCGGATCCCGGCCACCGCTGACGGGCAAATGGCGATCGAACGCGCGCTCGATCGTGCGCGAATACTCATGCGCGGTTCATCGCAGCGTGTTACAAGCACGGTTGATCATGTGCACCAACCCAAGTCGAATCGCGCTTGCCGCATCGCTCGCCGGATTGGCGCTCGCCGCCGTTCCAGCTGCCGCTGACGATGCCAAGGGAGAAGCGGATCTCGCGAAGCTGCTCGAAGGCCGGGTGGCGGGCGAACCCGTCAAATGCCTCGGCAGCACGCGGCGTGATGGCGCCACCATCATCGACGGGACGGCGCTGGTGTTTCGCGAGGGCGGCACGATCTATGTGAACCGGCCCGCGGGCGCCGACATGCTCGACTGGGACGATCTGCCGGTATTCCGCCTGTTCGGCAGCAGCCTGTGCGCGCGCGATCAGGTGGAACTGCGCGATCGTTCGACCCTTACCCCCGGCCCGATCCTGCTGCTTGGTGAATTCGTGCCCTATCGCCGCGTCCAGGATGCGCGGCCCGATCATGGAGGCTGATGCGATGAAAACCCTGTTCACCCTTGCCGCGCTCGCCGCCGTCGCGGCATTGCCCGTTTCCGCGACCGCCAACACCGCGAACGAGGATCTGCCGAAGGGAGAAGCGAAGCTTGCCCGGATGCTCGAAGGCCGGGTGGCAGGCGAGCCGTCCGATTGCGTCAACACCTTCCGCAACGTGAGCATGCAGATCATCGATCGGACCGCGATCGTTATCCGTGACGGGCGCACCCTGTGGGTCAATCGCACCGCGCATCCCGATACGCTCGATTCAGACGATTACCTGGTCATTCGCCATTTCGGCGCGGGCTCGCGGTTGTGTCGGCTGGACCATGTGACCACGCAGGACCGGCTGGGCAATTTCTTCACCGGCGCGGTGTTCCTGCAGGATTTCGTGCCCTACCGCCGCACGGATGGCTGATTTGTCCGCGCCCTTGCGGCCATCCGCTAGAGGCCCAGCACGCCCGGGTTGAGGATGTTCCTCGGATCAAGCTCGGCCTTGATCGCGCGCAGTAAAGCCATGGAGGCGGGATTGCGTCCGGCCAGGTAGGGGTAGGTTTTCCCGATCTGCAGATGGGCGGCGCCATGCTGGCTCATCAGTTCACCGATCCGTTCGCGCAGCATCGCTACGAACGCGGCGGTTTCGGGCGCCGGGGCATAATCGGTCAGTGTGGCGAGATGGTCGGCTGGCATCATCCGATCGTGCACGACATGGCGCGCGTCGGGCCAGTAGAACGCGGGCTCGTAGACGAACCCGGTCGGGCCCACGGCCATGAACATTGCGCCGTTGTACACGCCCAGCCGGTCCATCGCGGCGCGCTGCTCATCCCAGAATGCATCCAGCGCGTTATGGAACGGCACCGCCGCGTCGTGCGCGAACAACCCGTGCATCGGCACCCAGCGTTCGCCCTTTGGCCCGAGCATGTTGGCAAGGGGGGCAAACGGCATGGCGCGCACGACCGTCGGGATGCTGTTGGCGATCTCGGTGCCGTGGCGGCTGGCGATGGCGCGAATTGCGTCGCCCTTCGCCCGCGCGTCCGCGTCGCCGACCCCGTCGGTCAGATAGTGCACGGCATAGTCGGCCGCTTTCAGGGCCCGGTCGCCCGCGACCGCCATCCGCGCAAGCGCCTTCATCCCCGCGCCGAGCGACGCGGAGGATTTCAGGATTGTGCGGGCAATATCGGCCTTGGCCGAGACACTGTCGTTGCGCCCGATCTGGCCCTGCTGCAGCGCCGCGTCGAGGCCGAAGTTTTCATCGTCCACGCCCAGCCGCGCGATCTCCGCCATCGCCAGGTGCATCGCGGCGAAATTGGGAAAGCTGAACGACAGCGCGTCGAATGCCTCGCGCCGGGCGACAAGCTTGAGCGTGATGCGCGCCTTGATGCCCAGGGCGCCGCAATCACCGGTGAACAGGCCGGCCAGGTCCGGTCCATAGTGGCGGAAAAAGGGCGACGGGGTGGCGGATCCGCCACTGCCAGTTCGCAGGAGTTCGCCGGTGCCCGTGACAATCTCCATCGTCACGACGCTGTCCGCGGAAACGCCGCCGCCGTGGCTGATCGCGTTTTGCGAGACAGACCCGCCGACCGTTGCCGCCAGCCCGGAAAACGGCCCCCAGAACGGCGTACGGAGCCCGCGCTCCTTCAAGGCTTGGTATAGTCGTTCCCACGTCACGCCCGCCTCGACGGTCACGACGGACTTGGCTTCGTCGATCTCGATCGCGGTCAACCGGTCGGTGCCGATCGTGATCCCACCCGGGCTCGCGTGGGTGTAGCCATCGGTATAGCTGGCCCCGCCGCCGCGCACGGTCAGCGGGATGGCGCCGCGCGCCGCGACGCGCACGACATCCTGCAATTCGGCAATGCTTCCCGGCAGGACGACCGCGACCGGCAGTTGACCGGCGCGGAATACGTCGGTGCCGTAAAACCGCCGGTCGGGCTCGTCGGTGAGCAGATGCCCGGCGCCCACGATCGCGGCGAGCGTTTCCAGAATCCCGTTGTCGATGACGTTGGCTGGCATGACGGCTTACGAATGCGGGCCCAGGTTGATGCTGATTGCCTTGGTCTTGAAATAGGCTTCGAGCCCGTCGCGACCGAATTCGCGGCCCCATCCCGATTGCTTGTTGCCGCCGAAAGGCGTTTCGGGGCTTATTGCCGCGTGGGCGTTGATGCCCACCTGGCCGGAATCGACCTTCTTCGCCAGGCGCAGCGCCCGCGATATGTCGCCCGTCCAAACCGAACCGGACAGGCCATATTCAGTGCCGTTGACGCGTGACAACAGCTCGGCCTCGTCATCCTGCGAGAAGCGTTGGACAGCCAAAACCGGGCCGAACACTTCCTGGCGCGCGATCCGCATGTCGTGCGTCACGTCGCTGAAAATGGTCGGCGCGACAAAATGGCCCTTGCCGGCAGGGCATTGGCCCTCGAACAGCTTGGTGGCGCCTTCGTCCGCGGCCTGGCTTACGAAGCCCCTGATCCGGTCGCGCTGCCTGGCCGAAATGACCGGCCCGATAAGCGTGCCTTCGCGCATGCCGTCGCCGACGACGTACCCCCGTGAAACCTCTGCCAGGGCGGCGAGAAATTCGTCGGCAATGCTGTCTTCCAGGAACAGGCGCGATCCGGCCATGCAGTTCTGGCCCGAGAGGAAAAAGCAGGCGGCAGCGGCGCCTGGCACGGCCTTGTCCAGGTCCGCGTCGGCGCAGACGATGAAGGGGGACTTGCCGCCCAGTTCGAGCGAGACCTTCTTGAGATCGTTTGACGCCGCGCGGACGATCGCCTTTCCGACCTCGGTCGATCCGGTGAACGCGATCTTGTCAATGCCCGGATGGGCGGCCATCGCGTGGCCGATATCCTCGCCATAGCCCTGGACCAGGTTGAACACCCCGGCCGGGAAACCCGCTTCCTCCACCAATTCGGCGAAGCGCGTGGCAAGCAACGGGGTCAGTTCGGCGGGCTTGAGCACCAAAGTGCACCCCGCCGCCAGGGCGGGGGCGGTCTTGAGGGTGATCATCGAACCGGGGGCATTCCAGGGAATGATCGCGCCGACCACCCCGACCGGTTCCTTCAGCGTGAACACGGTCCAGTCTTCGGCCTCGCCCCGGATGGATACGGCGGGCAGCGTTTCCCCGGTGAACTTGGTCGTCCAACCGGCGTAGTAACGAATGAGATCGGGGCAGAACCCCTCCATCTTCGATTGCGACATCCATATCGGCATGCCGTTTTCGATCGTCGAAAGTTCGGCCAGTTCGCGGCCATGCGCCTGCATCAGATCGGCCAGGCGGAAGAGCAACCGCGCGCGCTCAGCGGGGGGCATGCGTGACCATGGCCCGTCGAGCGCCGCGCGCGCGGCCATGACCGCCGCATCGAGGTCGGCCGGAGACGCGGCCCCGACCTGGGCGACGATTTCCTCGCGCGCGGGATTTTCAACCGCGATGATCCGGTCCGATTGCCCCGTCACCCACCTGCCGCCGATGAAAAGCCTGTGCTCGCGGGCCAGGAATTTCTGCGTGGTGTCGCTGAACGGGATCAGGGTCATGGGATCACTCGACGGTTGCCGCGTCGGCCAGGCTGGTAAACATCGACTGGCGTAGCAGGTATTGGCGCCGTTTGTCCCCATCGCGTGCCAGTTCGCGCATCTGCTCGTATTTGGCGTCGCCGCCCCGGGTGCCCTTGCGCTCCAGCATCTGTTTGTTCTGGATCGTCTGCGTCTGCACGAAATCGGTCATCACCTTGCGGCGCTGGCGGTCGTAATGCGCCAGTTCGGCGGGCGCGTCGGCCCCCTCATGGATGATGCGGGCAAGCCGCTCGGTCAGGTTGATGGCATCGTGGATGCCGCTGTTCATGCCCAGGCCGCCGAGGGGATTGTTGAGATGTGCCGCGTCGCCGGCGAGCAGCACGCGGCCATGATCATACCGGTCGGCGACGCGCTGGTGCACGCGGTAGATCGTGCGGTGCGCGGTTTCTACCGCGCCATTGCCCAGCAGGCGGTCGAAGATCTTGTGCTTGTTCGCATCGGATCGGAGCGCGTCGTCGCTGTTGCCAGCGTCGGCTGGCAGCAGGACCCGCCACAACGATGGCACGCGCAGCAGCACCAGCCATTCCTCCGCGTCGGCGACGTAGTTGACCAGCGCGAGATTCTCGAAATAGTCCTCGATCGGGAAATCGGTCGACAGGCAAAGGAATTTCTCGGGATAGGTGAACCCGCTGAATTGCACGCCCAGCCACTTGCGCACGATCGAATTGGCCCCGTCGGCGGCGATCAGGAACTTGCTGCGAACCTGGGTAATGTCGGTCGGGGTTTCGAAAGACACCGTCACGCCGTCGCCATCCTGGTCGAAATGTACCAGGCGATGCTGGAACAGCATCTGGGCATTTCCGAAACCGGCCAGCTTGTCGACCAGCATGCGCGCCAGCTTGAACTGTTCCGCCTGCAAGCGGAAAGGGAAGCGCGTCATGTCGTTCAGCTCGCTCAGGTCGAACGCGATCACCTCGTCCGTGCTGCGCATGCGGTACTGGTAGATCGGCGCGATCAGGCCCTGGCGCGAAAGCTCGTCGTAAATTCCCAGCGCGTCGAGCATTTCGAGTGTCGGCGGATGGAAGGTCGACGCGCGCAAATCCTCCGCGCAGTGCTCGCCCGCTTCCGCGACCAGCACCGACACGCCCGCCTTGGCCAGGGCATAGGCCGCGACCGTGCCGACCGGGCCGGCGCCGCATATGATGACGTCGACGTCGCTCATGCCTCGAGCAGCCGCATGGTCAGCGCCGCGGCGCCGTCACGATGCCGTTTTGCTTCCTGGTACTGCTCGCAGCGGTAGAATGCGCGCGCCGCCTCGGCAGTGTCGAATTGCAGCACGACGACGCGTTCGCCCGCGACCCCCTCGCCTTCAAGGAATTCGGTCACTGGCCCGCGCAGCACGTAGTGCCCGCCGAATTGCTCCGCCAGACCGGCGATGCCGGCGGCGTATCGGCCGAAGGCATCCGTGTCGCTGACGGTCACGGTGGCAACGATGAAGGCTGGCATCGGGCATCCCTTGTGTGTTGCCCTGCCTTATGCGCGGTCGGTCCCGCGCTCGTGACTTCCGGCTGCGTTTATTCGCATGGCGGATAGGCGGCCCGCGCCACCGCCAAAGCGCACCGGCCCGCGTAATCAGGCGCGGATTGAGGGAGAAGTGACCATGCCCGACTCGCTTGGCTGGCGGAAAAAGTTTGCCGTCATCGCGCCGTCCACCAACACGTCGGTTCAACCCGAATACGATGACATGCGCCCGCGCGGGGTGACCAATCACTTCGCCCGCATCAGCATCCCCGATACCAAGGTGAGCGACGACGACAGCTTCATGGCGATGCTCAACAATATCCGCAAAACCACGCTCGACGCCGTCGACGACGCGATGAGCATGTCGCCGGACTACGTGATCATGGGCATGTCGGCGGAAACATTCTGGGATGGCGCAGATGGCGCGGAAAAGATGCTGAACGATCTGCGCGCCCGCACCGGCCGGGATGTCGCGATGGGCAGCCATGCATGCGATGCCGCAATCAAGAAGTACGGCGATATCAAGCGCATAGCGATCATCACCCCCTACATGCCGGTGGGCGATGCCCAGGTCCGCAAGTTCTTCGAGGAAACGGGGTACGAAGTCCTCGCCATCAAGGGGCTGCAATCCCCGTCGCCGATGATGATCGCACACGAATCCCCGCAGACGTTGAAACGCGCGGTGGAGGAAGTGAACGACAATCAGGTCGAGGCGGTGATCCAGTGCGGCACGAACCTGGCATTCGGCAAAGTCGCGGCGATGGCGGAATTCTGGCTGGAAAAGCCCGTGATCGCGATCAACACGGCGACATACTGGTATGCGCTGCGGCAAAACGGCATTGAGGATAAGATTGACGGCTACGGTTCATTATTGCTGGATTACTGACCGATGGACTATCCTTATATCCCGATTTCCCAGCGCGGCCCGCTGGCCTGGCCTGAGGGCAAGCGGGTTGCGCTTGTGCTCACCTTCAACCTCGAAACCTGGGATCTGGTGAAGGATACCGACAAGCCGTACTATGCGGGCGGACCGGCAATCCTGCCCGATACGCTGCCTGGCAACGTCGCGGATTTCCCGAACTATACCTGGCGCGAATATGGCCAGCGCGTGGGGATCTGGCGGCTGATCGAACTGTTCGACGAACTGGGCGTGGCGGCATCGTGCACGACCAACGCGGTCACATTCGAACGGCGCCGCGCGATGACCGACGCGATCCTCGAACGGGGATGGGAACTGTTGGCCCACAACTGGGAACAGGGCGAACTGCTGACCAATTACGCGAACGACCCCGTGGCGGAACGCGATGTGATCATGCGAACGCTCGATGCCTATGCCTCGCATGTCGGCAGGCCCGCGAAGGGGTGGCTGTCATCCTCGCTTCGCAGCACGCCGCAGACAGCCGACATTCTGGCCGAGGCAGGCCTGGAATTTTTCTGCGACCTGATGAACGATGACCAGCCCTATATGCTCAGCACGCCGGGCGGTGATATCGTTTCGGTTCCGTATTCCAACGAAATCAATGATTTCACTTTGCTGACGCGGCGCAACTATACGACTGACCAGTTCCGCGACATCCTGGTCGAGGAACTCGACGTGCTCTATGCCGAGGGCGCGAAAACCGCGCGGATCATGAATGTGGGGCTGCACCCCCATGTCTCGGGCCGTGCACACCGGGTGCGCGCGCTGCGCGAATTCATCCAGCACGCGCAATCGCTGCCCGGCGTATGGTGGCCCAAGCGCGAGGAAATCGCCGCGTGGTACCGGACCCAGGCCGCCGGGCACATGACGCAAGGCACGTAGCGCCAAATCGCGCGATCAATCGCGCCAGTCGAAACAATGCGTTTCGTTGGGGAAGTCGCGCGTCGGGCCGGCGTCGGCCAGCCACCGTGCATCCGCGCCGTTCCCCTCGGCGATCGCGCCGATATAGCGGTTGACGATGTGCATCGCCGCTTCGAACTGGCTTGCCTGATCGGGTGCCTCGCGCCGCAGCCGCTGGATCATGCGGCCGAAATAGTGATCGACGTCGCGCCCGACCCATGCGGCGGAGCGTGCGATGCGCGTGGCTTCGAACGATGCGAGATGCGCTTGCCAGGTCGGCGCGATCATCGGCAGCACGTCCGCTGTGCCGGTCGTTAACAGCATCGGGACGGCGATCTTGGCCCAGTCTTCCGCGCCGATGAAGCCGGGGATCGGGCCGGGTGGCGAAATCGCGACGACGGCGCCCACCCGCGCATCCCGCGCGCCCTGGCCCATCACGGTCGCGCCGCCCAGCGCCTGCGCCACCAGCGCGCCGTAGCTGTGCCCCGCAGCGACGATCGGGCCACCATCGCCCAGCCGGGCCACCGCGTGATCGAGCGTCAGGCGCATGTCTTCCAGTCGGGTCCGCCAGACCTCCGCCGGTGGCACTGCGCCGTGCAGCGCATGATCTTCGGAATCGACATGCAGCGGGGCGAATACCCAGCGATCGTGCGACAGCGCCGTGACGAGCGGCCCCAGCCCGTCGAACGTGCCATTCGCACCATGCGATAGAACGATCGCCGCACGGCCCGCGCTGGGCTGGCGTGGCGGGGCGGCACGCAGCGCGATCTCGCGGCCGTCAGGGGCGACCAGCGCTGTGTCGCGCGTCGCGCCGTCGGCCGCATGGAGTCTCGCGGCGATCAGTCCCGACGCAGCGGCGGCGAGGAAATCACGCCGCGCGAACCTCACAGGTCGCGGCTCCATATTCGCGGCGCGCGGTCCACCAGCGCGAGGACGTAGAGATTGCCGAAACTGCCCCGGTTCAACCGGAAATCATCGTCCAGGAAGGTCACGTCCGAATGCAGCTGCGGGATCCTGTCGTTTGCGATCGGTGCGTCATATTGCTCCACGCCGATGCTCGCGGTCGCCCGATAGAATTCGACGCCCAGACGACTGGCCCCTTGCGCGCGATAGCGGCCCTCGACGATGACCGGGCCTTCGTCGCATTCGACGATATTGTCGTAGAGCATCCGCTCTGGCTGCACTTCCTGCCACAGCGTGCAGACCCGCACCGGGATCTTGGGGAACATGTTGAAGCTGAGCCGTGCGAGCGTGCTGTCACGCTCGAGGCCGAAGCTTGAATAGAGCAGTTGCCAGCGCCCGCGCATCAGGTCGTCGGCGGTTGCCGGCTCGGGCGTTGGATTGAGCAACTCGATCGCGGCGGCCAGCCGCTTGATCTCCTCGACCGCCTCACCGCCCGCGGCGAAGCCGATATCGGTCCGCGACGCGACCGATATCAGCTCCTCCTTCAGGGCGGCGAGTTCCGGCACCGCCGTCAGAAGCGATAGGACGCGGTCAGGCCCATGGTCCGCTGTTCGCCCAGGATGGGCACGTAGCTGGCCGAACCTGCCCCGCCGATGCCGATGAGGAACAGCGAACTGGTGACGTACTTCTTGTCGAGAAGGTTCTTCGCCCAGAGCTGGAAATTGATGCCCTCGATTTCGAGCCCGAGCGACGCATTGACCAGCGTGCGGCTGGGGATGAACGCCAGGTTCGCCTCATCCGCGAACTGCTTGGTCTGATAAGTCACATCGGCACGCGCGTAGAACCCCCACCCGTTGCTGAATTCGGTGTCGTAATTGAGGCCGAGCAGCGCGTCGAACTCGGGCGTCCGTTCAAGTCGGTTGCCACCGATCGGCAGCACCGGGAAGCTGATGCCCGGGACCGTCACGGTCGAGCACACCGTGCCGTCGCAGTTGCCCGACGCACCAAAGCGCTGGGAAACCACACCGTCACGGTAGCGGGCGCGGTTGTACGACGCGCCGAAATCGACCCGGATTTCCGGTGTCAGGCGGAAATTGCCCTCCGCTTCCACGCCCCATACACGGACATCGCCGACATTGCCGATCAGCGATGGCACGATGGCGAGGAACGATGCGGGCGCGGTCCCATCGGGTTGCAGGCGGACCGCGTTGCTCTGCAGGTTTTTCCAGTCGGTGAGGTAGGCCGCCAGGTTGAGCGTCAGCCGCCCGTCGAGGAACTGGTTCTTCGAGCCGATCTCGTAGGTCCAGTTGGTTTCCGCGTCATAGGTCTGCTGCAGGAACGACAGCCCTGCGGTTCCCGGCGCGGTCAGCACGAACGAGACCGCGGTGGCCCCGGCGCGCGGCGCGGGGATCGGCTCGCCCGGACGGATCGTGTCGGTCACGACGACGCCGTTGACCGTCGAGTTGCGGTTGTAGCTGCCCGCGACCCCGTTGATGCCACCCGACTTGTAGCCGCGCGCGACAGTGAAATAGATGTTGTTGTTGTCGCTGAACTTGTAGGTGATCGAGCCGCGCGGAGTGAAGAATTTGGCCGAGCGGGTGGTGGTTGGCGGAATGGGCGCGAGGAATGCGGTGCCCCGGCCGCCAAACGCAACGCCCACGTCGGGCGCCAGGCGATCGGTCCCGCGCTGGTTTTCCTCGGTATAGCGTCCCTCCAGCGTAACCGACAGGTTATCGCTCGGGCGCCAGTCGAGGAAGCCGAACGCCGAGAAGATGTTCTCACGCCGCTGGAGAAAGGTGTTCCGGCGGAACAGGATGGTGGTCGGGATCGCTCCGCCCGGCACCACCGGGAAAAGCGAGGCGCCGGTCGGCTCGGTCAGCGAATTGACCGGTGCGAATTCCGATGCGTTCGATTCGATATCCGTCGTCTTGGTGAAATTGACGCCGACGAAGCCCGAGATCGTGCCGCCGAAATCGAACAGCGCCTTGCCTTCGTGGCTGTCGCTCTTGAAGGTCGAGCCGGTGCCGGACGAATCGAAGATGTTGCCGTAATTGGTGCCGAACAGGACGATCGAGGTCGTCGGATCGCGCTGCGAGGAACCACGGGCGATGATGTTTGCTTCGGTATGGCCATAGAGATACTCGATCGACAGCGGGCCGCCGGTGTCGACCGTCATCTTGCCGATCCAGATCTCGCTCGGGCCGCGCAGGCCATAGCTGCGCGGGTCGATGACCAGCCCGGCCGGGCGGGTCTCGCCCTGGGCAATCGCCGGCAGCAGCGGCAGCTGCCCGACCCACAGCCGGTTCTGGCGCGCCGCGCCAGCGCCCGTCGGGCTGGCGTTGAGCGTGTTGAACGGCGCGGTCAGGCCAGCGGTGGAGATCGTGTAGGCCGGGTTGGATTCAAGTTCCCGTTCGGTCCGGACGTACTGGCCTTCGAGCGTCACTGCATCCGCTATCCGCAAGGCGGCGCCGAGCTGGTAGGCGCTCTTTTGATATCCGCCCAGGTTCCCGCGCGTGAACGCGCCGTCGGCATCGGCGAGCGGATGATTGTTTTCCCAGGTGCCGTCGAATTCCGAATAACCGGAAGCGGCGTAGACCGCGAACACGCCCGGCACGACCGGCAGGCTGAGCGCGGCCTTGAACTCGCGCCGCTCGTCGGTGCCAAGCGTCCCGGAAATTTTGCCCGTCATCTCTTCAAGGTCCGGTCCGCCCGTGACCAGGCTGACCACACCGGCAAAGGCGTTGCGCCCGTAGAGCGCGGATTGCGGCCCCTTGATGATTTCGACCCGCTGCAGGTCGAGCAGTCCCTGATCGACGAAGTATCCGCGCTGGATGTAGATGCCGTTCAGCGTGGTCGACACGTTCTGCACGGGCGAGGTCGTGCGAAGGTTGGTCTGGCCGCGAATGACGGGCTGAGCGAGCGGGCCGGTGAAACTTTCGAACGCGAAGCCGACTGTCTTTTCCGCCACGTCGCCCAGGTCGTCGATGCTCTGGCGATCGAGATCCTGTGCGGACAGCGCGCTGACCGCGATCGGCACGTCCTGAAGACGTTCCTCGATGCGGCGCGCGGTTACGACAATCGCGTTACCGCTGGCCGCCGCGCCGGTATCCTCACCCCCGGCGCCCGCCGGCGTTTCTTGCGCCAGGGCGGTGCCGCCGGTGGCCAAGGCCGAAGCGCTCAGGCCGATCAAAAGCGCCTGGCGAAATGTCTTCGTGGCAATGCGTAACATCGTCTATCTCCCCGTTCGGCTAACGAGCGATGTCGGAAGCCGACAACCCGCGTGTCCCGCCGCGTAGAATTATCCCGCTGGCGCGAACTCGGGGAGATGATGTTATTTTGTCCGCACTGCGGATATCTGATCGACGGACAGCTCCGCCGAAATCGCGTCGGCGGTTGCCTTGAGATCGTCCACGAACATCTCGACCGCACGGGCGAGCGGCATCGCGGCGGCGAAGAAAATGAGCGCGATCGCGCCGGCGACCTCGTCGCCATTGAACAGTGGCATCGAGATCGACGAGGTCTTGCCGGGCACCGCAGTATAGGCGTTGCGCGCCTGCGTCGCGTAGCCGCGTCGGCGAATATCGTCGATCAGCGTATGGTCCTGCAGCAGCAGGCGCGACAGCTGTTCCGCCGGGCCGGGCATCTGCAGGAGACCGCGGATGATGCTGTCACGCTCTTCGGGTTCGCAGAACGCCAGATAAGCCTTGCCGGTCGAGCATTCGACGATCGGCAGGGTGTAGCCTGGCGAATAATTCGCGAATGTCAGCGATGTCAGCTTGTGCGTGGAATCGCGCACCATCATCGAGTGGCCGACGCGCGTCGCGATCGAAATTGGCCAGCCATGCTTCTTGCACAGGGCGACGATATGCGGCCGCGCGATCGCGACCAGGCCGTCCTCGTCCTGGAACCCGACCGAAAGGGTTCGCACCAGCGCCGTCGCGCGGTAACGCTTGCGGGCTGGCTCGCGTTCGACCATGCCTTCCTTGATCAGCGTCTCGACAATGCGAAACGCGGTGGGGTAAGGGATGTCCGCCTCGCGACAGATCTGCATCATCGACAGCGAACCGCCGCGATTGATTGCCTGCAGGACCGCCAGGCCGCGCGCGATGGAGCGGACCGAATCATCCTTTTCGGCTTTCGCCGCAGTCGCCATGCCCACGCCTCCCGGGTCTTTTTGTCCGCCTGCCGGTCAGAATATCACAATTCGGGGTGCTGGCAAGGACGGGTGTTACGAACCATGTTCGGCTTGAACTGAGGAGACCTTGCGATGCAGCGGCGGAACTTTCTGAAAACGGGACTGGCCGCTGGTGCCGGATTGGCCGCGGCGCCCGCGCTGGCGCAGACGGGCAGGGAGCAGGGCGAGGATACCGGAGCGCCGATGAAGGACGATGCCTCGCTGCGGGGCCGACTTCTCGATCTCAAGACCCCGCAGGGCAACCGGGAGGCCTGGGCGCGCCTGCTCGCGAATACCGACATGACGTCGACCAAATATGGCTGGGCGCAGGGTATCGTACAGGGCATCCGGCCGGGCGAGGCGAACCGCGACCTGGTCGGCTTCACCATGCTCAGCTGCGCGAAGCTGCTGCCGCTGGAAGGCGAGGACGAGGGCTATCGCAAGGTATTGCGTGAAGTGGGCCTCTATACCGATCTGGCATCGGGCGAGATCATCGAGGAATGGCGCAATCCCTATCTCGACGAGACGGTCAAGGTCGTGCCGATCGCCAATGATCCGTTCAATCACACGATCACCAATTTCTACCCCTCGCCCCCCAGCTATGGCGGGCTGAACCGGGCGGCGCCGCCGAAGATTCCGCTTCAGTTCGACTGGACGCGGCGCGGCGACCGGCTCAACATGATGAGCCACATCAACCTGTTCTATCCGTCGGCACTCCAGCCGAACCGGTGGCCGCGCGAGAGCGGCCAACCGTTCAGCCAGGTCACCGAGATGTTCCTGTACCAGATCGACTGGAACGACATGCAGGATCCGAAGAAGACCAGCGTGGAATACCATGGCACCTGGGGGCGCACCACGCCCTGGCTGCCGTGGATGCTGATGGGGCCGACCCCCGGCCATTGCCAGTATCATACGTTCATGGGTTCGGTGGACGACATCAACAAGATCGACCGCAAGACGCTCGACTATATCGAGAAGAACTATCCCAAGTACCTGCGGGCGCCCGACACGTGGGAAGAACCCTCACTGTCGTCGCTGGAATGGTACGCGCGCGAACAGCAGCCAGCCCCGGTGGCCGAGGGCCAGCCGATCCCGCGCGCGCCAGAGCCGGAACTGCCCGCCTGGTTCAAGGCGGCGCAGCGACCCGCTGGTTCCTAATCAGATAGCACTTTGCGCGGGTCGAAGCCCCGGCCGGTCAGCTAGACCGGCCGGGGTTTTCCTTATTGCGGCATCGTTTCGCGCTTCAGGATGTTGATCACCGCCTGGCGTTCCTCGGGCGTCCGCACCGGGCCGGAGGAAATGATCATTGATGTCCCCGGCATGAAGACATCCGGGTGCCGGATGTATTCGGCAATGGTTTCCTCGTTCCAGACCAGCCCCCGGTCGCGCGCGGCGAGCATGGCCTCGGAATAGGCGAAGCCGGGCGCTGTTCCTGCCTTCTGGCCGAAGATGCCATAAAGGTTGGGGCCCACCAGCGCCTTGTCGCCACGCTCGACCGTGTGGCAGAAACGGCACCACTTGTAGGTTTCCGCCTTCACCTTCGCCTCGAACGGAGTTTCCGGCGTAACGGTGACCTGCATCACCGGTTCACGGATCGGCCCCTCGACGACTTCCGTCGTGGGCCATGGCGTTACCCGGAACAGCGCGTGCGGGCCGTAAGCGCCGATCATGCATAGCGCGATCACAACGGCCGCGGTGACCGGCTTGATCCAGCCGGGCGTCGTGGCGGGATTTTCGCGTGGCTCCTTGCGGCGATGGATCAGCCAGCCAATGCCCGCGACGGCGATTGCCGCCCCCCAGAACGTCGCCACGGCGCCGGGTCCGGGGTCGGGGGAGCGGAAGGTCGCGAACGCATAGACGGTGATGGAAAGCCCGATGAATGCCATCGCGCCGTAACCTGGCGGGAATGCCGTCAGGAGCCCCCTGCCATGGCGCAGGGTCAGATAGGCCGCGGACACGATCGTGGTGAGGTTGAGCACCAGCAGGATGAAGCCGATGGCGGAATGGAAATAGCCGGTGAACATCCACACGCCGCGATCCTCGCCCATCAGCGAGGGGATCGGCAAGCCCGCGAGGCTCACCTTGAAGCCATCACTCCAGGCGAACAACAGGCCCAGCGCGGGGGCGAACAGGATCAGCACATATGTCGCCAGCGCGAGCGATCGGCCCCACGCCCATCCGGCCGCCGGCATGCCCGGTGGTGGCGGAACGCGGCCATCGCGGCGCCACTCGATCAGCCGCGCGATCACGAATGCGAACAGCAGCGTTCCCGCTAGGTAATGCCAGTTTCTCAAGTCGTCGCGCAGCGCCGAAACCTTCTCGCTGCGGGGCATCTGGATCGATACGATCTGGTGAACCAGATAGCTCGCCGCGATGAGCCAGCCCCACACGATCGCCTTCTTGCCGTAAGTCATGCCCGTGCCTCCGTTGGGATGGAACCTAGTCCAGGCGAAGCGCACGGCAGGTCTCATCGGCATACTATCCACGATGCGGATGAATATCGCAGGGTGTTGAAGGCCTGTCGCTTTTTGCGGAAGATACGGGGATGAGCATGCTGGCCGCGATCGCCCCCGCATTCCTGTTGTCCGCCGCTCCGGCGACCGGTGATGCCCTGTTTTTCGAACGTGTCACGCAAGTGGCGTCCAATCGGGGCGAACTGACTCAATACGATCCGCTCGAGGATGTACGCGGCGCCGCGAAGGTGAAGCCGCTTCCGCGCGCGAAACGGCCCACGGTCGCGTCGGACGCGGTGGAAGCCGCCCGCGATTACGCGCAGCGCAACAATTCCAATGCGTTCATCGTCTGGCGCAACAACCGGATCGAGCATGAAAGCTATTTTGGGCAAACGAACGCGGACAGCCTGATTGTTTCGAAATCCCTGGCAAAGCCGCTCACCGCGATCGCGATCGGGCGCGCGATCAAGCTGGGCAAGGTCGATTCGCTCGACCAGTCCGTCGCCGATTTCATCACTGAATGGCGTGGCAAGCCGCAGGCGGCGATGAAAATCCGCCACCTGCTGGACATGCGCTCGGGCCTGCTGGCCCAGGGGTTCGACGAACGGCCCGACAATCACTGGAATCGCGCCTACCTCGACCCGGATCACGGCAATTACATCATCAACCAGTACCCCCTGACCGACGCGCCGGGCAGCATCTACGAATATAGCAACGCGACGTCCGAACTGGTCGCCGTGGTGATCGAACGGGCCACCGGGCGCCGCTACGCCGAATTCATTGGTGACGAGATCCTGGCCCGGATCGGCGCTCCGGGAGGCAAGGTCTGGATCAACCGCCCCGGCGGCCTCGCCCACGCGGGATGCTGCACCCTGCTGCCCGCGCAGAGCTGGTTGCGGCTGGCGATCCTGCTGATGCACGACGGCAAGTGGGACGGACGGCGGCTGCTGCCCGCCGGATATGTCGACGAGATGCGGACGGCGACCACGCAGAACCCCCATTATGGGCTCGGGCTGTGGCTCGCCGGGCCTTACGTCGACCGCCGCGGTTTCCAGAACCCGGCCCGGCCCGGACCGAAGGTGCTCCATTCCCAGCCCTATCTGGCGCGCGACCTGTTCATGTTTGACGGCAACTCGAACCAAATCGTCTACATGATTCCGTCGGCGGGAATGATCATCCTGCGTACCGGCGACAGCCCACCGCGCCAGCCCGAATGGGACAACAGCTTCTTGCCCAACACGTTGCTAAGCGGCGTGCCGGGTTTCGTGCCACGGCCGCACGGCTGAGGACGGCGGCGACGAATGACCGTCCTTATCCTGGCGCATTGCCGGGTCCGCCAGGGGACACGGGACGCGTTCATCGCGCGTTTCGAAGCATTTCGCGAAACGATCGCGGCGCACGAGCCGGGCACTTTGTGCTTCGACCTCTATGCCGCATGCGCCGAAGATGATTGCTTCTTGATCGAAGAGCGCTTCGCCGACGAGGCGGCGCGCGAGGCGCATTTCGCGGCGCCCTACTACCGGCCATCGGTCGACGGCCTGCGTGAGTTCATCGTCGCGGGCGATCACGCGCTCTATTCCGAACGGGAAGTGTGAACGGCGCTGTTTACGGCGCGAACCTGGGCTCAGCGCAAGCCCGCGAGCACACGGTTGGGCAATTCGCTGTCATCCCAGGTCATGCTCGATTGCCCAATGCGAACGATCACCAGTTTCTCGCTCGGAATGACGTACATTCGCTGGCCGACCGCGCCGTCGAGGAACAGCACGCCTTCGCGGGCGAAGGGCCTGGCGGCCTTGGCAACGAGCGCGGACGAGGCGGAATATCTGCGTTCGGCGGAATAGGGCGTGCCGAGCCAGAGTTGCAGGCCATAATTCGGATTGGTCGCGGCGGGCGCTGCCATCTCCGCGATCCACTTCCGCGGCACCACTTGCCGCCGCCCGACCTTGCCGCCGTCGAGGATCAATTGCCCGATCCGCGCCCAGTCGCGCGCAGTAGCCTGGAGGCAGCAAAAGGTGTGCGCCGTTCCGCCGGGCCGGTCGAGCCAGACCGACGCATCGTCGCCGCGCATAGGACGCCAGATTTTCGCCGATAGCAAATCGGCATAGCGCATGCCCGTGGCGCGTTCGAGGATCAGGCCGGCGAGTTGGCTGTTGCCGTTGCTATAGGAAAAGATGCTCCCTGGCGCGGCGACCAGCTTGTAGCTGAGCGCGGTCGCCGCGATGTCAGGTCCGAAGAACAGCTGGGCCGAAAGACCCGCCGGGTCAGGGCTGAAAGACGGCGTTTCGAGGCCGCTCGACATGGTCAGGAGATGGCGCAGCGTGATCGCGCCGCGCGGATCGCCGCGCCATTCCGGCAACCATCGCGAGACCGGCGCGTCGATATCGAGGCCCGCGGCACCGACCGCCAGGGCCATCACCGTCTTGTGCATCGAAGCAGGCGAGAAGCGATTATGCTGATCGAAGCCGGTCGCGTAGCGTTCGTGGACCAACTTGCCGTCCTGCAGCACGAGGAACGCGAATGATTTCTGTTCGTCGGCATAGGCCTGGGCTTCGGCCAGCGCCGCGGCGGTGATCCGGGGCCGCTGTGCGCGGATCAACACTCGCGGCTGGCCCCTGACGCGCTCGGCGGGCTGATAGGCGTCCGCGTTTTCGACTGCCTGCATCGCGGGGAATGCCTGCATCCGCTCGGCCGTAACGGCCGTCACATCGGGTTGCGCCCAAGCGGCGGTGGCCAGCGGCAGCAGCAGCGACGCGACAATCAGCTTGATGGGGGGCATATCGCGTCCACGATCAGCTTGGCGAGCCGGGCGTGACCGGCGGCAATCTCTTCGGCGACCTGGCCACTTGGCTGATAGTCGCGGACCGCGTCGGACACCTCAATGCCGCGCTCTGCCAGGACTGCCTCGAGCACCTTCTGCCGATCGGCAAGGACGGCGACTTCGTTGGCAAGCAACAGTAGGGCGCGCCCCAGATCGTCGATACTGTCCGCTGACAGCTTCGCCGCCATTGTGCGGGCCTGGCTCATGCGGATGGCTTCGGCATCAGCCATTCGGCTTCGTCCCGGTCACGATCCACGGATAGGGCGCGCCGTCGACTCCGCGGCTTTCCACGTCGACGAAGCCCGCCGCCTCGGCCGCGGCTTTCCAGTCCATCGAGGCCGCCTCCCGCCAGTACGGTTCCCCGCCATTGGCTGCCATCCAATCGGCCCGCCAGGCGCCCATCCGATCCATCGCGGCAAACGGCGTGACATCGGACATCAGCATCTGCCCGCCCGGCTCGAGCACGCGATAGGCTTCGACGAACACACTTTCGATCGCGCGCGCAGGCATTTCATGAAAGATTATGTAGGACGCGACCAGATCGAACGACGAATCGGGAAAACCGGTGTCCTCGGCGGCGCGGTGATACAGATCCCATTCCCAGCCGTTTTCGTTGGCCACGCGCAGGGCCTGCTTCAACATCGGCAGGCTGACGTCGACGCCGGTGATCCGCGCACCGGGGAACGTTTGCTGCAGGGCAACCGTGAAATGCCCTGAACTGGTCCCCATTTCGAGGATGCGGCGATAATCCTGGCGCGGCAATTCCTGCAGCACCCGCCGGCGCTGGGCGAAAATGTCGCCGGGAAAGTTCTTCGAGACATAGTGGCGATGGATCAGTTCGCCGTGGATGAAACCCTGCTGGGGATGCCCGTCCCATCCGCCCTCGGTGCGGTGAAACCACACGTCCTTGTGATAATCGGGCTGCGTAAAGCCCGCTTCGGCATGCAAGCGCGCCGGGCCCGCATTCTCCAACGCCACAAGTTCCGGTTCGAGCAGGTCACGCGATTCTTCGTAGGCGTCGCGCGCAACGCGGCCATGCTCCACGCTGGCGAAATCGAGCAGCAGGCCCGATGCGGCGAATGCCTTCGAATGGCGCAATGCAGTGGATATCGCGGCGTGGCGATCCTCCATCGCGTCGGGCAGGGTATCGGCGTCCACGCCCGCCTGGGCGAGTTCTTCGCCCCAGCGTGCGTTCAGCGGCCGCATCGCGCCGGTCAGCGCGACGAGAAAATCCATCGAAGCGCGTCCGCGCTGACGTAGCTGAAAGTCCATGACAAAATCGTCCCCTGGTCAATCACTGCACGACGTTGTGAGCGTCGCCCGCGACCCGCGACAGTTGCCCCCCCAATTTATCCACCCTGCGATTTAATGCCAACAATAGGGGCGCGCGGGATCATTACTGGACATGTAGGAACAGCAGTGGGAGTGCGCGGACGGATGGACACGTTGCCCTGGAAGCTGAAGGCCGGTTGGGCGACCGGGGCATTCGGCGTCGCCATATTGATGAACGGCATTTCGGCGCTCGTGCTGTTCTACATGACGCTCGTGCTGAAATTCGATCCCGCAGTGGCCGGGGCAATCATCTTCATCTCCAAGATCTACGACGCCGTTACCGACCCGTTCTCCGGGTGGCTGTCCGACCGGTCGAAGTCGGCAAAGGGTCGGCGTCGGCCGTTCCTGTTCTGGGGTGCGATCGTTTCGGCGCTGTCGTTCCTGATGGTGTTCACGGTGCCGTTCGAAGGGCCGTTCGACAGCGCGTTGTCCGGCCCGGGATTGATCGCGAGCAGCTACGTCCTCCTGGCCTTGCTGCTCTACACGACCGGTTATTCGATGTTCAACGTGCCCTACATGGCCATGCCGGCCGAAATGACCCAGGGCTACCATGAACGGTCCTCCATTCACGGATATCGCGTGGTCGTTGCGGCGGTAGGCGGGTTCCTGGTCCAGTCCGGCGGCGGTGCGATTCTCGAACTGCTGGGCAAGGGCCGGGAAGCCTATGCCTGGCTGGCGGGTATTGGCGCGACGCTCATTCTCTTTTCGATGATGACCGCCTATGCGGCGACCGCCAAGGCGCCGTCGCTCCCCCAGACTGAAACCAGACTGCCGTTCAAGGAACAGGTCGCCGGATTTCTGGCGAACCGGTCTTTCCAGCTGATCCTCGGGGTGAAACTGGCACAACTCATCGGGATCGCGTCTTCATCCGGCGGGCTGATCTTCCTGCTCGCGACTGTGCTGGGCAAGCCGCTGACCCTGCTCGGCGTGATCGGCGGGGCGATGATCGTGGCGGTGTTCATCTCGACTCCGATGCTGTTGTGGCTGTCGCGCCATATCGGCAAACGGGGTGCCTATATGCTGTCGGCCGTGATCACCGGCGTCACGGCCCTGTCGTGGATCATCGCCACGCCGGACGAACCGGTCTGGGCGCTGGCGGCGCGCGGTTTTGCAACTGGCATCGCCTTTGTCGGCAATGTCCTGTTCGCGATGTCGATGCTGACCGACGCGATGGAGGCCGATACGCATGTCACTGGGCTGCGCCGCGAAGGGATGTATTCGGCGCTCTACAGCTTCATCGAAAAACTGGCTGCTTCGATTGGGCCGCTCATCCTTGGCGGGGCGCTCAGCTACGCCGGGTTCGACCCTGCCAACCCCCCGCAGGTCGCTGACGAAAGCGTGCGCCAGGCGGTGCTGATCGGGGTCGCCTATGTTCCCGCCGCGATGGCGGTGCTGGCGGTGATCATCCTGTCATTTTATCGCCTGGACGAGGGAAGGCTGACCGCGATGCGCGGCGCCAGCGCGGGGCCGATCAGCGGTTGAGGAACGCCGTCAACCGTTCGGCATAGGCATCGGGAACGGTCACCGGCGACATGTGTGCCCCGGTTTCCAGTATCTCGAGCCGCGCGCGCGGTATCAGGGCGGCGAGTTCCTCCGACATGGGCAGCGGCGTCACCACGTCGTCGCGCGCGGCGATGACCAGCGTCTCGGCGGTGATGCGCCCCACCTGCGAACGCAGGTCGTGGCCGGTCACGGCGTCCATCCGGTGGCATTCGACCTCGGTGCCGTGGAAATCGTTCGCGCGTTGCGCCGCGCCGGTGACGATCGCCTCAAAGCGCGCATGGTTCCACCAGCCGGGATTCGAGATGAAGGCGGCCTGAGTGTAGTATTCGCATGGCCCGCAGTTCCTCAGCACTTCCTTACGCAGGCGGAACAGTTCGAGAAAGATCGGGGCCGGCCCGGCCCATGCGGAACTTAGCGCCAGTCGGCCGACCCGTCCGGGCGCATGGACGGCCAGGTGCTGGCCTATCGCCGCGCCGAACGAATGGCCGAGGATATCGGCCTGCTCCAGGCCAAGCGTGTCCATCACCCGCAAGGCGTGATCCGCCAGGAACGCGGCAGCGGCTTTCGGATCGTCGGGCAGGGGATCGCCGGCGGGCCGATGATCGAACGATATGCAGTCATGCGTGTGCCGCAGCCGATCGATCTGGGCCTCCCAGAAATCGGTCCTTCCGCCTACTCCCGTCAGGAGCAGCAAGGGCGGCCCTTCGCCCTCGCGCCGGAGATGGAGGCCGCCGAGCGCGCCCTCCAACGTGGTACCGCTCATGCCGGTTTGGTCGCGACGATCGACTGGAGGAAGGCGTTGCTCGGTTGCTTGCCGTCGGCGACCTCGAACCCCGCCTCCGCGATCAGCCTGCGGAAATCGGCATAGACGAAACCGGGCGAATAGGGTTCGCAATTGTCCCTGCTGTCATAGTCGATCATGAAACGGATCGCGGGCGGCAACGGCGTGGCACCATGATTGGGAAATTCGAAGATCGAGAACGTCCCGCCGGGGCGCAGGACCCGGTGCACTTCCTTGAGGGCGGCCTTCATCACCTCGACCGGCACCTCGTGGAAGAAGATGTATGATACGACCATGTCGAACTGGCCGTCGTCAAAACCCGTCTCTTCGGCCAGCGCCTGGATATAATTGACGTCGGACCCCAACTCGACCGAACGCATGTGGGCGTAACGGATCACGGGCAACCCGACATCGAGCCCCCATACTTCCGCGCCCGGGAAACGACGTTTGAGCTGCACCGTGCCCTGGCCCACCCCGCATGCGATATCGAGCACATTGGCGACCTTGCCATCGGCGGGAACCGCACTGAAATCGGCGACCTCGGCATGCAGTTCGTCCTGGTCGTTCATCCCTTGGTAGAAGATCTTGGTGCCGTAATGATAGACGATGCCGCCAAGCGGATCGTCGGTATAGCCGCCGGGCTGCAGATGGATTTCGCGGCGCGCGTAGTCCGGGACGTGGAAATCCGGATCGTACACGAGGCGCCCCGGGCCCTGGCTCTCGAACGCCTTCAGCCGTGCCTCGTGTGCCGCCTCGTCATGAGCGAAGGATGCGCGGGTGCGGCGCCACATCATTTCCTGCGCCGAGCGCATGAAGCGCTGCCAGGTCTGGATCAGGGGCACGCTGTTGAAGTGCGCCTTGGCGGTATCGAGCGGCACCTCGTGTGTCGGCTCTATCCCGGCTTGCGACAGCGCGGCGTGGCCTGTGTCGCACATGATCGGAAACATCTTGATCAGCGCCATGTCGCGGAACGTCTCGACGAAATCGGTATAGCTTTCGTCGGCCAGGCCGCTGGGACGGGGAAGGACGCCGATGCTGCCGCGCGGCGAAAGGGTCGATGTGGCCATGATGCTGCCTCGCTATTGTGTGCGACGGGAAAAGGATGCGAAAACCTGGGCGACGAAGGCCTCGCGCATTGCCTTGCGCGCGGCCGCCTGTTCGGGCGTGGGCACGTGGGCCTCGACAAGCGAAGCGGCATCGATACCGCGTTCCGCGAGCACCGATTCGAGCACCATGAGCCGGTCGCGGGTGGTCCACACTTCGGCCGCCAGTTCGATCAGCGCATCCACGATGTTGTCAGTCACGACATTGTCGAAATAGGCCCGGCCGGGACCGTTGATTTCCTCGCCGATCGCGGGTGAAGGCGTTGTCATCATGTCCATTCCAGGTTCTTTCCTCGCTTGGTCCGATGACATTAATGCCTGCCTCCTGATCGGGGCAAGATGCCCTGTTTTTGTCCATCTCGCGGATAAAATCGACCCCCGCGTCGCACGTTCGGCTTTTGTGGCGATTTTGTGATGCGGGTTGGAAAGGTGGATGAGACAATGGCATTGAACAAGCATCCATTGCGTCCGGTGAGCGACGAGGACATCGCGACCTATGCGCGTGACGGGGTCGTCTGCCTGCGCCAGGTGTTCGATCCGGAATGGCTGAAGAGCATCGAGGGGCCGGCGCGCGAATTGCTGATCGACAAGACGGATTTCGGCCTGCTGCCCAACGCGCCCGGTCGCTACATGGCGCGTACCATGCCTGATTTCCGCCGTTTCGTTTTCGAAAGCCCCGTAGCGGAGGCGGCGGCGCAGGTGATGCAGTCGAAAGAGGTCCGCTTCTTCTTCGACGAGATTTTCGCCAAGAAGCCGCAATCGACCGAAAAGACCATCTGGCACAATGACCGCATGGGCTGGCCCGTCGAAGGTTTCATGGTGCCCAGCTTGTGGATCCCGCTCACGCCGATCGTGAAGTCGAACAGCCTGGAGGTGATCGCGGGCACTCAGGGTTACGATACGCGCCACTGGCTGTTCAGCCCCAATGCGCGGCAGATGATCCGGCCCGACGACCGCCCCCAGCACATGGACCGGGAAGCTTGGCGAAACGACCCGGAGTATGCCGACCGGTTCCTTACCTGGGACATGGAGGTGGGCGACATGCTCGTCGTCCACCCCTGGGCGCTGCATTATTCGCACGGCAACCCGACCGACGACTGGCGGATCGCGGTTTCGATCCGCGTTTTCGGCGACGACATCCGGTGGGCGCCCCGCCCGGACTAAGTGAACCTGGCCGGTATTTCGTGGGACGAGATGATTCCGGGCGATCCGCCCGAGGGCGATCTGTTCCCGCTCCTCTGGTCCGAACGCGGGGAGAAGGACGACGACAGTCGCTATCCGCGCGGATTCGCGGCGCGCTGGCGCCAGCAACGTCGCGACGACATCAACGAATACGAGACGTTCACCAAATTGAGTGAAGCCGCCGCCTAGCAAGCGGCAACCGACATCTCCGTAACAATCAACGTCCGGGCCGCGCCCGGACGATAAGGGAGGTTTTACCATGAGGAATTTTCGTGAACTGCTGCTGTCGGGCGCGGCAATCGCCGCCCTGGCGTTCCCTGCCGCCGCACAGGAGGCAAGCGGTGACAGCGCGCAGCCGGGCGGCGTGGAGGAGATCATCGTAACGGCCGAGCGCCGCGCCGAATCGATCCAGGACACGCCGGTGGCGGTGTCCGCGCTGACCGCCGAATCGCTCGATCGGCTGGGTATCGAAAGCACCACCGACATCGACCGGGCTGTTCCCAACCTCTATGTGCTCGAAGCGACGGCCAATCCCTCCACGCTTTCGGTCGCGATGCGCGGCTCGGCGGAGCAGGCCGGCGGGCTGGCGGTTTCCGAGGCGTCGGTCGGGGTCTATGTCGATGACGTGTACCGCGGCCGCCCCACCGGCACCAATCTCGAATTCAGCGATGTCGAACGAATCGAAGTGCTGCGCGGCCCGCAAGGCACGCTGTATGGCCGCAACACGATCGCGGGCGCGATCAAGATCATTTCGCGCAAGCCCGAGGATGAACTCTACGCAAATGCCTCGGTCGCTTATGGATCGTTCGATCATGTCACGATCAAGGGTGCCATCGGCGGGCCGATCGGGAGCGGATGGGGCGCCTCGATTGCCGGGCTTTACCGCGAGCAGGAAGGTTTTCAGTTCAATATCGCCCGCGACGAGCGCGTTGGCGACCTATCGAGCGCGGCGGGCCGGGCGATCCTGAACTATTATGGCGGCGACCGTCTATCGGCGACGCTGATCCTGTCGGGCGCGCGCGATCGCAACGATGGGTACAACGCCGTTCCCGCGACGTATGCCGCACGACCGACCAATACGGATGGCGTGCGGTTTGCCGAGGGCGCATACAACATCACGCGCACGCCGGCGGTCAATCGCGGCGAAACCGATCAGTGGTCGGCGACGCTCGATCTGGGGTATGACCTTGATGCGGTCAGGCTCCGCTCGATCACCGGCTACATCGATATCGACGATATCTTCCGCACCGATTTCACCGGCGGTGTCCGCACCGGCACGGGATTTGCGATCGGCTTTTTCCGGGATTCGGAGGGGCGGTACAAACAATTCAGCCAGGAATTCCAGGTCAGTGGCGAAAGCGGCAGGCTCGACTGGATACTGGGCTTCTATTATTTTCGCGAACGCAACCGCCAGGTCCTGAACGACCTGCTCGGCGCGACGGCGCTGCTGCCGACCGATTTCCGGCTCAAGACGGAAAGCATTGCCGCCTTCGGGCAGGGCACGTTCAACTTTACCGACACCCTTTCGCTGACCGCCGGACTGCGCTGGTCGCAGGACAAGAAGGAACTCGACGCCTCGATCCAGAATGGCTTCGCGTTTCCTTTCACCGCGGCAACGATCGACCGTGCCGACACCTTCAGGTCGCTCAGCCCGAAGATCGGCCTCGACTGGAAGCCGAACGACCGGACGCTGGTCTATCTGTCCGCGGCGCGCGGGTTCAAGGCGGGCGGCTACAACGGGCTTGCCATTGCCAATCCGCTCGTGGTTCGCCAGCCTTACGACGAAATGACTGTCTGGTCGTATGAAGGCGGCTTGAAGCTTGAAACCCCCGACCGGGTCTTGCGGTTCAATGCGGCCGCGTTCCTGGCGAAATACGACGCCATCCAGCAGACCGCGCTGATCGATCCCGTGACGTTCAGTTTCGCAGTGCAGAATGTCGGCAAGGCCACCGTTTACGGGCTGGAGCTGGAAGCCCAGGCCGTGCCCACCCCCGGGTTGACCTTGTTTGCACAAGTCGGGCTGGCACGCGACAAGTACGACGAGCTGTCGCCCGGATCGACCGCGGCGATCAACAATGCCAAGCGTTTGCCGGTCACACCGCGTGCCTCGGGGCAAGTTGGCTTTACCTACGATCTGCCGGTCAGCGATCGCATCGACCTGAAACTCGGCAGCGACCTCAGCTACGAAGGGAGTTACTTCGCCGCCGTCGACAACACGCTGCTGATCGACAGCTACTGGCGCTGGAACGGGTTTGTCGGGCTCGGCTTCGGCGAACGGTTCGAGGCACGGCTAACAGCGCGCAACCTTTCCGACGACAAGACGGTCGTATGTTGCTCCACCCAGTCTTCCGCGGTCACGGTTTTGCCACCACGCACCTGGATGCTGGAACTGCGTTACCGTTACTGATCGCATGGGACCGTTCGATTACATCATCGTGGGCGCTGGATCGGCGGGCTGCGTGCTCGCCAACCGGTTGAGCGAGGATGGCAGCCGGACGGTCCTGCTTATCGAGGCGGGCACACGCGACTGGTCGCCCTACATCCACGTGCCAGCCGCGATCGTGAAGCTGATCGGCAACCCGCGTCATGACTGGATGCACCTGACCGAACCCGATCCGTCGCGCGGTGGTCAGGTGGACTTGTGGTCGGCGGGCAAGGGTCTGGGTGGGTCGAGCTCGATCAACGGCATGCTCTATGTGCGCGGGGCGCCTGGCGATTACGATGCCTGGGCCGCGCTGGGCAATCCGGGCTGGAGTTATACCGACGTCGCGCCGCTGTTCCGGCGGATGGAAACTACTGCGTTTGGCCAGGATCAGGTGCGCGGGCGCGACGGGCCGCTGGTGGTCGAATCGCTACGCTCCCGCCATCCATTGGGCGAGGCATTCGAGGCGGCGGCGGTCGAGGCGGGCTGGCCCGCCAATCCCGATTACAACGGCCGCGTCCAGGAAGGTATCGGCGCGCCGCAGGTGACGCAGAAACGCGGCCGCCGGTACAGTGTCGCGCGCGGCTATCTCAATCCCGCGCGTGGTCGCCGCAACCTGACGATCCTGACCGGCGCGTTGGTTGACCGGCTGGTGTTCGAGGGGCAGCGCTGCATTGGCGTGGAACTGCGCGGTCGCGGTGTGGTGCGGGGGGGCGAAACGATCGTCAGCGCGGGCGCGATGGGCAGCCCGAAGCTGCTGATGCTATCCGGCATCGGGCCGGCGGCGCACTTGCGCGATCATGGCATCCCTGTTGTTGCCGATAGTCCCCATGTTGGCGGCAACGTGCAGGAACACCCGCATGTGCAGATAAGTCATGACGTGACGATGCGGACGTTCAACATGGACATCAACGGTCCGCGCGTACCGTTGCACCTGCTCAACTGGCTGCTGTTCCGGCGCGGACCCGTGACCAGCGCCTATCCCCACGCCGTGGGCTTTTTTCGCAGCGATCAGGGGCTCGATGCGCCGGACATGCAGCTGATGCTGGGGCCGTTTGCCTTCGCGCTCACGCCGCAGGGCGTGGTGCCGTACATGAAGCCGGCGGTGACCGCGGTCCTTGCGCTGTCCTATCCCAAGAGCAAGGGCCGGATATCGCTGCGCGGCCCCGACCCCGACCTGCCGCCGCGGATCGAGCTTTCCATGTTGGACCACCCCGACGACATCGCCACTCTGGTGCGCGCCCTGCGCGTGGTACGCGAGGTGTTCAGACAGCCGGCCTTCGCCCGCCACTCCCTTGGCGAGCGCATCCCCGGGGCGGAGGTGGACAGCGATGCGGCGCTGGAAACCTATGTCCGTGCCACCTGCTGGCCCACCAACCATCCGATGGGTGCCTGCCGTATGGGGTCGGCCGGGGAGGGCGTTGTGGACGAACGGCTGTGCGTGCGCGGGGTCGATGGATTGCGGGTGGTCGACGCATCGGTCATGCCGCGCCACGTCAGTGGCAACATCAACGGCGCGGTGGTGATGATCGCCGAAAATGCTTCCGACATGATCCGGCGCGATCGCCGGTAACGAACCAAGCGGTCAAACCTGCGGCGCAACCGCCACCGGCGCCCGGTTGATCGCCCGCAGCCCGCTCGCGATCACCAGCCCGCCGACCAGGAACAGCGTGGTCGCCATCGTCGCGATCGAATAGCGGATGAGCTGCGGATCGCCCAGGATGGTGTCGGTGTAGAACGCGATCGCCCACGGGCCCACGCCGCTGCCGATCAGGCTGGCAATCAACAGGTAAATGGCGATGATTTGCCCGCGCATCCGGTTGGGCGCGATGCCCAGAATGCCGGCCGTGCCCGCGCCGAATGGCATCGTGCCGAAGAACATGGCCGGTGCCAGCAGTTGGAGCGAGCGCGTGGCATCGCCCGCCAGGGGAAAGGCAACGACAAACGGGGTGGAGAGCACGACCGCAACCAGCGGTACGATCAATCCGGCGTCCCTGCGCCCCTTGCCGGTGATCCAGTCGGACAGAATGCCCCCGGTGACCACGCCGCCCGTGCCCAGGATCATCACGTAAAGCCCGAACACAGCGCCGATTTCGCTCGCCTCCCAACCATAGGTGCGGATGAAGAACGTTGGCACCCACGCATTCATCGCGAAATTGGCCGCGGCGATCAGCGGCAGCCCGATGAACAGCGGGCCCAGGATCGATGCATTCGCCACCATGTAGCGAAACGTCGCGGCGACCGGCATCGGCGCCTCGACCGTGCCCGACACGTCGGAACGCGGCGGTTCGCGCACCAGCAGCAGCAGTCCCACGAACAGGAAGCCGGGCAGCGAGGCGATGATGAAAGCCAGTTGCCAGTCGCGCACCGCGCCGATCACCGGCAACACGAAATCGGGCTGCTTGCCCAGCCAGCCCAGCAGCGCCCCCATGCTCAGCAGCGCAAGACCCGATCCAACGAAGGTCGAGCCGGTGAAACAACCGATCGCGCGGCCCATTTTCTCGGGCGGAAAGTAATCGCCGAGCAGCGACATTCCCGCCGGGGTCAGCGTCGCCTCGCCAATCCCCACGAACATGCGCGCGACGAACAGCAGCAGGAACCCGGTGGCCAGGCCGCAAAAGAACGTCGCGAGCGAGAACAGCACCGTTCCGCCGATGATGATGCCCACCCGATTGCGCGAATCCGCGAGGCGGCCGAGCGGGATCGAGAAAATGCCGTAGAAGATCGCGAAGGCGAACCCCTGGAGAATGCTGATCTGCGTATCGCTGATGCCCAGATCCGCCTTCAGCGGTTCGACGAGGAGGTTGATCACCTGGCGTTCGAGCAATGACACGCACGCGCCGAAGCACAGCACGAACACCACGAACCAGGCATACCAGTCGCTGCGAAACGCGAAGCGACCGCCCTGGCCGGCAACCGCGCCGCTCACAGCAGCGCCAGCGCGGTCTTGGACTTGAGATAGCCCTCCACGCCCTCGCGCCCGCCTTCGACGCCGATGCCGGATGCCTTGAGACCTTCCATTGGCACCGACGGGTCGGCCCAGGCATGGCAGTTCACGTAGATCATTCCCGCCTCCATCGTCTTGAGGACATGATCGGCATCACGCCACCGCTTGGTCCAGACGCTGCCCGCCAGGCCGTATGGCGTCGCATTGGCCGATGCGATGGCGGCATCGAGGTCGGTGAAACTTTCGACCGCGACGACCGGACCGAACACTTCTTCCTGCGCCATCCGGGCGCTGGCGGGGAGCGAGGACACGATCACCGGGTTGGCATAGAAGCCATTGCGGGTTTCGGTCAGGGCTTCGTTCGAAAGCATTGCCCCGGCGGATTTCGCGTCGTCGACGAGATCGAAGATGCGCTGTTGCTGCTTGTGCGAGATTATCGGCCCCAGCGAGGCTTCGGCATCGAAAGTCGAACCGATTCGCTTTGCCGCAGCTTGGGCCTTCAGCTTGTCGAGGAAGGCGTCGTGGACGCTGCGATGCACCAGGATGCGCGCGCTCGCGACGCAGACTTGCCCGGCGTTGCCGAACGATGATCCCGCCAGCCCCGCCGCCGCCCAGTCGAGATCGGCGTCGTCCATCACGATGGCAGAACATTTGCCGCCGAGTTCAAGCGCGTGTTTCTTGAACGCAGCCCCCGCAACCGCGCCGATATCGCGCCCTACGCGGGTCGATCCGGTGAAGCTGATCTTGTCCACGCCATCATGCCGCACCAGCGCGGCACCGGTCTCGTCGCCCCGACCGGTCAGGATGTTGAGCGCGCCCGCCGGAAAGCCCGCCTCGAGCGCGAGCTTCCCCAGCAGGAGTGATGACAGCGAAGCGTCCTCCGGCGGCTTGAGGATCACGCTGCACCCCGCCGCGAGCGCCGGAGCGACGCGGACGCAAGCCATCACGAACGGGAAATTCCACGGAATGATGGAGGCGACCACGCCAATGGGCGAGCGATCGACGAAGCAACGCACCGCCATCCCCTCGGGCGCGTAGCCGATCGAGGGGTATTTGATGCTGCCCTCGATTGTGCCCGCGACTCCGGCGAAATGGCGGAAGATGTTGGCGCTTGCCGGAACGTCGCCATAAAGCGCTTCCACGTAGGGGCGTACGCCATCGGCGGCCTCGATTGTCGCGATGTCCTCGACATGGGCGTCAATGAGATCGGCGAGCCGCAGCATCAGCCGGGCCCGCGCCGCGGGGAGCAGCTTGCCCCAGGCGCCCGCCATCGCCGATTGCGCCGCGTCGACCGCTGCGTCGACCTCGCCCTGTCCCGCCAGGCCGATGCGGGCAATCTCGCCACCGTCCGATGGGCTGATCGACGGCAGATCCGCGCCGGTGCCGCGCCATTCGTTGCCGATCAGCACCCGTCCCGCCGTGCCATCGAGCAAGCGAAGTGCTGAAACAACCTTGTCCGCGTTCATGCCTGTTCTCCGTATCGGGCGACACGCGCCGTGAAATCATCGGTGCCGACGATGGCGTTGATATCCGCCAGGCTGACCGAAGCATCCGCCAGTGACGCGCTGCTGCCCGATGCCGCCAGTTGCGCGTAGGCACGCCCCATCGCATGGACGGCGCCTTGAAGCGCGGTCGTGGGGAACAGGGCGAGCGAGAAACCGGCTGCCGCCGCTTCGTGCGCATCCCGCAACGGTGAACCGCCACTTTCGAGCAGGTTGTGCACCAGCGGCACCGAACCGCCGAAATGCGCGACGATGCGTGCCACATCCTCGCGCCGCGTCACACTCTCGACGAAGAACAGGTCGCACCCTGCCTCGATATAGGCTTCGCCGCGCGCGATCGCGTCATCGATCCCGCTGCTCAGCATCGCATCGGTGCGCGCGCTGATCAGGACGTCGTCCGATAGCCGTGCGTCCTGGGCCGCCTTGACCTTGCCCACCATTTCGGCAGCCGAAACCAGTGGGCGGGTGCGCAGCCGCGCCGCCGGCTTGATCGCGACCTGATCTTCAATCTGTATTGCCGCCGCGCCCGCGCGGCTCAATCCGCGCACCAGCCGTTGCAGGTTGGCGGCGTTGCCATAGCCGCTGTCGCCGTCGACCATGACCGGAATGGACACCCGATCGGTGATCCGCGCCACCAGGTCGATCAGCTCGCTGGCGCTGGCGAGCCCCACGTCGGGCAGGCCGAGTTGCGTCAGTGCCACGGCCGCGCCCGATACGAACACTGCCTCGCAGCCATGGTGCTGCGCCAACAGCGCCGACAGGGGATCGAACACGCCCGGGGCAATCAGCATGTCGTCGAGCAGGAGGCGGTCGCGCAGCGTCATCGTGGCCCGAGCGATGTTCGCGAACGGCGCGGCTTGCATCTTGCGAAGGCCTTTCGTTCGCCAAGTGGATAAAGCAAGGCTGTTCGTGCTCGAATGAAACTGGCAGCGTGTAACTCGACCCATGCCCCCACGTTCGATCACCGCTCCTGACGTCGTCGACAGCCTTATCGCTGTCTGTGGCAGCGACCATGTAATCGTCGATCTCGCGCGCCGCACATTGCTCGCGCAAGACGTGTACGCGCAAGGCAAAACGCCGATCGCGGTGATCCGTCCGCCCACGCGCGAAGCCGCTGCCCGGTCGGTGGAAATCGCGGCGCGTGCGGGACTGGCGATTTTCCCGCGCGGCGGCGGGATGAGCTACACCGATGCGTTCCTGCCGACCCTGGAACACGCGATCATCATCGACAGCACCGCGATGGACCGGATCGTCAAGATCGACGAGCGCGCGCTCTATGCAACCGTCGAAAGCGGCTGCACCTGGGCGAAATTGGACGCCGCGCTGGCCGGGCATGGCCTGCGCGCGCGTTTCTGGGGGCCATTTTCGGGTCATGACGCGACAATCGGCGGGTCGCTGTCCAACGGTACGGCGACGTTCGGCAGCGGAATCGCCGGAACCTCCGGCGACAATGTCCTGTCGGTCGAGGTTGCGCTGCCCGATGGGCGGGTCATCCAGACTGGCATGGATGGTCAGGCCGGCCATAACCCGTTTTTCGCCCAGTACGGACCAAACCTGACCGGACTGTTCGCCAATGACGCTGGCGCGCTTGGGCTAAAGCTGAGCATCACTTTGCCACTTCAGCCGCGCGCAGGCCATGTCGAGGGGCTCTCCGCGATTTTTCCCGATTTCGCTTCGATGGCCCTCGCCATGGAGGGGGTGTCGCGGCAAGGCCTCGCCAGCGAGATTTTCGCAATGGATCCGGTCGTCACCGCGCAGTTCGCTGGCGAGCCCGACCTTCGCGCCGATTTCCGGATGCTGCTGCAAATTGGCAAGGGTCCGGGCGGGCTCAAACGGATGATCAAAACTGTCACCGGCGGTCGCGCTTTCCTGAAAAAGCCGGGTTTTCATGCCCACTTCATCGTCGAGGGGCGCGACCGCCAGGATGCGCTGGCCAAGGCGGCGGCGGTTCGCGGGCTGCTGGCCGTTGGGCGCGAGATACCCAATACCGTGCCGTCGGCGGTGCGTGCGGTTCCGTTTTCACCCCTGCCTGTTACCGATCCCAAGGGGCGCCGGGTGTTGCCGATCCACGGCATCGTCCCCTACGCGCAAGCCGCGCCGCTTCATGCGGCCGTCATGGCGATCGTCGATCGGCATGGCGCCCAAGCGGCCGATGCGTCGCTGGTGGTCGGCACCAGCTTCTTCGCGGTGGGAAACAACGCATTTCTCTATGAGCCGGTCTTCTATTGGCCCGATTCCCTGTCCGATTACCAGGCGAGCAAGACCGTCAGTGACACCCGTTATCCGGCAAACGAGGCCGCGCGTGCTCTCGTCGAGGAGATGCGTGAGGCGATGGTCGCGGCAATGTTCGACCATGGCGCGGCGCATCTCCAGATCGGCAAGAAGTATCCTTACCTGCGCGATCGCGAGGCATCGCTGCTGCGCGGCATCAAGGCGGCGGTCGATCCCGACAATCGCATGAACCCCGGGGCGCTCGGCCTGTGAGGGGCGCGGACGTCGCGATCGTGGGCGCGGGGATCGGTGGGCTCACCGCCGCGATCGCGCTGCACAAGGCCGGTTGCAGGGTGCGGATTTACGAGCGCGCCGAACGGCTGGGCGATGTGGGCGCGGGCATCACCATCACCCCCAACGCCTGGAAGGGCTTCGCTTCGCTCGGGCTTGGCGCGGCACTGGACGCCGAAGCCGACGAGGTGCCGCATCAGGCCATTCGACACCATGAGAGCGGGGCACCGATCGCGGAAATTCCGAGGGGTCCGGTAACCCGCGAAACCTACGGCGCGCCCTATGTGATGCTGCACCGGGCCGACTTGCACCGAATACTGGTCGATGCGGTGCGCGGGGTGGACGCGGATGCGATCCGGCTGGGGCAAGGCGTCGACGACGTGGCGCGGATCGACGCCGACGCGGTGATTGCCGCCGATGGCATCAAGTCCGTCGCGCGGAGCCAGATTTTCGGCGATCCGGAGCCGCGCTTCACCGGGCATCTGGCGTGGCGCGGCCTCGTTCCGGCGGAACGCTTGCCCGCATCGGCGAGCGCGCCAGGATCGGTGGTCTGGGCGGGGCCGGGGCGGATCTTCGTTCGCTACCCCATTCGGCATGGCAAACTCGTCAATTTCGTCGGCCTGACCCGTAGCGACGAATGGCGGGGCGAGGGCTGGTCGCAGCTGGCCGCCAAGCGCGACGTATTGGCGGAATACGAAGGCTGGCACCCCGATATCACGACCACGATCGAGGCAGCTGCGGACGACACGATCATAACCTGGGGCCTGTTCGCTCGCGATCCGCTCGATCAAATCGTCGAGGGGCGGATTGCCTTGCTGGGCGACGCTGCGCATCCGATGCTGCCGTTCATGGGGCAGGGCGCGGCGATGGCGATCGAGGATGGTGTGGTGCTGGGGCGCGCCTTTGCCGGGGCGGACAGTGCTGCCGAGGCGCTCGCCCGCTATGCCGCGGCGCGCATGCCACGCACGTCCTTCATTCAGCGCGAATCGGCTGCGGGCGCGGACCGGCTCCAGTTCGAAGTCGCCAAGACGGCGCAGGCACCGACGCGTACCGAGGATACCCTCGGGATATTCCACTTCGACCCGGCCACGGCGCCGGTCTGACCAGGACCACGAGATGCAGATAACCCGCCCAAAGCTTTCGCCCGCCGCGCAAGGATTTATCGACCGCCAGCGGTTCGGACTGTTCATCGACGGTGAGTGGAGCGAGGCGGCAGGGAGCGGGGTGTTCGCGACCGTCGATCCGGCGACCGGCGAAACCACCGCTGAGATCGCGCGCGGGCAGGCCGGGGATGTCGACCGGGCCGTCGCGGCCGCGCGCCGCGCCTTCGCGGGCTGGTCAACCATGCTGCCGATGGCGCGCAGCCAGCTCCTGTGGAAGATCGCCGATCTGATCGAGGCCAACATCGACGAACTGGCCGAGCTGGAAACGCTCGACCAGGGCAAGCCGTTGTTCGTCGGGCGGTGGGCCGAAATTCCCGGCGCGGTCGCGCAGTTCCGGTTCTTTGGCGGGCAGGCGCAGCTGATCGAGGGGGCGACGATCCCAACCTCGATCGGATATGCGCCCGAAGGCAAATCGATCCACGCCTACACCGTGCGAGAGCCGGTCGGCGTGGTGGGCGCGATCGTGCCGTGGAATTCGCCGCTCGTGCTGACCGCGATGAAGCTCGCGCCCGCGCTCGCGGCGGGCTGCACGGTGGTGCTGAAACCGGCCGAGGACACTTCGCTTACCGCGATCCGGCTGGTCGAGCTGATGCATGAGGCGGGCCTGCCCAAGGGCGTGATCAATCTCGTCACCGGATATGGTGCGGAGGCGGGCCGCGCGCTCGCCGAGCATCGCGATGTCGACAAGATTGCCTTTACCGGTTCCACCGCGACTGGCCGGGCGATCCTCGATGCCGCCAAGGGCAATCTGAAGAAAGTCAGCCTGGAACTGGGCGGCAAGTCGCCGGTCATCGTGTGCGAGGATGCCGATCTTGAGGCCGCCATTCCCGGCGTCGCCAATGCAATCTTCTTCAACGGTGGGCAGGTCTGCATCGCGGGTTCGCGCGTCTATGCCCACCGGAAAATTTTCGACCGGCTGGTGGAAGGTGTCGCCGCCCATGCCAGTGGTCTGACGCGCGGGCACGGGCTCGATCCGGCCACGACCCTTGGGCCGCTGGTTTCGGCCAAGCACGCCGGGCGGGTCAACGCCTTCCTCGAACGAGCGGTGGCCGATGGTGCGACGCCGGTCGGCGGCCTGGGTGAAGGCAGCGGCGCGTTCGTGGCGCCGACCGTCCTCACCGGCGTGCGGCCAGCGATGGAAATCGTGCGCGAGGAAGTGTTCGGACCAGTGCTGGTGGCGCAAGCATTCGACGACCCCGCCGACGTGATCGCCGAAGCCAACGACAGCGATTACGGCCTTGCCGCAGGGGTGTGGACCCAGTCGCTTTCCACCGCCCACCAGTTCACGCGCGCACTGCGAGCCGGCACCGTCTGGGTCAATTCACATGCCATGTATGATGCCACATTGCCGATTGGCGGCATGAAACAATCGGGGTGGGGGCGCGATTCCGGGCGGGAGGCGCTCGACGCCTATCTCGAGACCAAGACCGTTTGCATGGTGGTCTAGGGGCGACCTATTCCCACTCGATCGTGCCGGGCGGCTTGCTGGTGTAGTCGTAGACCACGCGGTTGATGCCCTTCACCTCGTTGATGATGCGGGTCGCGACGCGGCTCAAGAACGCGGCATCGAAGGGATAGATATCGGCGGTCATGCCATCGACGCTGGTGACCGCGCGCAGGGCGCAGACGCTGTCATACGTGCGATAATCGCCCATGACGCCGACCGTACGCACGGGAAGCAGCACGGCGAACGCCTGCCAGATAGCATCGTAAAGCCCGGCATTGCGGATCTCCTCGAGATAGACCGCGTCGGCCTTCCTCAGGATGTCGCAACGTTCCTTGGTCACTTCACCCGGAATGCGGATCGCCAGGCCGGGCCCGGGGAAGGGGTGGCGGCCGACGAACAGGTCGTTGAGGCCCAGCTCGCGGCCCAGCACGCGCACTTCGTCCTTGAACAGTTCGCGCAAGGGTTCGACCAGCTTCATGTTCATGCGTTCGGGCAGGCCGCCGACATTGTGGTGGCTCTTGATCGTGACCGATGGCCCGCCGGTGAAGCTGACGCTTTCGATCACGTCGGGGTAGAGCGTGCCCTGGGCCAGGAAATCGGCACCGCCCAGCTTGGCGGCTTCCTCCTCGAAAACGGCGATGAATTCGGCGCCGATGAACTTGCGCTTCGCCTCGGGGTCGGTGACCCCGGCAAGCCCGCGCATGAAGCGTTCTTCGGCATCAACCACCACCAGCGGAATGTTGTAATGGTCGCGGAACAGGCTCTCGACCTGCTCGCGTTCGTTGAGGCGCAGCAGCCCGTGGTCGACGAACACACAGGTGAGCTGATCCCCGATCGCCTCGTGAATCAGGATTGCGGCGACCGAACTGTCGACGCCGCCTGAAAGCCCGCAGATGACCCGGCCGGAACCAACCTGCTGGCGGATTTCCGCGACCTTGGTGTCGCGGTAAGCCGCCATCGTCCAGTCGCCCGCGCAGCCGCAAACCCGATGGACGAAATTGGCGATCAGCTTGCCGCCGTCCGGCGTGTGCGCGACTTCGGGGTGGAACTGGGTGCCGTAGAAGCGGCGCTCCTCGTCCGCGATTACCGCGAAAGGTGCACCATCGCTGACCGCGACGATCTTGAAGCCGGGAGCGAACTTGGTGACCTTGTCGCCGTGGCTCATCCACACCTGGTGCCGTTCACCGACCTGCCACAGCCCGTCGAACAGCGCGCACGGTTCAGTCACGGTCAGGAACGCGCGGCCGAATTCGCCGTCCCATTCGCCATCGCGGCCAGTCTCGACCTTGCCGCCGAGCTGGTGGCTCATCACCTGCTGGCCGTAGCAGATGCCCAGGATCGGCACCCCGGCGTCGAACAGCATTCCAGGCGCGCGCGGCGACCCGTCTTCTGGCACCCCCGCGGGCGAGCCTGACAGGATCACCCCGCGCGGACGCATCCGGCGAAAAGCGTCCTCGGCCTGTGTAAAGGACGCAATCTCGCAATACACCCCCGCCTCGCGCACGCGCCGGGCAATCAGCTGGGTCACCTGGCTGCCGAAATCGACGATCAGGATGGTATCGGAATGAGGGTTCGGTTCCATGCCCGAGCGCGCTAGCGGGGCGCGGCGGCCGCGTCCAGACAGCGCGCCCGTGCCGTTTGTCTAAGGCACCTCGTTTGCGCCTGGCGGGGCGAAATCGACCCGGCCAAGTCGCCAGGCGGGGTCATCCCCCATCAGTTCGGCGGCTGGCGGGATCGTGGCCGGGGGCTCGACCCCTTCGACCGTGGCGAAGATGTAACGGCCCGATTCGCGTGTCCGCACCGCCGCGCCGGGCCAGCGCTCGCGCAGGTGCTGTTCCAGCCGCCGCGCCTCTTGCGACACATCCGAGCCTTCGAGTTCGCGCGGAGTGCCATCGAGCAGTTCCGCCGCGGCAGTGCGGATGTTGTCGAACCCGTCCTTGAGGATCGAGACCGCGATAAACAGCGCCGCGGCGCTATCGGCCCACCACAGCCCGAACCCGATGCCCACGATCCCGAGAATGCCCGCAAGTCCGGTCTGCCAGTCCGCCTTCTGCATCAGTGCGTCGGTATGGAGCACCTTGTCACGCAGGGTTTGCGCGATCGGCAGCTTCATCCGGCCCAGCGTCATCGGCACAACCACCGAATAGGCTAGCGCGGCGATCATCAGCCAGCCGAGCCAGATGTCCTGTCCGAACAGATCCACCGGCGGCACGGTCGGATGTTCCTGCGCGATCAAGGTGTGCGCGCCTTCGTAGAACAGAAAGCCGCCGACCAACGTCAGCGCGACCGCCGACACCAGGAAGGCAAGGCTGTTCACCCGAACCAGCCCGAACGGATACTTCGCGGTGGGCTCCCTTGGCTCGAGCCGCGCCGCTATAAGCCATGTCACCGCCGGTACGAGGCTGAGCACGTCCTCGATCAGCGCCGACTTCATCGCCTGGCTCGATCCCATGGTGAAATACATCGCGGCAACGACCGTGCTCATCCAGAACAGCGTCCACCATTCGAGCCGCCGCGCGCGCGCGAACGGTTTGGCGATCGGGGCGGGGATGCCGGTCATGGAGCGGCGCGCTCGACCTGGGCAATCCAGCCGTTCTCGCCCATCCGGAAGGCGAACCGGGGCAACGGCAGCGACGCCGGCGGCTGGTCTGGACCGCCCGGCGGTGTCCCGAAGTGCACCCTCGTCGCCCAGGGGGAACTGTCGGCGAAATGGCCGTAGACCAGATCGTACTCACCGGTCGCCAGCCCCTCGAGCAAAGCCTCGCCATGCCCGGGCAAGCGTTGTATCCGCGCGTCCATTTCGGAGCTAACCCGGGCCAGCACTGCCTCGCTGGCCGGATCGGCTGCCGCGCCCTCCACCATGCCCACCCGGATCACGCCGTCGGCACGGATGCGGTCCTGCGTTGCCGCCGCGTCACGGGGAAAATCCGCGCAAGCGGCAAGCGCGAGCGACAGGGCTACAAGCGGACAACGCATGGCAGGGCCTCTCCTGCGGCGAAAACGCGTTGGCGCGACGGCAGGTTCCACGCCGCGCGACGATGGGGAAAACGGGGCCGAAATCTTTGGCTTTGCCCCCGCGCGCGCCTATATAATCGGCATGGACGAGAACACCCAGAATGGCGCGGGCGAACAGGCCGCAAAATCCCCTATTTCCGGCGAATACGGCGCCGATTCGATCAAGGTCCTCAAGGGCCTCGACGCGGTTCGCAAGCGCCCCGGCATGTACATCGGCGACACCGACGACGGATCGGGCCTGCACCACATGGTGTTCGAGGTCAGCGACAACGCCATCGACGAGGCGCTGGCCGGCCATTGCGACCTGGTGCTGATCGAGCTGAACCCCGATGGCTCGGTCTCGGTCGAGGACAACGGGCGCGGCATCCCGGTCGACATGCACGCCGAGGAGGGCGTTTCCGCGGCAGAAGTCATCATGACCCAGCTTCACGCAGGGGGTAAGTTCGAGAATACCAGCGACGACAACGCCTACAAGGTGTCGGGCGGCCTTCACGGCGTGGGTGTTTCAGTCGTCAACGCGCTGTCGGAATGGCTGGAGCTGACCATCTGGCGCGACGGCAAGGAGCACTGGATGCGCTTCGAGCATGGCGATGCGGTTGCCCCGCTCGTGGTCAAGGGCCCCGCCGGGCGCGAGCGCAACGGCACCCGGGTCAAGTTCCTGCCCTCGACCGACACGTTCAAGAACGTGACCGAGTTCGATTTCGACAAGCTCGAGCACCGTTATCGCGAGCTGGCGTTCCTGAATTCTGGCGTGCGGATCAAGCTGCGCGACCGGCGGCACGAGGAAGTGGCAGAGCACGACCTTTACTACGAGGGCGGGATCGCGGCGTTCGTGAAGTATCTGGACCGTAACAAGGTTCCGCTGGTGCCCGAGCCGATCTCGGTCAGTGCCGAGAAGGACGGGATCGGCATCGATGTCGCGCTGGAATGGAACGACAGCTATTACGAGAACGTCCTCACCTTCACCAACAACATCCCCCAGCGCGACGGCGGCACGCACCTTGCAGCGTTCCGCGCCGCGCTGACCCGTACGCTGAACAATTACGCCAGCTCCTCAGGCCTGATGAAGAAGGAAAAGGTCAGCCTCAGCGGTGAGGACATGCGCGAAGGGCTGACCGCGATCGTCTCGGTCAAGCTGCCCGACCCCAAGTTCTCCAGCCAGACCAAGGACAAGCTGGTCAGCTCCGAGGTTCGCCAGCCGCTCGAATCGCTGATGGGCGACAAGATGGGCGAATGGCTGGAGGAAAACCCGGCCCACGCCAAGGCGATCATCCAGAAGGTGATCGACGCCGCCGCCGCGCGCGAAGCGGCCCGGCGCGCGCGCGAGATGAGCCGCAAGGGCGCGATGAGCATTGCCAGCCTGCCCGGCAAGCTGGCCGATTGCCAGGAACGCGACGCCAGCAAGTGCGAACTGTTTCTGGTCGAGGGTGATTCGGCGGGCGGCAGCGCCAAGCAGGGCCGCGACCGCAAGATCCAGGCGATTCTGCCGCTGAAGGGCAAGATCCTGAATGTGGAGCGCGCGCGGACCGACCGGATCATCTCTTCAAAGGAAGTTGGCACGCTGATCCAGGCGATGGGCACTGGGCTGCGTGATGAATTCAACCTCGACAAGCTGCGTTATCACAAGATCGTGATCATGACCGACGCCGATGTCGACGGCGCGCATATCCGCACGCTGCTGTTGACCTTCTTCCACCGGCAGATGCCGGAAATCGTGAAGGCGGGTCACCTCTTCATCGCGCAGCCGCCGCTCTACAAGGTCGCCAAGGGGCGCAGCGAGGTCTATCTGAAGGATCAGGCCGCGCTCGATCGCTACCTTGTCGACGCGGGCTTGCAGGGCCGGGTGTTCGAGGCGGCGGGCGGATCGCGTTCGGGCGAGGATTTGCGCGCGCTGGTCGAACACGCGCTGCGCCTCCGGAACCTGCTCGCCTTCGTGCCGCGTAAGTACAACGCCGCGATCATCGAGCAGATGGCGCTCGCGGGCGCGCTCGATCCCGACATCGGCGACAACCGGCCCGCCGCGCTCGACCTGGCCGCCAGCCGCCTGGCCATGGGCGACGAGGAGGCGCAGTGGTCGGCGCATCTGCGCGATGATGGCGTGGCGCGGTTCGAGCGACTTTGGCGCGGTGTCACCGACGTCCACGATATCGAGGCCGCGTTCCTGACGAGCGCCGAGGCGCGCAAGCTTCACCGCCTCGCCGCCGAGAACGCCGAGACCTACGCCCGTCCCGCGCGCCTGTCGCGGCTGGCGGAGGCTCCCGCCGAAACCGAATCCGATACCGCCGACGGCGAGGAGGAGACTGTCGTCGCACCCCGGGAAGGCGCAATCACTCGCCCGACCGAACTGCTCGACGCGGTTCTTGCCACGGGGCGCAAGGGCCTGTCGGTTCAGCGCTACAAGGGACTGGGCGAAATGAACGCGGAACAGCTGTGGGAAACCACGCTCGATCCGGAAAACCGCGCCCTGCTCCAGGTCAAGGTCGAGGATGCCGATGTGACCGACGAAATCTTTACGCGCCTGATGGGCGACGTGGTCGAGCCGCGCCGCGAGTTCATCCAGGACAATGCGCTCAATGTGGCGAACCTCGACGTTTGATCGAGGCTGCGGCTCTCGTCCCCATCCGGGCGGGGACGCGGCTGGCGTTGGTCGTCCCGGTCACGGCAATCGCGCCGGAACGCGGGCGCGCGGGTTTTGGCGGCGTCGCAGCGCTGGCATGACGGCCATCCCCGGTGGTGGGCGGCCTCGTTCCCGGTGATCGCGGTCCGCCTGAGGGCAATTCCGGCGTTGGCGCTTGCGGCGGTGCTCGCCTATGGGGCGATGTGATGGACACGCAATCGCCCGACCCGGTTGAAACGCCGCGCAAATCGACGCTCGAACAGGGTGGTTTCTACCTCTTTCTCGCGCTGGTCACACTGGCGCTGGCGCTGGTCGCCTGGCCATTTGTCGGCGCGCTGCTGTGGGCCACGCTGGCGGCGATCATGTTCCAGCCGCTGTTCCAGCGGATCCTGCTGCGCCGCCCCGGCAGGCCCAACGAGGCAGCGATCGCCACGCTGCTGATCATCATGTTCGCTGTCATCCTGCCGACACTGGTAATCGGCAGCATGGTGGTGGAGGAAGCGGCGGGGGTAGTCGTCGCATTTCAGGAAGGGCGTGTCGACGTCGCGCAATGGTTCGACCAGGTGCATGACGCGCTGCCTTCCAATATTCGCGAGGCGGTCGACGAAGCCGGGTATCAGAACCTGCCGGCATTGCAGGCGCGGGTGACGGAATTCGTCAGCCAGTCGGCCGGCCTGATCGCGGCGCAGGCGGTGGCGATCGGGGGCAATGCGCTGGGCTTCGTGCTCGCGTTTGGCGTTGGCCTCTATGTCACCTATTTCCTTTTGCGCGATGGGGCGCGGATTGGTCCTGCGGTGCTCGATCACCTGCCGATGGACCGCGCCACGGCGGAGCAACTGGGCGAGCGGTTTCTGGCTATCGTACGCGCCACCATCAAGGGTTCGGTGGTCGTCGGGCTGGTCCAGGGCGCCCTCGGCGCGATCACGTTCTGGATCGCCGGTGTCCCCTCGGCGCTGCTGTTCGGGGTGCTGATGGCGATCGTCTCGCTGCTGCCTGCGGTGGGCCCCGCGCTGATCTGGGCGCCGGTCGCGATCTGGCTGCTGGCGACGGGAGCCGTGTGGCAGGGGATCGCCGTGATCGTTTCGGGCGTGGCGGTGATCGGGCTTGCCGACAACCTGCTGCGGCCGATGCTGGTCGGGCGCGACACGGGCATTCCCGATTGGGTGATTTTGGTTACGACGCTGGGCGGGATCGCGGCAATGGGGCTGGCGGGGATCGTGGTCGGGCCGCTGGTCGCCGGCCTGTTCATCGCAAGCTGGGCGATCCTGCGCGAACAGCGTGGACTGCCCGTGCCGGTCACCCCGGCATGAGCTGGCACGCGCGGCCCGCGACGCAGCAGGAACAGGTCGGCCGACTGATCCTGGCGGGCGCGCTGATCACGGCGGTGCCGCAGCTGCCGCTGGGCAATTATCTGCTTTACCCGTTCGTCATCCTGACCACTTGGTTCCACGAGATGGGCCACGGCCTTGTCAGCCTGCTGCTGGGCCACGGCTTCGAGCGGCTGATCATCTATCCCGATGGTTCAGGTGTCGCCGAATCGAGCTACGCCGAGCCACCTGGGGCACTGACCACGGCATTGGTCGCCGCCGGCGGCCCCTTAGGGCCGAGCTTCGCGGGTTCGCTCCTGATCCTCGCCAGCGGGCGCCATGAACGCTGGCGCCCGGCGCTGCTGGCGCTCGCCGGGATCATCGCGGTTTCGGTGCTGATCTGGGTGCGAAGCGCGGTCGGGCTGGTTGTCTTGCCACTGGTGTCGGCGGCGCTCGCCTACGTTGCGCTGCGTGGCAAGCCGTGGGCGCAGAGCTTCACGCTCCAGTTCCTGGGCGTGCTGGCCGCGCTTTCGATGTTCCGCGACCTGGACTACTTGTTTTCCTACAGCGGATCGATTGGCGGCATCCCGATGCTGTCCGACACGGGCGCGATGCAAGAGGCGCTGTGGTTGCCCTACTGGGTCTGGGCCGGGCTGATCGTGCTTGCGTCCGGGCTGATGATCGGCGCGAGCCTGCGCCATGCCCTGCGTGAAGAGGGTGGCCCCAGTGGCTGGCGGCGGTGAACGGGCTTGATGTGATCGTGCTCGGCGGCGGAGCCGCCGGGCTGTTCTGCGCAGCGCTGGCGGGGCAGCGCGGACGGCGCGTGATGGTGTTGGAACGCGCCCAGACAGTCGGCAAGAAAATCCTCATTTCCGGCGGCGGACGATGCAACTTTACCAACGTGAACGCGGGCCCCGCCAACTACCTCTCGGCCAATCCGCATTTCGCCAAGTCCGCGCTGGCCCGCTACACCCCGCGTGATTTCCTCGACCTGGTCGAGGCGCATGGCATCGCCTGGCACGAAAAGACGCTGGGACAGCTGTTCTGCGATGGCAGCTCCAGGCAGATCGTCGCGATGCTGCTGGCGGAGTGCGCGAAGGGCGGGGTCGAGGTGCTGACCGGGCAGGATGTGACGGACGTTGGGCAGAGCGGCAGTGGTTTCGTGGTCACCGCCAATGGGGCAACCCATGCCGCGCGCCGGCTGGTGATTGCGACCGGCGGCCCCTCGATCCCGAAAATGGGCGCAAGCGATTTCGCTTACCGCCTCGCGCGGCAGTTTGGATTGAAGGTGGTCGAGCCGCGCCCCGCATTGGTGCCGCTGACGCTGGGTGGCGAGGACGTTCTGTTCCGCGACCTTTCGGGCGTGTCGGCCGAAATCGAGGCGCGCGCGGGCACGGCGACGTTCCGCGAGGCGGCGCTTTTCACCCATCGGGGGTTGTCCGGCCCGGCGATCCTGCAGGCCAGTTCCTACTGGCGCCATGGCGAAGAGGTCGCAATCGATTTCCTCCCGGACCAGGCCGGGGGCTGGCTGCTTGCAGCCAAGCGCGCCACCCCGCGCACGACGGCGCGCGCGCTGCTGCGCGAGGCATTGCCGCAGCGGCTGGCCGACACGCTGGCCGACCGGATCGACGTGGCGGGCGACCTGGGCAATGCGGGCGACAAGGCTTTGCGCGCGGCGGAGGCGCGGCTGGCGCACTGGATCTTCCGCCCCAACGGCACCGAAGGCTTCGCCAAGGCCGAGGTGACTGCGGGCGGGATCAGCACGGCCGAAATATCCAGCCAGACGATGGAGGCAAAACGCGTCCCCGGCCTGCACGCCATCGGCGAGGCGGTCGACGTGACCGGCTGGCTCGGCGGCTACAACTTCCAGTGGGCGTGGGCGAGCGCGCACGCGGCGGCGCAAGCGTTGTAGCCAGTCTTTACATTGCCGCATTGGCCTTGCATCGCGGACCGCATGGTTCGCCTCCTCCTCCTTACCGCCGCTCTCACCCTGCCGCTTGCCGCCTGCGTCACGCCTCCGCGCGAGGCTGCCGCCCCCGCGCTGGTCACGGTCAAGGTCGTCGGCCTTAACGACTTCCACGGTAATCTCGAGCCGCTGACGCGCCCTGTCCGCTTGGTGGAAGCCGACGGGAGCGAACACGACGTCTATGCCGGTGGCGCTGCCTGGCTCGCGAGCGCGGTGGCGGAGGTTAAGGGCGATGCCGCCAACACGCTGGTGATCGCTGCCGGCGACCTTATCGGCGGCAGCCCGCTGGTGTCCTCGATCTTCCTCGACGAGCCCGCGATCGGCGCGATGAATCGCATCGGGCTCGACTTCAACGCGGTCGGCAACCACGAATTCGACCGCGGCTGGCGCGAGCTTGTACGCATCCAGCAGGGTGGGTGCGAGAAGCTCACCATGCGCGAACCCTGCGCGGTGGAGAACCCATATCCGGGTGCACGTTTTCGTTTTCTCGCGGCCAATGTGGTCATGCCCGATGGCACCACGCTGTTCCCTGCCTATGGCATCAAACGCTTCGGTGAAGGCGCCAGCGCGGTTTCGGTCGGCGTGATCGGGCTGACCCTCAAGGACACGCCTTCGCTCGTTACCCCGACCGGGATCGAAGGGCTGACTTTTGGCGACGAGGCCAACGCCATCAACCGCGCGGTCGCAGAACTGGAGCGTGAGGGCGTCGACGCAATCATCGTGTCGGTTCACCAGGGTCTCCAGACTGAGGTTGGCTATAACGACAAGTCGTGCGGCGGGGTGGCCGGCCCGCTGATCGACATCCTCAAACGGGTCAATCCTCGCGTCGATCACGTCATTTCGGGCCACACCCACCGCGCCTACGTGTGCGATTTTTCAGGCATCGACCCCGCGCGTAAATTCCTGGTCACGAGCGCGGGCTATGGTGGATCGCTTCTGACCGATATTACGTTGACGATCGATCCGGCGAAGGACCGGGTGGTGTCGGTCACCGCCGACAATCGCGTCGTCCAGAGCGTCGGCACGGACCGCGCCGGCAATGCGGCCGCGCCCAATGCGCGTTATGCCCAAGTCGCGCCCAACCCCGAGGTGACCGCCTACGTCGCGCGCTATGTCGAGGCAGCGCGCGAGGCTTCGGAACGGCCGGTCGGGCGGGTCTCGGGCGCGGCGGAGAAAGGTGGCTCGACCGAGGAATCGGCGCTGGGCAATCTGATTGCCGACGCGCAACTTTTCGCCACGCGCGATGCCGGGGCCGAGATCGCATTCATGAACACCGGCGGCATTCGCGCCGCCCTGTCGCCGCGTGCCGATGGCACGGTGACGTATGGCGCGATCTACGCGATTCAGCCCTTCGGCAACACGTTGGTGACCAAGACTTTCACCGGCGCGCAGCTCCTCGCGCTGCTCGAACAGCAATTCGACGGCGATGGGTTTGTCCAGACCTTCAGCGCTTCGGAAGGTTTCGCCATGACCTGGGACCTGCGCCGCCCGGTCGGCAGCCGGGTGGTAAGCGCGAGCGTGAATGGCCAGGCGATCGACCCGGCGCGCAGTTACCGCGTGACCATGAACAGCTTTCTCGCGGCGGGTGGCGATGGTTTCACCATGTTCAACCAGGGGACCGACGCGGCCACTGGTCCGGTCGACCTGGACGCGTTCGAGGCTTACCTTACGGCCGTGCCGGTGCGGCAGCTGCCCGCGCTCGGGCGTATTGCCGAGCTCAAGTAACGATCAGGAGGCTGCGCGCAGGCCCTTCACCCCGGCGGCGCCGCGATCGCCGCCAGCCAGGCCATCGAACAGCGTGTCGATGATTGCGGCGAGCTTGTCCTCGGCCAGCCGTTCCTCGAGGATAAGCATGAGCTGGGGCGAGGTGTAGCAGACGACCATCTGGTTGATCAGCGTCAGCGCGCGATCAATGCCGAGGCTGGGAAAGAACCCCTCGTGCTGCGCCTGCGCGATCAATTCACTGAGGTAGTGATCAGCGAGGTCGATATAGCCGCGCACGTTTTCGAATTTCTCCGTTCCGAGCTCGACATAGAGTGCAAACAGCGCCGGGTCCTCGCGGTAGCGTTCACGCTCGCGGGTGAAACGGCGGGCGAAGAATTCGTAGAACTTGCGCCGGATTGGCAGCGTCGATGCGATCACGTCCTCCATCACCGCGATGTCGTGCGCGTACCAGTGCGCGACGATGGCATCGAACAGGTCGTCGTCTTCGGGGAAGATCGCGTCGATGCGCGCCCGCGACAGGCGCGTGTCCGCGACGAGGTCGGCCTTGCCGATCCGCGCTCCGGTGCGCGCGATTAGGTCCATCGCACGTTCGGTCAATTCGTCCCTCAAGGCGTCCTTGTCGGCCGCGATCATGGTTTCCTCCGGAGCGTCGCGCTGCGCAATCTAGTGCGCCGAGGGCACCGGTTGAAGGGAAATGAAGCGGCTAGCGCGATTTGCGCGGTGGCCAGGGCAGGAATGCCGAAGTGCGTGCAATGTAATCGGCGTAGGCGGCGCCGCGCTTTTTGCTCATCCCGGCCTCCAGCAGGGCTGCGCCGGACCACCTGGTCAGCGTGAAGGTCAGGAACAGTGGCCCGGCCACGGTGTAGGCCGCGTATTCCCAGCCCGTCGCGGCGCAGGTGAGCCAGATGCCCCACCACGCGGCCGCATCGCCGAAGTAGTTCGGGTGCCTGGTATAGCGCCACAGCCCGGTGTCGAGCACGCGTCCGTCATTGGCTGGATCGGCCTTGAACCGGGCAAGCTGCCAGTCGCCGACCCACTCGAAAAATACCCCCAAGAAGTATAGGGCGAGGCCAACCAAAACGACGTCCAAACGCGGCGCGGCTGCTGCATTGGCAAGAATGCCGACCTGCGCCGGGCTGGAAACCAGGAACAGCAGCACTGCCTGTGGCAGCCACACCCGCGCCAGTGCCGCGCGGGCGAAGGTGCCGCGTTCGCGATCCTTCTTGAGAATGCGGGCATAGCGCGGGTCCTCGCCATGGCGGCGCCAGCGCCCCAGCAAGTGAATGCCAAGTCGCAGGCCCCAGGCGGCGGTGATTGCCAAGATCAGTGTCGCCAGCGCGCCAGGTTCGGCCAGTTGCAGCCACGCCAGCAGCGCCATCACCGCCATTCCCGCGCCCCAGAACGCGTCGATGAACGAGACATCGCCGATCCGCACGGAAATCGCCCACTGGACCACCACCAACACGATCAGCACGGCGGCATTGAGCAGCAGTGCATCAATCATCGCGCATCTCGGTGACCGTGCGCGTGGTCGCTTCCAGGGCGATGAAACGCGGATGTTCAGGCATGACCGAGCGATAGAACGCTGCGATCCGGGCGAGATCGGCGCGGTAGTCGCCGGTCGGCCAGATCGCCGGACCGATCCCCCCGCGCATGGTTCGGTGATTGACCCAGGCGGGTACGATCGGAACGCCGGCCATCTGCGCGATGTGATAGAAGCCCGACCGCCATTCGCCGCTCGAGCTGCGCGAGCCCTCCGGCGCGACGACCAGGGCCAATTCATCGCGTGCGATGAATTCAGCCGCGACCTGCTCGACGTAGTTCGCGCCCCTGCGCGAACGGTCGACCGAGATGCCGCCCATGTCATGCATGAACCGCGTCATCGGCCATTTGAACAGCGTGTTCTTGCCCATGAAGCTGGGCGCGATCCCGAGCGCATTGGTGGCGCCAAGGAAAAACACGAAGTCCCAGTTGGTTGTATGCGGCGCCCCGGTGATGACGAACTTCGCCACCCCCGGATGGGAGCCATCGAGCCGCCAGCCCTTCAACCGATAGATGGCAAGGACGATGCGCCGCACGAGGCGTGAGAGGAGGGTTGGTCGTGCGGAAACGTCTTGCGCCAAGGGGCCCCTCCAGCGCGGCCCTTAACATAGGTAAAGCCGCGCGGGAACGGGCGCTACATCCGGAATACCCCGAATGCGGGCCGTTCAGCGATTGGTGCCTCGAGCGTCGCGGCAAAGGCCAGGCCCAGCACGTCGCGGGTCTGGACCGGGTCGATCACGCCGTCATCCCACAGGCGGGCGGTGGCGTAGTAGGGGTTGCCCTCGTCCTCGTACTTCTGCCTGATGGGCGCCTTGAATGCCTCGGCCTGTTCCGGCGTCCAGCTGTCCGCGTCGCGGTGGACCGTGGCCAGTACGCTGGCAGCCTGCTCGCCGCCCATCACGGATATTCGCGCATTGGGCCAGGTGAACAGGAAGCGCGGGGAATAGGCGCGCCCGCACATGCCGTAATTGCCCGCGCCGAAGCTGCCGCCGATCACCACGGTGATCTTGGGCACGGTGGCGGTCGCCACCGCAGTGACCAGCTTCGCGCCGTGCTTGGCGATGCCTTCCGCCTCGTACTTGCCGCCGACCATGAAGCCGCTGATGTTCTGGAGAAACAGCAGCGGGATGCGCCGCTGGCAGGCGAGCTCGATGAAGTGCGCGCCCTTGACCGCGCTCTCGCTGAACAGCACGCCGTTGTTGGCGAGGATTGCCACCGGCATCCCCCAGATATGCGCGAACCCGCAGACGAGCGTGGACCCGTACAGCGCCTTGAACTCGTGGAACTCGCTCCCGTCGACGATCCGCGCGATCACCTCGTGCACGTCGTAGGGCGCGCGCACGTCATCGGGGATGAGTGCGTAGAGGTCGTCCGCGTCGAATTTGGGCGAGCGTGGGTCCTTGAGCGCCACGTCTTTCGCCGCGCCGGTGTTCGCGCCAAGGTGGCTGACGATGTCGCGCACGATGGTGAGGGCGTGCTCGTCGTTCTCGGCCAGGTGATCGACCACGCCGGACTTGCGCGCATGGAGGTCGCCGCCGCCCAGATCCTCGGCGCTGATCTCCTCACCCGTCGCGGCCTTCACCAGCGGCGGCCCGGCGAGGAAGATGGTCCCCTGTTCGCGCACGATGACAGTCTCGTCGGACATCGCGGGCACATAGGCGCCGCCCGCGGTGCAGCTCCCCATCACGCAGGCGATCTGCGGGATGCCGAGCGCAGACATGTTGGCCTGGTTGAAGAAGATGCGCCCGAAATGGTCGCGATCGGGGAACACCTCGGCCTGATAGGGCAGGTTGGCCCCGCCGCTGTCGACGAGGTACACGCAGGGCAAGCGGTTCTCGGTCGCGATCTCCTGCGCGCGCAGGTGCTTTTTTACCGTCATCGGGTAGTAGCTGCCGCCCTTCACCGTCGGGTCGTTGGCGACGATCATCACCTGCCGTCCTGACACACGCCCTATGCCGCAGATCATCGAGGCGCCCGCAACATCGCCCTCGTACATCCCGTTCGCCGCGAGCTGGCCGATCTCGAGAAACGGCGAGCCCGGATCGAGCAGCCGCTCGACGCGGTCCCTCGGCAGCAGCTTGCCGCGGCTGACATGCCGCTCGCGGTGCTTTTCCGGCCCGCCCAGCGCAGCCTCGGCGACCTTGGCGCGCAGCGCGTCAGCGAGCGCCTTGTTGTGCGCGAACCGCGCCTTGGCTTCCGCGCTCTCGCGGTCGAGCTTGCTCGTGAGTGTCGGTGCGCTCAAGGCGTCGTCGCTCCTACGGGTGTTTCCAGATAGACCTGCGCGCCCGGCCCAAGCGGCAAATCGAGCGCGACCCAGCCGACCGTCATCGCAATTCCCGCGACCATGAAGGTCAGCGCATAGGGCAGCATCAGCGCCAGCAACGAGCCGACGCCCATCGTCCGGTCCCAGCGCTGGCTGAAGGCCAGGATCAGCGGGAAGTAGCTCATCAGCGGGGTCATGATGTTGGTGTAGCTGTCGCCCATGCGATAGGCGGCAGTCGTCATTTCCGGACTGATGCCAAGCAGCATGAACATCGGTACGACCACCGGCGAGAGCGCGCTCCACTTGGCGCTGGCTGAACCGATGAACAGGTCGAGCACCGAGGACAGGAGCAGCACGCTCACCAGCAGCAGCGGCGCGGGCAGGGCCATTTCGGCGAGCGCGCCAGCCCCGTTGATCGCGATGATCGGGCCGATGCCCGACCAGTTGAACATCGCCACGAAGTGCGCGGCGAAGAACACGAACACCAGATAGGGCGCCATCATTCGCACGCCGTGCTGCATCATCGCCATCACGTCGGCGGCGCCCTTGACGCTGCCGACCGCGCGGCCGAACGCGGCCCCTGTGAGGAGGAACAACAGGAAGAAGAACGCGATCAGCGATCCGTAGAGCGGCTGGAGCGATGCAGTCCCTGCCGCTTCCTCGTTGATCAGCGGGGTATAGCCTGGCCACAGCGCCAGCGCGGCGAAGCCCGCGACCATCAACAGCGCGACCAGGCCCGCGTGGCGCAGGCCCTTGCGTTCGTCCGCCGTGACCTCGCTCTTGTCGAGATCGGCGCGCAGCTCATCGTCGACGATGCCATTCCAGGTGCCCAGGCGCGGTTCGACCACCTTGTCGGTGATGAACCACACGATCGGGGTAAAGAAGATGACGATTGCCAGGATGAAGTACCAATTGCCGAGCGGATTCATTGTCCAGCCCGGATCGATGATCCGCGCCGCTTCCTGGGTGAAGCCGAACAGCAGCACGTCTATCTGCCCGGGCGTCACGTTGCCGGCATAACCGCCCGAAACCGCTGCGAAAGCGGCGGCAAGGCCCGCCAGCGGGTGGCGCCCGGCGACGGCGAAGATGATCGCGGCAAGCGGGATGAACACGACATACGCCGCGTCGGAGGCATGGTGCGAGACCATCCCGATGATCGCCACGATCGGGGTCAGCAGCGCCTTGTGCGCGTTCCTGAGCGACAGGCGGATCAGCGCCGAGAACATGCCCGACCGTTCCGCCACCGCGGCGCCCATCATGATCGTCAAGACAAGGCCAAGCGGCGCGAACCCGGCAAAGGTGCGCGGCATCTCGACCAGCAGGCGGGCGATGTTCGCCTCGGCGAACAGGCTTGAGGCGGTATAAGTCAGGACGCCGTTCTCCAGCGTCGCAAATTCGGGCGCGGTTTCGCCTGGATAGGGAAGCGAGGCCGACCATCCGAGCGCCGCGCCGATTGCCGACACGATCATCAGGACGACGATCAGGTAGATGAAGATGATCGTGGGATCGGGCAGCAGGTTGCCGACGCGCTCGATCGCGCCGAGGAACCCGCGCTGCCGCTCGGGCGGGGCGGCGAGCGTCTCGGATGCGCCGACGACGCCTTCGCTGGTGTTCATGCAAGCTCTCCTGTTGTCCGCGGTCGGACGCGTCCCCGCGCGTTCGCGGGCTGTGTCATCATGTTCATTAACGGTGGCCGACCGCGCTCAATGAGCCGCGCCGATCAGTTCGCGACCGATCAGCATTCGCCTGATCTCGTTGGTGCCCGCGCCGATGTCGAGCAGCTTGGCATCGCGCAGGTAGCGTTCGACCGGCCAGTCCTTCGTATATCCCGCGCCGCCCAGCGCCTGGACCGCCTCACCCGCGACACGAAAGGCGTTCTCGCTCGCCAGCAGGATCGCGCCCGCCGCATCGAAGCGGGTCGTCTGCCCCGCGTCGCAGCTCCTGGCAACGGCATAGGTGTAGGCCCGCGCCGATTGCAGCGCGACGTACATGTCGGCGACCTTGGCCTGGATCAGCTGGAACGCGCCGATCGGCTTGCCGAACTGCCGGCGCTCGCGAACATAGGGGATCACGGTGTCGAGGCACGCCTGCATGATGCCGAGCTGCAATCCGGCGAGCACCACGCGCTCGTAGTCCAGCCCGCTCATCAGCACGCCGACCCCGCCGTGCAAGGGGCCCATGACGTTTTCTTCCGGCACCTCGCAATCGTCGAACACAAGCTCGGCGGTGGGCGAACCGCGCATGCCCATCTTGTCGATCTTCTGCCCGATGCCGAACCCGGGCATGCCCTTCTCGATCAGGAAAGCGGTGATGCCCTTCGACCCGTCGCCGGTCTTGGCATAGACCACCAGCGTGTCCGCGTCGGTTGCGTTGGTAATCCAGAACTTGGTCCCGTTGAGGACGTAACCGCCCTGAACCGCCTCGGCCTTCAGCTTCATCGAGACGACGTCGGAACCCGCGCTCGCTTCGGACATGGCGAGGCTGCCGACATGCTCGCCGGAGACGAGCTTGGGCAGGTATTTGGCCTTCTGTTCGTCATTGCCCCAGCGGCGAATCTGGTTGACGCACAGGTTTGAATGCGCGCCGTAGCTGAGGCCGACGCTTGCGCTGGCGCGGCTCACTTCCTCGACCGCGATGACGTGCTCGAGATAGCCCAGGCCAAGGCCTCCCCATTCCTCTTCCACGGTCACGCCGTGCAGGCCCAGTTCGCCCATCGGGCGCCACAATTCGCGTGGAAACCAGTCCTCGCGGTCTGCCCGCTCGGCGAGCGGGGCGATCTTCTCGTCCGCAAACCGCCCGGCGCTTTCGCGTATCATTTCAGCGGTTTCGCCAAGTTGGAAATCGAAATCCGGGGTGGCGCGCATGGTTGCTCCTGAAACCTGATCTTTGGGGGCGCATAGCGGGGTGTGCCGCGTGTCGCAAACGGTCGCGCTATCCGGCCTGCGGTCAGGTTAACTTCGATCGGCAAAACGTTTGAAAATCATCGGTTCCGTGCGTAGAATGATCCGCGATCCGATGACCCCGGCAGAACACAACCCAGCGCCCGGCGGATCACCGCCCGATGCGAGCCCGAGCGACGAGGACGAGCGGCTGCGAATCCTGGCCACGCATGGCCCCGACGAACTGGCGAACGACCCTGAACTTGCCGCCATCGTCGATTTCGCCGCGCGGCTGTGTGAAACGCCGATCGCGCTCATCAGCCTGGTCGAGCGGGATCGGCAGCGGTTCCTTGCCAGCGCCGGTATCACGGCCTGCGAGACACCGCGTTCGACCAGCTTTTGCGCGCACGCGATGATCGGAAGCGCGCCGATGATCGTGCCTGATGCCACGCAGGATCCGCGATTCGCCGATTTCGCGCTGGTGACGGGTGAGCCGCACATCCGGTTTTATGCGGGCGCGCCCCTGGTATCGCGCGAAGGCGTGCCGCTCGGCTCGCTTTGCGTGATCGACACGGTGCCGCGCATCGTGGGCCTGAGCGATCTGCAGCGCACCGGGTTGCAGGTTCTTGCGGCGGCGGTGATGCAGCGGCTCAATGCACGTCGGCTCGATCTCGACAGCCGGGCGCAAAGCGATGCCAGCGCCCGCCGGTTCGCAATGCTGGCGGACAATATTCCCGATATCGCCTGGTCGTGTTCGGCAGAGGGCGCGTTCGATTTCTTCAACGCCCGGTGGCGTGAATATACCGGGATCGATGGGCCGCGCGCGGCCGAGGACTGGCGCCCGCTGGTTCATCCCGACGATGCCGACGCGGCGTTTGACGCCTGGTATGCGTCGGCTGTGTCGGGGAATGCCTTTGTCACGGAATTCCGGATGCGCCATGCCACAGGAGACTGGCGCTGGGTATTGAGCCGGGCCTTGCCGCTGCGTGACGACAGCGGCACGATCGTGCGCTGGTTCGGCACCATAACCGAAATTGACGAAGTGCGCCGACTGTCCGAACAGCGCGATCTGCTCGCGCGCGAGCTATCGCATCGGATCAAGAATATCTTCGCGGTGATCGGCGTCCTGATCGCGTTGCGCGCACGGCAGGTCAGCGATGCGGGGCAACTGGCCGAAGAACTTGGGAACACGATCCGCGCGTTGGGCAGGGCGAACGATTACGTCCGCCCGCTCGATGGTCGCAAGGGTCGGCAGATGGTTGGCCTGCTTGAAGAATTGATGGCTCCGTATCGTTCGACGGGCGAAGGCAGGGTTGTGATCGAGGGCGTGGACTGTCCGATCGGCGCGCGCGCGGCCACGCCGCTGGCGCTGGTGTTCCACGAACTGGCAACGAACGCGGCCAAATACGGGGCGCTGTCCAATGACAGCGGCACGATAACGCTGGGCATAACGATTGATGCGCCGCGCGGCGAATGCCATGTGCGCTGGCGCGAGCGCGGCGGACCGCCGGTGCCGCAGGGGGAGCGTTCGGAAGGGTTTGGCTCGCGGCTCGTCAAGATGTCGGTCGAGGCCCAACTCAATGGCCGGATCGAGCGCCGCTGGCGCCCCGAAGGGATCGAAGTGGAACTGGTCATCCCGCGCGCTTCGCTGGCGGACTAGCGCGGGGCAAAGCCTACGCCATCGGGCCAGTGCGGCGCGGCCAGCGCCATGACCTTGAACAGCGTTCCCATCGCGTCTGCTCCGATCAGCCGGTCGCGCGCCTGGGCAATTTCAGCGGCGTATTGCGGGGCCCGCTCCATCAGCGCCTGCGCGCGGGCTGCTATGCCCAGCGCCTCAAGCCATTCGCCCTGCGTCACCGTGCCCAGGTGGCGCGCATCGCGGGACTGGGCGATCCGGGCGAGCGTGGCGAAATCGACGTGCGCGGTCAGGTCGGCCGCGCCGGGGGCGGCGAAGGGATCGACCTTGCGATGCGCGGCTACTGCCTGGAAAGTCGAGCCGGTGCGCGGCTCGGCGTGGCCATAGTCGATGAACAGCGCGGCGCCACCCTGCTGGACCAGGCGCCCTGCGGCCTCGTAAATCACCGCCGCGCTGGCGGGCGAGGTTTCAAGGATCGTGCCCTCCGCTGCTTCGCGCCGGTCGGGCGGCACGGCGCTGTCCATCGCCTGCCCGCCCGCCACGAAGGCCAGCCGGTCGCCATCGAGCCCGACCATCCGTTCGCGCCATCCTGTCGCCGTCCGGACCAATTGCCGCACCGGCAGTGCGTCGAGGAATTCATTCGCGACCAGCAGGATCGGTCCGTCCATTGGCACGCTGGAAAGGTCGTCATGCCACATGGCCTGCGGGACCGCGTCGTGTTGCATGTCCTTGAGCGGGGCGGACGTTTCGACGAAATGGACCTGCGGCTCGAAGCCGTAGCGCGCCGCGGCGCGCAACGCATCCTTCGCCAATGTCGCCCGGCCCGGACCGAGTTCGATGTAGTGCACCGGCTCTTCCCGCCCCGCACGGATCCATATGTCCGCGAACCACAGGCCGATCAGTTCGCCGAACATCTGGCTGATTTCCGGGGCGGTGACGAAATCGCCCGCCGTGCCGAGTGGATCCCTGGCGCCATAGTAGCGTGCGTTCGCTTCCGCCATGTAATGCGCCAGCGAGATCGGGCCGGTGGTGCGAATCAGCCGGCGGAAGACATCGCCGAGCGGGGCAGCGTCCTGCGTCATGCCGGGGCGGCTTGGCCCCCGCCGGCAAGTTCGGGCCTACGCAGCGCGCGGGCGATGAGGAACAGCCCGACGAGAATCATCGGTAGCGACAGCCACTGGCCCATCGACAGGCCTGTATCGCGTGCGAATTGCTGAAGGTGATCGTCCGGCTCGCGGAAGAATTCATTGATCACACGGGCCAGCCCCATGCCCAACGTAAACACGCCTACCAGCAGGCCCGGCCGCCAGCGGGCGCGTGTACGCCAGAACAGCCACAGCAGGACGACAATGAGCGCCAGCCCTTCCAGCCCGGCCTGGTAGAGCTGCGAGGGATGGCGCGCGATGCCGCTGGTCAGGCATTCGCCCGCGCCATGGCGGATGTCGCAGAATGCCATGGCCCAGGGCACGTCAGTCGGGCCGCGGCCCCACAGCTCGCCATTCACGAAATTGGCAAGGCGCCCGAACAGCATCCCGAACGGCACGCAGACCGCGATGTAATCGGCGACACGAAGGAAATTGAGCTCGCCCCGGCGGCATACCCACGCGATCGCGATCAGTACGCCCAGCACCCCGCCGTGGAAGCTCATCCCGCCGTCCCACAGTCGCAGCAGTTCCCAGCTTACGAAACCCTGCCCTTCGAAGCTGGTGAACAGCTCGGGCCGGTAAAACAGCGCGTAGCCCACGCGCCCGCCCAGAATGATGCCCAGCGTGCAATAGAAGAACAGGTCCTCCGCGTGCCGCTGCGCCATCGGGGCGCCGGGCGCCTTGATCATTTTCGTAAGGTGCCAGTAGCCCAGCACGATACCGGCCAGGTAGGCGAGCGAATACCAGCGCAGCTTGAAGAACCCCAGGTCGATTCCATCGGTCAGGCCGAGGTCGATCCACTGGATCGGCGCATCCGCCGCTACGGCACCCAGCGTTCCGGCGGCGAGTAGTGACAGCACTGGACGAACCCCCTACAAAATCGAGCATTGGCGCCGCGCGGGCGACCGCAAGCCTGGCTATTGGCATAGCCGGGCGGCCGACGAAACCCCGCGATCGCCACGACCAACGGCAAAAGCCGGACCGAGAGGAGAGACTGACGCGATGGCGACCGAACTGGACAATGCGCTCGAACACATAATGACCCAGCTGACCCAGCCGGGAATGCCTTTCGAGACCGCACCATTCGAACGTCACGGGGTCCAGATGCCTGCGTTCAAGAACGCACCGCCCAGCCTGGCGCATTACTTCGCGCATTTCTGCAGGGAACACGCCGCCGTTCCGTTCCTGGTTGATGGCGACGTGCGGTTGACTTTCGGCGAATGCTGGCAAGCGGCAAGCCAGGTTGCGGCGGGTCTGGCCAACACGCACGGAGTGAAGAAGGGCGACCGCGTGGGCATTGCCGCGCGCAATTCGGCCAACTGGATCATTGCCTACATGGGCACGATCATGGCGGGCGGCTGCGCGACGCTGCTGAACGGGTTCTGGACCGGGGAGGAGCTGGCTTACGGCGTCAAGCTGGCGGACTGCGAACTGGTGCTGGCCGACGCAGGCCGCGCCGCGCGGCTGGAAGGGCACGATCACGGCGCCAAGGTGGTGCTGTTCGCGCATGACGTCCCGCCTTCCGAAGGGCTCGCGGCGACTTGGGGCGAGGGTGACACGGCCATGGCCATGCTCGGCCAGCTCGGCCCCGATGACCTGGCAACGATACTCTACACGTCCGGCTCCACCGGCCAGTCGAAGGGCGCGTGGTCGGATCACCGCGGCGTGGTCCAAGGGGTGTTCAGCTATATCTCGCAGTCGGCGATGGCTAAGCTGCTGATGGAAAGCCGTGGCGAGGACATGAGCCAGCAGCCCTGCGCGCTGATCGCGGTGCCGCTGTTCCACGTGACCGGCGAGGTGCCGCTGTTCCTCCAAAGTTATGGCATCGCACGCAAGCTGGTGCTGATGCCCAAGTGGGACGCGCGCGAGGCGATGCGGCTGATGGAAGCGGAGAAGGTGACCTATTTTGTCGGCGTGCCGCTGATGAGCTACGAAATCGCCACCCACCCCGATCGCGATCAATTCGACCTGTCGGCATGCAAGAGCTTTGCCGCCGGCGGTGCGCCGCGTCCGGTCGATCACGTAACCAAGATCAAGGAAGCCTTTCCTGACGGCTTCCCGCTGTTGGGATACGGGCTTACCGAAACAAACGGGGTCGGCTGCGGCAATTTCAACGAGAACTATCTCGCCAAGCCTGGCAGCACCGGCCGCGCCAGCCAGCCTCTCGTCGATCTCGCCATCCTCGACGACGATGGCAATGCGCTGCCACAAGGCGCAGTGGGCGAAATCTCGATCCGGACCCTCGCCAACTTCCGGGGCTACTGGGAAAACGACGAGGCGACCGAGGCGGCCTTCACCGGCGACGGTTATTTCCGCACCGGCGACCTCGGCTATCTCGACGAGGACAGCTATGTCTTCATCGTCGACCGCAAGAAGGACATCATCATTCGCGGCGGCGAGAACATTTCCTGCATCGAGGTCGAAGAGGGGATGTATGCGCACGAGGCGATTGCGGAATGTTCCTGTTTCGGCTTGCCCGACGAACGGTTCGGCGAAATCCCCGCGGTGGTCTACTTCCCCAAGCCGGGCGAAGACCTGAGCCCTGACGACCTGCGCCAGTTCATGGCCGCCAAACTTGCCCCCTTCAAGGTTCCCTTGCCCGAACATATCTGGCAGGCCGATGCGCCGCTGCCGCGCCTCGGCACGCAGAAGATCGACAAGCGGACCGTCCGCAAGCAGTTCGCCGCATCGCATATCTGATCACGGAGACATCTTGAACCGGCAGCCGATCCCTCGCCAGCGCGCGATCATCGACCGCCGCGTCATCGCCGAACGCATTGACGCGCTCGCTGCCGACAAGGGCGAACGCGCGCGTGGCGAGATCGTCGCCTTGCTGCGAGAAGCCCTGGCGGCCGGCCGGGCGGAGCTCGCCACCCGGCTCGAGGCGCGGCCATCGGCCGGGCACGAGATCACGGGCGGGCACGCCTTTTTGGTCGACCAAATCGTGCGGTTGATTCACGATCATGTCGTGGCCCATGTGTTCCCCGTCGCCAATCGCAGTTCGGGCGAGCGGCTCGCGATCATGGCGGTCGGCGGCTACGGCCGGGCCGAAATGGCGCCGCATTCGGATGTCGACATCGCCTTCTTCACCCCTACTCGCCGCGCGCCGTGGTGCGAGCAGGTGATCGAGGCGATGCTCTATTACCTGTGGGATCTCGGCCTTAAGGTCGGCCAGTCAAGTCGCACCCCCGATGATGTCGTGCGGATGGCCAAGGACGACCTGACCATCCGCACCGCCTTGCTCGAAGGGCGGTATCTGTGGGGCGACCGGGCGCTTTACGAAGAAGTCCGCACGCGCTTCCGCGCCGAGGTCGTGACCGGAACGGAACGCCAGTTCGTGGCCGAGAAGCTTGCCGAACGCAACGCCCGGCACAAGCGCATGGGCGACAGCCGCTATGTCGTCGAACCCAACGTGAAGGACGGCAAGGGCGGCCTGCGCGATCTCCAGACGCTCTACTGGATCGGCAAGTATATTCACAAGGTTCGCAGCGCCTCGGAACTGGTCGACGTCGGATTGCTGAGCGAGAGCGAATATCGCAGCTTCCGCCGGGCTGAAGGCTTCATGCTGGCGGTGCGGTGCCACCTCCACACGTTGACGGGCCGGGCCGAGGACCGGCTGACCTTCGACCTCCAGCGCGCCGTCGCCGAGCGGATGAAGTTCGCAGAGCGGCCCGGCAAGAGCGCGGTCGAGCGCTTCATGCAGTTCTACTTCCTCCAGGCAAAGCGCGTGGGCAGCCTCACCGGCGTGTTCCTGGCGCATATCGACGAACAGTTCGCGCACGGGCGCGAACGGCGCGGGTTCCTCGCCGGGTTCACCGCGCGCCCGCGCATGCTCAAGGGATACCGCGTGTTCGGCGGCAAGATCGCGGCGCCCGGCGACGACTGGTTCCGCGCCGATCCGGTCCGCCTGATCGAGGTGTTCCAGCTGGCGGAGGCGGAACGGCTGGAAATCCACCCCGCGACCATGCGCCAGGCCAATCGCGACGCGGGCTTGATCCGCGACAACGTGCGCCGCGATCCGCGCGCCAACGCCTTGTTCATCGAGCTGCTTGCGGGTCGCAACGATCCCGAAACCGCGCTGCGCTGGATGAACGAGGCGAACGTGTTCGGCCGTTTCGTGCCCGATTTCGGCAAGGTCAACGCGCAGATGCAGTTTGACATGTATCATCACTACACCGTCGATGAACATACCATCCGCGCAATCGGGCTGCTCAGCCGGATCGAGCGCGGCGAACTGGCGGAGGACCATCCGCGCTCCAGCCGCCTGATCCACAAGGTCAAGTCACGCCGCGCCGCCTATGTCGCGGTGCTGCTGCACGATATCGCCAAGGGGCGGCGGGGGGACCATTCGGTACTGGGTGCGGCAGTGGCCGAGGAGCTCTGCCCCCGTTTCGGCCTGTCGGAGGAAGAAACGGAACTGGTTTCCTGGCTGGTCCGCTTTCACTTGTTGATGAGCGCGACCGCTTTCAAGCGCGACCTCACCGATCCCAAGACGATCGAGGATTTCGTGGGGCACGTCGAAAGCCTCGATCGGCTGCGTCACCTGCTGATCCTGACAGCGGTCGATATCCGCGCGGTCGGGCCGGGCACCTGGAACAGCTGGAAGCGGCAATTGCTGGGCGAGCTCTATGATGCCGCGCAGGAGCGGCTGCGGCTCGGGCACATGCGAACCGGCCGCAAGGAGCGGGTCGCGGCGAAAAAGGACGCCGTGCGCGAAGCGCTGGGCAGCCGTGCGGCGCTCGTCGACGAGCTTTCGGCGGTGTTCGGCGACGCTTACTGGATCGCCGAGCCGGTCGACATCATTGCCCTCAACCTGGTCCAGTTCGCCGCGGAGCGCGATGGCAAGGCGCAGTTGTCCGTTCATTGCGAGGTCTATCCCGCGCGCGGGGCAACGCTGGTGACGGTGATCGCGGCCGACCATCCGGGCCTGTTCTACCGCATTGCGGGCGGCATCCACCTTGCCGGCGCAAACATCATCGACGCGCGCATCCACACCAGCACCACGGGCTGGGCGGTGGACAACTTCCTGGTCCAGGACCCGCACGGCCGACCGTTCGAGGAGCCGCAGCAGCTCGACCGGATCGAGAAGGCGATCGGTGATGCACTGGCCAACCGGATCGAGCTCGTTCCCAAACTCGCCCAGCGCCCGCTGCCGATCACGCGCTCGCAGGCATTCGAGGTGCGGCCGCGGGTTTCGTTCGACAACGATGCCTCCAGCCGATTCACGGTGGTCGAAGTCGCCGCGCGCGATCGGCCCGCGCTTCTCAACCGGCTGGCGCGCGCGCTGTTCGAAAGCAAGCTGATGGTCCAGTCCGCGCATGTCACCAATTATGGCGAACGCGCGGTCGACACCTTTTACGTGACCGACCTGCTGGGTGCAAAAGTTACATCCGCCGAACGACTTGCACAGATTGAGCGCGCGCTGCTCAGCGGGGCGAGCGAGCGCCGCGTGAAGGAACGGCAAGAGGCATGAAAGCAACAGTGAACGGCTAATTTGTGCGGTTCGTGGAATTACCGATTCACTTTCGGCGCTGCTGCGGCCTAACGTACACGTAAAGTTCGGTGGAGGAGAGGCTGAATGAAGAGCATATTTACGCTGCGGGCGTTGGCATTGGCCGGCGTCGGCCTTTCGGTGTTGCCCGGCGTGGCGCTGGCGCAGGACACAACCACGCAGCCGGGGGCCGAAGAACAGGCGGCTGACGGTAGCGCTATCGGCGCCTTCGACGTGATCGTGGTGACGGGCACCAAGACGCAGAATGCCGAAGACGTGCAGAGCGTGCCGGTTGCCGTCACCGCGTTCAACGCGCAGAGTTTGGAAGCCCTTAAGGTTCGCGATATCCAGTCGCTCACCTATTCTGCCCCCAGCGTTTCACTCGACCAGGTCGGGACGAGCCGCGGGACCGCCAATTTCTCGATCCGTGGCCTCGGCATCAACAGCTCGATTCCATCGATCGACCCGACCGTGGGCGTGTTCGTCGACGGGGTTTACCTCGGCTTCAACGGCGGGGTGGTGTTTGACCTGTTCGATCTCGACAGCGTTGAAATCCTGCGCGGGCCGCAGGGCGTGCTATTCGGTCGCAACGTTACCGGCGGTGCGGTGCTGATCAACACCGGCAATCCGACCGAGGAATTCAGCGGCAAGTTTCGCGCCGCGGTCGACGGCCCGTTTGTCGATGGCGGCCGGGGTGGTGCGAACTACACCGTCAGCGGCGTGATCTCTGGCCCGATCGTCGAAGACACACTCCTGTTCAAGCTGGGCGCGTACTACAACAAGGACGAAGGGTACTTCACCAATCTGTTCGATGGCGAGGATTTCGGCAAGGCCGATACCAAGATCCTGCGCGGAGCGCTGGAGGCGCGACTTGGCGCGCTGACGCTGTTGGGCAAGGTCGATTATTTCGAGAGCGACGGCGATGGCCCGGCCGGCCAGAACCGTGGCCGGTTCGATCGCGACAGCTTTGACTTCTCGATCGACAATGGCGGCAGCTATGCCAACAAGATCTGGACCACGAGCCTGCGCGCCGACATCGACATCGGCCCCGGCACGCTGACCAACATCTTCGGCTGGCGCGATTACGAGGGCACCACCAACGGCGATATCGACGCGCTGCCAGCGTTCCTGTTCCACTCGAACACCGAGACGGTGCAGGACCAGATCTCGAACGAGCTGCGCTATGCCGTGTCGGGTCCGGGCTTCGACCTGACCGTCGGCGGGTTCTATTTCGACCAGTCGATCGCCTATACCGAGGTACGCAACCTGCCGCCCCTCAGCCCGCTGACGTTCTATGGCGGCGGCGCGCAGGATCACGAGGTCATCGGTGCCTTCGCCAATGCCGAGATCGGGCTGACCGATGCGCTCAGCGTGATCGCCGGCATCCGCTGGAGCCAGGAGGAAAAGTCCGCCGGCGTTACCTACATCCGTCCGCGCCCGGCCTGTTCGGTGGTTGCCGGAACCTGCCCGACCAGTGGCCGTAATCCGTTCATTCCCACGGAAAACAACGGTTTCGTCGATGACGACAAGTGGACCAACTGGTCGCCGAAGCTCGGCCTGCAGTACGAATTCGATCGTGGGCAGGTCTATGCCCACTGGACGCGCGGGTACCGTTCGGGCGGCTACAATTTCCGCGTCACAAACGCGACCGTTTTCGAAGCGGTGGTCGTCCCGGCGACGGGCGGTTTCTCGTTTGACGAAGAGAAGGTCGACAATTACGAGATCGGCGGCAAGTTCCAGACCGACGACCGCGCCTTTACACTCAATGCCGCCGCATACGTGACCAAGATCGGCAACATGCAGCGTGAAGTGAACCAGTCGAGCCCGACGGCGGGGGTAAGCCAGTTCATCCTCAACACCGCTGACGCGACCATCGTGGGCTTTGAGGCTGAAAGCCGGATGCGCGTGTCCGACGGGCTGTTGTTCACCGCGAACATTGGTATCATCGATGCCGATTACGACCGGATCCTGTTCGATATCTCGGGCGATGGCATCGTGACCGACGCGGACCGGGAACTGGCCTTGCCGCGCGTTGCCGATATCACCTGGGGCGTGGGCGTGATCCACGAAATGGACCTGGGCGCCGGTTCGCTGGTAAGCCGTGCCAACCTGCAGTACCGCGACGAGATCGCGTACACCGACAGCAACTTCGGCTGGATTCAGGATGTCGTGAACCTCGATGCGAACATCACCTGGAACACCCCGCTCGAAGGGCTGGCGATCTCGCTTTATGGCAAGAACTTGCTCGACGAGGTGCAGGTAGGTGGCGACACGCAGGTGCCGTTCGGTGGCCCGCTGTCGGACGGCAACAACCGCCCGTTCGATCCGCGTCCGGCGGCCGGCACGTTCTCGCCGCTCAGCAAGGGGCGTCAGCTGGGTGTCGAACTAACCTTCGACTTCTGAACGGACCGACGATCCGAAACCAAAGGGGCGCTCGCGGGCGCCCCTTTTTCGTTCAGGGACGCGACCCGAACAGCGCGGTGCCCACGCGCACATGGGTCGCCCCCAGCATGACAGCGGTGGGATAATCGTCGCTCATCCCCATGCTGAGGCCGGGGAGGCCATTATCCGCCGCCAGCTTCGCCAGGAACGCGAAAAACGGCGCGGGTTCGATCCCGACGGGCGGCAGGCACATCAGCCCGGCGAGGGGAATATCCGCGTCGCGCGCCAGCGCCACGAGTGCGGGCAGGTCGGCGGGGAGGACACCCCCTTTTTGTGGTTCTTCGCCCACGTTGAGCTGGATGAAACACGGAACCCGCCGTCCCCGCTTGTCCATCGCCCGGGCGAGCGCGGTGGCGAGGCTGGCGCGGTCGAGCGAATGAATGGCATCGAACAGCGCGACTGCCTCGTCGGCCTTGTTCGACTGGAGCTGACCGATGAGGTGCAGCGTGATCCCTTGATGGCGCTCGCGCAAGGGTGGCCACTTGGCCGCCGCCTCCTGCACCCGGTTCTCGCCGAACAGGCGATGCCCCGCACCGATCAGCGCCTCGATCGCATCGGGCGCTTGCGTCTTGCTGACCGCGACCAGCGCGATGCCCTGCGGATCGCGCCGCGCCGCCTTGCAGGCGCCGGCAATCGCGGCATGAACGCGGGCGAGCGGACTATCTGCCATTTCCATGGCCGCGCGCTATAGCGTGACGGTGCCTCGACGCCAGACATTGCCTTTGCTGTGGCTGCTTTCCGACGCGCGCAATGACGCGCGGCTGGAAGCGGCGCTGGCCGCGCTGCCCGCTGGTTCCGGATTCGTCTTTCGCCACTATCATCTGGCCGAGCCCGCCCGCCGCGCGCGTTTCGCCGCACTTGCCGACCATGCGCGGGCGCGCGAGCACATGGTGATCCTGGCAGCTTCACCAGACTGCGCGAGGGACTGGGGGGCGGACGGCATTTATGGCGCGGCGGCGCAGGTTGCGGGCGCAAGCGGGCTGCTGCGCCTTGCGACCGCGCACGATGGGGCCGAAATCCAGGCCGCCGCTGCCGCGCGGTGCGATGGCTTGTTCCTGTCGCCGGTGTTCGCGACCCGATCACACCCCGGCGCGCGCTTGCTCGGCATCCACGGCTTCCACGTTCTCGCGCAGCAGTCGCGCGTGCCGGTAATCGCGCTTGGGGGGATGGATGCGGCCCGCGCGCGGGCGTTGGCATGGCCTCGCTGGGGCGCGATCGATGGGCTCGCATGACCCTCCGATGGGCGCATGATGCTTGACCCGGACTCGCGGTGGATTCATCATGGCACTTCAACGGGAAGCAGGGGACGTTTCGCATGGCCACACGCGCCATCGGTAAGCCACAGCCGGCGGATTGGAAGATTGCCTTCCGCCGCTCGCTTCGCCGCGCCAGCCAGATGGCGGGCGCGGGTGCGCTGTTCCTGGCCATGCTGTTTCTTGGCTTGTCGCTCGCCAGCTACACCCAGACCGATCCGAGCGGTTCGACGGCCGCATCCGGCGCCGACATCGCCAACTGGATGGGCGCGAGCGGAGCATGGGTGGCGGACAAGGCGCTGGTGGCGTTCGGGCTGACGGCGGTGCTGCTGTTGCCGTTGCTCTATGTCTTCGCGCGCAAGCTGTGGCGAGATGTCGAGGACGAGGATCGCGACGAGACCACCCGATGGTGGCGCCCCGTCGGTGCGCTGCTGTTCGCGATGTTGCTGATCGCCTCGGTGCTGTCGCTGACTTTCGAGGGGCCGGGCGGCACGCTGCCCGCGTCGATGGGCGGGGTCGGCGGTCTGCTCGGCGCGCGTGCGATCGAGGCGGTCGCGGGGCGCCTGCCCGAAGCGACGCAGGGGTGGGCAATCCTCGGCCTGGCGCTGGCGGCCCTGGCGGGTGGGGTGGCGCTGGTGATACGGGTTTTCGCGCTTGACTGGCGCGCCCTGCTGTCGCTGCCCCGGTTTCTCGCCCGCGCGCCCGCGCTGCCCGATCTGCCGTGGCTGCGCGGTCGCCCGGTCGAGGATGAAGGGGACGAACCGCGCGCGCCGCGCCGGGCCCGCGCGCGAATTGTCCCCGATGCCGAACCCGAACAGCCTGTGCGCCGCGCACCGGAAATCACCGATCCCAGTGCACCGCCGCGCAAGGCCGCGATGGGCAGCGCCAAGCAGCGTGACATGTTCGCCAGTTTCGACCTGCCCAGCCTCGACCTGCTGGCCGAAGCGCCGGTCGACAAGGCGCCCAAGCTCGATAAGCTGGCGCTGGAACGCAACGCACGCTTGCTCGAAACCGTGCTCGACGATTTCAACGTGAAGGGCGAGATCACCGCCGTCCGCACCGGTCCGGTCGTGACCATGTACGAGCTGGAACCCGCGCCCGGCATCAAGGCGAGCCGCGTGGTCGGCCTCGCCGAAGACATCGCCCGGAACATGAGCGCGATCAGCGCCCGCGTCGCGCCGATCCCGGGGCGCACGGTGATGGGGATCGAGCTGCCCAATGCCGACCGCCAGATGGTCAGCTTTCGCGAACTCGCCTCGTGCGCGGTCTTTGCCGAAAACAAGGGCAATCTGCCGATCATCCTGGGCAAGGATATCGCAGGCGAGCCGATCGTCGCCGACCTTGCCGCGATGCCGCACTTGCTGGTCGCGGGTACGACCGGATCGGGCAAGTCGGTCGGTTTAAATACCATATTGCTATCGCTGCTCTACCGGTTCACGCCGGAAGAGTGCCGGATGATCCTGATCGATCCCAAGGTACTGGAACTCAACACCTACGATGATATCCCCCACCTGCTCTCACCCGTGGTGACAGAGCCGCACAAGTCGGTGCGCGCGCTGAAATGGGCGGTCGAGGAAATGGAGCGCCGCTACCGCATGATGTCGAGCGTCAATTCGCGCAACATCGGCGGGTTCAACGAGAAAGTCCGCGCCGCCATCGCGAAGGGCGCGCCGCTGGGCCGCCGGGTCATGGCCGGGTTCGATCCCGATACCGGCGACGAGATCTACGAAGAAGAACAGCTCGATTATGCGCCGCTGCCGCAGATCGTACTGATCGTCGACGAACTGGCCGACCTGATGGTGACGGTCGGCAAGGAAATCGAGGTGCTGATCCAGCGCCTCAGCCAGAAGAGCCGCGCGGCGGGCATCCACCTCATCATGGCGACGCAGCGCCCATCGGTCGACGTCATCACCGGCGTGATCAAGGCGAACCTGCCGACGCGCATCAGCTTCAAGGTGACGAGCCGAATCGACAGCCGTACCATCCTGGGCGAGCAGGGCGCGGAACAGCTGCTGGGCAAGGGCGACATGCTCTACAAGCCCAACACCGGCGCGACCGTGCGCGTCCACGGTCCGTTCGTTTCCGACGAGGAAGTCGAGCGGGTGGCCGATCACTGGCGCGCGCAGGGAAAGCCCGAATACGTCGACGCCGTGACCGAGGAACCCGAGGATGGCGCCGGCTTCAATTTCGAGGACGAGTTCACCGCCAGCGACAATCCCGAGGAACGCAAGTACCGCCAGGCGTGCCAGATCGTGTTCGAGAACCAGAAGGCCAGCGGGTCATGGCTCCAGCGCCAGATGGGCGTGGGCTACAACACCGCCGCAAAGTGGATCGAGCGGATGGAAGAGGACGGTCTGGTCGGCCCCGCAAACCACGTCGGCCGCCGCGAAATTTTCCGCGACCGCGACGGCAACCCGATCTGATCAGCTGGCCGGAGCGACAGCGACCGGTGGCGGCACGCGCGCCGCGTCGGCCGCGCGTTCCGCCGGGGTGCTGGGCCGGAACCGCATGTCGAGCGGCACGATCAGACCATCGTTACGTAGCCGGAAGCGCAGGATCGCCGTCTGGCCCCGGTCCATCAGCCGCCGTTCGATCCCGCGCGCTGCGGCCTGCGGTACGTAGTATCGGCCGCCAGCAAGTGTCCCCGTTCCCTGATTGGCGCGGACCCGGTTGGTGCAGGCGATGCCGGTATCCGGTCGCACGCGCGCAATCCGGGGCGCGGCGCCTTCCAGGCACAGGCCGGTGTCAAAGCCTCGCTGCGCCGCTTCCGTCCCGCGTCCAACACCGGGCCAGCGGTATCGGTACATGACGAAATGCCCACGCAGCAGGTCGCGCGGGTCATATCCTTCGACCCGCACCTCCCACACGGTGCCCTGGCGGCTGCGCCAGTCGCTCCATCCCCACAGCATGGCGAGCCCGGCCAGCGGCAGTGCGATCACCGCAAGCGCGCGGGAACGGGCATTCATGGCGTGGTCTCCCGTGCCGGGGCGAATTGCCGCGAAATCCGCACTGCGCCCCATGCGATCGTTAGGATCAGGATACCCGCCAGGATCAGGCCGAAACCGCTGGTTAGAAGATCACTGGCGAGCTCGAAACTCAGCGCGATCAGCCGCAGCGCGACCATCGCCACCCCGATTTGGAACACTGCCCGCCATCCAGCGCGCAGCGCGCAGATGCCGATCCCGGACCAAAGTGCCATGAACAGGAACCCTGGTGCGGCACCCGTGCCCGACAGCGGATGGGCAAGCAATGCCGCGAGGCCGGCGCCGGCGAGCATCAGCGCGGCTGCCATGCCCGACCGGTCGCGGCGCGGCAGGACGAGCAAAGCTGCCGCCAGCAAAGCGACGCACGCCCTGATCGCCAGGCCAAGCAGGGTCGGCCCCTCGCGCCCGAACGCATCGATGCTGGCGGCGATGCATACCAGCGATGCCGCGCCCAGGGCATAGGCGAGCGCGAATTCTTCCAGCCGCTGCCACAACACGTCGTTGGTCGCACGCTCGCGGATCCACGCCGCGGCTGGGGCGAACAGAACCGGAGAAGCGGTTACGAACGCAACCAGCGGAACGGGCGGGTTGGCACGTGGGCCAAATGGCTGACCGATCGTCCAGGCAAAATCCCATGTGGCGAACGCGAGCGTGCCGAACACCAGCGCCGCTGCCAGCCAGCTCTGCCCGCGCATCAGCAGCAGCGGCGCGAACAGCAACAGCCAGGCGGCGAGCGGTTGCCACAGCGGCGAATTGGTCTGGTACACCTGACCCAAGTGCCCGAAGAACGCCATGCCCAAAACCGCCAGCACAAACAGCGCGGCCTCCAGCCACCACGAATGGTCGCGCATCATCGCCTCGCCACGCAACGCGATGAAGCCGCCCAGCCCCGCAATCAGCGCGAAGTGCAGTGCCAGCCGCAGCGCGCCCGGCACCGCCTCCCAGTTGGCCGCGACGATCGAGACGATGCCCAATCCGATCGCCAACGCGCCGATCCCAATCGCGGCCCAAAGGCCGAGCGGGCGTTCGTTCTGCTCTTCGAACGCCAATATGCCCGCGACGGCCGCCTCGTCGATCAGCCCGGCGTCCTGCCAGGCGCGCAGCTTGCGTTCATTCATCGCGGCGACCTGTAATTGGCGAATGTCCGCGTGAATACCCCCAGGGCGTTGCTTTCAATCGATGATCCGGACCTCGCCGTCGACGATCACGAATGCGCTGTCGCCGATTTCATTCGGACCCATGGCGTTATCCCCCGCCGGTTCGGTGTCGGCCGTCGGCGCCGGATCGAACCCGCCAATGGCCTCGGGTTCGGACGGCGCGCCATCCTGAACCAGTTCCTCGTCGGATGCGAAGCCATCGTCGCCTTCGTCGCCAGCCCGCAGATCCTCGACGCCCCGGGCGAATTCTTTGCGCTGGTCGAGGATTTGTTCCGTCGCATGCCCGATCACACCGCCGCCCTTTTCGTCACCCACCAGCTTTGCCGCGCCCATCGCCATGATCACGACGAAGGCGAGCGCCAACCAGCGACTGCGGAAGACCGGGCTGTACATGCTGACCGATCTAGTCCGGGCCTGGTTAAGGTTCGGTGGAGGTCGCGGCCTGTTTCAGATCGTAAAGGATGTCGAGCGCATCGCGCGGGCTGAGCGCGTCAAGGTCGAGCCCGGCCAGCCGGTCGCGCAAAGTGTCCTGGGTCGGCGGTGGGGGCGGCTGGATAGCGGCAAACAGTGGCAGGTCGCCGAGCCCGGCGGCCAGCCCGCCAGTTTCAGCGCGCCCTTTCTCCAGCTTGTCGAGCACGGCCCGCGCGCGCGTCACGACCGGGGCGGGAACCCCGGCAAGTCGCGCCACGGCCAGGCCATAGCTCTTGTCCGCCGGCCCCTCGGCCAGTTCGTGAAGCAGGACGAGATCGCCCTTCCATTCGCGCGCACGGACATGGTGCAGCGACAGCGCCTCGCACGTTCCCGCCAGATGCGCGAGCTCGTGGTAATGCGTCGCGAACAGGCAGCGGCAGCGGTTCGTGCCATGCACCGCCTCGACCACGGCCCATGCCAGCGCCAGCCCGTCGTAAGTCGATGTGCCGCGCCCCACCTCGTCCAGGATCACGAAGCTTTGCGGAGTCGCCTGGGCCAGGATCGCGGCGGTTTCGACCATTTCCACCATGAAGGTGGAGCGGCCGCGTGCCAGGTTGTCGCTGGCGCCCACGCGGCTGAACAGCCGGTCGACCAGGCCGATCGTCGCGCTTCGCGCCGGGACGAAAGACCCGGCCTGTGCCAGCAAGACGATCAGTGCGTTCTGGCGCAGGAAGGTCGACTTGCCGCCCATGTTGGGGCCGCCGATCAGCCACAGCCGATCGCTTGCCGTCAGTGTGCAATCGTTCGCGACGAACCGGTCGCCACCCTTCGCCAGCGCCGCTTCCACCACCGGATGCCGACCGCCTACGATCGCCAGGCACGGGTCCGGGACGATCGCCGGGCGGCACCAGTCCCCTTCCGCCGCGCGTTCGGCATGGCTTGCCGCGACGTCGATCCGGGCCAGTGCGTCCGCCGTGGCGGCGATCGGCTCGCGCGCGGCCGCGACCGCGGCGGTCAGCTCCTCGAAATGCGCGGCTTCGGCCGCCAGCGCGTGACTTCCAGCAGCCGCGATCCGGCTGGCCTCTTCATGCAGTGCGAGTGAATTGAACCGCACTGCCCCGGCCATCGTCTGGCGATGCGTGAAACCGCTGTCCGCCGCCATCAGCCCATCGGCATGCCGCGCCGGCACTTCGATGAAATAACCAAGCACGCCATTGTGCCTGATCTTCAGCGCCGCGATGCCCGTGTCCTGGCGGTAACGCGCTTCCAGCGCGGCGATCGCGCGGCGGGCGCTCCCGGATGTCTCGCGCAGTTCATCCAGAGCATGATCATACCCGGCGGCGATATAGCCACCTTGCTGACGTTCGGTGGGCGGGGCGGGCACGAGCGCACGGTCCAGCCAGTCGACCAATGCGCCATGCCCCCCCAGCCGCGGCAACAGCGTTTCGAGGAGATTGGGCCGGTCGGGCTGGTTGCCCAGGGCATCGCGCACCCGGCGCGCTTCGGCCAGGCCGTCGCGTACCTGGCCCAAGTCGCGCGGGCTGCCACGCCCGGCGACCACGCGGCCCAGCGCGCGCGCCAGGTCCGGGACCGAGCGCAGTGCCGCGCGCACATCGGCGCGCAGGACCGGATCGCCGTGAAAGAATGTGGTCAGCGCGTAGCGTGCCTCGATCGCTGCCCGATCGGTCAATGGCGCCGCAAGGTCGGTGGCAAGCTGCCGTGCGCCCGCCCCGGTCGCGCAGCGGTCGATCGCCCCCAGCAGGCTGCCCGCCCGGCCACCGCCCTGCGCCTCGACAATCTCGAGGCTCGCGCGTGTGGCCGCGTCCATCGCCATCAGCGCTGACCCCTCGCGCGCCTCGGGGGGCAGGAGCAGCGGCAGCGTGCCGCGCCCGACGTGGTCGAGATAGGCAATCAGCCCGCCCGCCGCGGCCAGCATCGGTCGCGAAAAGGTGCCGAACCCGTCGAGCGTCGCCACACCGTGCACCGCCTTCAGCCGCCGTTCGCCTTCGTCACTGGCGAACCCGCCGCGGGGCCGGATGATCGTGTCGGGGGGCGCGGCGTCCCAATCCTCGGGCGCGACGATTTCGCTCGGGTTGAGGCGGGCAAGCGCGGCGGCCAGTTCGCGCGGACCGCACTGTTCCAGCTCCATCCGTCCGGTCGAGATGTCGACCGCCGCCAAACCACATTCACCGCGCACCTCGCACACCGCCGCCAGGACGTTGGCCCGGCGTGGTTCGAGCAGCGTTTCCTCGGTCAGCGTGCCGGCGGTAACAAAGCGGACAATGTCCCGCCTGACGAGAGCCTTGGATCCACCCCGTTTCTTCGCTTCCTCCGGCGTTTCGACCTGTTCCGCGATGGCGACCCGGCACCCCGCCTTGATCAGCCGCGCGAGGTAGCTTTCGGCGGTATGGACCGGCACCCCGCACATCGGCACTGCCTGGCCCCCGTGCTCCCCGCGCGAGGTCAATGCAATATCGAGGATACCCGCGGCCTGGCGCGCATCGTCGAAGAACAACTCGAAGAAATCGCCCATGCGATAGAACAGCAGGCAATCGGGCGCTTCGCGCTTCAGCGCGTGATATTGCTCCATCATCGGGGTGGTCTTGGCGGTCATGCGAAGCGGCGACCTAAACGCTGCACGCGCGATTCGGAAAGGGCAGAGGGGTGCCTTTCCCCTATCCCTTGGCCGTAGCGTCAGCTAAGCGCCAGCCTGCACCGGACAACAAGGGATTTGGCAGTGGCAGACCAGAAACAGGCGAGCTTCACCGAGCGCGAGGCGCTGTTCTACCACGAAACCATCCGCCCTGGAAAAATCGAGATTATCGCCTCCAAGCCGATGGCGACGCAGCGTGACCTGAGCCTGGCCTATTCCCCAGGCGTTGCGGCGCCGGTGATCGCAATTGCCGAAGATCCGGCCTGCGCCGCACGCTACACCGCGCGTTCGAACCTGGTCGCGGTGATTTCGAACGGCACGGCGATCCTGGGACTGGGCAATCTGGGCGCGCTCGCGTCCAAGCCGGTGATGGAAGGGAAGGCGGTGCTGTTCAAACGCTTTGCCGATGTGGATTCGATCGACATCGAACTGGCCACCGAGGACCCGGACAAGTTCATCGAAGCAGTCGCGCTGATGGAGCCGAGCTTCGGCGGCATCAACCTGGAAGACATCAAGGCGCCGGAATGTTTCGTGATCGAACAGGCGTTGCGCGACCGGATGAATATTCCGGTTATGCACGATGACCAGCACGGCACCGCGATCATCGCGGCCGCGGGTCTGATCAATGCCTGCTACCTTACCGGCCGCAGCCTCAAGGACGTGCGGATGGTGGTGAACGGGGCGGGCGCTTCTGCGCTGGCCTGTACCGCGCTGGTCAAGGCGATCGGCGTGCCGCACGAGAACGTGATCGTGTGCGACCGGCAGGGCCCGATCTATCGCGGGCGCGAAACCGGCATGGACCAGTGGAAGAGCGCCCACGCGGTCGATACCGACGCGCGCAGCCTGGAAGAAGCGCTGGTCGGCGCGGATATCTTCCTGGGCCTGTCGGCGGCAGGTGCGTTGCTGCCCGAATGGGTGGCGAAAATGGCCGACAAGCCGATCATCTTCGCGATGGCCAATCCTACGCCCGAAATCATGCCTGACGAGGCGAAGGCGGTCAGGCCCGACGCGATCGTCGCCACCGGGCGCAGCGATTTTCCCAACCAGGTCAACAATGTGTTGGGTTTCCCCTTCATCTTTCGCGGCGCGCTGGATGTGCAGGCGACAGCAATCAATGAAGAGATGAAGATTGCTGCCGCCCGCGCCATCGCGGAACTGGCGCGCCAGCGGGTGCCCGAGGAAGTCGCCGCCGCCTATGGCCGCAACCACCAGTTCGGCACGGATTACATCATTCCAGCGCCGTTCGATCCGCGCCTGATGGAAGTCGTTTCCTCCGCCGTTGCCAAGGCGGCGATGGATTCAGGTGTCGCGCTCGCTCCGATCGCCGATTTCGACGCTTACCGGCAATCGCTGAAGGCGCGACTCAACCCGACCAGCGCTGTGCTCACCAATGCCTATGCCCTGGCACGGGAGAACCCGCGCCGCGTGGTGTTTGCCGAGGGGGAGGAGGAAATCGCGCTGCGCGCCGCAATCCAGTTCCGCGATTTTGGCTACGGCACTCCGATCCTGGTCGGGCGGACCGAGAAAGTGCGCGAGAAGCTCGTCGCGCTCGCGGTCGACGATCCCGACAGTTTCGAAATCCAGAACTCGGCGACATCCGAACACGTGCCGCAGATGGTCGACCATCTCTATGCCAAGTTGCAGCGGCGCGGGCGGACCGAACGTGACGTGCGCCGGATGGTCAACCAGGATCGCAATATCTTCGCCGCGCTGCTTGTGGCCCTGGGGCATGGCGATGCGCTGATTTCGGGCCTGACGCGCCCGTTCGCGCAGACCATGCGCGAAATCAGCATGGTGCTGGGGCCAAAACAGGGTGTGGTCCCGTTCGGCATCCACATGATGATTGGCAAGAACCATACCACGTTCCTGGCCGACACCACGATCAACGAACGCCCCAGCGCCGAGCAGCTTGCCGACATCGCGCGCGAAACCGCCGCCGTCGCGCGCCGCATGGGGCACGAACCGCGCGTCGCCTTCCTCAGCTATTCGACCTTTGGCAATCCGCCCGGTCAATGGCTGGGCAACATTCGCGAGGCGGTGGCGATCCTCGACGCGGAAAAGCCGGACTTCGAATACGAAGGCGAGATGGCGCCCGATGCCGCGCTCAATCCCAAGGTCATGGCGCTCTACCCGTTCAGCCGGCTGTCCGGGCCGGCGAATGTGCTGATCATGCCAGGGCTGCAGTCGGCCAACCTATCGGCCAAACTGCTGCGCGAACTTGCGGGCGACGCCACGATCGGCCCGATGTTGATCGGGATGGAAAAGCCGGTGCAGATCGTACCGATGACCGCGATTGCGCCCGACGTGCTGACGCTGGCGGTGCTCGCTAGCGCGGGAGTGGTGGGCTAGCGCGAACCGATCGCGCTCAGCCCGTCGCGGCCGGATCGCGACCCAACGCATGGTTCATCGCGGCGTAACCGCGCTGCGTGCCTAGCCTTTCGCACGTGCACTTGGACGCACGCGAAAGGACAATAAAATGAACAAGACAGTTGCGCTGCTGGTCGCCAGCGCGGGCCTCGCGACCGCCCCCGCGCTCGCCCAGGACAACACCGCTCCGGGCGGCTTCTATGTCGGCGCGATCGGCGGTTACGAGGGTATCGACGTCGAATCGCGCGATGGCGCGGTGTCCGCCGATGCGGACTCGGCGGTATATGGCATCAACGCCGGATACGATCTTGGCCTGGGCAACGCCTTTGTTGGCATCGAGGGCGAGCTTTCCACCAGCGGCGGCTCTACCGAATTTCCCGCCAGTTTTGGCGGCGCGCGCGACGGGCTGGAGGCGAATGGCCAGTACTATATCGGTGCACGCGCGGGCGTGGCGCTGACGCCGGGGATCGCGGCCTATGGCAAGATCGGCTATACCGCGCTCGATACCGAGGCATTCACCTCGTCCGGCTCGCTCGATGAGCTCGAACAGAACACCGATGGCCTGCGGTTTGGCGGTGGCTTGCAGATCCAGCTGCCTGGTCCGCTAGAAGGGCGCGTCGAGTATCGCCGCTCGCGCTACAACAACGTTGCCGATGCCGATTTCGGCAAGGCCACGACCGATCAGGTGGTCGCTGGAATCGGCGTCCGGTTCTGACCGTCACGACAATACCCACGCTAACCAGATCGGCGGGGGCCGCGCCAACGGGCGCGGCTCCCTTCGCATGGCAGGCATGGCACCACCTATCGCTGGGCGCATCGAGGTGATAGCTGCGATGCCGTTCAACCAGCGGCAATCCCGATGCCGCCGCGAAGCGGGCCCGGCCATGGATGTGCGGCAACTCAACCAGTTCATCAGCGTGGCGACTCACGGCAGCTTTTCGCGTGCCGCCCTGGAAAGTCATGTGTCGCAACCCGCGCTAACGCGCACAGTGCAAATGCTGGAAGAGGAACTGGGCGTCGAGCTGCTGGTCAGGGGCAGCAAGGGTGTCCTGCTGACGCGTGAAGGCGAGGCCTTGCTGCGCCACGCGCGACTTGCGGCCAATGTGATTGACGATGCCAGGGATGCGGTCCTTGCCCTTCGCGACGAGCGCCTGCGAAGGGTCCGCATCGGAACCGCCAATCTGTTTAACGAAATCGCCCTGCCCCAGGCGATCGCGGCAATCGCAACCGCGCAGCCCGACCTGCGGTTTTCCGTCGAGGTCGGTCTTTATGATGAGCTGATCGAACTGTTGCGCCGCGGGGATCTCGATGCGGTTGTCACCACGGACACGGCGATGACCGATGACACTGGGCTGACCTTCGAACCAGCGGGAGAGATCGAATCGCATGTGGTCGCCGGCACATTGGCCGCAGCTTCTGCCATGACCGATCTCGACGCTTTGCGCGAGAGGCGCTGGGCAGTGCTCGACGATGCCCGCATGGACGAACTGCTGTCCCGCGTGTTTGCGGATCGCGGCATGAAAGTGCCGGTGCCGGTTGTCCGCACGTCTTCGCTGGGGCTGTTGCGCGGCCTGATCCGGAGCAGCGACATGATCGGATGGTTGCCCGCGCCCTGGGCACAAAGCGATCTCGCCCACGGCAACTTGGTGCGGATCGACCTGCCCGAACTGACGGTGCGTCGCGCCTTCGGCGTGGTGAGCCGGCGCCGAACGCTGTCCAGCGCGCTGGTGGAGCAGTTACTCGACGCGATGCGGATGGCGGTCCGGCGCCAGGATACGGGCCGACCATAACCAATCCCGATGGCCTTTCCGCAAATTGTATTGGCGTCGGCCGCGCCGCGGCTGCAACCTGACGCCTGCGACAACGCGACCTCGATTGCCGGTCGTGGGGCTGCCACGCCAGGAGGCATCAATGGCTTTGAACCGACATCCGCTGCGCGAGATTACCGACCAGGACATTACCGATTACGCGCGCGACGGCGCGGTTTGTCTGCGTCAGGTGCTCGATCCGGAATGGATCGAATTGCTTCGCCCGATCGCGGAAGAAGTGATCATCGGCAAGAGGGATGTCGGGCTGCTGCCAACGCTTCCGGGCCGCTACATGGCGCGATGCATTCCCGAATATCGCAGGCTGGTGTTCGAATCGCCCATCGCCGAAGCCGCCGGCAAGGTCATGCGTTCGAAGGAAGTCCGGTTCTTCTTCGACGAATTCTTCGCCAAGCCGCCGCGATCGGATGCCAAGACACTGTGGCATTGCGACCGCATGGGCTGGCCAACCACGGGGGTCATGGTGCCATCGATCTGGATCCCGCTGACGCCGATTGTCGAGTCAAACTGTCTCGAAGTGCTCGCCGGATCACAGCACGACGACGTGCCTTACTGGCTGTTTTCGCCCAACGCGCGCAAGATGATCAAACCCGACGATCGCGCGCCGCATCCTGATGTCGAAAGCCGTCGTGGCGATCCGTCGCTGCGCTTCCTGCGCTGGCAGATGGACCCCGGCGACATCCTCGTAGTGCACCCCTGGGCGCTCCACTATTCGGCCGGGAATCCGACCGACGGGTGGCGCATCGCGATTTCGGAGCGCGTGTTCGGGGATGACATCCGCTGGGCTCCGCGCCCTGATTGCCTGAACATCGCCGGCGTCAGCTTCGATGAAATGCTGGATGGCGAAAAGCCCGGCGGCGATCTCTTCCCGCTATTGTGGTCGCAGGACGGTCGACGCGATGGCGATGCGCGCTATCCGCGGGGCTTCTCGACGAGCTGGGATACACGACCAATGGGTGACATCAACGAATACAAGACGTTCGGCGACCTGAAGGTCCGCGAGGATCGCGGTGACCTTTCCCGTCGGAATACGGCACCGGCCTGATTGCCCGTTGGCTCGCAAGCGCTGGAACGGCCCCGGCAGCCGGTATCGCCAGTGCGACCCGCCGTGACCCTCATTCACGGAGCGAATTTTCTGATTTAGAAGTGCATCGCGACAACGGCGGTGGTGGCGAAATGGCGAAGCGGACGGCGACAGGCGAGAAGGCAAAGGACAGCGCATTTCCCGTCCGCGCTGTGAGCCGGGCGATCCGGGTGCTGCAGATCATCAACCGGCGCGGCAACCCCACGATCATGGAGATCAAGGAGGAATCTGGCCTAGCCTATCCGACCGTGTTCCGCATGGTCATGACCTTGCAGCACGAAGGGCTGATCGAAAGTGAATCGTCGCGCAAGCGCTATCGCCCGACGGAACTCGTCTGGTCGCTGGTGACGGGCTTTCAGGAGGAGGATCAGCTTGTCCCCAAGGCCCGGCCATTCATCCAGGAACTGACCATGGAAGTCCTGTGGCCGATCGCGATCTCGGTAAGGGTGGGTGATCGCATGATGGTGAAGGATTCGACCCATGCGATGACCACGCAGACTTTCACCAACTACTATCCGGGCCACACGCTGCCGATTTTCGATTGCGCCGCGGGGAAGGCCTACATCGCGTTCTGTTCGGACGAAGAGCGCGAGATGATCTTCAGGTCGATAGTGAACGCCCGGACCGAGGATCAGCGGCTCGCCGCGATGATCATCCAGGACAGCGCTTACCTCGATCGAATCCGCGAGCAGGGTTATGCCACCAATGCTCGCAACGCGCATACGGACATGGGGCGGACCTCGTCGATCGCAGTGCCCATCCTCGACGAGAGCGGGGTGAAAGCGTGCGTGGCGCTGACATTCTTTGACCGGGCCATGGCCATGTCGAACGCCGTCGAGCACTATGTCGCGCCGCTCCGGGCAACGGTCGCGAAGATCACTGGCGCGCTTTCGCGGGGCTGACCATATCCGTGCATGGGCGCGGGGCCTGAATTCAGCAGGCGAATTGCGGGTTCATTTCCGGCGAACCCAGCCCGTCGATAGCTAGTGTCCGATCCGACAAGGCGTTCCGGAGGAATCGATGACACTGGCGATGGACGATCTTTCCGGCAGGGTCCCTGACGAGCCTCGAGGCAAGCCAGTGCTTATCGCCGGAGCAGGGCCAGTGGGCTGTACGCTCGCCCTCTATCTGGCGCAGGCGGGCATCCCAGTGATCGTGTTGGACCAGGCCGAAGGGCTGCCCATCGACCTGCGGGCGTCGACCTTTCACCCGCCCACGCTCGATATGCTGGACGCGCTCGGCCTGACCGAGAAACTGATACCCCAAGGCCTGATCGTGCGTGATTTCCAGTTTCGCGAACGCGCGACGGGCGAGGCGGTCAACATCCCGCTCTGCCGCCTCAACGGCATCACCGCGCATCCTTATCGCCTGCAATGCGAGCAGTACAAGCTGACCCGGACCGCGATCGAGATGCTGAACGACTATCCCCACGCCGAGGTGAGGATGGGATGCCAGGTGCTGGGTTTCCGCGAACGCGCGGACTCGGTGGCCGCTCTGGTCTTCGACGGCGAGAATGAATCGATCGTCGAGGGCGGCTTCCTGGTTGGAACCGATGGCGCGGGCAGCCGAATTCGCCAGGCCTCGGGCACGTTGTTTGAAGGGCTGACTTACCCCGAACGGTTCCTGGTAGTGTCCACCACGTTCCCCTTCGAACGTCATTTCGACGATTTGCGTTGGGTCAACTACGTGTCCGATCCGGACGAGTGGTGCGTGATGCTCAAGACGGTCGACTTGTGGCGGGTCCAGTTCCCCACTCCGCCCGATGCCGATCCGGGTGAGCTGCTGTCGGATGAATATATCCAGGACCGGCTCCAGCGCCTGCATCCCAAGGACGGCGATTACGACGTCCATCATCGCACGCTGTACAAAGTGCACCAGCGCGTCGCTGAAACTTACCGTGTGGCGCCGCGGGTGCTTCTGGCGGGCGATGCGGCGCACGTGAACAACCCGCTTGGCGGCATGGGCATGAACGGCGGTATCCACGATGCCTTCAGCCTTGGCGAAAAACTGGTCGAGATCATCAACGGGTCGGCCCCGCTCGACGAACGGCTCGACTTGTATGACCGACAGCGGCGCGGGATTTGCATCGCCTTCATTCAGGCGCGCACCCAAGAAAACAAGCGCATTATGGAGAGCAAGGACGCCGCGGTGCGTGACGCGCGCCGCGAACGGCTGCGCGCGCTGGCCAAATCCCAGGAAGAACAGGATCGCTACATCATGGAAACGTCGATGATTCAGTCGCTGCGCGACTGCGCCCGCATTGGAGGCGACCCGGCCGATGACACGATCCAGGTCCATACCACCAACAGGAAAGTGGCATGAAGGGCAGACTTCTTCTTACCGGGGCGAACGGGCGGACCGGACGGGCCGTGCTGCGATCGCTGGTCCAGGCGAAAGTGCCGGTGCGCGCGTTTATCCGTGAGGAGGCACAGGCCTCCGCTCTCGAAGCACTTGGCGCCCATGAAACCGTGGTCGGCGACTTGACGGACGAAAGCGCCCTCGCGCGGGCCGTCGATGGCGTCGAGCAGGTCTTGCACATCGGTCCACCCATGCATGCAGACGAATTCACCATCACGTCGTCGCTCGTTGCGCGGGCGAAGGCGGCTGGCGTCGATCACTTCATCTATTATTCCGTTATGCACCCTTTGGCGCGCGCGATCCGGCATCACCGGCTGAAGCTGGATGCCGAGGAGCATTTGATCGACAGCGGCCTTGCCTACACGATCCTCCAGCCGTCGCGTTACATGCAGCATCTTGTTCCGATCTGGCGTCAGGTTGTCGAGGAAGGGGTGCACGCCATGCCGTTCGACACGAACCGCAAGTTCAGCGTGGTCGATCTACAGGACTTGGCCGACGCGGCGGCAGTGGTCGCGTGCGATGGGCGCTTTCGCTTCGGCACCTACGAGCTTGCCGGACCCCAGGCGTTGAGCCAGCAAGACATGGCCGAGATCATCTCCGGCGTGATCAGCAGGCCGGTGACGGCGAGGGCAATCCCGCTTTCGGAAATGGTCGACAAGGCGCGCGCGGCGGGCGCGAACGAAGATCGCATCGCGCAGATGGGCATCATGAACGCACACTATGATGCCCACGGTTTTCAGTCGAACGCGGAAGTCCTGCAATTGATCATCGGCCGCCCCGCCACGACCTTTAGAAGCTATGTCCGCCGACTGGCGGCCAAGCACGACACATGAGCGAGCGGGCTGGGCCGGAAAGAAGCAACTTTACGGCAACGTGAAGGCCTACCGTCGCCGGTATCGGAAATACCACACTTCGTGCCCATAGACGGTGCGCGCCTTGGTTTCGTAGCGTGTCTTGCACCAGCCGCCGGGTCGGTTTTCCCAGCTCGCACGCCCTTCGACCTGCCATTCGAAGGCATCAGCGTGGCGCTGCATGACGCTCAGCGCGTGGCGCAGATAGACGGGGTGGTCGGTGCCGAAGCGGAACTCACCGCCACGCCTGAGCTTGGCCGCGAACATCGCGACGGGGCCATCGTTCATCATCCGCCGTTTGGCATGCTTGTTTTTCGGCCACGGGTCCGGATGGAGCAGATAGAGCATGGTCAAGGCGCCGTCCGGAATGCGCGCCAGCGCCTCCAGCGCGTCGCCGTGATGGATGCGGATATTGCCCAAGGCCCCGTCCCGAACATGGACCAGCGCCTGCGCCACCCCGTTAAGGAACGGCTCGGCCCCGATGAAGCCGTGATCGGGCAAAAGGTCGGCCCGGTAGGCCAGGTGTTCCCCGCCGCCGAAGCCGATCTCGAAATGCAGCGGGCGCTCGTCACCGAACAGCGCCTTCGACGTGACGGCGCCTTCCACCGGAACCGCTATTTGCGGCAGCAGGGTGTCGACCAGTTCCTGTTGCCCCGCGCGCAAAGGTTTCCCCTGGCTGCGACCGTAAAGCCGGTTGAGGGTCGTTGGATCGCCTGCCTTGAACGCCGTCATGCCGGCGCCCTAGCCGCCATGCGAGGGCAGGGGAAGGGGCCGCGCCGCTATCCCCAGGCGGTCCACACGGCATAGGCACTGGTGATCGTCAGCACCGCGCCCACGAGGATCAGCATGGTCTTGGCCGGGAGATATTTGGCGGCGAACGCACCGAAGGGCGCGCCGCACACGCCGCCGATCAGCAGGCCAAGCGTGGCGCCCGCCAGGTCGGCAACGCCCAGATGATAGATGAAGGTCGCGGATATCGACAGGGTCAGGAAGAATTCGACCGAATTGACCGTGCCCACCACCTTTCGCGGGTCGGTGCCCTGGATCAGCAGGTTGGATGTCACCACCGGGCCCCAACCGCCGCCGCCCGCGGCATCCAGAAAGCCGCCGACGAGGCCCAGCGGTGCCACGACTTTCGCCTCGCGGATCTTCGGCGGATACATGATTCCGCGCCACAGCAGGTAGAGGCCGATCGCGGCGAGGTAGAGCATGACGAACGGTTTCACGATCTCGGCATCGAGGTTGGACACGAGATAGGCGCCCGTCACCCCGCCAATCACGCCCGGGATGACGAGCCGGAAAAACAGCTTCGGGTCGATATTGCGATGGAGCAGATGGCTGATGCCGGAAACGGCGGTGGTAAAGCATTCGACCACATGCACCCGCTGCGATGCCTGTGCTGGGGGTACGCCCATAACACCCACCAGCAGGGTATTGGTGATGACCCCGAACGCCATCCCCAGCGCACCATCGACCAGTTGCGCGGCAAACCCGATCGCAATGAACGGCAGCAGGCCCGCGAGATCGATGCCGAACACTTCCATCGCGCGCAGAACCTTTCATCGGTTGGCCGCGGCAATTAAACCGGTGCCCGAGCCCGCGCGAGCGGAATTTCCCTACGCCCCCTGAAAGAAAACGCGCCCGCCGGAATGAAAAACGCCCGAAGCCCCGCGACTTCGGGCGCACTCCCCATCCGAAAAGATGCGTATCGTAACGGCGTCAGGCCGCTTCGGCCTGCGCGTCGGGATCGCGCAGCACATAGCCGCGGCCCCACACGGTTTCGATGTAGTTGTCGCCGCCGCAGGCATGGCTCAGCTTCTTGCGAAGCTTGCAGATGAATACGTCGATGATCTTCAATTCAGGCTCGTCCATGCCGCCGTAAAGGTGATTGAGGAACATCTCCTTGGTCAGCGTCGTGCCCTTGCGGAGCGAAAGCAGCTCCAGCATGGCATATTCCTTGCCGGTCAGATGGACGCGCGCGCCATCGACTTCGACCGTCTTTGCGTCGAGATTGACTGCCAGCTTGCCGGTGCGAATCACCGACTGGCTGTGCCCCTTGCTGCGGCGGACCACGGCATGGATGCGGGCGACCAGTTCCTCGCGGTGGAAGGGCTTGGTCACGTAATCATCGGCACCAAAGCCGAAGCTGCGGATCTTGCTGTCCATTTCGGCAATGCCCGACAGGATCAGGACCGGTGTCTGTACCTTGGCGACGCGCAGCTTCTTGAGCACATCGTACCCGTGCATGTCGGGCAGGTTCAGATCGAGCAGAATGATGTCGTAATCGTAGAGCTTGCCGAGATCCAACCCCTCTTCGCCCAGATCGGTCGAATAGACATTGAAGCCTTCGGTGGTGAGCATGAGCTCGATCGCCTTGGCCGTGGTCGGCTCGTCCTCGATCAACAGTACACGCATGGGTGGTCCCCCCTTTGCCCCGTAACCTGCGCGGCCGCACCTTTCCCAAAAGATGCTGCCGGACGTTAACCACACGACGTGTGAACGGAAAAGGTTAATTTTCTGTAAAGCGCTGATTCGCGGCGAGTCGTTTTCGTCTGACAGCCCCTGCGTTCGGCACCGGCCCGCACCCCCACCCGACCACCCAACGATAGTACCCTATGGATGGTCGGGTGGGGGTGCGGGCCGGTTACGAACGCTTCGCCGAAGCCGAAACAGACTACAACCCGGCCAGCTTCTTCTGCCGGCGCCGCTGGACGCTGGACCCGATGCCCATGGCCTCGCGGTATTTCGCCACGGTGCGGCGGGCAAGATCGAACCCCTCGGCCTTGAGAAGGTCGACCAATGTGTCGTCGGACAGGATTTGGCTTGCGCCCTCGGCGTCGATCAACGCCTTGATCCGTGCCTTGACCGCTTGCGAACTGGCGCCTTCGCCGTCGCCGCTCTCGCCCCCTGCCCCGATCCTTGCGATCCCGCTGGTGAAGAAGTATTTGAGCTCGAACGTGCCCCGATCGCAGTGCAGGTACTTGTTGCTGGTCACCCGGCTGACCGTACTTTCATGCATCTCGATCGCCTCGGCCACGGCGCGCAGCGTCAGCGGGCGCAGCTCGGACACGCCGCGGCGGAAGAACCCGTCCTGCTGCTTCACGATTTCGGCGGCGGTCTTGAGGATCGTGCGCGCGCGCTGGTCGAGTGCGCGAATGAGCCAGTTCGCGTCGGTCAGCTTTTCGCCCAGCCATGCCTTGCTTGCCTTGTCGGTGCAGCCGCGCTTCAGTTCCACGTAGTATTCGCGGTTGACGACCAGGCGGGGCAGCGTCTCCTCGTTGAGCCGGATGTCCCAGCCGCCGCCCTTGCCGGCGGTAATCAGGATGTCCGGCACCACCGGCGCTTCCGAGCCGCCTCCGAAGGCAAGACCCGGCTTGGGATCGTAGCCGCGCAGTTCGGCCAGCATGTCGGCGAAGTCCTCGTCGTCGACATCGCACATGCGCTTCAATCGGGCGAACTCGCCGCGCGCAACGAGGTCGAGGTTGTCGATCAGCCGTGCCATGCATGGATCGTAGCGGTCGACCTCGCGCGCCTGGAGCGCCAGGCATTCGCCCAGCGTGCGCGCGCCGACGCCTGTTGGATCGAGTGTCTGCACCACTTCCAGGGCGCGTTCCGCCTCGGCAAGCGGTATGCCCAGGTCAGCGGCGACCTCGCGCAGGTCGGTGGCAAGATATCCCGCCTCGTCGAGGAGGCCGATCAGGTGGCGCGCGATCGCTGCTTCGCGCGCATCGCCTGCCGCCGCGCCGACTTGTGCCTCGAGGTGTTCGGTAAGGGTTGGGCCGTCACCGCCACGCTCATCGATGCCGGGCAAGTTTTCACCCGTGCTCCCGGTCGGGGCGGCGGCGCCCCATTCGGCGTCGCCAGTATCGCGGTCTCGGTCAAGCGCGCCGGGATCGAGGTCCAGCGCCCCCTCGTCACTGGTCATCGTGGTATCGGCGCTCGGCTCGTCCGCCGCGACCGACAGCGGCTCGGTCGCCTCGCTCGATACCTCGCCCGCCTCGAGCAGCGGATTGGCCTCCAGCGCTTCTCCGATGAAGGTTTCTATTTCGAGATTGGATGCCGCCAGCAGCTTGATCGCCTGCTGCAACTGCGGCGTCATGACCAGCGATTGGGTTTGCCGCAGGTCGAGGCGGGGGCCGAGCGCCATCGATCAGTTCCCCTCGTTCGGCCGCATCACAGGGTGAAGGATTCGCCCAGGTAGAGCCTCCGCACGTTTTCGTCCGCGACGAGATCCTGCGGTGTGCCGGCGAACAGCACCTGACCGCCGTAGATAATGCAGGCGCGATCGACGATATCGAGCGTTTCGCGCACGTTGTGGTCGGTGATCAGCACGCCGATGCCCCGCTGCTTCAGGTCCTTCACCAGGTCGCGGATATCGCTGATCGACAGCGGATCGATCCCTGCGAACGGTTCGTCGAGCAGCATGATCGAAGGCTTGGCCGCGAGCGCGCGGGCAATCTCGCACCGGCGCCGTTCGCCACCCGAAAGCGCCATCGCCGGGCTGGCGCGCAGGCGTGTGAGCCCGAACTCATCGAGCAGCCGTTCGAGTTCGGCGGCGCGCGTGGCCGGATCCGGCTCGACCATTTCGAGCACGCAGTTGATGTTCTGTTCGACCGTCATCCCGCGAAAGATGCTGGTTTCCTGGGGCAGATACCCCAGGCCCAGGATCGCGCGGCGATACATCGGCAGGCGCGTAACGTCCTCGCCATCCATCAGGATGCGGCCGGAATCGGGCTTCACCAGGCCCATGATCGAATAGAAGCAGGTCGTCTTGCCCGCGCCGTTGGGGCCGAGCAGGCCCAGGACCTCCCCCTTGCCCACGGTCAGCGAGATGTCGGTCAGGACACTGCGCTTGTCGTAGCTTTTGGCGATGGAAATCACCTCAAGCCCACCGTCGGGCAACGGCGCGACGGCATCGACATGGGGCAGTTCAGCGACGTCGTGCATGGTCATGCCCGTTCGTTTAGCAGCGCTTTTCCCGCGGAAAACCCCCTTTCCCGCGGATTGGCAGGATTCGTGCATAGCCTGCCGAGCATGGCGTGCCGGTGTCCGGCCAACGAACTTTCCCGATTCGGGACCGTCGCGTCGGCTTGTCATGCCGGGGGCAACGTGGAATACTCCGCGACAGGGACAGAGGAATTGGGGAGTAGCCGATGGGCAAGGCGCTCGATAAGATTTCAGCCGCCGCGCATCCGCGCGACTGGCGCAAGGGCATGAGCGACCACGTCGCCTGGTCGCTGCTGGTCTATACTGGCCTCCACATCTTCGTCACGGTCAAGGCAATCATGAATACCGGGCAGACGATGATGGCGCTGCTCGCTCTGGTGGTGCTGGTGGCGGCAATCATTCCGCTGTGGCGCCGGTTTGAACAGCGCTGGACGATGCTGGGCGACGACGCGGCGCATGACCCGTCGCTTGCGAGCGCCTATCGCCGCGACATGCTCGTGATCTGGGTCGCCGCGATTGGGCTTCCGGTCGTGCTGACCCTGCTGTTCAAGGCGGTGCTGGCAGGCTGATTTCGCCTCAGCCGCCTCAGCACCGCTGAAACAGGAAATACGGCTTACTTACCCGCGCGGTCGATCGCCTCGACCACCAGACGGCGCGCCTCGGCCGCGTCGCCCCATTTGCCGACACGCACCCACTTCTCGGCCTCCAAATCCTTGTAGTGGGTGAAGAAGTGCTCGATCTGCTGGAAAATGATCGAAGGCAGATCCTTGGTCTCGGCGACGTCCGAATAATATGGGAACGTGGTGTCGATCGGCACGCAGACGAGCTTTTCGTCGCCGCCGTGCTCGTCTTCCAGGTGGAGCACGCCGATCGGGCGCGCGCGGACCACGCAGCCGGGGATGAAGGGGCTGCGGCTGATGACCAGCGCGTCGATCGGGTCGCCGTCGTCCGACAGGGTGTGCGGCACGAAGCCGTAGTTCGCCGGATAGCGCATCGGCGTGTGGAGGATGCGGTCGACGAACAACGCGCCCGATTCCTTGTCGAATTCATACTTCACCGGCTCGCCCCCGGTGGGCACTTCGATGATGACATTGAGGCTTTCGGGCGGATTGTCGCCAACGGGGATCTTGTCGATACGCATGGCCAGCGCCCCTAGCGGCGCCTTGCGCGGACGCCAACCAAGAATTGCTGCAGTGCGGCAATATTGCGGCTAATCGCACAGTGCCCTAAGCGGCGCGCCATGGCGAAGACACCGCAGGCGATCCGTGGGACGCAGGACATTTTCGGGGCGGAGGCCGAAGCGTTCGCCTTCGTGGTCGAAACCTTCGAGCGCGTGCGCAAGCTCTACCGCTTCCGCCGGGTCGAAATGCCCGTGTTCGAAAAGACCGAGGTGTTCAGCCGCAGCATCGGCGAGACCACCGACGTGGTTTCGAAGGAAATGTATTCGTTCGAGGATCGCGGCGGGGATTCGCTGACCCTGCGCCCGGAATTCACCGCCGGGATCGCGCGCGCCTATCTTACCAACGGCTGGCAGCAGCACGCGCCGCTCAAGGTCGCGACGCACGGGCCGCTGTTCCGCTACGAACGCCCGCAGAAGGGCCGCTATCGCCAGTTCCACCAGATCGACGCCGAGATCATCGGCGCTGGGGAGCCGCAGACGGACGTCGAACTGCTGGCGATGGCGGACCAGATCCTGCGCGAGCTGGGCATTGCCGAGGGCGTGACGCTCCAGCTCAATACGCTGGGCGACGGCGACAGCCGCGAGGCCTGGCGCGCCGCGCTGGTCGAGCATTTCCGCGCCGTGCGGGGCGAGTTGAGCGAGGATTCGCAGGAGCGCTTGGAGAAGAACCCGCTGCGTATCCTCGACAGCAAGGACCCGCGCGACCGGGCCCACGTCGCTGGTGCGCCGTTGATCGACGAGTTCCTCAGCGGGGAGGCGCAGGACTTCTTCGGGCAGGTTACGGCGGGGTTGGACGCGGCAGGCGTCGCCTGGACCCGCAATCCCGCACTGGTGCGCGGCCTCGACTACTACCGCCACACCGCGTTCGAGTTCGTCACCGACCGGCTGGGCGCGCAAGGCACCGTGCTGGGCGGGGGGCGGTATGATGGGCTTATGGAGTCTTTGGGAGGCAAGCCAGCACCAGCGGTCGGATGGGCAGCAGGCATTGAGCGTCTCGCCATGTTGAGGACCGAAAGCAAAAACGACGAAAATGTCGTCACCGATGTCTCAATTGTCTCTGGTGGCGAACGAACCGCAGAGATTGTGCTTGAGTTGACGGGTATTCTCCGCCGAAATTCTCGTGCACGGTTTGAGCGCCCGCTATTAGGCGTTGAAAGCTACGTTGGCCCGAATCGAAATAAAACGTTCACGAAAGCGCAAAAAGTCTCTTCTGCGATGGTTCTGGTGGAGGATCCTGTTGGGAAGGAAGCCGCTCTTCTGAGGTTCACCACCGGACGGTTCGGCGTTGGGCCCTTCAAGTATGCCGATATCGTTTACGCCATGAACGTTGGCGGCTTTGACGTTCTTTCGGCGGAAAGCGAACAGCCGTTCGACGTGAACGATCCGAATAATGCCGCTTCAGGCTACTTCTATCTGATCCGCCGATAACCGTGACCATCCCCGCGGAACGCCTGACCCAGATCGCCCATCGCTTCGCCGAGCTCGAGGCGCGGATGGCTTCGGGTACGCTCGAGGGCGAGGCGTTCGTGCGCGTCAGCCGCGATTATGCCGAGCTGGAGCCCGTCGCCAAAACTGCCGCCCTGGTCGCGGCCATGCGCGAGGAGGTGCTGGCGCTCACCGAAATGCTCGCCCTGCCCGAATTCAAGGCTATGGCCGAGGAAGAGCTGGCGACACTGCGCGAGGAATTGCCGGTCCTGGAACGCCAACTCGCCATCGCCATGCTGCCGCGCGACAGCGCCGATGTGCGCCCCGCGATGCTCGAAATCCGCGCCGGAACCGGCGGTGACGAGGCCGGGCTGTTTGCGGGCGACCTCTACCGAATGTACGAACGCTATGCCGCCGAACAGGGCTGGCGGATCGAGCCGGTCAGCATGAATGCGAGCGAAGTCGGCGGGTTCAAGGAAATCGTCGCCAACGTCACCGGCACCGGCGTGTTCGCCAAGCTGAAGTTCGAATCGGGGGTCCACCGCGTCCAGCGCGTGCCCGTGACCGAGAGCGGCGGGCGCATTCACACCAGCGCCGCGACCGTGGCGGTACTGCCGGAACCGGATGACGTGGACATCCATATCGAGGACAAGGACCTCAAGATCGACGTCTATCGCGCCAGCGGCGCCGGCGGTCAGCACGTCAACACCACCGACAGCGCGGTGCGGATCACCCACCTGCCGACCGGCGTGGTCGTCACCTGCCAGGATGGGCGCAGCCAGCACAAGAACAAGGACAAGGCGATGCAGGTCCTGCGCGCCCGTCTGTTCGAAGCGCAGCGCGATGCAGCGCAGGGTGCCGAGGCGGAAGCGCGTAAGGCGATGGTCGGCAGCGGCGACCGCTCCGAGCGCATCCGCACCTACAATTTTCCGCAAGGCCGCGTGACCGACCACCGCATCGGCCTGACCCTGCACAAGCTCGACGAGGTGCTCGCCGGGCCGGGCCTGGGCGAACTGGTCGATGCGCTGATTGCCGAGGACGAGGCCAAGCGGCTGGCGGCGATGGATGGGTGACGCGGCGACTGTTGCCGCCGCGATCCGTACCGCGACCGAGCGCCTCGCCGCCGTCAGTGACACGGCGCGGATCGATGCCGAACTGCTGATGGCCCACGCGCTGGGCATGGCGCGTTCGGACATGCTGCTGCGTGCGATGCGCGACCCGGCACCGGCAAGCTTCACCGCGCTGGTCGACCGTCGCGCCGCTCACGAGCCGGTCGCCTATATCACCGGGCAACAGGCGTTCTACGGCCTCGAGATGGCCGTCACCCACGCCGTGCTGATCCCGCGCGGCGACAGCGAGACGCTGATCGAAGCCGCACGCGAGGCATTTACCGATCGCCCGCCCACGCGAATTCTCGACCTGGGCACCGGCTCGGGCGCACTGATGCTGGCGGCGCTGTCGCTGTGGCCCGATGCCGAGGGTGTGGGCATTGATGCCTCCCCCGCCGCCGTGGCGGTCGCGGCCGCGAACGCCGATCGGCTGATGTCACACGTCCGGTTTCGGCTTATCGTCGCCGACTGGCGCGATTCGGGCTGGGCCGACGCGCTCGGCGCCTTCGATCTGATCCTGTGCAATCCGCCCTATGTCGAAGATACGGCCAAGCTCGACGCCGACGTCCGCGATCACGAACCGGCATCCGCGCTGTTCGCCGGACCAGAGGGGCTGGATGATTACCGCACCCTCATTCCCCAGCTTCCCGCGCTGCTCGCGCCGGGCGGGGTGGCGGTGATCGAGATCGGACACGAACAAGCGGATGCCGTCGCGGCGATTGCCCGGCGGAGCGGGTTCACCTCGATGCTGCGGCGCGATCTGGCCCGGCGGCCGCGCGCGCTTATCCTCAGATCGATCGATCTCAAAACGCGCTAGGGGCTTGGCAAACATCGCGCGAGTAGCTAACTCTGGCCCAAGGCCAGTGGTTCGCGGCGTGTTCGCCACCCACCGGGCCAGCTCCTAAACTTGCTGACGGGTCCGGGTCGTGTGCCCGTTCGGATGTGCAGATGGGGCACCGCGACCTGCCAGGCGGGCGCGGCGAGGGGTTATGCGGCCGCCGGGCAATGGTGCCGGATCGGCGAGCCGGAATAGAGGAAGACTATTCCTTTGAACAACAACAACAATCGGAACAACAACCGTCGTCGTGGTCGCGGAAATCGTGGGCCGGGCGGCGGCGGCGGGCATCAGCAGAACCGCATCGACAGCCGTGCCCGTGGCAACGCGCCGCAGCTGCTCGACAAGTACAAGAAGCTGGCGCAGGATGCAGCCCACAACGGCGACCGGGTCCAGGCGGAATACTTCCTCCAGTTCGCCGACCACTATTTCCGCGTCATCGCCGACAATCGTTCGCGCCAGGAAGACAGCCGTCCGCGCCGCGATGATCGGGACCAGGACGATGACCTTGGCTATGACGAAGATCGGGACGATCGCCGCCCGCCGTCGCGCCGCGAGCGTGGCCGCCAGGACAGCGACCAGTTTGAGCGCGGACTCGAAGGTGTCGAGGCGGAAGGCGACGACAACCCGTTCGCTCGCGATCAGCGCGAAAGCGCTGCAGACGAGCGGGCGGGCCGCACGGATCGTGTGGACCGGGGCGAGCGTCCCCAACGCCCCGCCCGGGCTGAACGTGCCGAGCGGTCCGAGCGTCGCCCCCGTCGACGCGCAGGTGCTCCCGATGCCGACCGGGCCGGGGAGGGTGATTTCGACGCGACCGTGCTGCCGCCATCGCTGACCGAGACTTTGGCGGGCGAGGACAAGCCGCGACCGCGCACGCGGCGGCGCCGTGCCAATGACGATGAGGCCGCGGCCGAGGCGGTCAATTCCTGATCATGCTTGACCGGGGTGCTGCCCGGCGAACAGAGGCATGGCCATGGATCGGTTGATCGCTCTCGTCGAACGCAGGCCGCGCCTGGCTGCTGCCGGTTTCGGCCTCCTCGCCGCCACCGGCTTTCCGCCGCTTTCGTGGTGGCCCATTGCGCTGGTTGCCATGGGCGGTTTTGCCTGGCTCGCGCTGACGGCTCCCAGTGTGCGGCGCGCGGCGTTCTACGGCTGGCTGTTCGGAATCGCGCACTTTACGCTCGCGAACAACTGGATCGCGACCGCGTTCACCTACCAGGCGGAAATGCCCGCGGTGCTGGGCTGGATCGCGGTGCCGCTCCTGGCGCTTTACCTGGCGGTTTACCCTGCCCTGGCCGCCGCCGCGGCGCATTGGCTGGGCGCGCGGATGGGGCGCGGCTGGTTCGCGCTGCTCATCGGCGGTTGCTGGGCGATCGCCGAGTGGCTGCGTGGCTGGGTCTTCACCGGATATGCCTGGGATCCGCTCGGTCTGTCGCTGCTCGGGGGATGGGACCGGCCCGGGCTTGCCGCGCTGCTGCCGTGGCTGGGCACATATGCCTTGTCCGGGCTGGCGGCAACGATCGGTGCCGCGCTTTGGTTCGCGGCTGTCGAGCGGCGCTGGCTCGCGGCGGTCGCGGCGGCGGGCCTGCTGATGGTGGGCATGTGGCTTCCGGCGCCTGCGCCGCGCGAAGGGACGCTGGCCTACACCCTGGTCCAGCCGAACCTGCGGCAGGAGGAGCTGGACGACCCGAGCAAGTTCGAGGAACAGTTCCAGCGAATCGCCCGCCTCACCGAACGTGCGCCGAGTGATGAACGCAGACTGGTACTGTGGCCCGAATCGGGTGTCCCCGATTACCTGCGCGATGGCTATCCGCAGCGATACTATGACCAGATGACCGCGATGGCGGACCCGGCTTTCGCGCGCCGCCGCATCGGCCGCACGATCGGGCCGGGCAGCCTGCTGCTGACCGGGGCGGTCGACCTTGAGATCGAAAACGGCCGCGCGGCGGGGGCGCGCAATGCCGTCACCGCGCTCACAGCCGACGGGCGGATCGTGGCCGGGTACGACAAGGCCCACCTCGTTCCCTATGGCGAATATCTGGCGTTGCGCTGGCTGCTGGAGCCGCTGGGCCTGCGCCGGCTGGTTGCCGGATCGATCGACTTCTGGCCGGGACCGGGGCCGCGTACCCTGCGGCTGGGTCCGTGGGGCGAGGCAGGGATACAGATCTGCTACGAAATCGTTTTTTCGGGGCAGGTCGTCGATCCGGCCAACCGACCCGACTATATCTTCAATCCATCGAACGATGGCTGGTTCGGTAGCTGGGGGCCGCCACAACATCTGGCGCAGGCGCGGATGCGGGCGATCGAGGAAGGGCTGCCCGTGCTTCGATCGACGACCACCGGGATCAGCGCTGTGATCGATGCCCGTGGCATCGTTCGCCAGCACATTGGGATGGCGCGTTCGGCAAGCCTGGAAGGCTTCGTTCCGCCCGCCGCGCCGCCGACACTGTTCGCCCGGCTGGGCAATAAACTGCCCCTATTCTGGGCATTGGCGGCGATTGTGGCATCGCTGGTTGCCACGCGGATGCGACCCCGCTAACACGCGCGGCGGACATAAAGCTTCCTTTATATCGGGAATCCCATGCGTAACAGCTTCCTCTTCACTTCCGAAAGCGTTTCCGAAGGCCATCCGGACAAGGTGTCGGACCAGATTTCCGACGCCATCGTCGATCTGTTCCTGGGCAAGGATCCCGAGGCGCGGGTCGCGTGCGAAACGCTGACCACGACGCAGACGGTGATCATCGCTGGCGAAATCCGCGGCAAGGGGATCATGGACGAGGCCGGCAACTGGGCGCCGGGCGTGGAGGAAGAAATCGAAAACACCGTGCGCGGCGTGGTGCGCGCGATCGGGTACGAACAGGACGGGTTCCACTGGCAGACGCTCCGGTTTGAAAACAACCTCCATCCGCAATCCGCGCACATCGCACAGGGCGTGGACGCCGGTGCGGAGAAGGACGAGGGTGCGGGCGATCAGGGCATCATGTTCGGCTATGCCAGTGACGAAACGCCCGACCTGATGCCGGCGACGCTTGATTACAGTCACAAGATTCTGGAGCGCATGGCGGCCGACCGCAAGGCCGGTGTGGTCAGCTTCCTCGAGCCCGACGCCAAGAGCCAGGTGACGCTGCGTTACGAAAACGAGCGGCCGGTCGAAGCGACCGCGATCGTGGTCTCGACCCAGCACGCGCCGGGATATTTCCACCATCACGGCGAGGGTGACGCGGCCAAGTACGCCGAGTTGCGCGACTACGTGAAGGGTGTGATCGCCGACGTGATGCCGGCCGAACTGCTGACCGATGCGACCGTTTATCACATCAACCCGACCGGCCGGTTCGAAATCGGTGGCCCCGATGGCGACGCGGGCCTTACCGGGCGCAAGATCATCGTCGATACATATGGCGGCGCCAGCCCGCACGGCGGCGGCGCTTTCAGCGGCAAGGATCCGACCAAGGTCGACCGCTCGGCCGCCTATGTGACCCGCTACCTCGCCAAGAATGTTGTCGCGGCGGGCCTGGCGCGGCGCTGCACCATCCAGATTGCCTACGCCATCGGCGTGGCCGAACCGCTGTCACTCTACGTCGATCTGCACGGCACCGCGAACGGAGTCACCGAGGGCCAGCTCGAAATGATCCTGCCCACGCTCGTGCGCCTGACCCCGCGCGGCATCCGCACGCACCTCGGCCTCAACAAGCCGATCTACAGCCCCTCGGCCGCCTATGGCCATTTCGGCCGCAAGCCCGATGGTGAGTTGTTTCCGTGGGAGCGGACCGACCTCGTTGACAAGCTGAAGGCAGCTATAGCCTGACCTAGCTGGCGTAAGCCGCTCGGTCCTCGTCGGGCCAGGCGGTCAGGCGCGGGGCGCGCCGGTTGAGGAACACCGTCGGCAGTTTCACCAGCATCAGCGACTTGTGGATCCAGAAATCGGTCCACAGCTCGCGCCAGCGTGGCTGGGGGCGGCGGCCATGGGCGCGCAGCCACCGGTCGTAAGGCATCCAGTGGTCGGGCTCGTCGCGCTCGATGACCTCGAAGATGCGCGTCATCGCCCGGTCCGAGCGGATGTGCGGGTTCTTCAGCAGGATTTCGACCTGCGCCATGCCGCGCCTTTCGGTGATCATGATCACCCGGCACAGTTTCTCGAACGCGTCGCCGCTGGCAACGATCTTGCCGGTGTCGAGCTCGTCGATAGTGCAGCGGAAGACCCGCTCGATGAAGTGGTCGATGTGGCCGCAGGTCCGGTCGACCTTCAGCGGCATGCGCCCCTGCAGCTCGAACCAGCGGCGAAACATGCGATAGTGCTTGTATTCGTCGGCGCGGTGTTTCTCGACTTCGGCAATGAAGCGCGCGTCGGTGGGGCACCGCGCCCGCACTGCCTCCAGCACCCGGTCAAGCGAGGTATAACCTCGATGCTCGTTATAGATGTAGATCGAGGCGAGCACGTCGAGAAAACGCGCGCGGAAGGCACTGGCGAGTCCCATACGGGCGACTGTTCCACAATCGCCCGTCGTTGGATAGGGTCAGGCGATGTAATGCGCCGTCGTCTTGCCGGCGATTTCCTCCCCACTCACGCCCGGCGCGGTTTCGATCAGACGGAACGGGCTGGCGTGGTCGGGCCGCTGGAACACAGCCAGATCGGTCACGATCATGTCGACCACGTTGCGGCCCGTCAGCGGCAGCGTGCAGGCCGGGATGAACTTGGGACTGCCATCCTTGGCGTTGTGTTCCATCACCACGATGATTTTCTTGACGCCCGCGACCAGATCCATCGCACCGCCCATTCCCTTGATCATCTTGCCCGGGATCATCCAGTTGGCGATGTCGCCGTTTTCGGCCACTTCCATCGCGCCCAGAACGGTCAGGTCGATGTGCCCGCCGCGGATCATGGCGAAACTGGCGGCGCTGTCGAAATAGGCGCTGTGCGGCAGTTCGCTGATTGTCTGCTTGCCCGCGTTGATCAGGTCGGCGTCAACCTCGTCGTCGTAAGGGAAGGGACCTATTCCCAGCATCCCGTTCTCGCTCTGCAACGTCACGTGCATCCCGGCGGGAATATGGTTTGCAACCAGCGTCGGGATGCCGATGCCAAGATTGACGTAATAACCATCCTTGAGCTCACGCGCCGCGCGCGCGGCCATTTCGTCGCGGGTCCAGGCCATTATGCCGTCTCCCTTTCACGCCCATCTCGTTCGCGGGTCGTGCGAAATTCGATCTTCTTGTCATACGGCGCGCCCACGATCATGCGCTGGACGTAGACACCGGGCAGGTGGATGCAATCGGGATCGAGGCTGCCTACGGGCACGATTTCTTCAACCTCCACAACGCAGACCTTGCCGCAGGTCGCAGCGGGCTGGTTGAAATTGCGCGCGGTCTTGCGGAAGACGAGGTTGCCGGTTTCGTCTGCTTTCCAGGCCTTGACAATGGCCAGGTCGGCGAAAATCCCGCGTTCGAGGATATACTCCTCGTGTCCGTTCGGGCCATCGAAGATCTTGCTCTCCTTGCCTTCGGCGACCTGGGTGCCGACGCCAGTCTTGGTGTAGAACCCGGGAATGCCCGCGCCGCCCGCGCGCATGCGCTCGGCCAGCGTGCCCTGCGGGCAGAACTCCACCTCCAATTCTCCCGACAGGAATTGCCGCTCGAACTCCTTGTTTTCGCCGACATAGCTGGAAATCATTTTGCGAACCTGCTTGGTCCGCAGCAGCATCCCGATGCCTTCATTGTCGATCCCGGCATTGTTGCTGGCGAAAGTGAGGCCTGAAACACCCGCGTCGCGTATCGCGGTAAGCAGCCGTTCGGGCAGGCCGCACAGGCCGAAACCCCCGCTGGCGATCAACATGTCGTCCTGGAGCAGTCCGTCCAAGGCAGAAGTGGCGTCGGGATACAGCTTGTTCATGAAACCTCCGTTTGCGCGCTTCCTCTAGGGGAAACCAGTCCGTCCTGCCATCATCTTGACCTCGGCATGATTTTCGCAATGCAGCAATCGAGCCAGTATTAGCGGCCATCTAAACAGCTGATCTAACTGCACTATATCGAAGTGCGACATGCTAAGTTGCAATTCGCGCAACATAAGGTGATTATTTCGCACTTGCACAATTTTCGCGCTCGCAGCATATGAAGCAGGCCTTTCAGGCATCCTCTCCCAAGACTTTCTAGCCCCGGCCCCAGTGGTCGGGGCTTTTTTCTTGGGCGCGGTGCAACTCGATCGGCACCGAAATCGAACCCGCCCGTTTGCATCGCTGGGGCCGCGTACCTAGCTTGGATGCGGACGATCAACGCAAGGACGGGAGCGAGCGGCACATGGCCGATGCTGACGCGGCAGTAGCAGACAAGACCATCCGGCTGGAAGTCGCAGCGGCGCGGCAGGAGGAGAGCGGCCGCGGCGTTGCCCGGATGCCGCGTTCCGCGTTCCAGGCCCTGGGGATTACCGAAGGCGACGTGGTCGAGATCGTCGGCAAGCGCAGCACTGCGGCAGTTGCCATGTCCGCCTATGACGAGGATCAGTCGCTCGAAGTGGTGCGGCTCGACGGCCTGCAGCGTTCGAACGCGGAAGCCGCGTCGGGCGAACATGTCCGCATCGCCGTGGCGCAATCGCGGCCTGCCACCCGGGTTGTGTTTGCCCCTGCCAATCGCGACATGCGGCTGCAAGGTCCGACGCAGGCGCTGAAGCGCAACTTCTTCCGCCGGCCCCTGGTCGCGGGCGACATCGTCGCCACCACCGGGCAGCAGCCGGTCCAGAACATGCCGCCCGAAGTGCAGCGCATGTTCAACGCGCCTGCCTATTCGCTCACCCAGATCCGCCTCACGGTCGTGTCGACCGCGCCCAAGGGCATCGTCCACATTGATGAAAACACCGAGGTTGAACTGCGCTCCGAGTTCGAGGAACCACGCGATGGGCGCGGCGTGGTGAACTACGACGACGTCGGCGGCATGGGCGAGACGATCCAGCAGCTACGCGAAATGGTCGAGCTGCCGCTGCGCTATCCCGAACTGTTCACGCGCCTGGGCGTCGATCCGCCCAAGGGGGTTTTGCTGCATGGCCCGCCGGGCACCGGCAAGACCCGCCTGGCCCAGGCCGTCGCGAACGAGAGCGATGCGCAGTTCTTCATCATCAACGGACCCGAGATCATGGGTTCGGGCTATGGCGAGAGCGAAAAGCGCCTGCGTGAAGTATTCGAGGAGGCCGCCAAGGCCGCGCCCGCGATCGTGTTCATCGACGAGATCGACTCGATCGCGCCCAAACGCAGCCAGGTGCCTGGCGAAGCGGAGAAGCGCCTCGTCGCCCAGCTCCTGACGCTGATGGACGGGCTGGAGGCCCGCTCCAACATCGTGGTCATCGCCGCGACCAACCGCCCCGACGCGATTGACGAGGCGTTGCGCCGCCCCGGCCGGTTCGACCGCGAGATCGTGATCGGCGTGCCCGATGAGCGCGGTCGCCGCGAAATATTGGCAATCCACACCCGCGGGATGCCGCTGGGCGACCGGGTCGACCTCGACGAACTGGCGCGCACTACCCACGGCTTCGTCGGTGCGGACCTGGCGGCCCTGGCGCGCGAAGCGGCGATCGACGCGGTGCGGCGGATCATGCCCCGGCTCGACCTCGACGAGCGGACCATCCCGCCCGAAGTGCTGGAGGACGTATACGTCAGCCGCGAGGATTTCCTCGCCGCGCTGAAGCGCGTGCAACCTTCCGCGATGCGCGAAGTCATGGTCCAGGTGCCGCGCGTCGGCTGGGAGGACATCGGCGGGGTCGACGAAGCGATCGACAAGCTCAAGGAGGGAGTCGAACTGCCGTTAAAAAACCCCGATGCGTTCGAGCGGCTCGGGATCCGGCCGGCCAAGGGCTTCCTGCTCTATGGTCCGCCCGGCACCGGCAAGACCCTGCTGGCGAAGGCGGTCGCCAAGGAGGCGGAAGCGAACTTCATCTCGATGAAGAGCTCCGACCTCCTGTCCAAGTGGTACGGCGAGAGTGAACAGCAGATCGCACGGATGTTCCAGCGCGCCCGCGCCGTGGCGCCGTGCGTGATCTTCATCGACGAGATCGACAGCCTGGTGCCCGCGCGTGGCAGCGGGCAGGGCGAACCGCAGGTGACGGGCCGCGTAGTCAACACCATCTTGGCCGAGATGGACGGCTTGGAGGAACTGCAATCCGTCGTCGTGATCGGCGCCACCAATCGGCCCGCCTTAGTTGATCCGGCATTGTTGCGTCCCGGCCGGTTCGACGAGCTGGTGTATGTCGGGACGCCCGATCGCAAGGGGCGTGAGCGAATTCTTAGTATCCACACACAAGGCATGCCGATCGCGGCCGATGTCGATCTGGGTCAGATTGCGGACAAGACCGAGCGCTTTACCGGCGCTGACCTGGAGGATGTGGTTCGCCGCGCGGGGCTCAACGCGCTGCGCCGCGCGGGCGGCGATGTCCAGGATGTGACCGCCGCCGATTTCGGCGGGGCGCTGGAGGATTCGCGCGCCACCGTGACCCAGGCGATGGAGGACGAATACAAGAAAATGCGTGGCGAACTGAAGAAGCGCGCCGCCGAGGTATTCCCGATCGGCTTCCTGCACGAAGGGATGGTGGAGCCGACCCGCGAGGTAAAGCACCGCGCCGCCGCTGAACGGAGCAACGACTAGGGCTTTCGGCTCGTAGCCGGTTCGATCTCGATTCGCTGGCGCACCAAAGCGTCAGGCATCTCGGCACGGAGCCATTCGATCATGTGTTCGCGCACCGCGCAGCGCAGGTCGAACAGATCTCCGATCGTGCGCGCACTCATCGCCAGGCGCAGTTCGATGGTGTCGGGCCGCGCCTCGGTCATCAGCAACGACGCGGTGCGCCCGTCCCAGAGCCCATGCGCGCCCACGAAACGCAGGAACTCGACCCGGATCGGCGCCACGTCGGCAGCCGGGTTGAGATGCAGGAACACCGGGCCGGTCAGCATTTCGTTGGTACGCGACCAGTTCTCGAAGCTCTGATCGAGGAACCGGCTGGTCGGCACGATCACCGCGCGCTCGTCCCAGGTCCGCACGATGATGAAGCTCATGCGAATTTCCTCGACCCGCCCGGTATGCCCGTCGACCACCACCAGGTCGCCAATCCGCAGCGGCTCGGTCAGTGCCATCTGCAAACCCGCGATCAACGACTTCAGCGCCGGTTGTGCTGCGGCGCCCACCGCAAGCGCGGCAAGACCTGCGGACGCCATTACCGTCACCCCGATATCGCGCACGCCCGGGATGCCCAGCAGCATCAGCCCCACGGTGATGAGGACGATCGCGAAAGTCGCGGTGCGCGAAAGGATCGCAATACGGGTCTTGCGGCTGCGGTTGGTGATCGGGTCGTCGATGGTTTCGAGCCGGAATTCCATCGCGGCGGTAAAGGCCTTGACCAGGGAATAGGCGATCCAGCCTAGGATCGCAGGGCGCACGATCTGCGCGATCGGCCCCCAGGTCGCGGCCAGCGTCGGGTCGCTTTGCGCGGCCAGCGTCATGCCGATGGCGATGAAGGCCCAGAATGCCGGCTGGCGGATACGCCGAAGCACCAGTTCGTCGACCGGTGCGACGGACATGGAAGCGATCCTGCCCGCCAGCGCAAAGACGATGCGATGGACCAGCCAGCCACCCAGTACCCCCAGCGCGGCGAGGAGCGCGGCGGTTCCGATCCGGTCCCAGGCGATCGACCATTCGGCGGGATTGAATTGTTCGAGCATGGGCCGCCTCAATCGTCCGTGGGAAAGCGGATCACCACTTCCGCACCGTCGTCGAGGAAGCGCCGCTCGATGCTGCCGCGCAGCTGCCGGGCCGAAGCTTCCATCAGTCGCGTGCCGAACCCGCCACCGTTGCTTTCCGCCGGCGGGCCAGGCGCCGGGCAACGTTCGCGCCAGACCATTTCCACCATACCATCGACCTGGGTCCAGGTTATCGACAAATGTCCCTCCTCGCGCCAGCAGCCGTATTTCACGGCGTTGGTCGTCAGTTCGTGCAGCACCAGCCCCAGCGGCGAGGCGCGCTTGGCCGCGAGCATGACGTCGGGTCCCTCCACGCTCGCGGTCAGGCGGTCGGACCGATAGGGGGCGAGCGTTGTTTGGACCAGATCGCGCAGCGCGGCGCGCCGCTGGTCGATCGCGCCCTGGGTTACTTCGTGCGCGGTCAGCAGCGCGCCGATGCGTTCGGCCATGCGCTCGCTGGCGGCCTTTGCTTCGGGAGCTTCCTTCGCGCCCATCCGCACGATCGCCAGGATCACCGCGAACAAGTTCTTGACCCGGTGATTGATTTCGCGCGCGAGCAAGTCCGCACGGTCACGCGCTTCAGCCAGCGCCGCGGCTTGCGCCGCCTCGGCCTCGGCTCGCGCGGCGCGGGTCACCAGCGCATATCCTGCCACGAGCGCGGCGAACAGCACCATGATGACCACCGCCAGCAGCGGCAGGACGCGCGCTTCCGCCCGCGCCGTTTGGCGCGCGGCGACATCGAGCAACTGGCTCTCGATCCGCTCCATCTCCTGGATCGCGGCGCGCAAGCGCTCCATCGCCTCTTGCCCCTCGTCCGACAGGATGCGGCGTCGCGCGTCCATCAGCTGCGCGTTGGCCGCGAGGCCTACCGTCTCATCCATTTCAGCGCCCTTGATCGCGGCGAGGTTGTCGATTTCGTCGATCAATCCCTGCTGGCGCGCGGAGATGCCGGGCCCGATCATTTCCCGTACCCGTTCGACCGCAGGACCAATTCGCGCCCGGCTGTCTCGGTAGGGCTCGAGATAGCGGTCGTCGAGCGTGAGGAGATAGCCGCGCTGCCCCGTTTCGGCGTTCAGCGTAACGTTCCGCACCTCGCGCAGCGCCAACAGCACTTCGCCGGTGCGGCGCACCTGTTCACGGTGGGTGCGTTCGACCTCGATTGTGCGCGCGACCAGGAACAGCCCTGCGAGCAGGGTCAGCGCGATCAACGTCAGAACGGCCACGTTGAGCCAGAGCGCCGAATATCGCGGGGGGCTCGCCGACGCGCGATCGGAGGGGGCGGGATCGCTCAGTGGGCGGCTCCCCAGCTCGGGCCGGTCCCGATCTCTATCCCCAGCGGCACAGTCAGCGCCACCGCAGGAAGCGCCGCTTCGGCCATGACCCGCTCGATAACCGGCATGGCGGCTGCAACGTCGCCTTCCGGCAATTCGAACACCAGCTCGTCATGCACCTGCAGCAGCATCCTGACCTGGTGCAACCCGGCATCGAAGAGCGCGGGCATCATGCGCGCCATCGCCCGCTTGATGATGTCCGCGCTGGTGCCCTGGATCGGCGCGTTGATGGCGGCGCGTTCGCTGCCTTGCCGCTCCGCCTGATTCTTCGATCCGATGCGCGGAAACCAGGTCTTCCTGCCGAACAGCGTTTCGGAATAGCCCTGCTCGCGCACCGTTTCCAGGGTGTCGGAGATATATCGCTGAATGCCCGGGAAGCGCTTGAAATAGGTATCGATCAGGCCCTGCGCCTCGTCCGCCTCGATGCCGAGGCGCCCGCCCAGGCCCCAGCGGCTGATTCCGTATAGGATCGCGAAATTGATCGTCTTGGCCCGGGCGCGGGTATCGCGGGTGACCTCGCCATACATCTCGCGTGCGGTGCGGGCGTGGATGTCCTCGCCGGCGGCGAACGCTTCCTGCAACTGCGGCACATCGGCCATGTGTGCGGCAAGGCGCAACTCGATCTGCGAATAGTCGGCCGACATCAGCACATTGCCCGGTTCTGGCACGAAGGCGTCGCGAATCTGGCGGCCGATTTCCGTGCGGATCGGAATGTTCTGCAGGTTGGGGTCCGTCGACGACAGACGCCCGGTCTGCGCGCCGACCAGGCTGTAGCTGGTGTGAACCCGGCCCGTGTCGGGGTTGATTGCTGCCTGCAGCGCGTCGGTATACGTGCTCTTCAGCTTGGACAGCTGGCGCCATTCCAGCACTTTGGTCGCAACCTCGGCGCCCTGTGCGGCCAACCCTTCCAGAATCGCCTGATCGGTCGAGTACTGTCCGCTCTTCCCCTTGCGGCCGCCCTTGTATCCCAGCTTGTCGAACAGCACGTCGCCCAGCTGTTTTGGGCTGCCAATGGTGAATTCCAACCCACAGCAGGTGTAGATGTCCTGCTCAATCCGGCCGATCTCGCGTGCGAATTCTTCCGACAGGGCGGCAAGGCGCGCCTTGTCGACCTTGATCCCGTGCCGTTCCATCTGCGCGACCACCGGGATGAGCGGCCGGTCGACGCGCTGATAGACCCGGCTGCCGCCCTCGACCGCCAGGCGGGGATGCAGCAGCCTGTGCAGGCGCCAGGTGATCTCGGCATCCTCGGCGGCATATTCGGTTGCCCGGTCGAGCGGCACCTCGCCGAACGGAATCGCCTTCTTGCCGGTACCGCAGATGTCCTTGAACGTCAGGGTGGTGTGGCCTAGGTGGCGCTGCGCCAGTTCGTCCATACCGTGACCGCCTCCGATGCCGTCGAGGCTGCGACCGGCATCCAGCGCGAAGCTGATGATCATCGTGTCGTCGATCGGCGCCATCGCGATGCCGTGACGGGCAAGCACGTTGAGGTCGTATTTGACGTTCTGTCCGACCTTGAGCACCTGATCGCTCTCGAGGAGCGGCTTGAGCAGCGTGAGCGCGCGGTCGAGCGCTAGTTGCTCGGGCTTCTCCGCGAACATGTCGCTTCCACCATGGGCAAGCGGGATATAGCACGCCTCGCCTGGACCGGTCGCCAGGCTTATGCCCGCGAGCTCTGCGCGCATCGCGTCGAGTGCGCTGGTCTCGGTGTCGACAGCCACCAGCCGCGCGGAAAAGGCGCGTTCGATCCATGCGACAAGCGCCGCCTCGGTCTGCACACACTCGTATAGCGATCGATTGATCGCGGGCCATTCGGGCGCGGGCTGGCGATTACCGGCGGGTGAGGCGTCGGCCCCCTTGTTGACCGGCTTGGCGGGATTGAGCTGGGTCGCTCGCGCGGGGCTGCCTGAGCCAGAATCGAGCCGACGCAGCAGGCTGGTGAAGCCGTGCTTCGCGAGAAACGCGGCGAGCGGCTCGGGCGGCACTCCATCGAGCTTCATGTCGTCAAGCGCGATCGGGAGGGCGCAATCCTCCTTCAGCTGCACCAGGTCGCGGCTGAGCAAGGCCATTTCGCGCCCCTCGACCAATCGATCGCGCAGCTTGCCCGCTTTCATCTGCGGCGCGGCGTCGAGCGCGGCGATCAGCGAGCCGTGATCCTGGATCAGCTTGCTGGCGGTCTTCGGGCCGATTCCGAAGATACCGGGCACGTTGTCGACGCTGTCGCCCATCAGCGCCAGCACGTCACCAACCAGTTCGGGCGGGACGCCGAACTTCTCGACCACCTCGGGCACGTCGATGCGCTGGTTCTTCATGGTGTCGAGCATGTCGATGCATGCTTCGCCGTCAGGGCCGTCGCAGCGACCAACAAGCTGCATCAGATCCTTGTCGGAGGAGACGATGGTCACGTCCCACCCGCGCGCTGTCGCGGCACGAGCGTAGCTGGCGATCAGGTCGTCCGCCTCGAGATCGTCTTCCTCGATACAGGGCAAGCTGAAGGCGCGGGTGGCATCGCGAATCAGCGGGAACTGCGGCACCAGGTCTTCGGGCGGTGGCGGACGGTTGGCCTTGTACTGGTCATAAAGGGCGTTGCGGAAGCTGGTCGAACCCTTGTCCAGGATGACCGCCAGGTGCGTGGGCCCGTCCGCCTTGTCGAGGTCGTCGGCCAGCTTCCACAGCATGGTGGTATAGCCATAGACGGCACCCACGGGCGTGCCTTCGGGATCGGTCAGCGGCGGCAGGCGATGATAGGCGCGAAAGATATAGGCCGAACCGTCGACGAGGTAGAGATGCTGCTTGTCTGCCATCGCTGCGCTGGTTAGCAGCGCGTCCCTGCCATTGAAACACGCCAAATCCGGCCATCCCGCAAACACTTGAAAACAAGCAATCTTGTCCGAAATGCGGCGAATTGCGGGCGCATTGTGGCAAAACTTCTTGCGCTGCCATATTCCCGCCATTATTTACGCCCGAAGAAGCCAGGCCGAAGGGATTGGTTTCGCGCTCCGGGCCTCAATCCGGTGTGTAATTCACTCGCTGATTAAGGATTGATCCTATGCGTAAGATCATGCTCGTTGCCGCCGCTGCTGCCGCTTCGCTGAGCCTCGCTGCTTGCTCGGAAGCCACCACCGACGCCGCTGAAGAAACCGCCGAAGGCGCGATGGCCGACACCGAAGCCAATGCCGAAGCCATGGGCGAAGCCGTCGAAGGCGCTGCTGCTGAAGCCGGTGCCGCTGTTGACGACGCCGCTGCCGGCACCGAAGCCGCTGTGGAAGGCGCCACCGCCGAAGCCGAAGCCGAAATGCAGGGCGAGACCCCGGCCGAAGCCGCTGTCGACTGATTTCGGCGCGGTCCGGTTTTTCGGATCGAAACAGGAAGGGCGGCACCGCAAGGTGCCGCCCTTTCCTTTTGTCCACGTCGCGCGGCAGAGCGCCAGGCGTCGGGAAGCGGTCGCTCAGCTGCCGCTATAGTTCGCGTTGGTCAGTGCGGTGTATGCCGGGGCGGAATATCCGTTGTAGAGCGCGCGCGCGATTTCCGCGATGCGCCCTTCGCGCGCCAGGCGCGAACCCTGCCCGGTCACATAAATGGCGACCGCGATCGCCCGCCCGTCAGGCAGGTGGATCAGCCCGATGTCGCTCGACGTATTGTTGAGCGAGCCGGTTTTATGCGCAACGAGCGTGGTGCTGGGCAACATCGCCGGAATCCGCCGCTTGCCTGTCACGCAGCGTTCCATCGCCCCAAGGATCACCCGGCGGTGCGCAGCGTTGAGCCACTTGCCCTGATGCAAACCGGCGACAAGCTGCACCATCGCTTGGGGCGTGGCGCTGTCACGGCGATCGATCGTTGCCGCTGGATCAAATTCGCCGTCGTCGCGGACGAGCGTGGCAATGTCGCGCGTCAGTTCGAAATCACGAATGCCCGCGCGCCGCACCCAATCGTTCACCGCCTCCGGCCCGCCGATGACCCGCAGCAGTGCGTCGGTCGCAGGATTGGAACTGCGCGTGATCATCAGTTCGATCAGCTGGGAAGCGGGTAGGTAATTGCCTTCGCGCACCGGCGCGACGCGGCTGGAATAGCGGGCCGAAGATACCGGAATGAGCAGCGGAAATTCGCTGGTGAGGCTCCACTTGCCTTTCTCGACGCCTTCCAGGAACGCGGCCGCGACGGCGATTTTGCTGGTGCTGGCCATTGGAAATCGCTGATCGCCCAGCACGCCCAGGGTCCGGCCGGTCGAAAGGTCGATCGCTGCAACCCCGATACGTCCCTGCGCGCCGTTGGCGATTCGCGCAATCTGCGCCTCCAGCCCCGAGGCATAGACGGCGTCAAAGCTCGCCGGTGCGCGGGTTTCGGTGCCGAGGGCGCGGTCGAATGCCGCTTCCAGTTCGACCTTGTCGGCCCTCGCCGGGTCGGTCATTCCAAGGGCAAGCGCCGCCATAGCGGCCCCTGTCGCGATCATTTTCCTGAAACCCGCCATGCTGGTCAGCGTACCCCCGTCTTGGTTTTTGTTTGATTAACGGCGTGAAGCGAATGCAAACAAGCGCGCCAGCGATGAAAAGTGTCCTCGACGCGACAAATCAATTCACTTTGCTGTGCCATTCGTACCGCATAGGAGACGCCGAATGGCAGCATGGACGATCGGAATTATCGGAGGCTCGGGCCTTTACGCAATCGACGCGATGGAAAACGCGCAATGGATCCGCGTCAACACGCCCTGGGGCGATGCTTCCGACGAAGTGCTGTGCGGCGAGATCGCGGGTGCCCGTGTGCGTTTCCTGCCCCGCCACGGCCGCGGCCACCGCCTGCCACCAGCTGATGTCAACGCGCGCGCCAACATCGACGCGCTGAAACGTGCCGGATGCACCGACATCGTTGCAATATCGGCGGTCGGCAGCTTGCGCGAAGACGTCGAACCGGGCCAATTCGTGATCGTCGATCAGTTCATCGATCGGACGAGGGGCCGCCCCGCCAGTTTCTTCGGTCCTGGCATGGTCGCGCATGTCAGCATCGCCGATCCCGTATGTCCACGGCTGTCGGACATGGCGGGCACGGCGATAGAGGCGATCGGCGGCACGGTGAGCCGCGGCAAGACCTACCTGGCGATGGAGGGCCCGCAGTTCTCGACCCGCGCGGAAAGCCAGCTCTACCGTGCCTGGGGTGCCGACGTGATCGGTATGACCGGCATGCCCGAGGCGCGGCTCGCGCGCGAAGCGGAGCTGCCTTACGCCTCAATCGGAATGGTGACCGATTACGATAGCTGGCGCGCGGATGCCGCGCCGGTCGAAGCCGGCGACGTGCTGACGCGCGTGAAGGGCAATGCCGACAGGGCGCGGGCCGCGATCGCCGCGCTGTTTGCCGCCCTCCCGCAAACGCGAGAGGCCTCACCGATCGACGTTGCGCTCGACCGGGCGATCATGACGCCGCCGGCAGACCGCGATCCGGCGCTGCTTGCCCGGCTCGACGCCGTGGCTGGCCGCATCCTGTAACGTTTGAGCGGCTCAGCTGTCTCGAGGTCGGGAAATACCCTGCTGAACGGGGCCTGGCCTTGATCGCACACCGACGAACGGCCGATCCGCCTCGACCGGCGCGGACTTGACTTGACGCATGCGATAGGTGCCATTGGCGGCCAGCAAATTGATCTCCTGGGGACAATCACCATGACCGCACGCCGCCTTGCCCGGTGCTCGCTCGCCGCGAGCCTTCTCGCCACCGCCACCGTGCTGGCGGCGCAGGATGTTCCGATAATCCAGCCGGGCGCGCCGGGCGCGGCGCCGCGCGCGCTCAGCGTGGGCGAAGCGACCCGGCTGGCCCAGGCGACTTACACGCCTGCCGATGTTGCGTTCATGCAGGCGATGATCGTCCATCACCAGCAGGCGGTCGACATGGCCGCGCTGGTCAGGGAACGGACCAACAACGAGGCGATCGTGGCTGTTGCAGGTCGCATCGACGCGAGCCAGAAGGATGAGATGAAGTTCATGGCCGAATGGCTCACCGGCAAAGGGGAGCCGGTGGCAAGCGCGGCGATGGACCACATGGCCCACGGTGCGGGCGGCCATGCCATGCACGGCGCCGCGCATGCGGGCGGGCATGCCGGGATGAAGGGGATGGCCACGCCCGACGAGATGGCGGCGCTCGCCGCTGCGAATGGCACCGTGTTCGACCGAATGTTCCTCGAAATGATGATCCGCCACCACCAGGGCGCGCTCGACATGGTGGAACACCTGCACGAGCAGCCGGGCACCGCCTATGAACCGGTCATGTTCGAATTCACCAACGAGGTGGTGAACGACCAGAAATCCGAAATCGAACGGATGAACACGACCCTGGCGGGTATCTCGACCGATCCGCGCGCGACGCTTGCTGCCGGCTTCCGCGACGCGGGCGAGGCGATCAGCAACTTGCGCCTGGTCGCCGCCATGCCGAAGCCGCCCGGTTTCTTCGATCCCGACAACCCGGCAGGTCTCCAGCCGGAACTGCCGAAAAAGGAAGGCGAGGAGCCCAAGCCGGCAAAGGCGGGCGAGGAACCGCCCAAGCCGCAATTCAGCGAACGCGGATCGCCGCTCGATTTCGCGCAGACCGACATGGCATTTTCCGGCGACCTGCTGGTTACGGGCAACTACCACGGGTTTAACGCCTATCGCCTGCGTAAAGACGGCGCACCGCAACTGGTCAGTTCCGTGGTGTGTCCCGGTGGGCAAGGCGATGTTTCGATTGTCGGCAACATCCTGATCATGAGCGTGGAGGACAGCCGCGCGCGAGTCGATTGCGGCCTGGGCGGCGTGTCCGACCGGATCAGCCCCGAACGCTTCCGGGGCCTGCGAATCTTCGACATCTCCGACGTGACCGCGCCGCGCCAGGTAGGCCAGGTGCAGACCTGCCGGGGCAGCCACACACACTCGATCGTCGATGCCGATGCACGCCGGATCGTGGTCTACAATTCCGGCACCAGCTATGTGCGCGACGAGAAGGAACTCGACTTCTGCGTCGGCAATATCGCGGGTGACCAGCGGACCGCATTGTTCAGTATCGATGTGATCGAGATACCTCTGGCCGACCCGTCGAAGGCACGAATCGTCGATCGGCCACGCGTGTTCGCCGACGAAACCGGCAACATCGCGGGCCTGTGGCGCGGCGGCGATCATGGCGAAGGTACGCAGGAAACCAACCAGACCAACCAGTGTCACGACATTACCGTTTTTCCGGCCAAGAAGATCGCCGCGGGCGCTTGTTCGGGCAATGGCATCGTGCTCGACATATCCAACCCCTTGAAGCCCAAGCGGATTGATGACGTGGTCGATACCGGCTTCGCTTATTGGCATTCCGCCACCTTCAACAATGACGGCACCAAGGTGCTGTTCACCGACGAGTGGGGCGGAGGCGGTCGACCACGCTGCCAGGCAGGCGATCCCAAGAACTGGGGCGCGAATGCGATCTACAGCATCGATGGCGGCAAGCTGACGTTCCAGAGCCTCTACAAATTGCCCGCGCCGCAGACCGACAAGGAAAACTGCGTCGCCCACAATGGCTCGATCATTCCCGTGCCGGGGCGCGATATCTTCGTCCAGGCCTGGTATCAGGGCGGCATCAGCGTGATCGATTTCACCGATGCGGCCAACCCGGTCGAGATCGCTTATTTCGATCGCGGGCCGATCGACAAAGACCAACTCGTAACCGGGGGATACTGGTCCGCCTATTGGTACGATGGCAAGATCTACGCGACCGAAATCACGCGCGGGCTCGACGTGTTCGAGCTGGTCCCGAGTGACCACCTGACGGTCGAGGAAATCGCTGCCGCCAAGGCAGCGGTCTACCCCGGCAACGTTTTCAATCCGCAAACCCAGACGCAGGTGACGTGGCCCGCTGACATGGTTGCGGCCGCGCAAGCGAGCCGCAAGGGCGGATAGGGAATGCCGGTCGAAGTCGTCTTCGTCATCTTCCCCGGGGTGACGCAGCTCGACTTCACCGGCCCCGCGCAGGTGCTCGCCCGGATGCCTGGCGCGCGCATTCACATTGCCGCGAACAACTGCGACCCGGTGGCAACCGACTGTGGTTTCGCAATCGTGCCCACGACAGGCTTCGCGAGTTGCCTCCAGGCCGATATCCTGTGCGTGCCAGGGGGCCATGGCGTGCGCGATGCCTTGCAAGATGGCGCCTGCCTCCCCTTCATCGCCGCGCAGGCGCCGGGCGCGCGCTGGGTGACGAGCGTCTGCACCGGCGCGTTCCTGCTCGGGGCTGCCGGGCTGCTGGAAGGTCGGCGGGCAACGTGCCACTGGGCCTATACCGAACTGCTGCCGCTGGTCGGCGCGGTCGCCGCCGAAGGTCGCGTGGTCGAGGATGGCAACCTGATCACGGCGGGCGGAGTAACCAGCGGAATCGATTTCGCGCTCATGTTGGTCGCGCGCCAGACAGATGAGAACACCGCGCGCGCCATCCAGCTGGCGCTCGAATACGATCCAGCACCACCGTTCGCTGGCGGGCATCCGCGAACCAGTCCGCCAGCCACGACGCGCTTGCTGCGCCGTGTGACTTACGATGCGGCCATGACGGCGATGCGCGAGGCGCTGGAAAAGCGTGGAACGGCGTTTACGCGATAACAAGGCGCCGTGTTTACCAATCGCGCGCATGGACGGGCTTTTCCTGCGTGTCGCGATGGCGCTCATGCTCGCGTTGGGCTGGGCAGGCTGGGGCGCGCCCGCGCACGCCGTGCAGCCGTTGCTCACGAAAGCCTGTGTCCTGGGTGCACAAACCGCAATACCACTTGCGCGGGCGCGCCAGGCCGACGGCTGGAATTGCGCGGCCGGCACCGACGATCTGACGCATCGCCATTTGTGGATGCGAATCGACGGTGGCCGGATCGAAGCGCGCGAGCGTCTGGTGTTGCGAAGCGACGCGCTTCATTTTGGCGGGCTGTTGACGGTTGTCGAACTGCCCGACGGGTCGGTACGCCAGCGGTATCATGATGCCGAGGCACTGGCACGGCAATGGACCGTGGGAACGCGCTTCGCGGTTCCACTGATCGAGGCGGGCGAACAGCCACGCCGGATATGGCTGCGGGTTGACGAACCGCTTGATCGGAACGCCGCTGCCCTGGCCGAGGTCGTTCCGGGAGACGCGGACAGCGGCCAACGCTTCGTCGGCATGGTCCTGTTCGCGCTGTTTGCCGGGATGATGCTGGTGGTCGCGGTCTATTCGCTCGCGCTGTCAGTGGCGCTGCGGAGCAAGCTGGCGCTGTGGCACGGCGCAATGTCGGCGATGTTCCTGGTTTATACGGTGTCGTCGAGCTCGCTTGCCTTCATGTTCCTGCCCGACCTGTCGCTATGGGCGCGCAGCGCCACCTCCTATCTGGCGCTGGCATTCTCCATCGCGCTGGTCGCGCCGTTCTTTCGCGCTCTGCTGGAGGACGGGATGCTGCCGCGCTGGGCGATCCCGATCCTTTATGCCGCCAGTGCCATCGTGGCGCTGGCGGGGCTGGGTTTCGTCGCCTTGGCGCACCAGTTGCCGTTCGTGGCCCGGCCGGTCTACCACGCTGCCTATCTGCCGGTGCTTGCCGCTTTCGTGATGGTCTGCGTGATCGCGTGGCGGCGCGGCAGTCGGATCATGCGGGTGGTTACGTTGGCATGGTCGGTTCCGGCGCTGGTCGCGGTCGACCGGATCCTGCGCGGCATGAACATCTACCTGCTGCCGCACGAATGGGATTTCGCATTCTATGCCGCGATGGCCTGGCAATCGGTCATCATGGCGATCGGCATCACGCTGAGGATCGGGCTTCTGCGGCTGGAGCGTGACCTGGCCCGCGCAAAGGAGCGATCGCTGGGTGAACTGGCGCAGACCGACGGGCTGACCGGCTTGCCCAATCGTCGCGCTTTCGACGAACGCGATTGGCGCGGCGGCGATTTCCTCGCGATCGTTGACGCCGATCACTTCAAGCAGATCAACGACCGCCACGGCCATCAGGCGGGTGACCGCGTGCTGGCCGCGATTGGCGCGGAATTGCGCCATTCGGTTGCGGTTGACCGGGGATGCCTCGCCGCATTCCGGATGGGCGGCGAGGAATTCGCGCTGCTCGTTGCCGCGCGGTCGGAAGATGAAGCGGCGCTGATCGTCAACGCGGTGCGACAGCGGGTGTGCGCGCGCGTGGCTTCGCTGGTGCCGGAATTGGCCGCGCCGTTAACCGTCAGCGCGGGTGTCGCCCGGATTGGCAAGGGTGGGATCGACGCCGCGTATCAAGCGGCCGACCGGGCGCTTTACAAGGCGAAGAACGCCGGGCGCGACCGGCTGTGCTACGAAATGGAGCAGCGTGGCACGGCGCTCATGTTCCCGCGCCGCAAACACGCCGCCTGAACCCGCCGCAACGTCCGTTCCACGCAAAAAAGGGCCGGGGGATCGCTCCCCCGGCCCTTCGTGCCGGTCGGCGTGGCCGGGCTTAGAAGCCCATGCCGCCCATGTCGGGCATGCCGCCACCAGCGGGCATGGCCGGCTTGTCTTCAGGCTTTTCCGTGATCGCCGCTTCGGTGGTGATCAGGAGGCCGGCAACCGAGGCCGCGTCCTGTAGCGCGGTACGAACGACCTTGGTCGGGTCGATCACGCCCGCCGCGACGAGGTTTTCGTATACGTCGGTCGCTGCGTTGAAGCCCAGCGTCTCGTCATTGCCGTCCATCAGCTTGCCCGCGACGACCGCGCCGTCGTGGCCCGCGTTCTGGGCGATCTGCCGCACCGGCGCCTGGATCGCCTTGCGGACGATATCGACACCGCGCGTCTGGTCTTCGTTGGCACCGGTCAAGCCCTCGAGCGCCTTTGTGGCGTAGAGGAGCGCGGTACCGCCGCCCGGGACGATGCCTTCCTCGACCGCGGCGCGGGTCGCGTGGAGCGCGTCATCGACGCGGTCCTTGCGTTCCTTCACCTCGACTTCGGTGGCGCCGCCGACCTTGATCACGGCCACACCGCCAGCAAGCTTGGCCAGACGCTCCTGCAGCTTTTCACGGTCGTAGTCGCTGCTGGTGGCGTCAATCTGGGTGCGGATTTCGCCAACGCGCGCCTTGATGTCGTCGGCCGAACCGGCGCCATCGACGATCGTGGTGTTGTCCTTGTCGATCGTGACCTTCTTGGCTTCGCCGAGCATGCCCAGGGTGACGTTCTCCAGCTTGATGCCGAGGTCTTCGCTGATCATTTCGCCCTTGGTCAGGATTGCGATGTCCTGCAGCATCGCCTTGCGGCGATCGCCGAAGCCGGGTGCCTTGACCGCCGCGACCTTCAAGCCACCGCGCAGCTTGTTGACTACCAGGGTGGCCAGCGCCTCGCCTTCGATGTCTTCCGCGATGATGAGCAGCGGACGGCCCGACTGGACCGTGGCTTCGAGCACCGGCAGCATCGACTGGAGGTTCGACAGCTTCTTCTCGTGGATCAGGATGTACGGGTTCTCGAGTTCGACCGTCATCTTTTCCGGGTTGGTGATGAAGTAGGGGCTGAGGTAGCCGCGATCGAACTGCATGCCCTCGACGACATCGAGCTCGAATTCGAGACCCTTCGCCTCTTCGACGGTGATCACGCCTTCCTTGCCGACCTTCTCCATCGCCTCGGCGATCTTCTCGCCGACTTCGCGGTCGCCGTTGGCCGAGATGATGCCGACCTGGGCGATCTCGCTCGACCCGGCAACGTCCTTCGACCGGCTCTTGAGATTCTCGACGACCTTCTCGACCGCGAGGTCCACGCCGCGCTTCAGGTCCATCGGGTTCATGCCCGCCGCGACCGACTTCATGCCTTCGGTCACGATCGCCTGGGCGAGCACGGTCGCGGTGGTGGTGCCGTCACCGGCGGCGTCGTTCGCCTTCGATGCGACTTCGCGCAGCATCTGCGCGCCCATGTTCTCGAACTTGTCCTTGAGTTCGATTTCCTTGGCGACGGTAACGCCGTCCTTGGTGATGCGCGGTGCGCCGAAGCTCTTGTCGATCACGACGTTGCGGCCCTTGGGGCCGAGCGTGACCTTGACCGCATTGGCGAGGGTGTCGACGCCGCGCAGGATGCCTTCGCGCGCGTCGCGGCCGAACTTTACGTCCTTGGCTGCCATTGTTCGTTACTCCTGAAATTCGTCGGTTAGTTGAAGAAATACATGCGAGGGTCGGCTCAGCCGATGATCCCCATGATGTCGCTTTCCTTCATGATCAGCAGGTCTTCGCCGTCGAGCTTGACCTCGGTGCCCGACCACTTGCCGAACAGCACGCGGTCGCCAGCCTTGACGTCAAGCGGGGTGATCGTGCCGTCTTCGGCCTTGGTGCCCGAACCGACGGCGACGATCTCGCCCTCGCTCGGCTTCTCCTTGGCGTTGTCGGGAATGATGATGCCGCCGGCGGTCTTCTCTTCCGCTTCGATGCGGCGGACCAGCACGCGGTCGTGCAGGGGACGAAATGCCATTGTTCGTGACCTCTCTCGATTGAACAAGCCTTTGGCACTCTCCCTCCGAGAGTGCCAGCGGGCGGCATATGTGAACCGACGTTCAGCGAGTCAACGGGGGCGCTGCGGAAAATTTACACCAGCGCAGCTTCTCACGCCGCGCCCAGCGCAGGGTCAGCAATCCCGCTGCGAAAACAAGCCCGATGGCCAGGCCGATCCAGACGCCGGTTCCCTCCAGCGGCGTATAGAAGCCGAGCCAGATCGCCGTGCCGAGCCCGGGTACCCAGTAACTGAATACGGCGATCACCATCGGCATCCGGGTGTCCTGCAATCCGCGCAGCGCGCCGGCGGCCACCGCCTGGACCCCGTCGAACAACTGGAATGCCGCTGCGACCACCATGTATTGCACCGCGAAGCCCACCATCGCGGCGTTTACCGGGTCGGCCGTATCGACATAGATACCGAGCAGCAGCATCGGCGCCAGGATCATCAGCCCGGCTGTGAGCATCATGAAGCTCCCCGCCATGCCAATCCCTACCCAGCCAGCGCGGCCAATGGCGGCAATGTCGCGTGCGCCGTAGTGATAGCCGACCCGGATCGTAGCGGCTTGGCCGACGCCGAAGGGAATCTGGAACGCGAGCGCCGCAATCTGTAGCGCCACGGTGTGGCCCGCCAGTTCCGAAGCGCCGATCCGCCCCATCAGCAAGGCCGCACCGCTGAACAGCCCGGCCTCGGCGATGATGATAACCATCACCGGCGTGCCGAGGCGCACGAGTTCGCCCAGCCGCTGCCATTCGGGGCGCCACCAGTTGCCGAACACGCGGTAACGGCGCAGGCGGCGATTGCCGAGGATGGCGACGACGTAGCTCGCCAGGATGAACAGCGATGTCAGCACGCTCGCAAGCGCGGAACCCTCCAGCCCCAGTGCCGGCGCGCCGAGGTTGCCGAACACGAACATCCAGTTGAACAGCACGCTGGCAAACAGTGCGAGGCCAGTGATCGCGGTGGCGAAAACGGGTCGGCCCAACGCGGCGACGAAGCTGCGCAGCACGTTCGCCGCGATCATCGGGATCATGGCCCACATGATGATCCGCAGGAAATCGCCCGCGCGCGTGGCCAGCGCGGGTTCTTGCCCGGTTGCCAGCATGATCGCCTCGCCCTGCCAGCAGACGGCCATGCCGATCGCGCCCGAGACCAGGGCCAGCCACAGACCCATCCGGACCGATCGGCGCACCTCGCGCACGGCATGGCGACGGCGGCCCAGTTCCTCCGCGATCAGCGCGGCGACCATGCCGGTCAGGCCCGAGAACGCCCACATCAACAGCCCGAACAGGGCGATGCCTAGCGCAGATGCGGCCAGCTCCCGCTCGCCCAGCCGCGCGACGAAGATCACATCGACCGCATGGACCAGCATTTGCAGTAAGTTGGCGAGCGCCAGCGGCCAGGCGAGCCGGAAAGTGGCAGCCAATTCCGTGTGCCAATCGTTGGCGGTCGAGGAACGCATCCGTCGCATAAAGCCGGCCCGGATAGGCGAGGGGCGAAGCGCGCCCAAGCGCATTTTTCATGCGGCGAGCTGATAAAAGCCTTCTGCGACAATTCGACCACGGCTTGCCCATTTCCGCCTGGCTCGATTAGGGCCATTTGCGAAAGTGCCGTGGCGACGCAGGCCGCGCGGTGCTCGGCGCAGTCCGCCGTACGTCCGGCGGAGTGTTTGCAAACAAGGAATGCTCGTAATGCGAAGTCGCTTATTGTTGCTCTTCGGTCTGTTTGGCACCTTGGCCGCTTGTGGGGAGGCGGATGCACCCGCCAACTCCAGCGCGGCGACCGGGGCGTCGGAAACGGTCGTGGCTGCACCCGAGGCCTGGGCTAAATGTTCCGCGTGCCATGCACTGGCCCCAGGGCGCAACGGGATCGGACCCACGCTGGCGGGCATCTCCGGACAGCCCGCGGCGCAGGAAGCCACATTTGCCTACAGCACTGCCCTGCGCGAAACCGACATCGTATGGGACGATGCCACGCTTGACGCCTTCCTGGAAAATCCACGCGCTGTCGTGCCCGGCACCAAGATGGCGTTCGCCGGGATTGCCGACCCCGCCGAACGTGCCACCTTGATCGCGTTTCTCAAAGACAAGTAGCGGCGCGTCTCATGGCGTCGGCCGGACTTTCTCCTCTCGGCTGAAAAACCGGGTCTTGGCGGCTTCGATGAAAGCGTCATCGAGATCGGTGACGCCTTCGTCGGAAGAGATCCCTGCGCGATCGATCAACGCTGCGGCACCCTTGTCGTGGCCAATCGCCTTGAGATGGCCGTAAGCATCGGTAACGAACTGCACCGCTGCGGCTTGGCCGGCCAAGCGCTTGGCCGCATCGCTGTTCAACACGATGGCAACTGCATCGTAGAGCACCGATGGCGACCCGGCGAGCTGCCCATCGGCCTTGTGACTGGTCCCATCGGACAGCGTTGCACCGCCAATCTTCGGTGCGATGACGAAGCAATGGCCACCCGCTTCGCCAACTGCCTTCTGTACCCCTTCGAATGTCGCGGCGTCGCTGCCGTCGTCGATAAGGACACCAACCAGGCGACCCTCGAGCGTTTTCTTCATGTTTCCAATGATCCGCAGCGGCGGCGATTCGGGAAAATCCTGGACGGGCGCGAAGGCCGGAGTGGCATCCGGCAGGTCCACGTTCATTGCCTTGGCCACGCGCGTGGCCAAATCCTCATCGACGTTGCGAAGATTGGCAATCATCCGCTTCTGGACATGCGCGAAGCTGCATTTCGACAGCTCGAACGTGAAGGCGGCAACAATGTGCGATTGTTCCGCTGGATGCATTGATCGCCAGAACTGCCGCGCCTGGCTGTAATGGTCCGCGAAGCTTTCAGGGCGGATCCGGCTCTTGGGCCCATCCTCCATCGGTTCGCGGAAACTTGTGAATCCGCGTGCCGGGTCCTCGCGCGGTCCGCCTTCCTCGCCGCCTAGCGCCAGGCTGTTGGGCTCGTAATTGGCGCGCCCCTTCGGCACGTTCATCTGCATGTGCCCGTCCCGCTGGAAATTGTTGAAGGGGCAACCGCCGCTGGCTTCCACGCCCTTCGCCCGGTTGGTCGGGAGTTGATGGAAATTGGTGCTCCCAAGCCGACTGAGCTGAGTATCGAGGTAAGAGAACAGGCGCCCCTGGAGCAACGGATCGTTGCTGAAATCCATGCCCGGCACCAGATGGCTGGGGCAAAATGCCACCTGCTCGGTTTCGGCGAAGAAATTGTCGGGGTATCGATCCAGGACCATACGACCGATGATCCGCACGTGTACAAGCTCTTCCGGAATGATCTTGGTCGCGTCGAGATGGTCGAATGGCAGACTGTCGGCGGTTTCCTGGTCGAACAGCTGCACGCCCAGATCCCATTCGGGAAAGTCGCCGCGCGCGATCGCATCATACATGTCACGCCGTTGATAGTCGCTGTCGGCGCCGGCGATCTTGACCGTTTCATCCCACACCGTGGACTGGAGGCCAAGGCGCGGTTTCCAGTGATATTTGACGAAGGTGGATTTGCCCTCGGCATCGACCAGGCGAAACGTATGGACGCCGAACCCCTCCATCGTGCGGAAGGAGCGCGGCAAGGTTCGGTCGGACATCGCCCACATCAGCATATGCGTGGATTCCGGCATCAGCGAAACGAAATCCCAGAACGTGTCGTGCGCCGCGGTTGCCTGGGGAAAGCCGCGATCGGCCTCGGGCTTCACCGAATGGACCAGGTCGGGAAACTTCATCGCATCCTGGATGAAGAACACCGGCACGTTGTTGCCAACGAGATCCCAGTTGCCATCCTTGGTGTAGAACTTGACCGCGAAGCCGCGCACGTCACGCGGGGTATCGGTCGATCCCTTGCTGCCCGCCACGGTCGAGAAGCGGGTGAAGACCTCGGTCCGCTCGCCCACCTCGGTCAGGATGCGGGCAGTGGTGTAATCAGCCAGGCTTTCGGTCAGTTCGAAATAGCCATGGACCCCGGTGCCGCGCGCGTGGACGATCCGTTCCGGAATGCGCTCGTGATCGAAGTGGTTCATCTTCTCGCGGAAGATCATATCCTCCAGCAGTGCCGGTCCACGCGCATGGGCCTTCAGATGGTTCTGGTTGTCCGCGATCGGTACGCCATGGTTGGTGGTCAGCCGCGGCGTATCGTCGCCCGCCTGCTGGTGGGTCTCGCCACCGGTCCCGGGGTTGCGGTTATCGTGCTGCTGCTGCGCCATCGGCCAATCCTTGTTCGTTCGGGGGGGTGATAGCCGAACGGGCACCCATGCGATTGTTTCCGAATGAAAACGCTGAATTGGTCCCGCGCAAACGAAAAGGGCGGCGCCTTGCGGCACCGCCCTTCGCTTGTCTCTCGAAAGAGACCGAGGCTTACTTCAGCTCGACGGTGCCGCCGGCTTCCTCGATCTTCTTCTTGATTTCTTCGGCTTCCGCCTTGTTCACGCCTTCCTTGAGCGCCTTCGGAGCCGATTCCACGAGGGTCTTGGCTTCGGTCAGGCCCAGGCCGGTGATGGCGCGGACTTCCTTGATGACCTGGATCTTCTTGCCACCGTCGCCGGTGAGGATCACGTCGAACTCGGTCTTCTCTTCGGCGGCAGCGCCACCGGCATCACCGGCGGGAGCAGCGGCAACGGCGACGGCAGCGGCGGCGCTGACGCCCCACTCTTCTTCCAGCGCCTTAGCGAGTTCGGCCGCCTCGAGGACGGTCAGCTTCGAAAGTTCTTCAACGAGCTTGGCGATATCGGCCATGATCTACACTCCAAAATTGGGTGGGGCGGGATGCCCCATTGATTTGTCTGAACAGGGAAAAACCGCTTACGCCGCATCCTTGGCCGCATAGGCCCCGAAGACGCGGGCGAGCTTGGCAGCGGGTGCGTTGACGACCTGGGCGATCTTGGTCGCCGGGGCGTTGACGAGGCCCACCAGCTTTGCGCGCAGCTCGTCGAGCGAGGGCATCGAGGCAAGTGCCTTGATCCCGGCTTCGTCGAGCATCTGCCCGCCCATGGAGCCACCGACGATTTCAAGCTTGTCGTTGGTCTTGGCGAATTCCACCGCAGCCTTCGCCGCCGCGACCGGATCGGTCGAGTAGGCGAGGGCGGTCGGGCCAGTGAGGTATTCCTCCAGGCCTTCGTACTTGGTGTCCTTCAGGGCAAGCGCGGCAAGGCGGTTCTTCGCAACCTTGTAGGACGCTCCTGCATCACGCATCTTCCCGCGCAGCGCGGTGGACTGGGCCACCGTCAGGCCGAGATTGCGGGTGACAACCACCACGCCAACCTCGTTGAAGACCGCGTTGAGCTGGGCGACCGAATCGGCTTTCTGCGAACGATCCATGCCATACTCCTTCATGTTAGCCGCGAAGGAATGGCTCCCCGCGCGACCGGCTACGTTTGGCCATGCCGGGGATCGGCACGGGCAAGGTCCATCGATGGGGAAGGAGGCACGGCTGACGTGCATGGAGCGGAGGGCCGGAGCCGCCCGCGAAATCTCTTTTCCCCGTCTAGGCTGGAAATTAAGGCCGGGCAGATCCCGGCCACCAACTGTCTCGGACGGACGACGCGGAGGGCATAAGCAAAGAGGCCCGCCGGTCGGAGCGGGCCTCTAGCACAGTAGAGCAGGCGGTCAAGCCGCGATGTCTACCGAGATCAGTCGCGGCGGTCGCGTTCGCTCTGAAGGCGTTCGGCCTCGGCTTCCAGCCGGTCGGCTTCAGCTTCGTTGGTCGGCTCGACCCGATCAGCGCGTTCTTCGAGATTCTCCGCACTTTCGTCGAGCCGGTCGACAGTTTGCGCGTTGGTTTCGCCCGGTCGGGCGGCGGCCGGATCGGCGGGCATGGCCGGATCGGACATCGCATCGCCCATCGGCACTTCGCCGCTCATCGTGGTGTCATCTCCGGTCATCGCGGTTTCATCGGTATTGGTTTCACCGCATGCGGCGAGAGCGAGGGCCAGCGGGGCCGCGGCGGCAACAAAGGCAATCTTCTTCATCGAATTTCTCCTGCGAAGCGTTGCCGTAAAATCGCCACATTCCGATTAGGTTCCTGAACAAGCCTCACAATCCGCCGGTAATGTATGGTCGCGAGGGAACTTTGCCGGAGCACGCGCGCTATCGAACCAGGCGCATGGAGCGCCGGGGAGAATGCAGATGGGCCGTCCCGTGGTTATCGGCTTGGGCACCTTAATCCTTATTCTGGTCCTAGTCGCATTTTTGTTCTGACAGGGCCGACCGGAAGCGCCCCGCACGCGCTCCCGGCCCAGCATCAGTCCGGACGGTAACTCAGTAGATCGCCCGGTTGGCAGCCCAGCTCGCGGCAGATTGCTTCGAGCGTGGAAAATCGAATGGCCTTGGCCTTGCCGGTCTTGAGGATTGACAGGTTTGCGAGCGTGAGGCCGACGCGCTCGGCCAGTTCGGTCAGCGTCATCCGCCGGGCGTGGAGAAGATCGTCGAGCCTGACGACAATGTTCGCTCCTTCTTCAGCCGGCATCATACGGTCCCTTCCAGATCGTCGCGCATCGCCGCCCCGTGCCGGAACACGCGCGCCAGAATGAACAGGATTAGCACCAGCAGGATTCCCGAGCCCGAGAAGCCCATGTCGACATTCGCATCCACCGCGCCCCGTTCGTCGCTGATGTTGTTTGCCAGATAAATGACCGCCGCACCGATCGGCACCGCCAGGCATTGGCCACCCAATGCGATCCAGCCCATTCGGGCAAGCCGCCGGGCGTTAATGGGGGCGAACGGATCACCCTCGCCGACGCTGCGCACGATCCGCAACAATGTAACCAGGAACCAGACCGCGAGCGACAGCAACGCGGACACGCTTATCAGAACAAAGGCCGCGACCGGTATCGCATCGACTGTATTGGTCAGCCCCTCGGCCGCCAGCTCGGCCACCACACGGTCCTGGACGATCAGGACCAGTGGCGCGCCAACCGCGGTGGCGACGACGGCAAAACCGAGTATCCCGATAAAGAACATCAGCAGCAACTTGGCGCCGGTCAGCAATGGATCGCGTTTGGATACACTCATGTTATCCTACCCCTTGGATAATTGAGGCGCCGGTCAGGCGATCGAAAAACCACCGATATTCACGGTGGTCGCTGGTGGGACAGTGATCGCCTGCTGGAACACCGTGGCAGTGAGCAAGAGGGCGAACAGGGCGGCGAAAAGATTTGGACGGGTGGTGAACATTTATCGATCTCCTTGCATGTCGATATCGATAATCAATACATCCGAGTCGCCCATATTGTCAATCAATAATATTGAAAAGCAATATGGAAGATGTTGTTTTGCGATACGGGGCAGGGGGTTGGGGTGGTCGCGTTGCCGTTGACAGCAGGCCACGTCGCCACTAGATGGCCGCCGACCGCTCGCTTCGAGCAAGGCCGATTCATGCGCGGGGATCGGCACGGGATGGAAGCGGCGACTGCCACATCGCGACGTTCGTTCAGCTGCTGCGGCCCCGGTATTGGTGCGCCTGCATGCGGCCTGTTCGCGTCTTGGATGGGCTGGCACCCGCACGTGGCATTTCACTGATCGCCGGGCGCACGTCCCGGCCTGACAAGAGGCGAATCACCTCCATGGCGAAAACGAAGAGCGCAGCCCCGAAGGCTTCGGGCACGGCCAAGCGGCGCATCCGCAAGATTTTCGGCGACATCCACGAAGCGGTGGCGATGCCGAACCTGATCGAGGTGCAGCGCGAAAGCTACGAACAGTTCCTGCGCTCGGACAAGGCGACCGGCTATGTGTCGGGCCTGGAAAAGACGCTGCGCTCGGTCTTCCCGATCCGCGATTTCGCCGGCACTGCCGAGCTCGACTTCGTGCATTACGAGCTCGAGCCGCCCAAGTACGACACCACCGAATGCCGCCAGCGCGGCATCACCTATGCCGCGCCGATGAAGGTGACGCTGCGCCTGATCGTGTTCGAGGTCGATGCCGAGACCGAGACCCGCTCCGTGCTCGATATCAAGGAGCAGGACGTCTACATGGGCGACATGCCGCTGATGACGGACAACGGCACCTTCATCATCAACGGGACCGAACGCGTTATTGTCAGCCAGATGCACCGTTCGCCGGGCGTGTTGTTCGACCATGATCGCGGCAAGACGCACTCGTCGGGCAAGCTGCTGTTCGCCGCCCGCGTGATCCCCTATCGCGGTTCGTGGCTCGATTTCGAGTTCGACGCCAAGGACATCGTCAACGTCCGTATCGACCGCAAGCGCAAGCTGCCGGTCACCGCGCTGCTCTATGGCCTTGGCCTCGACAGTGAAGCGATCCTGCACCATTTCTACGAAACCGTTACCTGGGACCGTGTCGGTGCCAAGGGCGGGCAGGATGCAGGCGGCTGGAAGATGCCGTACAACCCCGAAGCCTGGCGTAATCAGAAGCCGGCGTTCGCGCTGGTCGATGCCAAGACCGGCGAGGAAGTGTTCCCCGCGGGCCAGAAGATCAGCCCCCGCGCCGCCAACAAGGCAGGCAAGGATGGGTTGACCGACCTGCTGATCCCGACGGAAGAAGTGTTCGGCCGCTATGCCGCCAACGACTTGATCGACGAGAAGACCGGCCGCATCTGGATCGAGGCCGGCGACGAGGTCAGCCCCGAAAACCTCGACGCGCTCGACAAGGCGGGCGTGGACCGGCTTGAGCTGCTCGATATCGACCACATCAACACCGGCCCGTGGATCCGCAACACGCTTAAGGTCGACAAGGCCGAGAACCGTGACGAAGGCCTTGAGGCGATCTACAAGGTCATGCGTCCGGGCGAGCCGCCGACGAAGGAAACCGCCGAGGCGCTGTTCGAAGGCTTGTTCTTCGACGGCGAGCGGTATGACCTGTCCTCGGTCGGCCGCGTAAAGCTCAACATGCGCCTCGGCCTCGATGCCGAAGACACCGTGACCACGCTGCGTAAGGAAGATATCCTCGCGGTGGTGAAGGAGCTTGTCGGCCTCAAGGACGGCAAGGGCGAAGTCGACGACATCGACAACCTCGGCAACCGCCGCGTGCGTTCGGTGGGCGAGCTGC
>CAZEWN010000004.1:0-160672 GCA_964516135.1 uncultured Erythrobacter sp. | reverse complement strand
AAATCCTCCTTAAATCACAACCTCAAATCTGTGCCATAGGCGCTGACGGGGGACACAATGAACCGCAGCGCCGCCTGGGAGAGTGGGCGCAGCAACGGCGTGTGCAGCATATACTCGAATTCGATGCGGGGAGCGAACGGGCGGATGACGAGCCCCTGTCGGACGAAGTCCGCCGCGGCGGCAGGGTTGATGATCGAACAGCCGACGCCCTCCATCACCAGACCACATACGGTCATGGCATATTGAGTCTCGACGACCAGCTTGCGCTCGACGCCGGCATCTTCGAACACGCGGTCAATCCTGCGACGCGCCTGGTCGCCGGTCATGAGCGAGATGAATGGCTCCCCGGCAAGGTCCGCAGGCTCGATCACCCGCCGATCCGCAAGATGGTGGCCTGGCGGGAGCACGCAGGCCCCAGCAGAGCGGAGAAAGCTCGTCGACGACACACCGGAAACTTCGTGGGCCCGCGTCGCCAGCCCGACGTCGAACTGCTGATTGGCGAGCCATTGTCGCACGGTCGACGAACTGAAGGTGTAGAGCCGGATCGAGACGCCGGGATGCTGACTTTGAAAATCGCTGATGACACCCGGCAGGAAACTGAACGAAAGCGCCGGAAGCGAGGCGATATGAAGGCTTCCTGTGGCCAGGTTGCGGATGCTGTCCGCGGCGCGCTTCAGACCCTCCACTCCGATGAAGCTGCGCTCGACCTCATGGAAAAAAAGCTCAGCTTCCGGCGTCACCGTCAGTGCGCTGCCCTTCGTCCTGACAAACAGCTTGAAGCCGATCGAATGCTCAAGGTCGGCGATAAGCTTGCTGACCGCCGGTTGCGACAGGTGCATCGTCTGGGCCGCGTGGGTGATCGAACCAGCGGTCATGACAGCCCGGAAGGCTTCGAGTTGGCGCAAATTCATCCGACTACCTTCTGGTCATTCCCGTTGCTTATAGGCCGTGCGGCGACAGGCACTACAAGGAATGGATCGGGCGCCACAATGTCGCCACGCGAGACCACGCGAGCGGGTTGTCGGGTCGACGCCCTCGCAAACGCCCACCCTTCACCGAACACAAGTCCATGATCCTCGTGCCCGCATCCATTGATGCGAGTGGTTGCCAACGGCGGAAAGCTCAATGAATAATCAGGAAAAGTCTGGTGCCGAACCGCGGGCTCAGCCCAACGAGGCCTCGGCGGTCACCCAGTTGGTCCACTCGAGTTCGCCATCGGCACTGGCTGCGGGCCTGCTCAATCCACCCATCCATCGCGCTTCGACAATCACCTACAGCACAGTCGAGTCCTACATCGATCGCCATAAACGAATCTACGACGAGGTGATCTATGGCTTGTACGGTACTGAAACGACCCACGCGCTCGAGGCGGCGATCGCCGAGTTGGAGCACGGTTATCGAACGGTCGTCACGTCTTCGGGGACAGCGGCGATTTCGCTTGCTCTGTCCGCACTTCTGACGAGCGGCGATCACGTCCTCGTTATCGACACCGCTTATCGGTCGACCCGCCGCTTTTGCGACGAGGTCCTGACAAGTTTTGGCGTTGAAGTGTCTTACTTTCCCCCGGACGTTGGGAGCGGGATCGAAGCATATATCAGACCCAACACGCGCGCGATGCTCCTCGAGACGCCCGGATCGCTGACCTTCGAACTGGCCGATATTGGCGCAATCACGTCCGTCGCCCGGCCTCGCGAAATCGTGACCATTCTCGACAACACTTGGGCGACACCGCTCTTCTTCCGCCCTATCGAACACGGGGTCGATGTCTCGATTGCGGCCGCAACGAAATATCTCTCGGGTCATTCGGATGTAATGCTCGGCGCAATGACTGCCGCAAGCCCGGAAATCTTCCGCCGTCTCAAGGACACTGCCCGGCAATGGGGCAACTGCGTTGGCCCCGACGAGTGCTATCTGGTCCATCGCGGCCTGCGCACACTCGACATCCGCCTCGAACGACACCAGCGCAATGCAGCCTCGCTCATTGGATGGCTTCAGTCGCAGCCGGAAGTGCGCCGCGTGCTCTACCCAGCCCTTCGGGATGATCCTGGACATAGCATCTGGACTCGTGATTTCTCCGGCGCGAGCGGTCTGTTCGGCGTGCTGCTTGATCCCCTGTCCGCGGCTGAGGTCTCTGCCCTCTTCAATAACCTCAGCTTCTTCAAGCTGGGGGCGAGCTGGGGCGGGTTCGAAAGCCTGATGGTTCCGGCGTGGCCGCCGCCGGTACGTAGCTGCATGGAAGTCGAGGAGGGCTATTTGATACGGGTGCATGCCGGGCTCGAATCGACGGATGACCTAATCGCAGATCTTGACCAGGCCTTTGCCCGGCTTCGACAGGAAACGGCGCGGAAGTAACGCCCGGCCAGCCAGGAGGCACCTGAGCAGACAATTCCACCACACGCTACAAACGGCCACTCTGTCGTCACAGCCAGGCCAACGCGACAGCCCCCTACAAACCTAATCGGTCGCCGCTGATACCCCGGATACATAGAGAAGCATCCGGCAGGGTGCTCGACCCGACATCCCCTTGCACACCAACATTTGCAAAACGTAGCGTTGCGCGGCGCACGAATGCCAATCAGCAGACTTCCCCCAGCGTGCCGCGGGTTACTGCTCAGAGGCTCCGCATGAACTGGGCTGCACCCGCAGACCAGACGAGCCGTTGGTGTAGGCTCCACCTCGCGTAGTTTTGCTGACGCGAATGAAGCGGTAACGAGCGCTGCCCTGCGCGGCCCAGTTACACTGAAGCTTAGTCGAATTCGCCTGATCCGGCTTTAACGAAACATTGATCAGTCGCGGAACCCGTGACGTCATTTTGTTCGCAATCACACCGGAGCTGTTTGGGAGGACATCCGCGATCAAACTGGGGAGTTGTGACATGAAAATTTCGTTCGGCTTATCGACCGTGGCCATTATCGCTCTCGCTGTCTCGGCGCCCCCGGCTCGAGCGGACGGGCCCATGACTGGCGCTACCGGCGCATTCGAAGTCGATTATCTCCAGTTCATCTTGGATCATCACTATGTGGGGCTGAGAGCAACCGAACTGGCGGCTGGGACTGCAGCAGTCGGGCCGACGCTCAGCGCACCTTATCCTGGAAACCCGGCGACTTTCCCACCCTCCCTGGCCAAAGGCACGAACCCCGTTGTGCTTTCGGTGGCGACCATGGCGAACATGGCGCAAGGGATGGAGATCGTGGAAGGTCAGACCTTTCTTCAGAACTGGTATGGCCTCACAGCATCTCTCGACGTCCGGCCCGATGGTCAGATGATGATTAACATGCTCGAGGCAGCCGGCCCCGGAGACCCGTTCAACATCGCCTTCCTGTCGAACTTCGGTGATCATCATGTTTCGGCAATCGAGAGATCGCTCGAATGCATCAGCCGAGCAGGCCATGCCGAGCTTCGATCGTATTGCCAGAATATTGTGACCGCCCAGACGCGGGAAACCCAGGAGATGCGGGCGGAGCTGGCGCGGACTTACGGTATCATTGATAACGATCCGGCTTTGCCCGCTGCTGCTGTGCCCGAGCCATCGACGGGGCAATGTTGATTGCCGGTTTCGGACTGGTCGGCGGCGCGATGCGATCACGGCGGAGGAAGCCCGGCTCGAGCCGACGTTCGATCAACGCGACCTGAACTCTGGCCGGCGGATGATGTGCCGCCCAGGTGGGCGGCACATCCTCGTGGCCGCGCGCTCTCGCGCGTCCACAAATCCTGTTCAACAGGTTTCGTGGATCAATTAGCAAGATTCCGCATCGGGCCTGCGATCATCCACACCGCCATCGCCACCATCATGATGTTCTCGGTGAGCGAGACAAAGCCGAGCGGAACCTTGCTGCTACCGCCGACGCAGGCGCACTTGATATCGCGCTTGTCAACGTAGACGGCTTTGAACACTGAAACCGCGCCAATTGTCCCAATGAACAGGGCGACGGGCACCGACAGCCAGGTCAGCGCGCCTGCAATCATGAGGACACCCGCCCCCCCTTCCGCGAAGGGATAGATGTACGAATAGGGCACCCATCGCTTCGCAAGCAGGTCGTAGTTGAGGAACATGCTCGAGAAGCTTTCGATGTCCTGCAACTTCAACAGCGCCAGCACACACATGCTGAACGCGATGAACCACTCGCCCGCGCGAAGCGTGAAAGGCGATCCAAAGACCGCGTAGCTCGCAGCCAACGCCATCAGTCCGGTCATCGCGAAGACTGCGATTACGGGCCGGTAGCTGGTAGCGTTGGGGTCGTGGACCGGTTTGCCGAAGAACCGCCGCAGATCGTCATAGCCGCCCACCCGCTCGCCGCCGATAAAGACTTGCGGGGTCGTCTTGACGCCATGCTCGACCTTGAAGGCGTCGGTCTCTGCACGCGTCGTGAGCCATCGGTCCTCAACGGCAAAGCCCTGCCGTTCGAGCAGGTCTTTCGCCTTGATGCCATATGGGCAGACGTGATCTGTCATGACCATACGATGCAAGGTCGCTTGTTTGGTGGGGGCGGTGGCCATCATCATGCTCCAGTTGTCTCGTGAACGCGCCCAACCTATATAGGGTCCGTACCATAGTGCGGAGTCAAGAGGTGAATAGCCTTACGATCGGTTCACTGGCCAAAGCGGGCGGCGTGGGGGTCGAGACCGTCCGCTTCTATCAACGTCGCGGCCTTCTGTCCGAACCCGAGCGCCCCAACCAAAACGGCGTGCGGCGCTATGGCGAGGATGACGTTCGCCGACTGCGGTTCGTTCGGATGGCACAAAGGGCCGGCTTCTCCTTGAGCGAAATCCGTGAGTTGTTGGAGCTCGATGCGACCGCCGACCGGATCCGTATTCAAACACTTGCGAACCAGCGGATCGCATCGCTCGACGAGAAGATCGCCACACTCAGCGCGGCGCGTGAAGCGCTCGCGTCCTTGGCCGATGTGTGTGGGGCAGGCTCTTCTGGACCCTGCCCGATCTTCTCCGCTTTCGATTCCGTTGCTCCTTAACCTCGCTCAGCCCTGGTGATCGCCGCACTGGCTCGTACTTTACCATTATAGCTGTCGCAGAGGGCATGTGAGAGGCAATCGGGTGTGTGTTGGCCCCCTCAAGAAGCACCGATCGCTCCTCAACGACCTTGGCTCCATTCTCAGATGTGTGGCAGGGTCAGGTCGACAGTTGTCAAATTACTTGATGAGACGGGAACGATAGCCACCCCTGCGGCTTTCGAATGACTGACACCAAAGGTGGTTTGGGGTCGAGTTCGCTGCTGCTGGGGTCTATTTGCCAAGGGATATGAGAAATTGACCCCTCTTCAGCCCAGGCCTAGGACACGTTGACAATGCTTCGGCAACTTCATCTCATCCTGGCTGCAATCGCTATGCTGGTTGCCCCGGTTGCGATGAAGTCGGGCTTGGCCATGGCGGCCATGCCGATGGATCATCGCGATATGGCGCAGTCCGGTCATTGCGGTGAAGAGGACGCTGGCGGTGAAGAAAAGTCCGGCGCCATGACGCAGTGTTGTGTCGCGATGTGTTCTGCCGTGGCGCCGCTGGGCGCTTCCTCGCCTGAGCCCTTTGCATACCATGCCCCTCTACCATTCGCGCTAGCTCCGACAGAACACCGCGCTTTTGTGACCAAGTTGCCCACTCCCCCTCCAAGGCTCGCGTGAAATCGTCGTTCTTTCGATTTCACGGAGTTAAGACAATGAACAAGTTGATGACCGCGGTCGCTCTGGCGATCGCTCTTCCGGGCGTCGCGCACGCCCAGGCTACTCCCGCGGAGAGGCCGAAAATGGAATGCTGCGAGAAGATGAAGGAGAAGTGCGCGTGCTGCGACAAGATGGCGGCCAAGCCCGCCAGCGGCACCAACGCGCCTTCGTCGGACCCGCACGCAGGCCATGACATGGCGCCTGGCGCGGCTTCTGCCGACGGCCACGCCCATCACTAAGCACGACTGACCTGTCGCCGGGGGCAGTGCTCCCGCCGACAGGCGCTCGGCATGCCAGTGAACCAAGGAATCCCCAATGAATGAGCTCGTCCTCGGACGGCGTGCGCTGCTGCGCGCCGCCGCCGCCTCCGGCGCAGGCCTGGGCCTTGCGCACGCTTTGCCCGCTTGGGCGCAGCCTGTCTCGAAGGGATTGGTTCGCCCGCTCCCCACGCTCAGCGGCAGCGACATCTCGCTCGCGATCGGCAATGTCAGCGTCGAGGTCGACGGCAAGGTCAGCCGCGCGGTCGGTATCAACGGCACCGTGCCCGGGCCGCTGATCCGCCTGAAGGAGGGCCAGCGCGTTCGTCTTCGCGTGAAAAATACTCTCGACGAGGAAAGCTCGATTCACTGGCACGGGCTGCTGGTGCCGTTTGAGATGGACGGGGTTCCGGGCGTGAGCTTCCCGGGCATCATGCCGCGATCGACCTTCGACTACGAGTTCGATCTCACCCATTCGGGCACCTACTGGTATCACAGCCACAGCGCCTATCAGGAAGAGGACGGGGTCTATGGCCCGATCGTGATCGATCCTGCCGGGCCCGATCCGGTCGCCTATGATCGCGAGCATGTGCTTGTGCTGTCCGACCATTCGCCTCTTACGGGCGCGACCATTTATAAGAAGCTCAAGCAGATGGGAGGCGGCTACTTCAACATGCAGCGTCTGACCCTCTCTGGCCTTCTTGCCGGGCGCGATCTGCCAGCATCGGAACGCCGCGAGTGGGCGAAGATGCGGATGGACCCCGCCGACATCGCTGACGTCACGGGCTCGACCTACACATTTACGGTCAACGGCCATGGTCCGTTCGATAATTGGACCGCACTCTTCGCGGCGGGCGAGCGGGTCCGGTTGCGCATCGTCAATGCTGCGGCGCAGACAAACTTTAACGTGCGTATTCCCGACCTGCCGATGACGGTCGTGCAAGCCGATGGCCAAAACGTGCGGCCGATCATGGTCGATGAGCTTCAGATCGGTGTCGCCGAGACCTTCGACGTGATCGTGACCCCGCAAGACCGGGCCTATAGTTTCGTCAGCGAGTCCATCGATCGCTCGGGGCTCGGCCGGGCAACCCTTGCACCCCGCGCCGGCATGTCGGCACCGGTGCCTCCGCTGCGTCCTCGCCCGCTTCTCACCATGAAGGACATGGGAATGGGCGATATGAGTGCGGGCGGCATGGCCGGCATGGATCACGGCGGCATGCCCGGGATGGATGGTCCCAACCAGGCCAACGTCGCGGTCGTCCGGGGTGTCGACCCTTCCGCTGAGCAGAATGCCTCACGCAACCTCTGGAAGCTGACCGGCTGGAAGGAACCGACTGATCATGGGACTATCAAGGCCGCCGGTGCAGCCGTGGCTGGGGCCGCGATGAGCGGCGGCTCAATGGCGGGGATGGATCATTCCACCATGGGTCAGAGCGGAGCGGGCGGCATGGAGGGCATGGAACATGGCTCCATGGACGTGCGCGACTTCAGCAATGCCCCGCAGGTCGACAAAAACCCTGGCGTCCAGAGCATCTCGCCCATGCCGACGGACCGTACAGGGGAGCCGCCGCAAGGTCTTGAAGGAATGGACCATCGCGTTCTCACCTACCGGGATCTGCGTGCGCTCGATCGCAACCCGGATGTCCGCGCGCCGTCCCGTCAGCTGGAGATCCATCTGACAGGTAACATGGAGCGGTACATGTGGTCGTTCGATGGCGTGAAGCTGAGCGAACCTGCCGAGCCGATTCCATTCCGGCTCAACGAACGGGTTCGCGTCACACTGATCAACGACACGATGATGCCGCACCCCATCCACTTGCATGGGCACTTCTTCGAGCTGGTGACGGGCCACGGCGCCTATGGACCGCGCAAGCACACGGTGAACGTTCCGCCCGGAGGCAAGATGACGTTTGACGTCACCGCGGATGCCGCGGGGGATTGGGCGTTTCACTGCCACAACCTCTACCACATGACCGCCGGAATGATGCGCGTGGTCACCGTGCGCCCCTTGCAGGGAGACATGCAAAATGACCTCGCCTCTTAAGCTGACCTTGCTCGCGGCGGCAGCCGCGGTCCTACCCGCCGCCGCGGCGCGAGGTCAGGAGCAGGGCTCGCAAGCGGCGCCTCCCGCCGCGAGCTGTCTGCCGGAACACGCGGCCATGGGGCATTGCACCCTCGCGCCGCCTGAAAAGGCGACGCCACCACGGCCTCAAGCTCCTGCTCAGCCGCAGGCGGCGATCTGCCTTCCGGAGCATGCGGCCGCAGGGCATTGCACTCCCCCTCCGGCTGACCAACGACCGTCGACGCCATCGGCATCGACGCCCGCGTCGCAACCCACATGCCTGCCCGAGCACGCTGCGCTGGGCCATTGCACACCGGCTTCAATTCAGCAAAAGACGCCTCCGCCGCCAGCGTCCGCTCCCCAGGTGCAATCCACCTGCCTACCGGAGCACGCGGCGATGGGGCATTGTACGCTGGCGACGGCTCAGCCGGCACCTCCTCAGTCGCAGCCCGCGCCTCAGGCGCAGGCCGCTTGTCTGCCGGAGCACGCGGCGATGGGGCATTGCACTATCGTAACCCCCGCGCCGGCCATGCAACCCCAGGCCGCATGTCTGCCGGAGCACGCGGCTGCCGGACACTGTGTTTCCCAGGCCACCAGCGCTCCTGAGGGAACCGATCTCGCTGCGGGGAACGCTCCCGCGCCACCTTTGCCGACGGCCAATGCTGCCGATAGCATCTATGGTCCGGAGGCGATGGCGATGGGGCGCCATCACTTGCAGGAGTTTCATGGCGGACAGAAGCTCTTTCAGGTGCTCGCAAATATAGCCGAATACAGAGCGAACCGTGGAGCGAACGGTTACGGTTGGGAGCTCGAGGGCTGGTACGGCGGCGACATCAATCGGTTCTGGTTCAAGTCTGAAGGCGAAGGCGCGTTCGGCGAAGGCGTTGAGAGCGCGGAAGTCCAGGCGCTCTACAGTCACGCCATCGGCCCGTATTGGAATGTCCAGGGCGGCGTTCGCTACGACTTCAACCCCAGCCCGTCTCGGGTTTACGCTACCGTGCAACTGGAAGGCCTAGCGCCAAACTTCTTCGACGTCGAGGGAGCCCTTTTCCTTTCCAACAAGGGCGAGCTCATGGCCCGCGTCGGGGGCTACTATGACCAGCGGATTACCCAGCGACTGATACTTCAGCCACGCGTGGAGTTTGATCTGGCAGCACAGGACAGTCCCGAGATCGGCGTCGGCGCGGGGCTATCCGAGGGTGAGATCGGTGTGCGGCTGCGTTACGATATCCGCCGCGAATTCGCTCCCTACATTGGAGTTCAGTATCAGCGGGCCTTCGGCAGAACCGCGCGATACTTGCGCGACGAAGGCGAAGACGTGGGCGGATTTCAGTTTCTCGTCGGTGTGCGCACCTGGTTCTGATGAAAGGGTCCTTGATGAATGGTATTGCATTCCTTGGCACAGTCCTCGCGGCTGCCGCGACGCCGGTATCGGCGCATCCCGACCAGCCCTTGGCAACCAGACCGACCGCCGCAACGCAGGGTGCCGCCGCAACCGAGCAGGAAGCCGTCAAAAGGGTCTTGTCGGACTACAAGGCCGCAATCGAGCGGCGCGATGCGCGCGGAACCGAGCAGTTGTTCGTGGCCGACTCGTCCGTCTTCGAGAGTGGCGGCAGCGAGGGCACCTACGCAAACTACCTGACGCACCATCTCGGACCGGAGCTTGACGAGTTCAGAGCCTTTCAGTTCTCGGATTACAAGGTGGACATGCACTTGCTCAGCGCGGACGCTGCCCATGCGATCGAAACCTATAAATTCCGCATCGAAACCAAAGCCGGTGAAGTGGTCGATCGGCTCGGTGTCGCCACCAGCGTCCTGCGCAAGGAGCACGGTACTTGGAAAATTGTCATGATGCACAGCTCCAGCCGACGTCCAAAGGCGTCATGAGCGCCCGCCTGCACAGCCGCTTTCGGTGGTTTTGGCATAGCTGGGTGGCGGCGTTGCTGATTTGCCTTGTGGTGCCGTCCGGCCCGGCGCTGGCTCACAAGAATGAAAAGCACGGCGGGGCGCAGCAAACCCAGCAGATCCAAGGGGATGGGACCTCCACCGGCGAGGCAGCAACCGGCACCGCTGGGGCTGCCGATGGCGGGCACGGGATGATGGGCGGTATGACCATGGATATGGACCGCTCGCAAATGCCGTTGTTCGAGCGATTTTTCGATTGGCTCGGGCGCGTCCACCCCTTTTTGGTTCACTTCCCGATCGCGTTTTTCCCTGCGGCGCTGCTGACAGCGCTTGTCGGGCGTCGCCGACCATCGTTTGCCGCACCCGTCCAGTTCCTGGTGGTGGCGGGGGGGCTGATCGCGCCATTTTCGGCCGCGACCGGCTGGCTGGGCGGAATGAGCGCCGATCCGGAGCCTATTCTTGCCTATCACCGTTGGCTCGGACTTGCCGTGGGGGTCGGGGGCCTCGGGCTGGGCATCTGGGCATGGCGCCGGCCCTGGGAGGATCGCGGGTCCGGCATGATCCTTGCCCTGACGATCATGACGGTCGCGATTCTCGTGCAAGGGTTCCTGGGGGCCGGGCTCACGCACGGAATTGAGCATTTGATGTTCTGAGGAGAAAACCAATGCAAAACGGAACCAATCACAGCGCCATGGACGACCGAACGATGGGCAATCCCTACCCGATGCTGTGGGTCAACCTCGTGCTCGGCGCGATCATCATGTATCTCGGCATGTTCGCGATGATCTGGAGCAGCGGCGAATTCGTCCAGAACATCAACTTCGTCTACATGGCGCTGATCATGTGGGCGCCGATGTCGGCCGTCATGCTGTGGACGATGCGATCGATGTATCCGAACCGCCGCCTCAACCTCGGTCTTTACGCGATGTTCGCACTGGTCTTCGTGATCTCGTTGATGGGCATGCGCGACCAGCTCTTGGTGGGGGACCGGCAGTTCTTGCGGTCGATGATACCGCACCATTCGGGCGCGATCCTCATGTGCGAGCGCTCCAGCCTTAAGGATCCCGAGATCCGCGCCCTGTGCGATGGTATCGTGCGGTCTCAGGCCGAAGAAATCGCGCAGATGAAGGCAATCCTCGCCCGGAAGCAACAGTCATGACGGCGTCTTTCGTGCTCAATCGCCGGGTCTTTATGGCGGGCGTCCCCGCGGTTGCAACGCTGGTATTGGTCGGGTGCGGCTCGGCTCCCGAACGCGGACCTTCCGAGCGCGCGTCAACTCCGAACAGCGCCTCCCCAATGACGCTCGAGCCGATAACGGTCTATCGTGATCCCAGTTGCGGTTGCTGCGAGGCCTGGGCTCGCGCCGCTCAGGATGCCGGTTTTCGAACGACGGTCGTCGATCGATCCGACATGCCGACAGTCAAGCGTCGATACGGCGTGCCTGAGGAACTGTCCTCCTGCCACACATCGCTGGTAGACGGCTATGTCATTGAGGGGCACGTGCCTCTTGCGGAAGTGAGGCGCCTACTCACCACGAGACCCGAAGGGGTCAAGGGGATCGGGGTTCCGGGCATGCCGCTGGGGTCACCCGGAATGGAAGTGCCGGACGGACGCATCGAGCCCTTCGTTGTGATGGCGTTCGATGCCGCCGGGCGCGTCACTCGTTTCCAACTCTAGGAGCAGCATATGATCAAGAAGGTTCTTGTTGGCTCCCTGACGGCTGCTGCCGCAATAATGGGAAGCAGCGCCACTGCGCACGACTTTTTCCTGCTGCCCGAGCAGTTCCAGGTCGGCAAGGAGATGCCGCTGAAAATTCAGGCGACCGTTGGCTCGAGCTTTCCGAAGCCTGAAGCGGCTGTTCCGGCGGACCGTGCCGAACGCGTGACTGCCATTGGTCCAGGTAATCCCAAGGTCGGAATAGCTGGCACCAGCGCAAACGCGCTCGATCTGCGCCTCACCGGCACCAGGCCGGGTCTCACCGCAATCGCTGTCGCTACGAAGGCCCGGGACGTCGAGTATGCCGAGGACCGGATCCCGCTGATCCTCGAGGAATACCGTGTCGCGCCCCAGGCCGCAGCCGCCGTCGGGGCGCTGCCGCGTCCCAGAACCTGGCAGGTCTCTTCCCGCCGGTTCGCCAAGACCTTCGTCTGTGTGCAGGCCTGTCGTGACCGAACGGCCGTCGAGCGTCCGTTTGGCGCGCACCTGGAGTTTGTCGGCCAAAGCTCGTCGACCAGCCACTTTCGTCTGCTGGCGGGCGGTAAGCCACTGCCGAACTACCCTGTGGATCTCGTTGGCGCCGATGGAAAGCGCGAACATCTCACAACCGATGCCCGTGGCGACGTCCACCTGCCCGCGACCAAGCGCGGCACGCTCATGCTTTTCGCAGCGAAGCTGGAACCTCCAACCGGTCAGGAGCGCTTCACGCTCGACCTCACGTCGCTGACGCTCGACCGAACCTAATCCCGCGCGGGTGCATACCCAGGAGAATTGACATGAAAAAGCTTCTTTCGACCACTGCGGCAGTAGCCTTAGCCGTGGCGGTCGCTTCATGCGGCTCGACCGAGGAACCGGCTCAGGCCCCGGAGACCACTGCAACCGACGGGATGGCGATGGCCGACGCCAGCAACCCATTCAATGCCGCCGAAATGCAGATGAACGAAAAGATGATGGCGGCCACCGGGACCGATGTTGGCGACAACTGGGCCAAGAAGATGATTGAACATCATCAAGGCGCGATCGTGATGTCACAAATGATGCTGGAGCAGAACCCAACGCCGGACGTCGAAAAGATGGCGCGAATGGGAATCGAGAAGCAGCAGGCCGATCTCGAAGCCATCCGCAAACTGCTCAAGACCGGTACGCCCGACAACGAGAGCGCCAAGCTCTACCAGCCGGCGATGGTGGAAATGCACGAGAAAATGATGGCGGCGAAGGGAGCCGACGTTTCTGAGACATTCATGCGCAAGATGCTGGAGCATCATCGAGGGGCGGTGGCGATGTCCGACGTCGCGCTGCGAAACGGAGTCAGCGGGGCGCTGCGCCAACAGGTCCAGAAAACGAAGGATGAGAATCAGAAGGAAGCGGCAATGGTCGAGGCCATGCTCGGTGGCCAAAGCCATGACGAAGCGATGGCAGCGTCCGAGGTGAAGCCTCCGGTGGCCGCGAACGCCGAACGCGCCCCTGCTGAGAGAACCCAAGCTACTCCTCGGGCTCGGCCAAGCCCAGCCGCGCCGAAGGCCACGCGCGCGCCCAGCCCGACCACCACTTCGACGCCGCCCGCTTCTGAAGCGGCTTGTCTGCCGGAGCATAAAGAGGCGGGCCATTGCTGACCTTCATGGTGTGACGCTTATTTGAGCAGTGCCAACCAATAGAGACCAGCCGATTGTGTGAGGGCCGCCGGTCGTACCGGCGGCCCTAGGCTTCTTGTCAGACCCGTCAGCTCACCACCCGCGATCGTGTTGGCGATCGTGGCGGTCTTCAAGCCGATGATGGACTTGACGCTCCTGCCGCTGGAGGCGCCGGTGTAGCCGCCGATCCTGTTTTCGGCTGATACCATAATAATGGGCCGCGTCATGCTGCCGCTCCAGCCGATGATCTTCTTGATGATGCTGGCGCTCCAGTCGCTGGTGCTGCCGATACTCGCGATCAGACTGTCGGTTGTCATCGGCAGCAGCAGGGGCGCTGATACCCACGGCAAATGCCGACAGGAGGAACAGGGCCATTTTACGCATAGCTTTCTCTCCTTGCTGGACGAGACTCTATGCGCGTCGGCTGAACCGGCTCTGATTGCCGCTTTCGGTTCCCGTTCATGCGGGATTCGCTGAGCATGCTGGGCAACCTGTTTCAGGACACTCGCCAGCGTGGCGGCGAAACCTGCGGGTGATGCTGTTTAAGCGCTTAATGATGCGGGTGAGGAATTGTGGGGATCAGCATGGCGAGCGGTTGCGCCGCACAGCCGGCATGGGGAGGAACCGGTCTGCTCCGCTCAAGAACAACCGGTAGGGCAGCCCCCGAGTTGCTGCTGCTCGAGGCTGCCGTCTCCTTCTGTTGCAATCCATGGGTTGTTGAGGCGGAGGCGACCACTTGATCGATCTGGCCGGTCCGTGGTTAGCTCGGGAGATATGGTCGATCGCCGGAAAGAACGCCTGACTACAAAGAGTATCAAGCTATGAAAATCCGCTTTCCGGTTCTTGCTCGCAAGACGCATAAATGGCTCGGGCTGTTCATCGGCCTGCAGGTGGTGATCTGGTCGCTGAGCGGCGTCTACATGACCGTCGTTCACATCGATACGATCCACGGTGACCACCTGGTTCGTGAGGCTGCCAGTCAAAGCATCGACGCCGATGCCTTGCTGGATCCGCTCGCGCTTGCCGCCCGGGAAAAAGCGACCGGAATCAGACTGGCCTGGGTCGATGAGCGCCCGATTTATGTCACCGAAGGGCCCTCGGGCGAGCGCGCCTTCGCGGCGACCTCGGCTGTGCCGCTGGACCCGCCGGACGAGCAGGCAATCGGGGCCCTCGCATCGTCCTACTACACCGGGCCCGAGCCGATCGCATCGGCCCAACTCATCACGGATGTGCCTGGCGAAATCCGCGGACGGACGTCGCCGCTCTGGCGCGTCGAGTTCGCTCACTGGAACCGGCCGACTTTCTATCTCTCACCGGTCACCGGCGAACTGCTCTCGCGTCGCCACGAGCTTTGGCGCGTGTTCGACTTCGTGTGGATGCTCCACATCATGGACTACGACGAGCGCGAAAACGTCAACAATCCGCTGCTGCGCGTCTTCACCTGGGGTGCGGTGCTGATGGCGCTCTCGGGCATATGGCTGCTGTTCTACGCGTTCCCTAGGCGCAAGAAGAAGAGGCGCAGCACCCGATGACAATCAAGTCAATCTGGCTGCGGAGAATCCACAAGTGGGTCGGGCTGGCTATTGGCCTGCAGTTCGTGCTCTGGGCGATCAGCGGCGCCGCGATGGCGCTGCTCGACATGGAAACGGTCGCCGGAGGCCCGCGGCATCAAGCGATCCCATCCGCACTTACCGGAGAGGCGACCGGCTGGCCAAGGATCGTCGGGCGGCTGGATGGCGCGACGATCGAAGGGCTGTGGCTGAAGACGCTCCTCGATCGGCCGGTCGTCGAAGTGCGGACCGCGCAATCGACCCGGATGTTCGATGCCCGAACGGGGGCCCGAGTGATGATCGATGCGGCCGCCGCCCGCGCGATCGCGCAATCACACCATCCCAATGGGGCAAGTCCCGGCGCGGCGAAGCTTCTTACCGAGCGATCGCTGCCGATCAGGGACCACGAGCCGCCGATCTGGCAGGTCGATTTCGCCGACAATGACGCGAGCACCTATTACGTGTCGGCCACCACGGGCGCTGTGCTCGAGCGACGGAACGACACCTGGCGCTGGTGGGATTTCTTCTGGATGCTCCACAACATGGATTATTCAGACAGAAGCAGCTTCAACCATCCGCTGATCATCACCGCGGGCGTCGCGATGGCCTGGCTGGCGGTGACCGGGTTCTGGCTGCTGTTCCGAACGATGTGGCGGCACGATTTCGCGTGGTTCGGGCGTCGCCAAGTTCGGTGATCGCTCTTTAAAATGTCCCTCGCGTTGCTGCCAAAAGGACTGTCCTGCGGGTATCGAACGGTTGTGGAAAATGCGGTGAGCTCCGTTTCGCTTACAAACCGGATGATCACTGACCACGAATGGCACGATCCCACATTACGCATTGTGAATGACCTACGCGTTCGTTAACCCGAAGACTTCCTTGGGGGGATTCGCTTGGCATGAATGTTCCGGTCGCACTTGGCTCCATGCGGGGCACCGAGTCAGTAGCTGAGACCACCCAGCGAGGACTCCGATTGCAGGTCGTCATTATTGGCGGTGGTCCGGCCGGCTTGACGGCGGCATACGAACTCCAAAAGCACAGTCCGGTCCACCACCCTATCGTTCTTGAAGAGAGCAATATGGTGGGGGGAATCGCACGTACTGAAGCGTATAAGGGATACCGATATGACATCGGTGGGCATCGCTTTTTCACGAAGGTGAGGGCCGTCGAGGCTTTGTGGAAAGAAGTGCTTCCCAACGACTTTCTGACCCGACCGAGAATGAGCCGAATCTACTATCGGGACAAATACTACGCCTATCCGCTGAAGCCGATGAACGCCCTGCTCAACATGGGTCTCTATGAATCCGTCCGGATCATGCTGAGCTACGCGAAGTGGCGCCTCCGGCCCAGCCAGATCGAGGCAACGCTGGAGCAGTGGGTGACAAACCGCTTCGGCGGGAGACTGTTCTGGCATTTCTTCAAGTCTTATACCGAGAAGGTCTGGGGCATTCCCTGCGACGAAATTCGTGCGGACTGGGCAGCACAGAGGATCAAGAATCTTTCACTCCGGAAGGCCGTTTGGAATGCCCTCTCGGGTGCGAACGACACTACCAGCCTGATCGAGGAGTTCGAGTACCCCCGGCTTGGCCCCGGCATGATGTGGGAGGCCTTTCGGGATCGTATCGTCTCAGGCGGCGGTGAGGTACGGATGAAGCAGCGGGTCTGCCAGATTCACCGGGATGGCTACAAAGTGACCGCTGTTGAGGTGGCGCACGAGGATGGTGGCGACCGCTACCAACTCAGCGCGGATCAATTCATCTCGTCGATGCCAATCACTGCGCTGGTCGAGAATATGGTGCCACCCGCTCCGGCGGAGGTTTTGGAAGCGGCTACAAAACTGAAGTATCGAGATTTCTTGATTGTCACATTGATAATCAAGAAAAAGGACCTCTTTCCCGACAACTGGATCTATATTCATTCTCCAGATGTCAAGGTTGGGCGCATCCAGAATTTCCGCTCGTGGTCGGAAGAGATGTTACCGGATTCCGAACATTCAAGCATCGGCATGGAGTACTTTTGCAACGAAGGTGACGACTTGTGGAATTTAACCAGCGCTGAGCTGCTCGCTCAAGCCGAGGCCGAACTTCGCAAGCTCAATTTGGTGGGCGATGCCGAGGTCGTCGACGGCACCGTGATACGCCAGCCAAAAGCCTATCCCGTTTATGACGGCGAATATCAGGAGGCGCTTGAGACGATCCGTTCCTGGCTCGATCGTTTTTCCAACCTTCAACCGGTGGGGAGAAATGGCATGCATCGCTACAACAATCAGGATCACTCCATGTTGACCGCGATGCTGTCGGTGAAGAACATCCTCGGCGAAAGCCACGACATCTGGGCGGTCAATGTGGAACAGGATTACCACGAAGAGGTGGATAGTTCCGAACGCTCGCTCGTGGGCCCCAGTTACGGTGAGCGACTGCAGCCGACGCGCGTTGCCGCGGAAATGGCCTGACCGATGCGCCAGCCCGTGTCCATCATTGTCCCGGCTTACAATGCGGAAGCCACCGTGCCCGCATGTCTCGCAGCGATCCAATCGGCGATGCAAGCTGATGACGAGCTCATCGTGTTCGATGACGGGTCGACCGACGCAACCCGCCGGATCGCGGTAGGTGCCGGTGCGCGCATCCTGGGCAACGCCGGTCCGCCAAGGGGGCCGGCTCATGGGAGAAATCGCGGCGCGGCCAGCGCAACACGAGATCATCTTCTCTTTGTCGATGCGGACGTGATAATACGTCCAGACGCGATCGATCTTCTCGCGGCCGAGCTCGGCCAGGGATGGGCGGTTGCGGCCTTCGGGTCGTATGATGACCGTCCGCGCTCGCGGCGCTTGCCAGCGTTATATGCCAATTTGCGGCATCACTTCGTTCATCAGCGTGGAAACCGCGACGCGACGACATTCTGGTCGGGGATCGGGATGATAGACCGCGGCGTGTTTCAATCCGTGGGCGGGTTTGACGAAGTATTGTTCGCTCATCCAAGCATCGAAGATGTCGAACTGGGGATGCGCCTCGCGAACGCAGGGCATAAAATCAGGCTAGTGCCTGAAGCGCAGGGCACCCATTGGAAGGATTGGAGTTTGTGGCGGGTCTGGCACACGGACATCGTCAGGCGCGCTTTGCCATGGTCTCGACTGATTGCCGACGGGCAGCGCCCGCAGGCAGATCTCAACCTTGCCCCAAAAGAACGGCTGCTGGCTATCATCGCGCTGACCGCACTAGGGACGATTGTCGGTGGATTGTTTTCGGGACCGGTCTGGCTGGCAACACTAATCCTGATATCGGCTTATCTAATCGGGATTGGCCCCTTTCTTCGCGTTGCCAGCAAGAACGTTGGTTTGGTGCAACTGACCGGGATGGCAGCCTTGCATTTTTGCTATCATGTATATGCGAGCGCTACTTACGCCTGCGTTAGGCTAGCCCGGGGCTGGGCCAATTTTCTAAGCCCCGCCCGCCCGTCCCAAGCGACCGCCAGTGCGATCAAGGGAATAAGCCAAATCACGCGGGCCTGATAGCGACCTGTAATGCCAGAGAAGTAAACACAGACAGCGGCGTTCAGGACGACGCCGACAAGGACAAGAAAAATCAACCGTCTATGCTCCGGTACCTTTCGCCAGGTCTGCGCAAGTACAATCATCGAGACAATGACCGCCACGGCGCTCAACTTCTCGATGATCCTGATCCACAAGCTGTTGTGTGGGGCAAGCCGCGTCACCGGGTTCTGATTGGCATCGAACACCATTTCGGTATCAAAGCCTGCGGGCTCAAATTCGAATAACTGCCTTGTAAAATTTCTCGTGAGAATCGAAAGCTCCGCCATGGGATATGCTTGCGCAGCGGCAAGGACGACCTGCGCTTCCTCATTTCGAATCCGCTCTAGCTGATCGGGGGATGCCCTCGACTTGATCCCGTTTGCGCCCCACAAGAATTCATTGAGATCTTCTGGCACATCATCGGGGTATACTTCGCAGATGGCATAGGAGAGGCGCCCGCAGTTTTTCTCCAGGTACCATCGTGCCGGTCCATCAGCGACCGACCGCGCGAGCGTGAGCGGGAAGCGCTTGCCAGTCAGGCTGGGCGAACCGAAGGCGCCGAAGTTCAAGCCAGCTATGAGGGCCATCCCGATCAGTAGCGGTGCGGCCACGACCGCCCCTTGATCCATGGCGCGCGCCTTTAGACGGGAAACCGGCATTGCGAACGAGCCGATGGCAACGGCTGTCAGGCCGATCGCAATCGCCACGTGACTCATATGAACAGTAATCGCGCCCGTTGCGATGAGCACGAGTCCCGCCCGAACCCCCAAGCTGAGCCGCTCGTAGGCGGCGGTGAGCAGCGCTGTAGACAATATCAGGAGCCCCGCAAAAATGTCAGGGACGGTCAAGCATGCCACCATGGCAACGGGTGTTAGGACGGCCAATGCCGCGATCCCGCCAGAGGAGCTCCGAGCAGATTTGCCGTAAGCCACCAGCGCGACCGCGCTCATGAACGCCGCGAGGAGCGCCTGTACACCTGCGAGCAGCCACATCTTGCCGCCCGGCGCACTGAAGACATACGCCATGATACTGTAGGTCAGCGAGCGGACACCAGGTATACTGGCGCTGCCCATGGTCAGTTGAGCGCCTCGGCTTGCGGCATCGACGACTGCGGGGGTTGTCGGCGACCTCTCCAAGGCAGGCGCCTCCATTCTTTTGGATGCCAGTTCGTACACGTAGCTGAAGGCAGCACGGCCGCCCTTGTAGTAGCTAGCGCTGTCTGAAATGTAGGCGGGCCTGCCAAACAGGATAAGCGGCCAGAGAAACAGCAGTCCGAGAAGCGTCGCGCGCACCAGCGAAGCGTCCACTCGCACTTGCCGGGCGCTCCCATCGCGTCCTTGCGGGATGCGCTTAGGCTCGTCAGTTTGCTCTGCGGTCAACTGCAACCTCGTCCCTCCCAACGGCGAACAGCGATGACCAGCCTGCCATCTCGCCGCGCCCAACGACATTCCGTTCTTGTTTAGCCGATACCGATGATCTTAGAACACAGAGATGAAAACTTATCGTGTCGCGCTCGCAGGGCACGGAGCGGCCGCCCGAACAATTCACATACCGGCACTGCGCAAGATCCCCGAAGTTCGGATCCTGGGAGCTTACGATACCAGTGAGGATACCGGCGCGCTTCCACGTTTTGCGACCCTCGAGCAGCTGCTAGACGCCAGGCCCGACATCGTCGTCATTGCCACGCCTCCCGAAAGTCATGCTGACATCGCCGTCAATGCGCTTGCGTCGGGGGCGCATGTGTTCTGTGAGAAGCCGCTCGCAAACAGTCTGGAAGAGGCCGACGTGATTGCCGCGGCTGCGGCACAAGCCAATCGAAAGGTTTGCATCAACAGTGAATTTCCCTTCATGCCCATGCATCTTGCAGCGGCGCGGGAAGTCGGGAGCGCACGATTCGGCAAGCTGCTATTCGTCGAGGCACGCCAAACCTTTGTCGTTACCGACGCAACCGAAGCCGGATGGCGCGGTCAGGATCCGCAGCGCACCTTCAAGGAATTTGGCACACACGCGATCGATCTGTGCAAGGCCCTGTTCAACGAACAGCCGGTCTCGCTGTCGGCACGCATGCCTCGCCCTTTTCACAGCGAAGGCCCCGATTATCTAGATCTGGTCAGGCTGGAGTTCAGCGATGATCGCGTCGCGCAGATCACGCTGGACCGGCTTACCAAGGGGAGCCATCGCTACCTTGACATGAGAATCGTCGGTGAACGGGCGACGATAGAAACCAGCCTCGGCGGCAGTGCCGAATTCAGCTTCGGGTTGCGGCCCCAGGGACGCAGGCCTTACGCAGATCTCAACTTGCATCTGGGCGGTGTTGCGCGCCTCTGCACAGGTGACCGCAAGATCACGCTTGCGAAGGCACCCTTAGACGTTTTCCCCGACGCAACGGCGCGATTGTTTCGCGCTTTTCTGCAAGCCATCGAGGAGGACCGTGAGCCGCTCAACGGGATCGCCGAAGCGCGAAACACGCTCGAGCTCATCTATCGAGCCTATTCCGAGGCGGCACCGCGCAGGGTGTGACGAAGCTCGCGCTTGCCGTTGCGGTGAAGGGTCCGTGGGAGCCTGACCGCCTCCTGCACCATCTGCAGGCGGCGGGAGTACCAGCATCGACGGAAATCCATGTCGCGTGTGATGCTGCGCATGAGCCAGCGAGTCCGCAGGGTAGCATGATCATTCACGCGATCGCGCGCAAATCGCTGTTTGAGCTCTGGGCAATCGCGATCCGCGGGAGCGACTCACCGTGGATAGCCATCCTTCACGCGGACGCGCTACCGGCGCCGGGCTGGTTCGAGGCGGTCGATGAAGCAATCGGGCGGTCGCAAGGGTGCGACGGCTTCTGGGGTCCCGTAGAGCCAGGGGTGCAGCCCTACGACCTACGCATGGTGGCGTATTTGACGGAGTATGTGCAGTTCCATCGGCCGGCACACCCGAGGTTGCTGGAGGTGCCAGGGAGTAATCTCATTCTGCCCCGCGTCGTTCTGGGCTCAATGCCAGAGTTCTCAAAAACAAGGCTGGTCGGGCAAGGGTTGACGCCAGCGCGGGTGGAGGATGCTGTAGTGCTCTATACCCGACAGATCCGATTTTCCGCCTATTGCCGGCGCCGCTATCGGCACGCCCGCGCCTATGCCGCGACTCGCGTGCCCCGCCCTCCTTTGCCGGTGGCGATTGCGATGACTTTGGCCTTGCCTGCGGTTCGCACCGTGCGCGCCTTTCGCCACGCCTGGCGACACAGACACCTGCGCATGCCGGTACTACGCTGGTTGTCCCACGTGGCAATCGCAGAAACCTGGTGGTCGGCGGGGGAACTGGTTGGATACTGGACGCGTCGACAGGGTGCCTTGCCAGACATCGACTAAAGCGGGGCGGGTAGTCGCACGAACCTCTTTTCGGACTGGCTGTCATAGGTCGCGTGTGCGATTTGCACGGCCCGCAGGCCATCCACCGCGCCCGCAAGCCTGCCAGTGTGCGGCTCGGACCTTGCCAAGGCGACAAAGTCGGCAAGCTCTTCGACAAAGGTCTGGATGACGGTGCTTTGCCATCCCTGCAGTTTTTCTCGCAAAATTGCCTGGGGAAAGAACCGGCGGCTTACCGTCTTTCTTCCGCCCGGTCGGTCCATCTTGATGATCTTTGTCATCATCGGGGCATAATAGGCCTGAGCCATACCCCGGTCGCCGTAGACCTCGAGGTGGAAGCGATAGCCGCGCCACTCGTGCCAACTTGCCTCGATCGTCGCTGTGGTGCCCGCCGCCGTTCGGAGAAACGCGACACCCTGATCCTCCACTCCAAGCTTCCACACCTTGCCCGTCGCAAATCCGGCGACTTCGACCGGATCGCCGATGATATAGCGTACCAAGTCGATCATGTGCGTCCCATTGTCCATCAATGCCCCGCCGCCCATCACGTCCTTGTCATACATCCAAGGGGCCTTGAACTCGGCGAGGCCGCTATGGCCGCTATAGGCCCGGACGTGTGAGACAGATCCTATCTCGCCCGAGGACACAGTATCTCGTACGAGTTTCAAGGCATCGAAATACCGGTGATTGTAGCCCACCGTGAGCAGCGTACCGGAGGCCTTGGCGGCATCGACCATCCGTTCGCACGAGGCGGGGGTAGCTGCCATGGGCTTTTCGACGAGCACATGCTTGCCTGCGACCGCGGCGACCAAGGCCAGGGGTTCGTGCAGGGGCGGCGGCGTGGAAATGATGACCGCGTCAACATCAGCCGAAGCAATCAGCTCCTCGGCTCGCTGGTAAAATCTGGCATTTGGACCGACCGATCGCGCGCGAGCCTCGTCCAGGTCTGAAATCGCAGTCAGCGTGCATAGGGGCGATCGGGCGAGCGCATTTGCCCGAATCTGGCCAATTGCGCCTGCCCCAATGAGCCCGAACCGCATCTCGTCGCTCAAGTGGTGCCTTCCTTTACGAAAAGAGATTGAAATGCTGGGCCCGCAGCGACCAGGAGCGCCTGGGCGATCGGCGCCTTCGCCAGCAGCGCATAAATGCGCGCAAACATCCGGAAAATGGCTGGCCTGTCTATAAGCTGCTCCTTGTCAGGCACGAAAGGCTTGGTAGTCAGATGGCGCAAGTCGCAAGTTCGCGCCATTTGCCGAACGGACGCGGGGCCGACGAAGCTGACAGCTCTTAGAACATCGATAGAATGTCTCCGGGTAAGGAGGCTGGACCGGGCGCGTTCAGGGATCAACCCGGCACTCCAAATTCCAGTCGCTGGATGCGGTCCGACCCACCTGCCGTTGCTCGCTGAAATGTAAATCCGTCCGCCCGTTTCCATGACGGAGGCTGCGGAACACAGCGCGGCTTTGGGAGCGCGCGCGTTCTCGATGAAGTCGCTCGCAAGGACATGGCTGAATGTGCGATTGGCGAAGGGGAGGGCCTCGGCATCGGCACAGACGAGCTGCGCATCGACCCCCGCCTCTTTCAGCCTCTTTTGGGCAATCACCAGCCATCTTAGCGCGATGTCCACGCCGGTACGAACTTTGAAATGGTCTGCGCCCGCGACAAGGGCCCCTCCGCTCCCGCATCCCAGATCAAGGAGCGCGTTGCCACCAGGGGGCGCCAGCAGCTGCAACTGATGCCCGGCGCGACCACTTGCCTTCAAAACGTAATTCGCGAAGGTCCGGGCGAGCTTTGGCGGCACGTCGTCGGTGATTGAGTAGTAAAAGGCAACGAGCGCCGCGAAATCGTGTTTCAGGCCGTATGCGTGTAGCCGACCGGCCTTCGCCCGTTCCTCCTCGAGGGCGAGATATTGATCGCCACTCAGTCGGAAATCCGGGATGCCGAACAGGACGGGGTAGAAGCGGTCGCAGATCCCGCAGATATAACCCTCGCCCGCAGCATGAACAGGCGAGCGGCATCGGGGACAGATGAAGTCGAGAGCCACTGGAGCCGTCATTCGATCATCCTGAGTGCCTCGCCAGGTCCGCGCATTGCGCCAACGCTCTCTCCAAGCGCCCAGATGAGGTAAAAGCCCATGAGATGTGGCAATGCGTGCCACAGCTCGCGACCCAGCCCCTTTCTTCGAGCCGCTTGAACAGCGCGCCCTAACAGCAGAGGCGGGAGCGCAAGCGCCGCAAGAGATGCGGCAGTCCGCTTGACCGTAGCGCTTTTTCCAAAGCGTAAGCCCGCATAATACCGCGAGTAGATGAAGCGCTGTCGCGCGAACAAGCCCCATGAAAATCGCTTCTTGTGAAGCATCACGAGCTGATTGAGTGAAAGGAAGCGGTGTCCCGCCTGCAGCAAGACCGGATGAACAGTGGTTTCCCAGAATCCGTTCGTTAAAAGATGCCGCGGCAAGCGCTCAAGTGCGCTGCGCCGATAGGCAACATTCATGCCGGGCAGAACGTCAATCGGCCCCTGCGCGATCGGAGGGGAAAAGAAGGCGTATTCGCAAAGGAAGGTAGCCCAGTCGAGGCCGGTGTCGGTGACACCGTTCACCACGCTGCCACCCACCGCGACCAAATCGTCACCACCCAACTGGAACGCGTTCGTGATCAACCGCGCCCAGCCCGGAGCCGGCACGCAGTGATCCTCCGTCACGGCGACGATCGGGGCGGTGCTTGCTTCGAAGGCGAGCGTGCGCAGTTCAGGCAGCGACGTTTCCGGCGGGCATGCGATGAGTTGAACGTGCGGATATGTCCTGCGGATGATCTGTGTAACCGCGTCCTGCAATCGATCGGCGATGACGATTTGGCACTCTTCCCCGCTCACGGAGGGATCAAGCGCCTCGATGGTCTCGAGGACGCGGTCAGAATCTTCCGTGCTGACCCGTCCAAGGATCACAGCTAATGTCGGCAAAGTCCTGCCCCCCGTCTTTTTTCAGACGCCTACGCGCCGATACTCTGCTGGCGACGCATCCTACGTGCCAAGACCGCCGCGTAGCCACTGGTTTCTCCCGCAGCCCAAGAGAACGTAAATCTCAGCAGCCAAGGAAAGGCGCGCAGGAGTTTGGTCCGGTATTGAGGCTGGCGCGAAATGCGCCTGACGACGCGGGCGAGGAGCACGGGCGTCACGAGGGGGCTCGTCAACAGGAGAACCATGTTGGTTGCCAACCCATTTCGTTCGGCGCGTTCGATGCCATAAGCACGGCCATGCAGGCGCCGCTGGCGCGCGAAACTATGCGGGGTCAGAGTGCCGCGGTGCACCAGCACGAGACTGGGATCGAGGCAAAGCTTCAGTCCCTCGGCGCGAAACCGGCGGTGGAACGATGGCTCCCAGAAACCGTGTGCCAGAAGGTCGGAATGCGCAACGATCGCCGTCCTACGGTAGACCGCATTGTCGGCTGCGATCTCGTGTGCTTCCCCGATCGCCAGGGGCGGCATGAACGCGGAATAGCGAAGGAAAAAGACCGCCCAGTTTGCCGCGGACGCCTGGGGATCGTTGTCGATCGCACCACCGACGCCGACCCATCGGGTGAGGTCGGCCTCCGCAAGGCGAACAAGCCACTCTGGATCTGGAATGAACTGCGACGTGGTTAGCGCGACACCACGCCCCCGGGTCATCAGTATGCCTCGGCTCCACAATGAGGGTATCAGCGTATCTTCGGGGCAGAGAATGGCGGTCGCCGTGCCATGGCGCAATTCGCCGGGGACATCACCTGCGCAGACAAACAGCACTTCGGTGTCTCTCCCGGCCCGATCGAGGGCTTCGAGCCATGCAGGCAGATTGGCGGTGCCCTCCCTGACCGCGATCACGACACTTATAACCGGGCAGTCAAACATCAGTGTCCGCGAAGTCTGCGCAGTGCCCGCCTCAAGGCAATGTACGTGCGCGCGCCTTCCCCGTCGAGGTTTCGCACCAACCGGGCTGAACGGAGGTAGTGGGCGTCAAGGCGTGGGATAGCGTCCAGTGACACCGCGGCATGCAGATAATCGAGCCTCGTCGTGAAGCAGCCCCGGTACGCCCGTGCGGCGATCGCCCTCACTCGCGCATCGTGATAGCCGTACGGGTAGGCCAGATACCGCGGGCGCCTCCCCAGGCGGCCTTCAATCACGGTGTTGGCTTCGTCGAACTCATCGGCAATCTGGCTGTTTGACAAGGTTCGCAGATCGGGGTGCGTCGCGGTATGCGCTTCGATAAGGCAACCGGCTTTCTGAACTTCTTCGAGCTCGGTCCAATTCATCAGCTTCAAGGCCGGCGCGCCGGCCGGTTGGCCTGGCCAACGATTATCGCGCCCGACCCAGCCAGTGATCGCAAACACATGTGCAGGTGCGTTGTGAGCGCGCAGGATCGGCAGCGCAGTAGCAAAGACCGAAGAGAGCCCATCATCGAAGGTGATGGAAACGCCATGGGACTGCCCATCTTCGAGCAGCTCATCGAGGCTCAGAAGCGGTATGTCCGCCTGGGCAAGAGCATTTAGCAGCGCCTCGAGGGCTGCTGGCGGAAAAGACAGCGGCCCAGAAAGATGATCCACCGAATGGAATGTCAGCACAGCGCGCATTAAAGTCTCGCGTCCAAAACGTCGTCGACGATGCCCAGATAGGCTGCGATGTGCTGTTTCTTGGTGTAGCTCGCGCGATAGGCTGCGCGGGCTTGGGCGCCAAGCCGTTCGCGAAGCTGCGGATCTGAAACCAGCCGTCGAATAGCAGCTGCGAGCTCCTGGGGACCATCGTAGAGCAATCCTCCTGCGCTGCTCGTTACGAGCTCAGCCGCGCCGCCGGCAGATCTCGCGACGATCGCCGGTGTGCCGCACGCGGCGGCCTCGATGAGCGAAAGGCCGAATGTCTCGGGCACGAGTGAGGGGACGATGACTGCGGCTGCGCTGGCGTAATGGTGGGCAAGCTCTTGTTGCTCGACCCTGCCCAACAAGCGAATGTTGTCTCGAGATGCTGAGGCGTCCCGAACCGCCCCTTCCAAATCACCATCCCCCATGATGAGCAGTTCGATCTCCGGCATGTCACCGACGACCCGCACAAGCTCGGCAATGCCCTTTAGCGCAGCGAGCCGACCGACATAGACAATCCTGTTTGCCTGCACCCGGCGGGGACCGTCGGGACCGTCGATGGCCGAGAAGAGAGGGAGCACATCTATGGGTTGGTGGATGCCATTGGCCTTGTGCATCTCCGCTGTGTAAACGCTCGGTGCCAAAATACGGTCGACGCCATCTAGTGCACGCGTCCGAACCCCCGTGTAGCGCCACAGCTGGGGCGGCACTCCTGAGCGGACGGAGCATGTAAAACAGGTGCGCCGATCGCAGGCATGATGTCGGTTCTTCCACAGCACGTGAGTGGGGCAGATCAACCAATGGTCATGGAGCGTAAGAAGGCGCGCTGGCGCTTGTCCCATCCCGAGCACTTGCGGTGCGCCCATCAGCGAAATGTTGTGAAAATGGAGAACATCAAAGGACCTGTCGAAGAAGGCCCGCAGCGCGCCGGAATAGAACCCCGCGCGCCCGGTCTGGTGGCTGGTGAGAGCCGCCAGGGTTCCGGCCGGATGCTGAAGTCGGTGGACGACCACCCCGTCATCGAGCGCCGGTTCTGCCGGGCACTCTAGCTTGCTGCGCAACAGATACGCGTCGGTCGAGGCAATCACTTCGACTTCATGGCCCGACGCAACCAAGCTTCTGGCAAGGCTGCGGACATAGGTTGCGTCCCCGCCATAGCTGAACGGCGGATAGAAGGTGGTGACCATGCCGAAGCGCATCTAGGCTGGCCGCCTTGCGTGCGCTTCGAGGACGTCGAGCATCGCGGAGGCGCTATGGCTCCAGCTCATGCTCGCAGCCCTCGGCAGGCACTCCCGACGCAGCTGCTCAAGACGCGACTTATCATGGGCCAGCTGTCCGATTGCTGCGGCGATCGAGATCGGATCCCCGGGATCGAAATACGCGCCGGCGGGGCCGACGACCTCTTCGACCGCGCCGCCGCTGCTTGCGATCACCGGCGTGGAGCACGCAATCGCCTCTGCCGCCGGCAACCCGAATCCTTCGCTGAATGCCGGCATCGCAACCATCATCGCAGTGGAATACAGCGCTGGGAGGATTTCGTCGGAAACGTAGCCGGGAAAGTGCACCCGCTCCTGTAGGCGGTGATGGGCTACTAGGGAGTGGAGCGCCGCCACATTCGAGTGGAAACCGCCGCCCGCTGGATCGCCGGCAAGAACCAGGTCGACGTCCGCCAGATTGTAGTGTTCGGAAGATGCCTGCGCGAAGCCTTGGATCAACCCCGCCAGATTCTTGTGAGGCGCAAGGCCGCCCACATAGAGGATCAGACGCTTGTCGAGGGGCAATCCCGCCTCTTCCCGCGCCAGGCGCAGCGCTCGCGGATCCGTGACGGGCGCGAACTTGGCGTCGGCAGCTTCAAGGATCACGCTTATGGTGTCGATCGGGATTCTGAGATGGCGAGCAATTTCCTCGCGCGCCGCATTCGAGACAGTGACGACGTGCTGGGCGGACTTCCTGGCCAGCCAGACTTTCAGGTTCCAGAATAACCGACCGCGAAGCGCTGGGAGCACCAGGGCGGTGAAGCGTTCAGCGATTGCATCATGAAAGGTGACGACCGTCGGCACACTCCGAGCAATCGGGTACCAGGAATAGACGGCTGGAAACCAGAACACATCAAGCGATATCGCGGCTGCCGCGCGGCGGAATGCCAGCAAATCGGCAAGCCGACGACTTCCATCGGCGACCGCCGAAGCCACGACGGTGGACGAGGTGGGCACCCGGACAATCTCGACATTGGACCGGCGCAATTCCTCGGTCGGGTCCTGATCGACGAAGAGCACGAACTTGTGGGCCCGGGGTTGGGCCAGCATGCTGCCCAGCATGCCCCGCGTGAAGCGGCCAAAGCCGCGACTGTTCCACCACGTGGTGGCATCCACGCCGATGACCAAAGGCCTGCTCACCGCCATTGAGAAAATCCGCTTCGGGGAGGTCCGGCGACCGCCCCGGCCAGTTCTCCTGCCGCCCATGCCGTTTGCTGAAGGACGAGCCATCCCAAGGTCGCCGCTGGCGGCCAGGGCTGTCCTCCAAGCGCCCGCGCAGTGAGCACCGGTGGGAGGAGCAGGGCTTTGGCAGCCCTAGCCATTCTCGCGGCCGCGCTTGCACCCTTGGTTTCAAAACCTGCATGCAACCGGCCGTGCGCGAAACGTGTCTTGAGCCTCGCTCCTCCGGGAAACGGATGCGTGAAGCGTACCGCCATGCCGGGCACCCATTGCATCTTGCGACCGTGCGCCACGAGTTCTCGGAATACATCGAGATCGACCAACCCTGGCGATCCATCCAATGCGTGAAGCAGAATATCCCGGCGAAACGCGAAATTGCAGCCTGGCAGGCGGCGCGCGTCGCCCGCGGGTCGGCCGGGTCCAAAAACGCCATACTCGGAAAGGGCAAGAGCTCGCGTGGACGGGGGCAGCGCCGAGGAAATCCGCACCGGTCCGCCACATGCCACCGCTCCGGACGCCAGCCCGGCCAAGACCGCGTCGGCCCACGTATCGTCCGGAATGACCGTATCTTCGAGCAACGCGATGCCGGATGTCTGTGCCAATTCAACGGCGCGTTGCCGCTTCGCTGGGATGCTAAGATTGCTGCAATGCCCGATGACGCGTCCATCCGCGGTTCTCACGATACCGCCTCTCGAGACCACAACCACTTGTGTAGCTCCTGTCCGAACGGCTTTAACACAGCTCTCCGTCGCGGGGCCTCCAAGAAGCGCGACAACGATTACCGTCAGGCCCTCAGCCATGCCGCGCCAATGCGATGATCTGGTCGCGCGCCTCGGCCACGGCAATCGTCTCTTCGGGCGACATGGGTGACGCAGCAAAACTGGGTGTGGCGGCTGCTGCATAGAATTCCGACACAAGCGTGCGCAAACCGGGATAGGCGAATTCCCGGCGTGACAAGCGGCCGACGAGATTTCCCCCTGCCGCCGTCATCTCCTTGCTGCTGCGCACGAACGGCAGAGCTATCTTGCGAACCCGCGAAACGTCCCCCGGCAACCGGATGAGGTAGTCATGAAAGTTGTCGAGCTCGAGTGAGCCGCGATCTGCTACGATCCGGGTTCGGAAGCGGGTGGGACGGCCGTTCATACTCATCGAGATGGATAGGACGGCGCTCCGAAACGGCGCGGTGATCAGCCACTCGCCGACACTTGCACGGAGGCAGGACCAGTCCAAGCTTGCAACGGAGGCGGCAGGCGCCAGCTTCTGGAACACCGACAGAGGGTGCGGAAGAATGTCCGCGACGAGGCTGTCGAGATCGGCTCGCCCGTTGGCGCCACCGGCCGAGCAGACCTCGATAGCGATCTGCCGAAGCGCTCCGAGCTCCGGCATGAGTGTTGCGGCAGCTCGCACGCTGCGCTGGCACGCGTATTGATGAGTGGGGCATGCCAAACGCCGAGCGCGCGTGAAGCCTTCGATCAATCGGCGCGTCGCCTGGGCATCTGCGGCAACTGGTTTTTCTATCAGCGCGTGGCACCCGGCTCCCGCCGCCAATCCCCCCAATTCGCAGTGGCTGTCTGCAGGGGTACAGATATGCACGACATCAGGGGCATGGGCCTCAAGCGCATCCTGCAGACTTTTTGCAGTCGAGGCACCGGGAAAGCGCTGCGCGAGAGTCGATGCCCGTCGCTCATCCGGGTCGATGATGGCCGCTATCAGCGCCCCAGCGCTCCGGGCAGCCAGCGCATGGTTCTGTCCCATGAGGCCAGCACCGACAATCAGCGCGCGCACGGCTCGCCTCCGGCTTTTCGCTGCACCCCGACAATTCTGAAGAATGGTCCGACCAGCAGGAAAAAAGTCCGCATCGGCCCAATGGGCGCGAGCAGATTATAAATCCGTCCGATCGCTCGCTTGAGCGGGCGGAAGGCGGCCAGATGTTCGCGCGGAATTTTGGGGATCAGGATATCGATCGCGAAAGAGGTCGTTCGCCTGACGTAACGGCGGAGCTCGAGACTGCTCATGAGTGTCGTATCGTCGTAGGTCCTGCCGCTGCGCCAACGTACGAAGGCGCGTTGCCATGGGCGTGGCAACCATCCAACGCCCCACACGAATACGTGAGGTTCGGCACTCAGGCTGAACCGATTTGGTGTCGACAACGCGACGTGGCCGCCAGGGGCGACGACCCGGTCCAGCTCTCTCAAGTATTGCTCGACGTTCCGCACATGTTCGATAACGTCAAGCGACACGAGACTTGTCACCGAATTGCTCGCCAGTGGCAGCGCCTCGCCAAGCGCGGCGGCTAGGACCGGTTGGCCTCCAAACTCCGCGATCAGCCGTTTTGCCACGACGAGCCAAGTCATGGAGACGTCAATGCCGATGGCGGGACGGTTTTGCGGGGCAACCGCGGCAAGGAGCATGCCGGCACCACAGCCGATGTCGAGGAGAATGCCCTTCCCTTCAACAGTCGAGCGCAGCCAGCCGGTGACCTCCCGATCGAGTTTCCTCGGGGCCTCAAGGACTTCTCGAGTTCGAAGATCGATCCGCCCTTGGTCCCATCCGGGACGGCGGGCGTATACTGACCGAACGAGCTCGGTGAGCGGGCAGTCGAGGGCTGCCAGCTCGCGCGCAAGGACCAGATCATCCTCAAAATCGATCCAGCTGTCACCGGGAATTCGCAAGTCTGGAATTCCCGCGACCAGCTCGAATGTCGAGGCGCACGCGGCACATCGCAACCCTTTCCGATCGACAAGCAATGTGTCGCGACAGCGAGGACAGCACCAGATCATCGTGCTTGCTCGGCCTTGAACTTCGTAGCGGTGCTCCAAGCGAGAAGGGCCAACAGGAAAAGTTCGCCGAGCAGGATCGCCAGTGCGGTTCCCGTTATGCCCCACTGCCATGTTCCGACGACCTTGAACGTCAAGCCTACGAAAGTAGCGATCGCGGTCATCCGAAATTCGGCGCCGGAATGGCCCATGGCGATAAGGGTTCTGGAAAAATTCTTGTGTGCGAAATTTAGGGCTGCCGCCACAACGAGGAGCTGGAGAGCTGGAACGGCAACGGTGAAGCCGTCTCCGAACGCGAATGGCAAAAGCCACGGAACGGCAGCTAAGAACACAAGCGTCAGCGCCGCCGTTGCCGGCACCGTCCACACCAGGGTGCCCCGAAGCTCGGTTTTCAGCGCCTCCGCGCCGCTTGCTGCAGCTCTAGCAAGCTTAGGGAACAAGGCGATGAAGTACATGGCAGAAACTGCCACGAACAGGAGGTAGATACGGTACGCCGCCGAAAAGTGACCGACGACCGCGTCCTGATAGAAGAAGCTTACTACGAGAATGTCGCTGAGGAACGCCAGCCCACGAACGAGTTGGCTTCCGGCAATTGCGCCCGATTGGCGAATCAGATCGCGGATCGTGGATCTGATCTGGGACCAGCTGGGTCTGGGGTAGAAGCGCAGCGCCCATACAGAAAGCGCGAGCGCGAGCAGTGCGTCGCCCCCGAAGCGGCTGAAGGCAAACCCTAGGGCGGTCGGCGAAACGAGAGCCGAGATTGCGGTGAGCACGAACGTGAACGCAAAAGGGGCGAAAATGCAGAGCGCTGTGACCTTTAGATTCTCGAGCCCCTGCGGCAGCCAGACCGGGAGAAAGCAGACAGCAAGGAGGCTCGCGCAGATGATCAGCAACACCACTTGGCCTTGTGGGTCGGGCTGCAGAACGGGGGCCAGCGCGAGAATTGTCGCTAGCGACAGGGCAGCGAAAAACAGCCGGATGAGAACAATTGCAGGGAGCATCGTTCCGACCCTTCCGGGATCGGCCGCAGCCATGCGAACGCCCGAAACGTCGGTGCCGAAGTTCGTCGCTAGCGACGCATAAGCCAACACAGACAAACCGACCGAGATCTGGCCGAAGACATCTGCGCCACCGACCCTGGTGATGATCACCGCGGTGACAAAGCTAAGGGCGGAGCCCGCCACCTGTGCTGTGCCAAGCACCGCGAACCTGATCAGCAGCCCGCCGCTGGTGGAAGAGCGAGGCGATCCGTCGTCTCGACTCGGGATCGAATCAGTCACGATCGTCGCCTCTTCAGACGCAGAAAAATGCCCACCCACCCCCATCTGAACAGCCCGCTCAACCTCCGACGCGCAAGCAGTAAACTCTGCGACGCTATAAGCTATCTGGAATTAGCCGGATGTTCGATTTTGGAGCTAGCGCTTGATGGATGCGATGCGCCGATCGCGGCTCTTTGCTAATCGGGGCAGCGAAACCCGGTGTGCGTCAATGCACCGCGATTACTTCGTGATCCGGAATTGAACGTCTAACGAAAAAAATCAACGCTGCGGACAAGACAGTCAGAACGCCGCAGAGCAGCCATGCGGCGTTGATCGCCGGGACAAGTGCGGCTCTTTCCACCAAGGGCTTGATCAACTCGATAGCGAAGTCGTCGATTGGCTGACCTCGCTGTTCGAGGAAGGCCTCGCGAGGAATACCGATCTGCACGGCGGTAGTGACTAGTCATTACCTATTTCTTCTTCACGTTCGCCTATATCTCGGCATTCTGCATGGGCGGAGCGATCATGTCGGCCTATCTGGTGGGGATGATTTTCCGGAAAGGGCGGGCGCAAGTGCAGGCCGCGGAGGCGCCGCTGGCGGCTGTCTGAACCCTCCTTGCGGATGCGGGCTTCAGATCGTGATCTCTTAGCCCAATGCCACCAGTCTAGAACCTTGTGCGAACCCCGAGCGCTTCATTGGTTTGGGCGATCGAATCATCGGACCTTGCGGTGAGGCCCGTCAGCGCCCTGATGGCGTCGATCGTGTCGGGAATGACGACAGCCTGGTTGTCGACCATATAGGCGTAGAACAGCTCTTCGCCCTCGACCTTGAGCATGTCCTCCCACAAGGCCACCTCGTAGAGATTATCGTGCGGGCGGCCGAGATCCGCCATCAGCTCCTTAACCGTGTTGATCGCCGCGAGGCCGTCGTCCGCCCGGATCAGAGCAATCCTGGACGAGGTCTGGAAGGCGTCGAGCACCTCATCCTTGCTCGCGCCCCGCGTTAACTGCACCGACCAATAGTGAAGATGCGCGAGGGTCTGCGGAACTTTGACCGCCATCGTCACGACGTCGAGCTCGGGATCGACGCTCTGGGCGTCCGGCCCCTGATGGCTGAGGATGTCGGGTTCGGGGACAAGCGTGTTCATAATGCCGCCCAGGTGGCTTTCCCACGGATCGGTGGCCCGCCGTAGCAGAGTGCCTCGCGCGCGTTTCAAAAGGCCTGCGCGCTTGAGCGCCGTCAGGGTGCGCACGATCGAGGTCGTGTTGCAGGACACCACGCGCGTTGCCGCGCGTCCGACCGCGCTGTCGAACGAGACCTCGGCGACGAAGGAATGTCCCGTGACATCATGCTTCTCGCCACCATGAATGATGAACTTGAGCCCGTTTGCTCGATAGATCTCAGCGTTCCGGGCGGCAACGCGTTTGGGTGTGCAGTCCACGACCAAATCGGCCTGCCTGAGAAGGTCGTCCAGCGTGCCGGCAATGGGCAAGCCTGCCTCGCGCATCGTCGCGACATGCTCTGGCGTCGCCGCGAAAAGACCGATGTCCTGGGCTTCAAGCGGACGCAGGCGCCAGTCCGCGGCGATGTCCGCCACTCCGGCGAGCCTCATGTCAGTCTGCGCCAGGACGGCGGACGCCACGCGCTTGCCGATGACGCCATAACCATTGACCGCAACGCGGACTGGATCGGGCTGGGTCATGTCACAATGCTCTCTTCAAAGCCTTCGACTGTTCGTCTCATGGTTCCACCCGAATGATGTCACCCGCGGCGGCGGCATAATCGAGCGCATAGGCGAGCTCTCCCGCGGTGTCGGCGTGGACATGCAGAAGCGGCTGGCCCCGCTCCACGTTCTGGCCGAGACGAACCTCCATGAAGATGCCTGCGGCCTTGGCGTCCGGCGCGCCGGCAAGCTTGGCGAGGCGCGCAAGCTTCCGGTTGTCGATATGGACGACGCGCCCGTCCTGCGCGGCAGCTAGGGGATGGGTCTGCTCCGCCACCGGGGGCGTGCGCATGCCGCCCTGGGCCTCACAGATCGCTTGGAACTTGGTCCAGGCGCGGCCATCCGCTAGCGTCTCGAGCGCGAGGTCTGCGCCTGCGCCCGGTTCGGACTTGCCGCCAATCTCAAGCGCCACGCCCGCGAGCGATGCGGCCCGGCGGCGCAGATCGTCGGGCGCCCCTCGAGCATTGCGCAGCACCGCGAGCAGGTCGTGCGCCTCCAGCGCGGGTCCGATGCCGCGCCCGACGGGCTGGGTGCCATCCGTGAGCACGCAGCGCGCCTCCAGGCCGGAGTGTGCCGCCACCGTGCGCATGCGTTCGGCAAGATGTCGTGCATACTGTTCGCTGCGCACCTTGGCGGTCGGGCCTACCGGAATGTCGATGAGCACGTGGGTGGAGCCTGCCGCGATCTTCTTCGACAGGACCGAGGCGATGAGCTGGCCCTCGGTGTCGACGTCGAGCTCGCGCTCGATCCGCACGAACTTGTCGTCCGCAGGGCTGAGGTGGATCGCTCCGCCCCAGGCAATGCAGCCGCCTTCCCGTTCGACCACGCGCTTCAGCGCGGGAATGTTCAGGTCGACCGGGGCGATCGTCTCCATCGTGTCCGCGGTTCCGGCTGGAGATGTGATCGCGCGGGACGAGGTTTTAGGCATGATAAGGCCGTTCGCTGCCACGATGGCCACGACCAGCGGCGTGGTGCGGTTGCCCGGCAGCCCGCCCACGCAATGCTTGTCGACCACCACCGGCGCGTCCCATGTCAGCCGATCTCCGACCGCGATCATTGCGGCGGTTAGGGCGATGGTTTCCTGCTCGTCGAGCGGCAGCACTGCGCTCGCGGTCAGAAACGCGGCGAGATGAACGTCGGTATAGCGTGCCGCTGCGACGTCGCCGACGATGCCGGCGAACGCGGGAGCATCGAGGCGATGTCCGTAGATGCGGCGGCGCACACTCGCGAGCGACTCCAGTGCCGGGGCATGCGTGACGGTGATGGGAGCGCCCTCGGTGACGCCGAGCATCTCCCACGCGATTTCCGAGAGCGCGGCTTCATCCGGCGCGAGCAATCCGTCGCTCTCGACCTGATAGAGTGCGGCCCGAACCTCCCGACCGGCGGCGGAAAGCAACACCTGGGAGCGTCCGGACAAGCCCTCGGCGCGGCAAACATGGCAGTCTGTGCGCATGATCACGATAGCTCGGTCCTGAGTGTGGAGGCCCAGCCGCCGTGCGCGCAGGGTTGGCGTCCCGGAAGCAGCCAGATCAGGTTCGGTCATAGCTCGAACGTCTGTGCCTGCCGGGGGACGACCGCATCCCAGCCAAGCTCCCGGTCGATCCGCGAGCGCAGGGCCTCCGAGGCCTGCTCCTCGCCATGGACGATGAAGACGCGCTTCGGCGGGCGCTGAAATCCCGACAGCCAGCGCATCAGCTCATTGGCGTCAGCATGGGCCGACAGCATGGGCAGATCGACGACTTCCGCGGCAACGGGGATCCATTGGCCATGGATCTTTATCTCGCGTGCGCCCTCGAGCATCGCTCGACCGCGCGTGCCCGCCGCCTGAAAGCCCGAAAAGACGATGCTGTTCCTGCGATCAGGGGCAGACGCCTTGAGGTGATGAAGAACCCGTCCACCGGTCGCCATCCCGCTCGCCGAGATCACGATCTTGGGATAGGCGCTGGCGATGATGGCCTTCGATTGCTCGACTTCCCGCGTATAAGTGGCGATATCGCAGGCGTCGCGGCAGACCTGCGGGGACAGTCGATGATCGGCGAGGTGTTCGCACAGCATGTCCGTGGCATTGATGGCCATCGGACTGTCCAGATAGATTGGCACGTTCTTCAATCGCCCGGCCTCGCGCAACTTCCACAGATAGTAGAGAAGCGCCTGCGCGCGGCCGATGGCGAAGGCCGGGATGATGACCGTTCCGCCGCGGCGGACGGTTCGTTCCACGATCGTTCCTAGCGCTTCGCCGGGATCCGTCGGCTCATGAACGCGATTGCCGTAAGTGGACTCGATCATCACGAAGTCGGCTTCGGCAACCGGCTCCGGATCGAGCATGAAGGGATCGGAATAGCGGCCAAGGTCGCCCGAAAAAGCAATGCGCCGACCGCTCCATTCGACGTCGGCGGTCGCGGCGCCGAGGATGTGGCCGGCGCGGCGAAAGGTAACCCTCGCCCCGCCGTGCAGTTCGATGGGTTGGGAGAACGGAACCGGGTTGAACGATTCGAGCGCGCGTTCGGCGTCGCGGACGCCATAGAGCGGCAAGGCCGGCTTGTGCCGCGTGGCGCCGATCCGGTTGAGGAAATCGGCGTCCTTCTCGTTGAGATGGCCGCTGTCCTTGAGAATAAGCTCGGCCACGTCGCGCGTCGCCGCAGTTGCATAGATGCGACCACGAAAGCCGTCCCGCACGAGGCGTGGGAGATAGCCTGAATGGTCGAGATGGGCGTGGGTGAGAACGACCGCATCGATGCTGGCCGGCGGGACCGGCAGGGCTTCCCAATTAAGCTCGCGCAGATTCTTCATGCCCTGGAACAGGCCGCAGTCGATCAGGATGCGCTTTCCGTCATGTTCGAGCAGATGTTTCGATCCGGTCACGGTGCCGGCGGCGCCAAGCGAAGTCAGAGTAAGCATCGAGCAGCCTTTCAGTTCGCCAACGGGGGCCTGGTGTGGTCATGGGGGTCGCCTCGGCCATCAAGCGAGCAGGCGCATCGGAAGAATCAACAAGACACGCGTAGCTCATGTGAACGATCGTCCACATCGCAGCACCGCAAGACGGTCGGCGGCGATCAGGATACTGTAGACCGCCTGCTCTACCGGGGCGGCAGTCGCGCCGAGCGCGCGGACCCGCTCGACGGTCTGTTGGGTGTGGGCGGTCGGACCGGAAAGTCTCACGCCAAGTCTCGAGGGAGTTTGCTTGGATCATTGCGCCTGTTCCTGTCACCGTCCGGGCGGCCATAGGGGGTCAACCTCGAGTCCATGGTGGCGGATCGCTCGCGGGGAATGAGTCGAAGCCCGCGCGATCGACCTCGTCGAGGATTTCGGGAGGACGGCGATGGCGGATGCCGTTTGTCGTGCTGGAGTGGGGTTTCGCAAGGGCGTCGGCGACCAGCGGTGCCAACGCGATCGCGTTCGTCGGGTGCGGCACTGCATCGGTAGAGACGATGCGGCTAGATAGCGCGGCGACCGTAACCGGCCCGTCACCGCGATTGCGCCAGAACCAGCCGTGCTTGCCGTCGAACGGCGCTACCAGCTGGCCGCGCTCGCCGGCAGAGTTGGTGCCCTTGTCGTAGCCGTGGTAGTCGATGCCCGGCGCATCGGCATGGGTGTCGTAGTTGACCGCGCCGCCCGAGACCGACCAGTCGTAGGTCAGGGTCGTTCCCTCGGCCATCGTCGCCTTGATCTCGGCGCCCTGACCGGGCGTCAGCGTCAGCTCGGTTACATCGGAGCGGACGCCGGTGGCGGCGCCGACAACCCCGGACTTTGTGGCTACGGCGGCAGTGGCAGCAGGAGCGGCCTCAGCCGTCAATGCGGTGGCGGCGCGGTCGGCGGCGGCTTCCTGGGCCAGCTGGGCCTTGATCTCGCCCATTTCGGTAAAGCCGAGCGCACCGCCAATGCCGGTCGGGTCGATCGCGTATTCGGCGGGCAGGACGACCGTTATCAGCAGCGCACCCGCTGCTGCCGCAGAGATTGCCGTTGCCCGAACGAGCTGGCGCGAGGTGGGAAGGTCGTCGATGTTGGGACGTTGCGAATTGAACATGGTGGAAACTCCGAATTCGAGACTGGGGGATCAGCTGACCGCGTAGCCAGCGAGCTGGTAGCCGACGAGCATGAAGCCCGCGGTCATCACGATGGCGTTCGCGGCGAAGGCATGGCGCATGAAGCTGGAGGTTCGCCGCCAGTAGCCCATCACCACAAGAATGCCCGCGAGCGCCAGCAGCTGACCGATCTCGACCCCGACGTTGAAAGCGATCAGGTTCTCGACCAGGCCTTCTTGCGGGATCTGAAACTCGAGGATCTTGGTCGCGAGGCCAAAGCCGTGGAAGAACCCGAACACCAGCGTCGCCGCCTTGGTATTGGGCTGGACGCCGAACCAGCGCTGAAAGGCCCCGAGGTTGTCGAGCGCCTTGTAGACCACCGACAGGCCGATGATCGCGTCGATGAGATAGGCGTTCGCGCTGATCCCGGTGAGCACACCGAACAGCAGCGTGGTCGAATGCCCGATGGCGAACAGCGTCACATAGATGCCGATGTCCTTCAGCCGGTAGAGGAAGAAGATGACGCCGAACAGGAACAGCAGGTGGTCGTATCCCGTCACCATGTGCTTGGCGCCGAGGTAGATATACGGCAGAATCTGCACCCCGCTCATCTCCTGGATATAGCCCTTGTCGCCCTCGGCGACATTGTGCGCCCAGACCTCGACGCTCGTGCACAGCAGCAGGAGCAGGAATGAAGCCGCGACAAGATAGCGGCGCGGGATGTGGGATAGATCAAACCGGGTGGCAGCGGACACGTTGGACTCCTGGGGATGGAAATTGGCTTGGGACGGGGGAACGAGCGAGATCGTTCAGACGGTGGGATCACGGTAGGCGAGCAGACGAAGGGCGTTGAACACCACCAGCAGGGTGGAACCTTCGTGCATCACGACCGCGGGGCCGATACCGAGGCCCAGAATCGTGGCGGGAACAAGCAGCGCCACCACCCCCAGACTCACGAACACATTTTGCCGAATGATACGCCGCGACTGGCGGCTCAGTCCGACAGCGAAGGGCAGATGGCGCAGGTCGTCCGCCATCAGGGCGACATCGGCGGTCTCGAGTGCTACATCGGAGCCCGCGGCGCCCATAGCGATGCCGACGGTCGCCTTGGCCATGGCCGGCGCGTCGTTCACGCCGTCTCCCACCATTGCGACCTTGGCCTCGCGGCTGAGCGCCGCGATGGTCTCGACCTTGTCCTCGGGCATGAGATCGCCGTGCGCCTCGTCGAGACCCACTTCCCTGGCGATCGACTGGGCAACCTTGCTGTGATCGCCCGAGATCATCACCATTCGCTCGATCCCAAGGGAGCGCAACTGCGCAAGCGCATCGCGAACCCCTTCGCGCGGCGTGTCCATGAGGCCGATCACTCCGAGATCGCGGCCGCCCTTGCGGATCGCCATCGTCGTGCGCCCGCCAGCGCGCAGTCTGTCGATCGCTGCGGCAGTATCGGGCTCCAACGGTTCCAGTCCGTCCTTCCCGAACATCTCGGCCTTACCGATCCAGACGGTGTCCTGATCCAGCTTTGCGGTGACGCCCTGCCCGGTCAGGCTCCTGAGGTCGCGCGCTTCGAGTAGGAGCGTGTCCTTCAAGCGCTCGCTGCCGTCGCGCACGATCGCTTGCGCGAGGGGGTGATCGCTCAGCCTCTCGACCGCGACGGTGGTCGCAAGCAGATACTGCTCCTCGACCCCCTTCGCGGGGAGGATGTCGGTGATCCGGGGCTCGCCCTGGGTCAGCGTGCCGGTCTTGTCGAAAGCCATCGCCTTCAGCACGCCAAGATCCTCGAGCGCGGCGCCGTTCTTGATGAGCACCCCGCCCCGGCCGGCCCGGCCGATTCCCGACAGCACGGCGCTAGGGGTCGCAATTGCGAGCGCACAGGGGCTGGCCGCGACCAGCACCGCCATCGAGCGATAGAAGCTGTCGCGGAACGGCTCGTCGATAACAGTGAAGGCGAACAACAGGATGAAGGCAAGACCGAGAACTAGCGGCACGAAGATGCGTTCGAAGCGGTCGGTCATGCGCTGGGTGGGCGACCGCTCGTTCTCGGCTTCGCTGACCAGCTGGGCAATTTTGCTCAGCGTGCTTTGCGCGGCGATCCGTGTCACCTCGACCTCGAGGGCACCCCCGCCATTCAGCGTACCCGCGAATACCCGCGAGCCGGCGGTCACTGCGTCCGGCCTTGATCGGGCGACGGCGCGGTCCGCAACCGGCGACTTGTCGACCGGCATGCTTTCGCCGGTCACCGGCGCCTGATCGACCGCCGAATGGCCCTCGATCACGAAGCCGTCGGCAGGAAGCCGCTCATTGGGCCGGACGCGTACGACATCTCCTGCGGCCAGTTCCTCGACAGGCAGTACCAACTCGGCTCCATCGCGCAGGACCGTGGCGACATCGGGAGCCAGCTCTGACAAGGCCTCGATGGCGCGCCGCGCCCGGCCCATCGCATAGCCTTCAAGCGCGTGACCGATGCTGAAGAGGAACAACAGCAGCGCGCCCTCGGCAAATGCGCCGAGCATGGCGGCACCCGCGGCCGCCACCAGCATCAGGGAATCGATCGCGAACTTGCGATGCCGCAGGTTCTCGATGGCCTCGCGGAGGGTGTAAAAGCCACCAAAGAAATACGCGGCCAGGTAGAAGGCGGTGGGAAGCCATTCGGGAAATCCCGAGGCTAGGTTCTCCACCGCAAAGCCGATGGCGAGCGTCGCGCCACTGAGCAGCGCCAAGTTCAGTTCGGTTCGCGGGCCGAAAATGCCGCCATGAGCGTGGCCGGTTTCGTCGTGATCGGTCTGACTCATGTGCTGGCCTCTCCCGATTCTTCCCGATCGCGCCGGTGCACCAGCCAGTAGAGCGCGGGCAGGACGAGCAGCGTCAGGATCGTTGACGAGATGATCCCGCCGATCACGACGGTCGCTAGTGGTCGCTGGACTTCGGAACCGGCGCCGACGTTGAGCGCCATCGGTACGAATCCAAGCGACGCCACCAGTGCCGTCATCAATACCGGCCGCAGTCGGGTCAGTGCGCCGTGCCTGATCGCCTCCAGAAGGTTCTCGCCGCGGACACGCAGGTCGCTGATGAACGACAGCATGACGACGCCGTTGAGCACCGCCACGCCCGATAGCGCGATGAAGCCGACGCCTGCCGAGATCGAGAACGGGATGTCGCGCAGCGCTAGCGCCGCCACGCCGCCGGTCAGCGCCAGCGGCACGCCGGTGAAGACAACCCCGGCATCGCGCCAGGAACGGAACAGCGTGTAGAGCAGTCCGAAGATCAGCAGCAGCACGAGCGGCACGACAATCGAGAGCCTCGTCGCGGCAGACTGGAGCTGCTCGAACGTCCCGCCGTATTCGACATAGTATCCATTCGGCAGCTCGACCTCCTCGCCGATCCTCGACTGGAGTTCTTCGATGAAGCTTCCGAGGTCGCGGTCGCGCACGTTGGCGGTGATCACCGCACGCCGTTTGCCGTTCTCGCGGCTGACCTGGTTCGGCCCCGACGCCAGCGAAATGTCCGCGAGTTCACCCAGAGGCACCGAGGCTCCGTTCGCGAGCGGGACCGGCAGGTTCTGCAAACCGTCGAGATCGGTCCGCAGGCTTTCCGGCAGACGCACGACCACCGGGAAACGCCGGTCACCGTCGAACACCTGTCCCGCGTTCTGCCCGCCCGTGGCAGTCGATACGATGTCTTGGACGGTCTCGACGCTGACACCGTAGCTCGCGAGCATCTCGCGCCGCGGGACGATCGACAGAACCGGCAGGCCGGTGACCTGTTCCAGCTTGACGTCGGCGGCCCCGGGAACTGAGCCCACCACCTCCTCGAGCGCCTGCCCGCTGGCGATCAACTGGTCGAGATCGTCGCCGAACAGCTTGACCGCCACGTCGGCGCGAACGCCCGCGATGAGCTCGTTCATGCGCATCTGCACCGGCTGGGTGAACTCGTAATTGTTGCCGGGGATTTCATCGACGGCGGCATTGAGCTCTGCAACAAGCTGGTCGCGCGGCTTGCGCGAATCGGGCCAGTCCTCGCGCGGCTTCAGCATGATGAAGTTGTCCGCCACAGACGGGGGCATAGGGTCGGTGGCGACATCGGGCGTGCCGATCTTGGCGAACACCCGCTCGACTTCGGGAAACTGCCTGATCCGGGTTTCGAGCGCCGTCTGCATCTCAATGGATTGCGACAGGCTGGTGCCGGGAATGCGCAGCGCGTGCATGGCGATGTCGCCTTCGTCCAGCTGCGGGATGAATTCCGATCCGAGCCGCGTCGCACCCGCACCGGCCAGCGCCACAAGGAGCAGGGCCCCGGCGACCACGGGCTTGGGACGGGCGAGGACGCGGTCGAGAAGCGGCGCGTACCGGGTGGAGATCCACCGCATCACGCGGTTTTCCTTCTCCTCGACCTTGCCGGTCACGAACATGGCGACCGCAGCCGGAACCAGCGTGAGCGAAAGGATCATCGCCGCCGTCAGCGCGAGCACGACGGTAATCGCCATCGGGTGAAAGGTCTTCCCCTCGATGCCTTCGAGCGCGAAGATCGGCAGATAGACCGCCGTGATGATGATGATCCCGAAGATGCTCGGCCGGATCACTTCGGCGCTGGCCGATGCGACCAGTCCGAACCGTTCCTCGCGATCCAGCAGCCTGCCGAGGCGATGTTGCTGTTCGCCGAGCCGCCGCAGGCAGTTTTCGACGATGATCACCGCTCCGTCGACGATCAGCCCGAAGTCGAGCGCGCCGAGGCTCATCAGATTGGCGGACGTACGCGTGGCGAGCATGCCGGTCAGCGTCATCAGCATCGCGATGGGAATCACCGCCGCGGTAATCAGCGCGGCGCGCAGATTGCCCAGAAGCAGAAACAGCACGACGACGACCAGAAGAGCGCCCTCGGCGAGGTTCTTCTCGACCGTCGCGATGGTGCGACCGACGAGTTCGGTGCGGTCGTAGAGCGGGTGGGCGACGACGCCCTCGGGAAGCGAGGCGGTGATCTGCTCGAGCTTGTCGGCCGAGGCCTGGGCGACCACGCTGGGGTTGCCGCCGGTGAGCATGAGCACCGTGCCGAGCACGATTTCCTTGCCGTTCTCGGTCGCGGCCCCGGAGCGTAGGTCGGAGCCGATGCTGATCTGCGCGACATCGGAGACACGGATCGGAACTCCGCCGCGGGTCGCGATGACGATGCCACCCAGATCGGCCTCATTTGCCGCCTGACCCGGTACGCGGATCAGGATCTGCTCGCCGCCGCGTTCGACATAGCCGGCGCCGCGGTTGGCGTTGTTCCGCTCAAGCGCCTCGACCACGTCGGACAGCGACAGCCCCATCGCCGCGAGCTGCATTGGGTCGGGCGTGACGTGATACTGCCGCTCATAGCCGCCGACCGTGTTGACCTCGGCGACGCCGGGAATCGTCCGCAACTGCGGTCGAACCACCCAGTCCGACAAGGTCCGCAGATCGATCGGCGTCCATTCGGACCCGTCGGGCTTGCGCGCGCCCGGTTCGGGTTCGATGGCGAACATGAAAATCTCGCCGAGCCCCGTCGCGATCGGCCCCATCTGCGGCTCGATTCCTTCGGGCAGCTGCGACTTCACCTGCTGGATGCGCTCGTTGACGAGCTGGCGGGCGAAGAAGATGTCGGTCCCGTCCTTGAAGACGACGGTGACCTGGCTGAGACCGTAGCGCGAGATCGATCGCGTGTAGTCGAGGTTCGGAATGCCCGCGATTGCGGTCTCGATCGGGAAGGTGATCCGCTGCTCGGATTCGAGCGGCGAATAGCCGGCGGCTTCGGTGTTGATCTGGACCTGGACGTTTGTGATGTCCGGCACGGCGTCGATCGGCAGCCGGGTCGCGCTCCACACCCCGATTGCGCTGAACAGGGCGACGAGCGCGAGGACGAACCAGCGCTGACGGATCGATAGTCCGACGATGCGTTCAAGCATGGCGAAGGTACCTCTTAGTGGTCATGGCTCGCGCCGGACTTTTCGACGTCGGCGCGCACGAGGAAGGAGCCCTTGGTCACGTAACGTGTGCCGGGTTCGATGCCGGAGAGGACTTCGGTGTATTCCGCGCCCTTGCGGCCCAGCTCGAGCATCCGCACCTCGTAGGTGTCGCCGAAGCGGGCATAGACGACCTGGAAATCGCGAAACGGCTGGATCGCTTCGGTCCGCACGGCGATCGGGACGCTCTGCTGGTTCACCTCAAGCTTGCCCCGCAGGGTCATCCCCGGCCTGATCCAGCCGCCCCGGTTGGGTATCGCCGCGCGGATCAGCGCGGTGCCGGCTTGCGCATTGCCTTCGGGCAGATACGCGCCGAGCGTGGTTGCGCCGACCGCGCGTCCGTCCTGCGAAGCAACCTCGACCCGCATTCCGGGGCGCACGATCCCGAGGTCCTTGGGGAAAATATTGAACACCACCGTGGTCGCTGCCGGATCGGTGATCACATAGAGCGGCTGGTCGCCGGTGAAGTTGCCCGGGTTGCCGGGCCGCTCTGCCACCACGCCGCTTACGGTGGAATACACCGGATAGGTCTGGAGACTTTCCGACGACTCCACCCGCGCCAGCAGCTCGCCGCGCCGGACATAATCGCCGACATCCTTGGTGACGGAGACCACGCGGCCGGGAAACTGGCCGCGGATTTCGGATCGCGCCGAGGGGTTGAGCTCGACGGTTCCGAACAGCTCGCGCGCGTCGCCGATGGTCGCCGGACCGACGGTCGCGACCTCTATACCGCCTTGCCGGGCGGCCTCGGGGGCAATGGTCGTGCGGCCTTCGTAACTGTCGTAGGTCCAGCGGCTGCGTTTGCCATCGACCACGGCTATCACTTCTACATCGAAGCTGTGCGGCTCACCCACCACCCCGTTCCCGGCCAGATAGTCCTTTTGCGGAGTGAAGCGGAACCGGTCGATCTGTCCGCCGAGCCGGCGCAGCACGATCTGGAGATCGACCTTCGCCGGGTCCAGCGGCTTGCCATCGAGATAGGGATAGACCCGGTATTGCGGATCCTGTCCGGCTTCATAGATCGTGATCTCGACCGACAGCTTGCCATCGGTCAACAGGCGGCCGCCGTGCGGTCCTTCGGGAGCCTCGGCTTCCTCGGAATGCCCTGCCTCTTCGGTTTCGGCCGAGCCGCACGCGGCGAGCGGGAGCGCGAGCAGCGCCAGCGGCGCGACGCGGGTAAGGAACTTGAGTGTCATGGCACAGTCTCCACGGCCGCGTCGAAGCGGCCGGTCAAACGATCGATTTCGGATTGGGCGTCGCGCCAGGCGATCATCGCTTCGACCCACTGCTGCTGGACCTCGATGATGGCGTCGGCCGCGGCCTGGATATCGGAGAAGCGGAAGCCGCCGCGGTTGTACCCCTCGCGGACCTGCGCCAGCGTCTTCTGGGCCTGCGGGTAGACCTTCTCGATCAGGCCATCGGCACGCTGCGATGCGGCCTCGGCCTGCGCGCGAAGCGAGACCAGCCGGCGCAGGCGCGCGAGCCGGTCCGCTTCGGCCTCGGCCTCCAGCCTGCGGCGTTCTGCCTGGGCGCGCTCGATATTGCCCTGATTGCGGTCGAACCGGCCAAGCGGGAACGAGACACCCGCAACAAGCGCGACGTCGTTCGTTTCGCGCAGGAAGCGCGCCCCGCCGCTGACGGTGTAGTCGGGCGTGGCCCTCGACTGCTCGACCACGACTTCCGCGCTGGCGCGGGCAAGGGCCGCTTGGCGGACCGCTGCGTCGGCGGACGCGAGATCGCCGCTCACAGGCGGCTTCACGATCCCTTTCGCGATATCCAGCCCTGCGCCGCTTCCGCCCCAATAGGATGCGAGCAGATTGCGCGCCGAAGCCGCCCGTGCCCGTGCCTCGTCGAGGGCGAGCTCAGCCGCCGTCACGCGAGCCGAGGCGGCCGTTTCCACGAACAGCGGATCCTTGTAGCCGCGCACCCGTCGCAGCGCTTCGGTCTGTAAGGCCTTCTCGGTGGTGAGGCGCTGCTCGGCGATCCAGACGAGCTGATCGGCGATCTGCGTGTCGATGAAGGCGCGCTGGACCTGCTGCCCGATCTGCAAGCGTGCGAGCCGACTCTGCGCTTCTGCCAGCTCTACGCCGCGCGCGGCATAGGCCATCCGCGCCGCGCGTTTCCCGCCGCGCTCGATTGGCTGCGAGTAGGTGACGGTCACCTCGGGTTGTTCGAGCACGCTGTAATTGCCGGTCCCGGCGAGGTTCTCGGCCTCGACCGCCACGGTCGGATTCAGACGAAAGCTCGCTTGACGGGCGCTGGCCCGCGCGGCATCGACGCTCGCCTCGTTGGCGGCAAGTTCGGGCGCGGCGGCGACAGCCCTGTCGACCGCCTGTTCCAGCGTGAGCGGCTCAGCCGCCAGGGGGCCTGTAGCAAGCCCAGCGACTCCCGCGAGGAGAGTTGCAACGATTCCAGATCTCATCGGGGAGGTCTCCTGACGCCCGAATGCAAGTCGCGCGGAATCCTCCGCGCAGCGAATGCAGGGGTGTCAGGCTTTGGGAGGGTCTAGCGGTGGAGCAGCAGCGCCTAGCCGGAGGAAAGAGACTTCCGCCGCGAAGAGGATCTGTTTGCCAGGGTCGCTGTTCAGTTCAGCCTGCGGCAGCTGCGGCGCCGCGGCGGACGGGCAATGATGATGGCCTTGATCCGCCTCAAGATCAGCGGGGGAGTCGTTTGAATCATCCTCGCCGCCGCCGTTGTGCGAACCGTGGACGTGGCCATGGCTGGCGATATCGCTCCAGTGCGTCCCATCGCTCTCGTGCGCAGCGACCGGACCGGCGTGAAGACCGGACAGGACCATCGCGAGGAGGCCAAAAAGGGCGATAAGCGAACGCACGCGATGCTCGTTAGCGGAGGCCATGCGCTATGGATAGTCTGCGTAGACGCGCTGGCCGAAACTGCCGAACGCGATCACCTGATAGGGCTGCCTGGTTCCGCCACCGTCCATCCCCGGCGAGCCAAGCGGCATTCCAGCCACGGCGAGGCCCTTGATGTCGCCGGGTCGCTCCTTGAGCAGGCGCGCGATCTCGCGAGCCGGCACGTGACCCTCGATCACATATCCTTCGACAACGGTCGTGTGGCAGGAAGCTAGCGGGGCTGGAACACCCGACTGGCTCTTCAAGCTCGCCACCGGAAGGCTTTCGCGCACCTGAATTTCGGCCGAGAGTTCTGCGCGGGCGTGCGAAGCCCAGGCCAGGCAGCAACCGCATCCGGGGTCGCGATACATCGTGTAACTTGCCGCTTGCGCTGCGCCGGCGCAGGCCGTGGCCAGGAAGCCCGCGAGGATCGCGGCACGGCGGCCGAATGTGCGAGTCGTCGGCATTACTCAACTCCTTGTACGAATTTCTCGAGATCTGACGAGACAGCCATCGGCGCGAAGGCGCTGGTCCGCGCCCGGCCGGTATTTCCCGCCGGAAGGCGTCCGAACAGGTTGCCAATCACCGCCAGGCCCAGCCGCAGCATCTGGCCACCCACTTCGCGCATATCCTTCAGAAACAGCGCGTGGCGCAGCATGATCGCATGCGCACGGACATGCTCGAAGGGCAGCGGCTGGGCGACGATGTGGACGCGTTCGAGGTGGCGCCATGCCGCGACCGTGTCCTTGCGGTGTGCCGCGCGGCGGAACGCTTCATATTCGCGGGCCAGGAACGCGATGCGCTCCATTCGGTCGGCGTTCACGACGACAATCTCCGCCCCGTCACCGCCAGTTCCCGACGTGCCTGCCCGAAGACCTCCATGCTGCCCCAGATCGCAAGAGTCGCCATGATGCCGGCGACGAACAGATCGGGCCATGCCTGTCCGGTGCCGAAGACGCCGAGTGCGGCGGCAAGGACGGCGCAATTGCCGATCGCATCGTTGCGCGAGCATATCCACACCGAGCGCATATTGGAGTCGCCCTCGCGATAGCGGAACAGCAGGAGCGCGACCGCGACATTGACCAGTAGCGCCAGCGCGCCGATCAGCCCCATCGCCTGAGGCTCGGGGTTCGAACCGACAACGAGACCATAAAACGCATAGCCGATCACCCACAGCCCGAACGCGAGCATGGTCGCCGCCTTTACGAGAGCGGCGCGTGCGCGCCAGGCCAGGGCCATTCCCGCGACCCCGAGGCTGATCGCGTAATTCGCCGCGTCACCCAGGAAGTCGAGCGCGTCGGCCTGAAGTGATCGCGAGTCGGCTGCGATGCCGGCAACGATCTCGACAAGAAACATCGCCGCGTTCACCAGCAACGCGATCCACAGGATCGCGCGCCAACGCGGATCGTTATGCGACGCCTGATCGGGTTCCGGGGTCTGGCAGCAGGATTTGCCCATGCCGCTCTCCTTGCAACGTTCGAGTCGCCAGCACATATGCACCTTGTAGTAACTACAAGGTCAAGCGAATGCGTATCGGCGAACTGGCGCGGGCGACCGGCACCAAGGCGGAAACAATCCGCTATTACGAGCGCGAAGGCATTCTGCCCTCCGCCGGCCGGACCGACAGCAACTATCGCGATTACTCCGAGGAGCATCTGGCGGCCCTGACGTTTGTGCGGCGAGCGAGGCAGCTGGGGTTCAGCATGGCGCAGGTGGATACCGAGAGACGCGCTTCGAGCGCTGCGTTTCGCGCGTCCTTCAGGCTGAGGTCGGGATAGGTGCCGATCGAAAGCTTCTTCTCAACCCTCCCGACTCGATATCGGAAGCGCCAGAGCTTGCTGCCTAGAGGCGTCACCTGGACATAGAGGCCGCGCTCGTCAGCGACCTTGTAAGGTTTGTCTCGCGGCCGGAGCGCTCTGAGCTGGCTATCGGTCAATGGCACGTGCGGGCCTTTCTCGAATGTGGTTTGCACCGAAATCCGCAAAAGGCCCGCAAATGTTCTCGGAATGTCTGGTTGTTCCTGATACGTTCCGGGACGGTCCAAGGGCCAAATTCCTTGGATTTCCGGGACTTTATAGACTTTTTGGGATGTTCTGAGAAGAACAAATGGTGCCCAGAAGAGGACTCGAACCTCCACGCCCTTGCGAGCGCCGCCACCTGAAGACGGTGCGTCTACCAATTCCGCCATCTGGGCACGGGCGGCCGGGATCGTCGAGATACAGGCCGCGGGTAGGGGCGCGCCACTAGCGAAGGGTGGGCCATGCTGTCAATCGGCTTTCTCCCGCCCGCAGTTTTACCAGGCCACCCTAGTTGGGCGAACAAGCGGGCGGGCTCGCAATGGTTGCGGGGCGCGCGCTGTTGCGCCATGGCGCATGGCCAGGCAAAGGTCACATCGTCGAAGGCAGCATGGCACAAACAGGCATCTTGCAGGACAAGCTCGTCACCCTCTTTGGCGGGAGCGGCTTCGTGGGCGCGCATGTCGCGCAGGCGCTGCTCGCGCGCGGCGCGCGGGTGCGGATTGCCAGCCGGACGCCGGAAAAGGCGTGGAAACTGAAGCCGCTCGCCAATCTTGGCCAGCTGCAGCTCGCCCCCTGCGACATCCGTAACGAACAGGCCGTGCGACAGGCATGCGAAGGGGCGCACGCGGTCGTCAACCTGGTGGGCGCGTTCGGCGGCGACATGAAGGGACTGATGGGGATCGCGGCGGGGCGCATCGCCCATGCCGCGCGCACGGTGGATGCAGCGGCGCTGGTTCACGTGAGCGCGATCGGCGCCGATCCGGAGAGCGACAGCGGTTACGCGCAAGCCAAAGCGCTGGGGGAAAGGTGTGTTCGCGAGGGTTTCCCCGGCGCCACGGTCGTGCGGCCTTCGATCGTGTTTGGCGAGGGCGACAACTTCATCAATATGTTCGCCCGCTTGATCCGCGCCTTTCCCGTGCTGCCGGTATTCGGGCCCGACGCCCCTATCCAGCCGCTGCATGTCGATGACCTGGCCGAAGCGCTCGCGCGCGCGGTCGAAAACCCCGCACTCCATGGCGGCAAGACCTATGAGCTTGGCGGTCCGACAATACTTACGATGCTGGAAATGCATCGCAGCATTGCGACCGCTCAGCGCCGCGGCCGGGCGCTCGTGCCGATGCCCGATACGGCATCAGCCGCGTTCGCGATGTTGCCGGGCAGCCCGATGAGCACGGATCAGTGGTTGCTGCTGAAGCAGGGCAATATCGCTTCCGGATCGCAACCCGGCTTTGCTGCGCTCGGCATCGCGCCGCGGCCGCTTGATCTGTTTCTTGACCGTTGGATGGAGCGCTATCGCAAGCACGGCCGGTTCACGGGGCGCGCAGGCATTGCCTGAAGCAAGGTTCGGCGTTCGCAATTCGGCAAGGATTGGCCGCTAGCCCTAGCTCAAAGGCAGAGGGCGCGCCCGTGATCGAGATCGAAGTCCAGAACGAAACCCATCAGAGCCAGGAACGGCTGCGATTTGCCTCTGTGCCGCGCATTGGCGAAGGGTTGCGCCTGCGCGAGCCCGATGGCTGCTGGGCAAGTTACGATGTCCTCGATGTCTGGTACCAGAAGGCGGAATTCGGCGATGTCTGGGTGCCTTATCTGCACGTCTGCATGACACCCGTCGAAGCCGCCCTCCCCCAGATGGCGGAGGCGCCGTCCGACGAACCGCCACGTCAGCCATTGGCCGCCGTTGGCGGATACGGGATGAGGCCTGAAACACTGCCATGCACAACCTGATCAAGCGCACTGTCACGACCGGCGAGACGGCATCCGTCGCGGCCGCGAACGACCCGGTGGCCGAAGCGGTTGCCACTGCGAAGGCGGCCGCCCGGTCAAGCACCCCGCGCATTTGCCTGGTGGTGGACGATTCGCGGATGATCCGAAAAGTTGCACGCCGTATCGCCGAGGCGCTCGGCTATTCGGTCCTCGAAGCGGAGAACGGCGAGGAGGCGATCGCGCGTTGCACAAACGCGATGCCTGACCTTGTCCTCACCGACTGGGATATGCCGGTAATGACGGGCCCAGAATTCGTCGCCGCGCTGCGTGCCCTGCCCGGCGGCGATGTGAGCCGCGTGGTCTTCTGCACGTCAATGTCGGGGGTGCACGACATCCATCGCGGGATCGCCGCGGGAGCCGACGATTACGTGATCAAACCTTTCGACGAAGCGACCGTGGCTGCAAAGCTGCGTGCGCTGGGCGAGACCTGAACTCAGCCGAGCGCACGTTCGTAGAGGCGCAGGAGATCGCTCCAAGCGCGTTCTGCCTCGCCGTCGGCATAGGCAGGGCTGTCAGGGACCGTCCAGCCGTGATCGCCGCGATAGACCTCAACCATCGCTGTCCGCCCTGCCGCGCGCGCAGACTCGCGCAGCACGACCTTTTCCTCCGGCGCTTCCGCGTCATCGTCCTGCGCGACCGCGACCAGCAGATCGGCCCGCATCTGCCCGAACAGCTTGTGCGGGCTCATCGCCGCGTCGGGGCGCACCAGGCCGCCGCCATGGAAACTGGCCGCGGCGCGCACGCGGCCAGGAGCAGCGGCGGCGGTCCACATCGTGAAGGGTCCACCCATGCAATATCCTTGCGTACCGATCCCGCGCCGCTTGTCGACCGAGGCCTGCGCATCCAGCCAGCTGACCGCCGCGCGCGCGTCGCGGGTGATCGCTTCTGCGGTGAGTTTGGCACGCCACGGGCCGACCTTCTGGAAGCCGCCGCCACCGGCGAAAGTGGCAAAGTCCCTGAACTGTTCGCCCGCCACGTCGCGGTAATAGGGATTTAGCACCAGGACGGCGTGGCCACGCCCCGCCAGTCGACGGGCCATGTCCCGTTTGGCCTCGCGCAGGCCGGCAATGTCTGGCCATAGGATCACCGCCGGGACAGGCGAGATCAGAGGCTCGACGAAGAATGCGTCCATCGTCCCATCGGCGGTCGTGAAGGTCACGTTCGTTTCCTTCATCGCGGGAAGCGTCATGTCGGAAGCATTGCTGTCCATCGGCATGCAAGCGGTCACGGCGGCCGCGCCTGCCAGTGCGCCGAATTGGCGGCGGCTCAAGGCGTCCCTTCCCCACCGGGCGAGCTTTTCTTCGTCGCACATGATCTCGTCTCCTCTCGCCCCGTCCGACCACAAGGCTAAGCGCCTGGGGCGCGAGCCACAAGCATCGTGACGGACGATCGGATGAAGTTGCGGTACAAGGAACTGGATGCCCCGCGAGGATTCGAACCTCGATAGACGGAGTCAGAGTCCGTAGTCTTACCATTAGACGACGGGGCATCAGCGCGGCCCGCGCAGCGGGCTTGAAGCGAGGCGGCGCAAATAGTTTCGTGCATGGCGCAGGTCAAGCGCGGTGTGCCGCCTTCCGGCATCGCGAACCATCGCTTGCCGCGCCCGCCAGCCGCCGCTAGCATCGCCATCAAGTCCCCACGGATCCGCCGTGGGAGGATAAGAAAGCATTGTGATGGCGGAAGGATCTCCGCCGGACGGCATCAGAAGGGCTGGCCAAACGGGGGCCGAAAAGTCCGGCAGGGTAGCCGACTTCCGCTACCATCCCCCCCCGCAGCCCGAACGCATCCCAACCGGCCCGCAGTCGCGCGATTCGCGCGCAATGCGCACGGGCGGAGCGCGGCCGCGGCAGGCCTACGCCGCGCTCGACCTGGGCACCAACAACTGCCGACTACTGATCGCGCGACCGACCGAGGATGGCTTCACCGTGATCGACGCGTTCAGCCGTGTCGTGAGGCTGGGCGAGGATCTGGCCCATACGGGCCGATTGAGCGACGCGGCGATGGATCGGACCCTGGCCGCGTTGCATGTCTGCGCGGACAAGCTGCGGCGCAGGAATGTGCATTTGGCGCGATCGGTTGCCACCGAGGCATGCCGCCGTGCCGTCAATGGGGCGGAGTTCATCCGCCGGGTCCACCGGGAAACCGGGATCGCGCTCGATATCATCAGCGCGCAGGAGGAGGCGCGTCTGGCCGTGCTCGGTTGCCATGTCCTGCTCGAGGGGAGTGACGGGCCTGCGGTGATTTTCGACATCGGCGGCGGATCGACCGAACTCGTGCTGATCGAACCGGACGAAAAGGTGCCGCGCATCCTCGACTGGCAGAGCGTGCCTTGGGGCGTGGTGTCGCTGACCGACACTGTCGGCCGAATCGAGGGAAGCCCTGACCAGCGGCTGGCGCGCTATGCCGAAATGCGCCGCGTGGTACGCGACAGCTTCGCGCCCTTCGCCGCACGGGTATGTGAGCGCGCAACCGACGCCGCCGAACTGCGCCTGCTCGGCACCAGCGGCACGGTGACGACGCTGGCGAGCCTTCACTTGCAGTTGCCACAATACGATCGTCGGGCGGTCGATGGCCTGATCGTGCCCGCGCAATCGATGCGAGAAATCAGCCTGCGCCTTTCCGGCATGAGCCCAGCCGAACGCGGCGAATTGCCTTGCATCGGTTCCGACCGCGCCGAATTGGTAGTGGCGGGATGCGCCATCCTGGAGTCGATCATGGACATTTGCCCGACCGATCGGCTTGGCGTGGCCGACCGCGGCATTCGCGAGGGAATCCTTCGCAGCCTCATCGCTGCCGACCGGGCCGGCGAGGAGGGCCGACGCGCGTTGGGCAACGCGAGGCCGCGCCATGTCTAGATCGGGACGCGACCCGGGCAAACGGGTTAAAACCGCGCGGGGACGGACCGCTTCTTCGAATCGGTGGCTGAGCCGCCAGCTCAACGACCCTTATGTCAAACAGGCCAAGGCCGAAGGCTATCGCAGCCGCGCCGCCTACAAGCTTATCGAACTGGACGAGAAATTCGCGCTGCTAAAAGGCGCGAAGCGCGTGGTCGACCTCGGCGTGGCACCAGGTGGATGGGCGCAGGTTGTGCGCAAGCTGGCGCCCCGCGCGCACGTGGTCGGGATCGACCTGCTCGAAACCGAGCCGCTCGACGGGGTGGCCTTGCTCCAGATGGATTTCATGGCCGACGATGCTCCAACCGCGCTGACCGCCGCGCTCGATGGCGCGCCCGACCTGGTATTGTCCGACATGGCCGCGAACACCGTCGGCCATAAGCAGACCGATCATCTGCGCACGATGGGGTTGGTCGAGGCGGCCGCCTGGTTCGCCGTCGAGACGCTCGAGGAAGGCGGCGCGTTCGTCGCCAAAGTGCTTGCGGGCGGGACGGACACCGACCTGCTCGCGCTGCTCAAGAAGCATTTTCGCACGGTCAAGCACGCCAAACCGCCGGCGAGCCGCAAGGACTCATCGGAGTGGTACGTGATCGCGCAGGGCTTCAAAGGGCGCGGCTGACGCCCCTGCCCAATATCAGTTTGTGTTCCCCGTCGCGGCGTTGGAGCTGGCGACGGGTTGGTCCGCGCCAGTCGCGCCAGCCGCTTCAGCCTCGCCGGCGGGTTCGCCTTCCACCGGAGCAGCGCCTTCAGCGCCTTCCGCTGCCGGAGCTTCGGCGGCTTGCGGGGCCGGCGGCGTGAGATTGGAGCCGAGGCTGTTCAGGTACATGATGATGCTGGCCCGCGCGGCGTCGTCCTTGAGGCCGGCAAAGCCCATCGTGGTGCCCGGGGCGAAGGCCTTGGGTGCCAGAAGCCAGTCATTCATGGCCTCGAACGTCCAGGTTCCACCCTTTTCCGCCAACGCGGAACTGTAATTGAACCCGGCGGCATGCTTGCCGATCGGCAGGCCCATGATGCCGTACAGATTGGGGCCGGTGCCACTGGCCCCGCCCTGGTTGAAGGTGTGGCATGTGCCGCAACGCGCCTGCGCCTGTTGCTCGCCCGCGGCCAGGTCGGCAGCAGCGAGGATCGTGCCGAGATCAACGGCCGATTCGCCACCGCCCGCGCCCGCGTCCAGATCCTCGATCGGGTATCCGCCCGATTCGACATGGGCAGGCTTGCCCCCACCGTAGTACATGCCGCTCGCGATCGAGGCGCCAAGGCCGATGATGCCGGCAAAAAGAACCCAGCCGGCGGCAGTATTGAAGCGATCGTCCATGCGTCGAGATTCCGCGAAATCAGTTGCTGTGGTGGTTTGCGCGCCGCTTTAGGCACGCCGAACCGCATCCGCAAGTGCCGCGATGGACCTCGGGCGCGATGGCGGCCAACCATGTAGGCCATTGCCTGCGTCGCGCGGCGCGGATAGGCGCAGCGGCCCTATGACGATGAGTTTTCCCGGACCCGCGCTTGCGATGGTCGAGCGCATGCAGGCAGCAGCCGCCAGCGATCCGGCGCGCGCGATCGCGTTCCAGGGTTGCCCCGGCGCCAATTCGCATCGCGCGGCCGGCGAAGCGGCGCCGGATCACCTGCCGCTACCCTGCTTCAGTTTCGAGGATGCGCTGGAGGCCGTGAAAGATGGCCGTGCCAGCAGCGCGATCATCCCGATTGAGAACAGCCAGCATGGCCGGGTCGCCGACATTCACTTCCTCCTGCCCGAAAGCGGCCTTGCCATCGTCGCCGAACATTTCATGCCGATCACTCACGCGTTGATGGCCCTGCCCGGGGCGACCGGCCCGTTCAGCGCGGCGTACAGTCATCCGCAGGCGCTGGGCCAGTCGCGCCGCTATCTCCGCGAACGCGGGATCGTTCCGCTGAGCCACGCCGACACGGCTGGCGCCGCGGCCTACGTCGCGGAGCGCGGCGACCCATCGCTGGCCGCGGTGGCTCCCCGGCTCGCCGCCGACCTATACGGCCTCGCGGTGGTGGAGGACGCCGTCGAGGACGCGCACGACAACACGACGCGGTTCGTCGTTCTCGCGCGTGAACAGCTCGATCCCGCCGCCCTGGCGGGCGGTACGGCGATGACGACATTCGTGTTCGAGGTGAAGAACATCCCCGCCGCGCTTTACAAGGCGTTGGGCGGTTTCGCCACCAACGGGGTCAACATGACCAAGCTGGAGAGCTATCAGAAGGGGGCGAGCTTTGCCGCGACGATGTTCTATGCCGACATCGTCGGCGCGCCCGGTGATCCTGCGGTCGATCGTGCGCTCGAGGAACTCGCTTTCCACTGCAAGGAGCTGCGCGTGCTCGGCACATATCGCCAGTCGCGCCCGCGCGGCTAGGGTTCTTGCCATGATCGGGCCGCTCTGCCACCAATCGCGGCTGTGACGACGGGCGCACGGGATCAGACGGAAACGGCCGCGGACGCCTGGCGCGCCGTGCGTGACGACGATAGCATCCAGTTCGCGCCGGTCGAGCAACCCGAGCCACCTGAGCAGCCCGAATGGTTGCGGGAATTTTTCGCATGGCTGGCGGATGTGATGGAGCCGGTGGGGCGACTGTTCGGCAGCGCCTGGCCAATCGTCAAATGGGTCTTGCTGGCACTGGCCGTGCTCGGAACGCTGCTGGTTGTCTGGCGGGTCGTGGAACCGCTGTTCGCACGTTCGCCGCGCGCCCAGGGGAAACCGGAAGACTGGGCGCCTTCACGCGGGGAAGCGATCGCGTTGCTCGAGGATGCCGACCGTCTGGCGGCAGCAGGCAAGTTCGACGAGGCGACGCATCTCTTGCTTCAACGCAGCGTCGGGCAGATCGCCGCGGCCCGGCCCGACTGGGTCGAGCCATCCAGCACCGCGCGCGAACTTGCCGCCCTGCCCGCCCTGCCCGGTGATGCGCGGCGTGCGTTCGGCACCATCGCTCGCGCGGTCGAACGCAGTGTCTTTGCGCTCCGGAGCCTTGACCGCGACGACTGGCAGATGGCGCGCGACGCCTATGCCGAGTTCGCGCTGCAAAAACTCCCGGCGCACGGCGCATGAACGACCCGCAACCGCCAACGTTCAGGCCGGGGGTCGTCCTCGCGATGTTGCTGACGGGCGCACTCGCTTTCCTCGCGATGTTGTGGTTCATCGGATCTGGGCAGACCGGACGGCAGAATGATGGCGGAGCGCATGCGGCCGCCCGCGGATTGACAGGGTTCGCCGGGCTTGCAGCGTTCATTGAAGCGGACGGTCATACCGTGCGCCTCGCCCGCAATCCCGGCACGCTCGATGACGACGGGCTCCTGATCCTGACCCCGCCCCTGTTGACGGACGCAGATGAACTGAGCGAAATTATCGAAGCCCGTCGATACCAAGGGCCGACAATGGTGATCCTGCCGAAATGGTACACCATGCGGATCGGTGCCGGAGACGTTAGCGGAGCGGAGGATGGTTGGGTGACACTTGGCGGCGCCGGGTCACCGGAATGGACCCGGCAGCTCGCTGACGACCTGGCGGTTGGCGCTAAGGTCGACGCGCTTGTCGCGCGGGGAGATCACTGGCGCGGATTGGGCATGACCGGTCGTCTCCCCGATCCGCGCGAGGTTATGACGCTGGAGGACGGTCGAATTGTACCGCTGGTCCTTGATGCGAGGGGGCGCGTGCTAGCCGGATATATCGACGATAGGGGGTATTATCCCGTTCTCGCCGAAGCAGCGGGAGTTGCCACGGGAAGCCCGGACACCCGCGATACGAATCGATGGAACGTGCTGGTCGTTGCCGAGCCGGACTTGTTCAACAATTACGGCATGGCCGATCGCGGGCGGGCGCTGCTGGCGCGCGAAATCATCGAACTGGCAATGGAGGGCGAACAACTGGATGTCGTGTTCGATCTCACCCTCAACGGGCTGGGTGGTACCCGGAATCTGCTTACCCTCGCTTTCACGCCGCCATTCCTGGCCGCCACGCTGTGCCTGTTGCTGGCGATGTTCGTGGTTGCCTGGCGCGCCTTGTGCCGGTTCGGCGCCCCCGTTGCCGAGGCGCGACCGATCGCGTTCGGCAAGACGCGGCTGGTTGCGAACGGCGCCGCCTTTATCCAGCGTACCGGACGCCTGCATCTCCTCGGTCGCCCCTATGCAGAACTGATCGCGGCGCGGCTCGCGCGCGCTCTGGGGCTGCGCGGCATGGATGCGATCGCGATCGATGCGGCGCTTGCTCGCCGCGCGCCGGACGCACCGAACTTTTCCTCCCTTGCCACCACTTTGCGCGAGGCGCGCGGCAAGCATGAAACCCTGCGCGCCGCGCGCGCGCTCGCGGACATCGAAAGGACGCTCAAGAAATGAACATGACCCTGGAGGATGTGCGCGGCCTGGCCGGCGCGATACGCGCCGAAGTCGCCAAGGCGATCGTCGGCCAGGACGCGATTGTCGATCATCTTCTGGTCGCGCTGCTGGCAGATGGGCACGTTTTGCTCGAGGGTCCGCCGGGTACCGCCAAAACATTCCTCGCACAGTGTTTCGCGACCGCATTGGGTCTCGATTTTGGGCGCATCCAGTTCACGCCCGATCTGCTGCCGGGCGATATCCTCGGGTCGAACCTGTTCAACTTCCAGACCAGTCAATTTACCCTGACGCGTGGCCCGATCTTCTGCGACCTGCTGCTTGCCGATGAGATCAACCGCACTCCGCCCAAAACCCAGGCGGCGCTTCTCGAAGCGATGCAGGAACGGCGCGTTACCCTGGACGGGGAAACGTATTCCCTGGGCGAATCCTTCATGGTTGTCGCCACCCAGAACCCGATCGAGAACCAGGGCGTCTATCCCCTGCCCGAAGCCCAGCTGGATCGGTTCCTGTTCAAGCTGCTGGTGGACTATCCGAGCATCGAGGAGGAGACCGCTATCGTCACGCGGTTTGGCCAGCGACAGGGTCCGCCGCGCGCGGGCGAATTCGGCATTGCCGCGGTAACCGACGCGCGGCGGCTCGCACAGGCCGGCGCCGCGCTGGATCAGGTGACGGTGGCGGGCGAGATCGTCGATTACGTCGTCCGGCTGGTTCGTGCCACGCGTGAGCACGCCGATCTGGCCAGCGGAGCGAGTCCGCGGGCCGCCGTTCTGCTTGCCAACGCGGCGCGCGCCCGCGCCGCGTTGGACGGGCGCGACTATGTGATCCCCGACGATGTCAAGGCGCTTGCCACTGCCGTCCTTCGCCACCGCCTGATACTGAGTCCGGCAGCGGAGATAGAGGGTCGTGCGATCGAGGCGCTTGTCACCGAACTGGTCGAGCAGACCGAAGCGCCGCGGTGAAATCAGCGTGAAGTTTCCCGTCGTTCCTACCGCTCGGACGGCATGGCTCGCCGCGCTCGCCGCGCCGTTCGCGATCGTCATCGCGGCCGCTGCGCCCGGGGCTTGGGTGGTTGCGCCCGCAGCAGGTTTCGCGCTGCTGCTGCTGGTGATCCTCGACGGCCTGCTCGCGGGCCGACTGGACGACTGGCGAATCATCGCTCCGCACGACGCCGAGGTCGGGGAGCCGATCGAAATTCTGGTTCTCGCGGAAATCACCGACCGCGCCGGGGGCGCTTTGCCCGAGGCGGCGCTTGCCGCCGACCCTCGGCTTGGCCGCGAAGGCGCCGCGCATTTCCCGCTTGCCCTGGATGGAGCGGGCACGACATGGAGTGGTGCTGTCAGTCTGACCCCAAATCGACGCGGGACCGCACGGATCGAGCGGATGTGGCTGCGCTGGAGCGGCCCACTCGGCCTAGGCGCGCGCCAGGCGGTGCGCGAGGTCGATCACGCGGTGCGGATTTGGCCAGACCTCTCACCCGTGCGAAGTCCTGAACTGCAATTCTTCCTGCGCGACGCGCAGTTCGGGCTCATCGCCCGGCGTATTCGCGGCGAGGGCACGCAATTCGAAGCCTTGAGCGAGTACGAACCCGGCATGGACCGCCGCCGGATCGACTGGAAGGCGAGCGCCCGCCATACCCGCCTCTACGCCCGTGAGAACGAGAGCGAGCGCAACAACCAGATTGTCTTCGCATTCGACTGCGGCCAGGCCATGTGCGAACCTGTCGCGGGCCTGCCCCGGATCGACCGCGCCGTTTCCGCCGCGCTTACGGCAGCCTATGTGGCATTGAAGGGTGGTGACAGGGTGATGCTGTTCGGATTTGCACGGCGGCCCGAACTGGTGACGCCGTTCGTGGGCGACACGCGCGGGTTCCACCGGCTCCAGACGGCAGCGGCGGGGCTCGATTATCACGCGCAAGAGCCGAACTTCACCCTCGCGCTCGCCACGCTGTCCGCCCGCCTTCAACGGCGATCACTGATCGTGCTCTTTTCCGACTTCACCGACCCGACCGGCGCCGAGCTGATGATCGAAAGCCTGGGGCGCCTGGTCGAACGGCACGTCGTCCTGTTCCTGACCATTGAGGATGATGAGCTGGCCGGGCTGCGCGCCCGAGAGCCGGAGTCGATCGGCGATCTCGCCGTTGCCGTCACTGCGGATACCCTGGTCCGTCAGCGCGCACTGGTGCTGCAACGCCTCCGGCAGCTTGGCGTCGATGTGATCGAGGCGCCGTTTCGCGAGATCGGGTATCGCCTGATCGATCGCTACCTCGAAATCAAGCGAAGGGGGGCGATCGGATGAAAACCCCGACGTTCGGCGGCCGGTTCAAACGGCAGAATGCCGCGCTCGCGCCCGCGCCCGAGATAGACGCGGCAGCGCTGCGCTCGGACCGATTCCGGCTCGCCCGCGAAGGAGAATGGGCACGGCTCGAATCCATTCTGGGCCAGATCGAAAAAGGCAAGTTGCGTCGCATCTCCGACGAGGATGTCCTCGCCCTTCCCGCCTTGTACCGGACTGCGGCCTCGAGCCTCGCCGTCGCGCGCGAAACCTCGCTCGACGCGGCAACGCTCGCCTATCTCGAGGCACTGGTGCAGCGCGCCTGGTTTCAGGTCTATGGCCCGCGCGAGGGATTTGGCGCATGGCTGCGGCGATTCCTGGGCGGCGACCTCAGCCGGGCAGTACGCGAAGTCTGGCTCGATACCTGCATCGCGCTGTTCATGATGATCGCGGGGGCAATCGCGGGCTGGTTGTTGGTCGCGCGGGACGAACAGTGGTATTTCACCCTCGTGGGCGAAATGGCAGGTGGCAGGGTTCCTGGCGCGAGCCCCGCGGCTTTGCTCGAATCGCTTGAGGCGCAGGATAGTGCCAGCGGGCTGTCAGCCTTCGCGGCGCAGCTGTTCCAGAATAATGCCGGGGTCGCCATCTTCGCCTTCGCCCTGGGTTTCGCGTTCGGCATCCCCACCCTTATGCTGCTGGTCCAGAACATGGCGATGCTTGGCGCGATGCTGTGGCTGTATCACGATGCCGGGCTGCTCGGACCGTTTGTCGCGTGGCTGGCCGTTCATGGCACAACCGAACTTTTCGCGATCCTGCTCGCCGGGGCGGCCGGTCTCCACATTGGTCGCCGAATGGCATTTCCCGGCCAGCGCGGCGTCATCGCCGCCGCCGCTGACGCGGGCCGACGCGGCGCGCAGGTTATGGTCGGCGTCGTGCTGATGTTGGTCCTCGCCGCGCTGCTCGAAGCCTTTCCGCGCCAGCTCGCCGGTACGCAGGCGCGCGCGATCATCGGCACCTTCATGCTCGTGATGTGGCTGGCATACTTCTACGCGTTGCGCCTTCGCCATCCGCCGGAGCGGGCATGAACGCTGCATCGCTCTCAAGCGCGCATCTCGCCAAGCGCCGCCGCGAGGTCGTGACACCTGAAGGCATCGCGCTGCCATTCCATGTCGCCAGCCGCGCCGCGCGGGCGGGCGCGCTGATGCTGGACATGCTCCTGCTTGCCGGCATCGGCATCATCGTGACGATCTTTCTCATTTATCTGGTGTTCGGCGTCTTCACCCTCGACGGGGCCGATGCCGCAGGCATCGGCGGCGCGGCGGAATTTATCTTCGTGGTGTGGACGCTGTTCTGGTTCGTCTTGTGGAACGGGTATTTCATTGTGATGGAAATGGGTCCGCGCGGCGCTACCTTCGGCAAGCGCGCGGTTGGAATCCGCGTTGCCTCCCGCGATGGTGGGCGCCTGACCCCCGAAGCGGTGCTTGCCCGCAACCTGCTGCGTGACATCGAACTGTTCCTGCCGCTGGTCCTGCTGATCGTCGCCCCGAGTGGTGAAGGCGGGCCAGCCGGAATTGCTGCGGCGCTGTGGTTTATGATCTTCGTGTTGTTCCCCTTCCTCAACCGCGACCGGTTGCGCGCGGGCGACCTGATCGCGGGCACCTGGGTGGTTGATTCGCCGCGTGCCAGGCTGGCCCGCGCAATCTCCACCGAGGGCGCGGCGCGGGGCGCGGCGAGCAAGGTCACTGGCGTCGAATATCGCTTCGGCGCCGCGGAGCTGTCGGTTTATGGCGAATACGAATTGCAGACGCTGGAGAATGTTCTGCGCGAAGGCCGGGTCGAGGCATTGGCTTCAGTGCACGAGGTGATCTGTCGCAAGATCGGCTGGGATCCAGGTGCCGGTGACGAGCGCGCCTTTCTCGAAGCATTCTATGCTCAGCTGCGCGCCCGGCTGGAGGGTGACATGCGGTTCGGGAAACGCAAGAAGGACAAGCACGATGCGCGCGGCTGACACGATGTTCGACCGACGAATGGTCCTGGCGGGTTCGGCCGCGCTCGGTCTCGCTGCGTGCGTGCCCATCGAGGCCGGAACAAGCGCGCGATACGCGGCACGGCTGCGGATCATCGAGGCTGCTGCCAATGGGGTGCTCGGCGCAAGCTTCCTGAACACCGCGACCGGTGAGGTGATTTCGCACAATGGCTATGCCCGCTTTCCGCTGCTGTCGTCGTTCAAGCTGTCGCTCGCGGCCATGCTGCTTGCCCGCGACGATACCGGAGGTGTCAATGCGGATGAACGCATCACCTGGACAAGGGGCGACCTGGTCGAGAACTCGCCTTTCACCACGGAGCGCTTGGCCATGGGGGCCACGTTGCGGGAGCTGGCCGAGGCGACCCAGAAGACCAGCGACAATACGGCCGCCAATCTTCTGCTGCGACGGCTTGGCGGGCCGGAGGGGCTGACAGCGTTCTGGCGCTCGCTGGGCGACGGAGCGAGCCGGCTCGACCGGTTCGAGCCCGCCCTCAATGACGTACCCCCCGGGGAAACGCGCGACACCACCACGCCCGAGGCGATGGCGCGCACGGTGGCCGCGCTGATCCACGGCGAGTCGCTCGCCTTGGATCGGCGTGCGGTGCTGCGTCAGTGGATGGTGGACACCCGTACCGGCTTGGCGCGGGTGCGGGCCGGGTTGCCGCCCGAGTGGCTAGCCGGCGACAAGACGGGCACCTCGCTCGCCCCGGGAATGGGCAGTGTTTATGTCGATATCGGCTTCGTCGAGCCGCCCGGGCGAGCACCGATCACTTTCGCGACTTTCTTCCGCGCTGCCGGGCAGCACGTCCGGGTCGAACCGGCTGCGCAGGGCGTATTGGCGGAGTGCGGCTGGGTACTGGCGCGGTATGCGACCGGGCGCTGAGACTGGGCGCTGATCGGTTACCGTGCGAAAATAACGACCTCGTTGGAGCCGCTGCTGGTCGCCCGGCCGCGATACATTCCCGGCGTATTGAAGCTGAACACCGCCGCGCCGCCCGGTGCCACGACAATGACCCCGCCATCGCCGCCCAGCGCGCCCACTTCGCCGATAACCGCATCGGCAGCGGTTTGGGCGTCCTCGCCCTTGTGGCGCATCCGCGAACAGATTTCGCGCGCTACGCCGACCCGGATGAAAAATTCGCCCGCACCCGTCGCGGATACCGCGCAAGCGCGATTGTCGGCATATGTGCCCGCGCCGATCACCGGCGCATCGCCAATCCTGCCCCAGCGCTTGCCGGTCATTCCGCCAGTGGAGGTAGCCGCAGCAAGGTTGCCCGCCTGGTCGAGCGCGACCGCACCTACGGTGCCGAACTTGAATTCGACATCCAGCGCGGACAATCTCTGCCCTTTCACTGCCTCAAGTTGCTGGTGGCGATGCTCGGTCGCGAACCATTCGGGCGGAACCAGTTCGAGCTGTTTCTCAGCGGCGAACTGCTGCGCCCCCGCGCCCGACAGGAACACATGGCGTCCATCATCCATCACCGCGCGGGCAAGGCGGATGGGATTGCGAACGGTCGTCACCCCGGCAATGGCCCCAGCCGCGCGTGTGCGCCCATCCATTATCGCGGCATCCAACTCGATATGACCATCCCAGGTGAATACGGCACCGCGCCCAGCGTTGAACTTGGGATCGTCCTCCAGCAGCACGATCACCGCTTCGATCGCGTCGAGCGCACTTCCGCCCCCGCGCAATACCGCCGCTCCAGCGTCAAGTGCCTGTTGCAGCGCGCCACGATAGGCGGCCTCCTGTTCGGCTGTCATGTTCTCGCGCAGCAGCGTGCCGGCGCCCCCATGAATTGCCAGCGACCAGGTTCCTGGCTCGCGCGTGTCCGCCATTGCCGCGCTCGCTCCCGCCAAAGCCGCAACCGCGGCGAACATCGCAAACATGCCTCGCATCCTTCCAACCTAGCAGCGGCATATCCCCTTACAAGCGGATAACGGGCCTGGTCGGAGCCGGTAGACACCGGCCTGTCCGCTCTTTTCAAGGCGGCGGGCAATCGGCATGGCGGCGACATGGATCTGCGCCCCGCCAACTTTACCGACGCGCCCGCGCTCGCCCGGCTGGGGCGCGAGAGCTTCGTCGCCAAATTCGGACATCTTTATCAGCCCGACGACCTGGCGAATTTTCTGGAGCGGGTGTTCAGCCAGCGTAACGTCGCCGGGGAAATCGCGGGCGACGCATGTACCCATCGCCTCGCCTGGGACGGCGCCGAGCTGATCGGCTACTGCAAGCTGCGCGAGCCAAGCAGCTTTTCGGCCCATTCGGACGCATCGCGGCCGATCGAGTTGGCTCAGCTCTATACCGATCCCGCGCGCACCGGCGCGGGAATTGGCGCGGCCCTGATGGCCTGGGCGCTCGAACATGCCCGGTCACGCGGCGCGGACGCGATGCAACTGTCCGTGTTTTCCGGTAACACCGGAGCACAGCGATTCTACGCCCGGTACGGTTTTCACAAGATCGCCGACATCGATTTCTGGGTCGGCAGCCACCGCGACGACGAGTATCTGCTGGAGTTGCGTCTCTAGCCAATCATTCCGCCGCCATACGGAGCAGATCGAGTTCGCGGCGAAGCCGGTCGATTTCCAGTTCATACAGCCGGGAGCAGTCGAGGCGGGCGGGGCGCTGGCCAAGCGGTATGGTCACGCGGACATAGGCCAGAGCCTCCTGATCGCGTTCCTGGCTGAACAACACCACCCCGCTGCCCAGGCGATCGCTCTCCAATGGCTTGGATGCCGCCCCCGCCGCGCCTAGATCAAGGTAGGGTCCGTTGGAATTGATCGACTGGCGGCAGCGCGTGCCATCCGCCGTCTCGATCGAATCCTCGCCGCCCGGCCCTTGCGGCGCCGGGGGCAGGTATACGCCGCGGTTCGCCGCCACTGGCGCCGCCAGGCTAGCGAGCGATGCGACGAGCAGCGAGTTTCGAACAAACGCGCGCATTGATCATGCCCTCTGTAATGGCGAGTTCCGCGCAAACCCGGAACTGGCGTTGTTCGCCTGGCTCGAGATCCTGCGCGACGACAAGGATGCGTCGCTGCTTGCCAGCGGCGATGCGGAAATTGCCCGGCCGAACATCGACCGGACCGTGGCTGTCCGCTTCGGCGCCATCCCATTCCGTGGCATAAGCGCGGAATTCGCGGGTGTTGGGATAGGGGTTGATTATCGTGAGGTAGAACCCTTTCTCCGGCCCGTCGGTCACGCCTTCCCGCCCCAGTGGCGACATCCCGACCCCTATCGCTGGGGCCGCGGCGGCGACGCAGAACACTGCCGCCACCATCCGCCCGGTTGAGATCAGAGCTGCTGGCATGTGACGGTGACCGCGACGGTGTATGTGCCCGTGCCGAACCCTTGGGCGCGCGAAACGCGGCTCTGGATAGTAAACGTGTCGATCAGGTTCGAGGCCGCCGTGCTCGAAGCGCTGGTGAATGGCTGGCTGGCACCAGACCCGGATGATGTGAACGCATATTCGGTCACTGACCCGCTGGTGCCGCTGGGGCCGCTCAACGCCGGAGCCGAAAAGTTGAGCGTAGGCGGAATGCCCGCGGCAACGATCGTGAGCGTGGCGGGCGCGCCGCCCACCCCTTCCTGCGAGCCGAGCCTTACGCCGTCCGACGACAGCCCCATCGTACCGGGCGTGGGAATTGAAAGAATACAGGAATTGACGACGATGCCCGCAAGCCTGATTTCCGCTGCCACCACGGGAGCGGACATCATCAGGATCGACGACACCGCACAAAGCATGAGAGGACGCATGACCATTACCTTTCGTTGCGAACCGTTGTTCGCATGGCCTGGTGAAGGCGTGATTTCGCCGCAACTAGGTAGGAAAACTTAGGTTTGCCGGACGTGCGCGGCAGGGCGAGCACCTGATCGGCGCCGAGCCCAGCGTGCATTGCCCGGCGCGGCGGCGAAGCCTATAGCGCGGACCATGTCCGAAATTCGCCCCTGGCGCACGATCGTGCGCCGCTCGTCCCGCCAGATCATGGTCGGTACTGTCCCGGTCGGCGGTGACGCGCCGATTACCGTCCAGACCATGACGAACACGCCGACGGAGGACGCGGTGGCGACGATCGACCAAATCCGGCGCTGCGAGGACGCGGGTGCCGACATCATCCGGGTGTCGTGCCCGACCGAGGAATCAACCGTCGCATTCCGCCAGATTGCGCGCGCCGCGAAGGTGCCGCTCGTCGCCGATATCCATTTCCACTACAAGCGCGCGCTCGAAGCCGCGGATGCGGGCGCGGCTTGCCTGCGGATCAACCCGGGCAACATCGGATCGAGCGACCGCGTTGCCGAAGTCGTCCGCGCTGCCAAGGCCAACGGTTGCGCGATCCGCATTGGCGTCAACGCGGGTAGCCTGGAAAAAGATCTGCTGGAAAAGTACGGCGAGCCTTGCCCCGAGGCTTTGGTCGAAAGCGCGCTGGATCACATCAAGTTGCTGCAGGATCACGACTTCCATGAATACAAGGTCGCGGTAAAGGCCAGCGACGTATTCCTTGCGGTCGCGGCCTACATGGGCCTTGCCGAAGCGGTCGATTGCCCGTTGCACCTGGGGATCACAGAGGCAGGCGGACTGATTGGTGGAACCGTCAAATCATCTATCGGCATCGGCAACCTGCTGTGGGCCGGGATCGGCGACACGATCCGCGTGTCGCTCTCGGCCGAACCGGAACAGGAAGTGCGCGTCGGGTTCGAGATGCTCAAGGCCCTTGGCCTGCGTACACGCGGGGTGCGGGTTGTTTCATGCCCGTCGTGCTCGCGCCAGGGGTTTGACGTGATCCGCACGGTCGAGGCGCTTGAGAAGCGGCTCGAGCATATCAAGACCCCGTTGTCGCTCTCGGTGCTGGGCTGTGTGGTCAATGGCCCGGGCGAGGCGCGCGAAACGGACATCGGCCTCACCGGTGGCGGTAATGGCAAGCATATGGTGTACCTCTCCGGCCTCAAGGATCATCATATCGAAGATGCGACGATGATCGACCATATCGTCTCGCTGGTCGAGGCCAAGGCGGCCGAGATCGAGGCAGGCATGATTGATGCAGGCAAGGCTGATCGGGTAAGCGAGGCAGCGCAATAGGATGTTCGCCACCTATGGCGCGGCGCTGCTGCTTGCGATCGCGCTTGCGATGGATGCTTTCGCCGTCGCCCTGACGCAGGGTGCACGGTTCCGGCCAAGCGTCCGCGCGGCGCTGACGATCGCGGCGACATTCGGCTTGTTCCAGGGCGCCATGCCTCTAATTGGTTGGGCGATCGGGGCCGTGGCGCTGGCTTACGTGGCAGCGATCGATCACTGGATCGCCTTCGCTCTGCTCGCGATCATCGGTGGCAAGATGATCCTGGGCGGCGGCGGGGAAGAAACGCCGCGGCTGACCGGCAAGGCATTGCTGTTGGCAGGCGTGGCGACGAGCATCGATGCGCTCGCCGCCGGGATAACGCTGCCCACGCTCGGCGTATCCCCCCCCATTGCCTGCCTGCTCATCAGCGTGGTCACGTTCGCGCTTGCGATGGTGGGGGTGCTGATCGGACGCGCGGCCGGGGATCGTCACGGCCGGCCAGCCGAGATCGTGGGCGGGATCATCCTTGTTGTGCTCGGCTGCCGCATCCTGGCCGAACACACAATCGGCGCCTGATGCTGCATGTGGTGCACCATGCCGATTACGCGGCCCCCGCTCCGGAGCGCGGGACGTTCCGGTTCGACAAATATACCCTGGTGATGGTGGCATTGCGCGAAAGCGGATATCCGTTGACCGTGCATGCGCCCGAACCGATGCCGCGCGCGTGGCTCGATGCGGTGCACGATCCGGATTACGTTGCCGAAGTCCTAGCGGCGCGGGTGCCGACCGCGAAAGAGCGCCGCATCGGCTTTCCGGTAACCGCTGCGATCGCGGCGCGCGTGCAGCATACCAATGGCGGTACCTATCTTGCCGCGCGGCTCGCCCAAACACATGGATACGCGGCCAACAGCGCCGCCGGGAGCCATCACGCGCTCCACGAAACGGGCGCTGGATATTGCGTCTTCAACGATCTCGCGGTCGTTGCCAATCGCCTGATCGGCGAAGGTCATGCCCGCAGGGTGATGATAGTCGATCTCGACGTGCACCAGGGCGACGGCACCGCCAGCCTGATGGCCGGACGCGAAGATGTTTTCACCTTGTCGATCCACGCCGATCGCAACTTTCCCGTGCGCAAGGCTCGTTCCAGCCTCGACATCGCGTTGCCCGACGGGGCAGACGACGCGCGCTATCTGGCAGAACTGGAGGCGCATCTCCCGATGGTCATCGACGGCTTTGGCCCCGATCTGGTGCTGTACCAGGCGGGTGTCGATCCGCATGTCGACGACAAGCTTGGGCGCCTGGCCTTGACCGACAATGGCCTCGCCGCGCGTGACACCTTCGTCATCCGCGAGGCTCGGCGGCGCGGCCTACCGATCGCCAGCGCGCTTGGAGGCGGATACGGCGCCGACCCACGCGCGGTAGCCGATCGTCACGCCGCGTCGATGATCGCGATGGCACGCGAGAACGCACGTCATGGTGCCATTGTGTAAAAATACCAGTTTTCAGAAATAGATGTCGATGTAATCGGTGAGCCGATCGCACCACTCGAACTCGCGCAATCGCCAGTACCGGCGGTCCTGCGTCACGGCGAAACGCCAGGTCTTGTCCGCTGCGCAGCGACGCCCCGCGTCCGGGGTGTCGGCAATGGTAATGCGGCCGTCCAAGAGAAAGTAATCCGGCCCGATTTCCGTTATCCGCCCGGCTATCGCCACGCGCGCGGAGCCCCGCGCCTGCTCGCCCGAAAGACGCCACATGCCCCCGTCATCCACAGTTACCTGCACTGATCCACGCGTGTCCCAGTCAATCCATTGGAGGGTCATCCCGGTGTTCTGGCGCAACCGCGTGGCCGCGACATGATCGAGGATTCGCGTCTGCATGGGCGCGTTGGACATGGACGGCGGAGCGGCGCTGACCGACACGCCCCGGCCGGGTGCCGCGCAGGCCGACAGCAGGGCAAGGCAGGCCAAAGCGGCATGGTGCAAGGGCAAGCGCATGCCCGCTCTACGCCGAAATTGGGGCACCGTTCCCTGTTCACCCTTCGGTTAGGCACTGCTATGTAATCCATCCGAATGAACAGGCGCCAAGTCTTGAAAGGATCGCTCGCGGCTGGCGCGGCGCTGACCCTGCCGATCACCGTACCCGCGCGCGCGCAGATCGCCTCGCCCCGCGATCGCAAGTTGGCCGAGATCGCCCGCGAGGCGCAGGCAAAGGCCGGGTCGCTGTTATGGCGCCGGGACTACGTCGGAGTGGCCGATTTCGGGCTCCACAGCGCCGAACCACGATTCCATTTCGTCAACCTGGAGGCTGGGCGCGTCGAATCCTACCTCGTTAGCCACGGCGACGGATCCGATCCGGAACACGACGGCTGGCTCAACTGGTTTTCGAACGAGCATGGCTCGCATTGCACCAGTGAAGGTAGCTATCTCACCTACAGCTGGTACACGGGGCAGTTCGGTGTCTCAATCCGGCTGGAAGGGCTCGAACCGACCAATTCGAACGCGCTTGACCGGGCCATCGTTATGCACCGCGCGGGCTATGCCGAACCTGAACATGTACAGCGTTGGGGCCGCCTCGGCCGGTCTAATGGATGCTTTGCCATGGGCAGCGAGCAATTTCAGCGGGCGCTGCTCGATCTGGGCGGCGGCCGGGTGATCCATGCGGGTCGTTACGGCCTGATGGCCGACGGATCGATGATGCCGCGCCCAGTCCAGGCGCTGGGCGAGCTGCGCCCGGTCCAGTCCGATCCGCCGCGCGGGCGACAGATCATTTCGCCCGGCGTCTACTGATCCTCAGACCCGCGGGTCGTCCAGAATCTCGATTACCTCTTCCCCCGACAGGCGCGGGCGATCGGCGACGCGCGGAGCATCGAGAGACGCGAGCACCGGCGCGTCGCGACCGTAGATGTCGTTGAACGTGCGAAGGGTTCCCTCGATGTCGCTGCCCATGGTGAAATAGGTGATGTAGACCGGGATCGGCTTGACGAAGCCGACACGCGTATATTTGCCCGATTTGATCGTTTCGGCACCTTGTTCCGGGCTCAGTCCGGCCTGGAGGATCGACAACGTGATCGCCAGTTCGCTCGCCCGCTCGGTCCGTACACAGCCATGGCTCAATGCACGGTTGGGCTGGTTGAACAGCCCGCGCGAAGGGGTGTCGTGGAGAAAGATCGCGTGCTGGTTGGGCATGTCGAGCTTCATCAGGCCCAACGAATTGCCCGGCCCAGGCTGCTGTACCACTGTGACGAAGCCATTTTCCGACCGCGTGCCGACATAGCCATTGGCGCGTGCCCAGCCCGGATTGCCAAGTACGCGCGCGCCCAGCCCTTCACCCTTCACGATCGACTGCGGGACCGTCCACGTCGGGTTGAAAATAACCCCTTCGACCGATTCGGCCAGCTGCGGCGTCGCGGTCCGGCCTGGCTTACCGACGATGGTCTTGTACGTGCGGACGATCTTGTCGTTGACTGTCAGACGCAACTGATACTCGGGCACATTGGTCAGCAGGTACTGCGAGCCGAGATCGCGCGCCAGCCAGCGCCAGCGGTCCATGTTGGCACGAATCAGTTTGCGCTTGGCACCAGCAGGGGTGGTCGCCAGCTCGGCCTTCAGCCTGGCGTAATCCGGGTGCACTGGTGCGACCGATTGCAGCGTCCCGGCGATATCCCCTGTCTGAACCGCACGCGTCATCAACCCGGCGGTCGGATAACGGTCGGCATCTGGGTCCATCACGAACCATTGCTTGCGCGAATCCATCGGCGTGCGCCCGTCGCGCATATCCTCGACCAGCCAGGCGAACGTCCGGCTGGCGGCGGCGTTCAGTGCCTCGCCCTCGCCCGTGGCAACGGCGGCGCGCAGTTCGTCGAGCCGGTAATCGGCTGGGTCCAGCCCTTCAGACCCGATCTTCTCGGCCACTGCAACCAGCGCAACCGCGTTGGCCAGCGACCAATGCTGCACTTGCGGTTCAATCTGCCGGACGACCGGCGTTCCATCCTGCGGCGTATTCGCCTGCGTGACGATCGCGTCGAAATCCGCCTCGAGGGGTTGCTGCTCGATCTTGCGCTCGGGCGGCAGCAAATCGACCGGCTGCGCGAATGCCGGCGCAGCGCTGGCCGCGACCGCCGCGAGGAGGATGGACCGATACGAAGCAACCACTTTCATTTTCTACCCCTGCGCGCGGGCCGATCGCCAGCGAAGTCTGCTGCAAGCCGCCGGAATCTGCCCGAATTCGCCCGCCCCTTCAAGCATCGCGCCTGACTGCGCGGTGAATTGCGTGACGCGTGGCACGGCGGCGCATATGGGGCGACGGATGGCTGCCGAACACCGCCTCATGCCGATTGCTATGGCGCTGCTCGGCGTTGGCTTCCTGTCTTTGATGGACGCCTTCATGAAAGAGGCCGCGCTGGCCGTCGGCGCCTACAGTGCGGCGGTGCTTCGTTCCGCGATGGGTGCCGTGATGGTGGTGCCGATCTGGCTCGCGCGTGGCGGGCGCTGGCCACGACCGCGCGTGCTCAAGGTGCATGTCAGGCGCGGGCTGGTGACCACCTTCATGGCACTGACATTCTTCTACGCCATCACCAAGCTGCCCTTGGCCGAGACGATCGCCATTTCGTTCGTCGCCCCGGTCATCTCGCTCTATCTTGCCGCGCTGATCCTGGGCGAGCGGATCGAGCGCAAGGCGATCGTTGCCGCCGTGTTGGGCCTGATCGGCACACTGGTGATCGTCGGCGGGCGGATCGGCAGCCAGGCAATGTCCGACGATGCCGCGCTTGGCCTGGGTGCAATCCTGTTTTCGGCGGTGCTCTATGCCTACAACCTGGTCCTCGCGCGGCAACAGGCGCAGCTCGCCGGACCGCTGGAAATCGCCAGCTTTCACAGTGGGATGAGCGCGCTGGTGTTGGGGCTGGCGGCGCCGTTCCTGCTGACCTTGCCCGATGGCCCCACCACCACGAACATTGCCGCCGCCGCGTTCCTGACCGTGTGCGGCGCGATTTCGCTCGCCTGGGCCTATGCCCGGGCCGAAGCGCAGGTGCTGGTGCCGATGGAATACAGCGGCTTCCTGTGGGCGGTCCTGTTCGGGTGGCTGTTCTTCCGCGAGGCTGTGACCCCGGCGACGCTGACGGGCACGGCGCTGATCGTGGGCGGGTGCTGGATCGCGGCGCGCAGGCGGCCGGAACAGGTCATGGTCTGACCGGTAGCGCGCGGCCCAACCCTTGATTTTGCGCCCGCGAAAGAGCAGGGCCGCGCCAAAGGCAATGCGCCGAAGGGGGCACCCGGGCGCAGTCTTCCAATCGAGTTCGCACGAAAGGATGCACACTGCATGACCCAGGTCGGCAAGGACACGCTCAAGACCCGTTCCACCCTCACCGTTGGCGGCAAGGACTATGCCTATTACTCCTTCGCCAAGGCGGCCGAGCAGATCGGCGATGTGTCGCGCCTGCCCTTCAGCCTCAAGGTCCTACTGGAAAACATGCTGCGGTTCGAGGATGATGGCTTCACCGTCTCGACCGATGATGCGCGCGCGCTCGCCGATTGGCAGCGTAACCCGACCACCGGCAAGGAAATCCAGTACCGCCCCGCGCGCGTGCTGCTGCAGGATTTCACCGGCGTGCCTTGCGTCGTCGACCTTGCCGCCATGCGCGACGCGATCGCCAGGCTCGGCGGCGATACTGCCAAGATCAATCCGCTGGTGCCCGTCAACCTGGTCATCGACCACTCGGTCATGGTCGACGAGTTTGGCCACCCCAAGGCGTTCGAGAAGAACGTCGAGCTGGAATATGCCCGCAACGCGGAACGCTACGACTTCCTCAAGTGGGGCTCCAAGAGCTTCCAGAACTTCTCCGCCGTGCCTCCGGGCACCGGCATCTGCCACCAGGTGAACCTGGAACACATCGCCAAGGCGGTGTGGTCGAGCGAGGACCAGGATGGCAACCTCGTCGCCTATCCCGACACCTGCGTCGGCACCGACAGCCACACCACCATGATCAACGGCCTGGGCGTGCTGGGCTGGGGCGTAGGCGGGATCGAGGCGGAGGCGGCCATGCTCGGCCAGCCGGTCTCGATGCTGATCCCCGAGGTCGTCGGCTTCAAGCTGACTGGCAAGCTGAAGGAAGGCGTCACCGCGACCGACCTCGTCCTGACCGCCACGCAGATGCTGCGCGCGGTGGGCGTGGTCGGGCGGTTCGTGGAATACTACGGCCCCGGCGTCTCCAGCCTCAGCCTCGCCGATCGCGCGACGCTCGCCAACATGGCGCCCGAATATGGCGCGACCTGCGGCTTCTTCGGCGTGGACGACAAGACGCTCGACTACCTGCGCCTGACCGGCCGCCCGGAAGAAACGATCGCGCTGGTCGAAGCCTATTCCAAGGAACAGGGCATGTGGTTCGAACCGGACCACGAGCCGGTGTTCACCCGCACGCTCGAACTCGACATGGGCACCGTGGTCCCCAGCCTTGCCGGGCCCAAGCGCCCGCAGGACAAGGTCGTGCTGCCCGAGGTCGACGAGCTGTTCAATCGCGAGCTGGGCACCGTCTACGGCAAGAAGGGCGCAGCCCGCGTTTCGGTCGATGGCAAGGATCATGACATCGGCGACGGCGATGTCGTGATCGCCGCGATCACCAGCTGCACCAACACCAGCAACCCCGACGTACTGATCGCAGCGGGCCTTGTCGCCAAGAAGGCGAACGAGAAGGGGCTCAAGCCCAAGCCGTGGGTCAAGACCAGCCTGGCGCCGGGATCGCAGGTGGTCACCGACTATCTCGAGAAGGCCGGGCTGCAGGATCACCTCGACGCGATCGGGTTCGATCTGGTCGGCTACGGCTGCACCACCTGCATCGGTAATTCGGGGCCGCTCGCGCCGCCGATCAGCAAGGCGATCAACGGCAACGACATCGTCGCCGCCAGCGTCCTGTCTGGCAACCGCAACTTCGAAGGCCGCGTCTCGCCGGATGTGCGCGCCAACTTCCTCGCCAGCCCGCCGCTGGTGGTCGCCTACGCGCTCAAGGGCACGGTGACCGAAGACATCACCGAAACCCCGATCGGGCAGGACCAGGACGGCAACGACGTGATGCTGGCCGATATCTGGCCCAGCAATGACGAGATCGCTGAAGTGCGTTCGGGCAGCATCGACCGCGCCATGTTCGAAACCCGCTATGCCGACGTCTACAAGGGCGACGCGCACTGGCAGGCGATCAAGGTCGAGCCGTCGGACACTTACACCTGGCGTCCGGGCAGCACCTATGTTGCCAACCCGCCCTATTTCGAGGGCATGACCATGACGCCCGCCCCCGTCACCGACATCGTCGGCGCGAAGCCGCTGGCGATCCTGGGCGATTCGGTCACCACCGACCACATCAGCCCCGCTGGCTCGATCAAGGAAGACAGCCCCGCGGGCCGCTTCCTGATGGAAAACCAGGTCGCGAAGGCGGACTTCAATTCCTACGGCAGCCGCCGCGGCCATCACGAGGTGATGATGCGCGGCACTTTCGCCAATATCCGCATCCGCAACGAGATGACCCCGGGGATCGAAGGCGGCGTCACGTCCTACAATGGCGCGACGATGGCGATTTACGACGCCGCGCAGAAGCACAAGGCGGACGGCACCCCGCTGGTCGTGATCGGGGGCAAGGAATACGGCACCGGCTCCAGCCGCGACTGGGCGGCCAAGGGCACGATCCTGCTCGGCGTGCGCGCGGTCATCGTCGAAAGCTTCGAACGCATCCACCGTTCGAACCTGGTTGGCATGGGCGTGCTGCCGCTGCAGTTCCAGGAAGGCGAATCGCGCGAAACGTTGGGCCTCACCGGCAGCGACAGCTTCACGATCGAAGGCCTCGCCGACCTCACCCCAGGCCAGACCATCGAGGTGGCCGTAACGCGCGAGGACGGCACCGCGTTCAGCTTCACCGCGCTGTGCCGGATCGATACCGCCAACGAGATGGAGTACTACCGCAATGGCGGCATCCTCCATTACGTGCTGAGGAAGCTCGCCGCCTGATCGCGGCGCATCCCTGACAAAGCAAAAGGGCGGCCCCCGCAAGGGAGCCGCCCTTTTCCGTTTGCGCGTGCCGCGCGGCTCAGGCCTGCTTGCGTCGCAGCTTGCCGCGCCCGAGGATCGCCGCTGCCGCCACGCCGAACAAGATCAGCATGGGCGGGGCCGGGACCGGCGTGCCGCTGCTGCCGCCCGACGAGGACGATGTCGAGCTGCTCGTCGAAGAGCTGGTCGAAGAGCTGCTCGAGGTGCTCGAGGACGAACTGGTGGACGAACTCGAACTCGTGCTGCTCGTCACGTTGCCCGAGCTGGTCGTGCTGGTCGAAATGCCTCCGGTCGAAGTGCTGGTCGACGAGGAACTGGTGACATTGCCCGACGAGGTCGAGACGTTACCTGACGAAGTGCTGGTGGACGACGAACTTGAAACGTTGCCCGAAGAGCTGGTCACCCCGCCAGTGGATGTCGACACGTTACCCGATGTCGATGTGCTGGTTACGCCGCCGGTCGAGGTCGAGACGCCGCCGGTCGATGTCGAGACGCCGCCCGTGGTAGTGCTGCTGCCACCGGTTGAACTGGTCGTGGTTGAGGTCAGCCCACCCGTCGTGGTGGTGGATGTAAGACCCCCGGTGGAGGTCGAGCTCCCACCGGTCGAGGTACTGGTGGATGTACCGCCGCTGCCGCCGGTCGAGTTTTCGATGTCGATCACGATGCCGCTGGTGCCGCCGGTGGTCGTCGAGGTGCCGCCCGTGGTGGTGGAGGTCGAGGTGACCACGACCGAACCGCTGGAACCCCCGCTGCTCCCTACGAAACCGCCGAAAAACCCGCCGCCAAAGCCGCCGCCGAAGCCGCCGCTACCGCCGACCACGGTAACACCGCCGCCGCCGCCACCGCTGACCGGGGGCAGCGGGGGAAGTGGCAACGGCGAAGGGATCGCCGCCATGGCATACTGATAGACGGGCGGGCAATTCGGGTCGCTGGCCGCGCTCGGGCCCGGGCCATAGGCAAGCGGCCCACCAAGCACCGCCGGGCCGGCGGGCACGCATTCCACAGTCCGCTGGATGGTGCGGCGCCGTGTGGGTGGCGCGGCGGGCACGTGCCGCCGGGCAGCGGTGCGCGCCTTGACCGGCCGGGGAGCTGCCTTGACGGTCTTGACCGACTTATAGGACGGTGCCTTGGTAGACATGGGTTCGGCGACGTGAACAGCGCCGCCAGCAAGCAGCGCAGTGCCCGCGGCAGTCGCGGACAGTTTCGCCAGGGCCATCTTTACCGACATGGGCAGGCACTCTTGTTGCTCGAGCGATGCGGAAGCGGCGGCTCCATTGCCCCGTTTCGCACCACCTGTTCGCATCAAGAAGCGACCAACCCGTTAAATCGGCAATCGCGTTAACCAAGATTCGAGGGCCGTTAGCCAACAAATTCGTCCCCTCCAGGCCCGACCCGGCTGACTTGTCCCGCTTTGGAACCGAACCCCGCGCGAGTGCGAATGCCGCGTCAGCTCCCATCGTCGAAGAGGGCAGTCTGCGAGCCCACCGGCGGACCCATGCCGAGATGAGTCCAGCCCGCGTCGTTGAGACAGCGCCCCCGCGCGGTGCGTGCGATCAGGCCGAGCTGGATCAGGTAGGGCTCGATCACCTCCTCGACCGTGTCGCGCGGTTCCGACAGCCCGGCGGCGAGCGTTTCCACTCCCACCGGCCCGCCCTTGTAGATCGTGGCGATCATGGTGAGGTAGCGCCGGTCCATCGCGTCGAGGCCGAGCCGGTCGATCTCCAGCCGGGTCAGCGCCGCGTCGGCCACGCTGCGCGTCACTGTGCCGTCTCCCGCAACATGAGCGAAATCGCGCACTCGGCGCAGCAGGCGGCCTGCCACGCGCGGCGTACCGCGGCTGCGGCGAGCGATCTCGCGCGCGCCGTCGGCGTCGATCGCGAGGCCGAGCAGCCCCGCCCCGCGCGTCACCACCCGGTCGAGTTCCTCGTGGGTGTAGAAATTGAGCCGCACCGGAATGCCGAAGCGGTCGCGCAGCGGGGTGGTCAACAGACCCTGCCGCGTGGTCGCGCCGACCAGCGTGAACGGCGGCAGGTCGATCCGCACGCTGCGCGCCGACGGCCCCTCGCCGATGATCAGATCGAGCGCGCGGTCCTCCATCGCCGGGTAGAGCACTTCCTCGACCACCGGATTGAGCCGGTGGATCTCGTCGATGAACAGCACGTCGTGCGGTTCGAGATTAGTCAGCAGCGCGGCCAGATCGCCCGCCTTGGCGATCACCGGGCCCGATGTGGCGCGAAAGCCGACGCCCAACTCCTTCGCCACGATCTGCGCCAGCGTGGTCTTGCCAAGGCCCGGCGGCCCGAAGAACAGCACATGGTCCATCGCCTCGCCGCGCCCGCGCGCGGCCTCGATGAACACCCGCAAGTTCTCCCGCGCCGCCGCCTGCCCGACGAACTCCGCGAGCGACTTGGGCCGCAACGCGGCGTCGGGGTCCTCCGGCTGGCGGGCGGGGGTGAGGAGGGGGACGGGTTCGGTCATTCGGTCTTCGCCTGCGCAGTGCTGAACTCGCATCTGCCCTGATGCAGTCGCACTTGCGCCAAGCGACCTAGCCCCACGGGCGTGCTGCCAATCCACGTTCCACCCATTTGTTGGCAATCCGCCAAGGCCTCTTCGTGTTCGATGATTTGATAGGCTAGGCCGCCGAGAACGATTGAGACGAACAGCAGCAGGCCGCCCCCATACTTGATCGCCGGGTTGATCTTCACATTGCCCATGATGCCACGAACGAACAGCATCACCCCGCCGCCCTCTTCAACGCCACGCGGATCAGGTCGCCCTCAGGCGCACCGTCACCCAGTTCCTCGATGGCGCGGGCGACGGCTTGAGCGGCGACGGCGGGTTTGAAGCCGAGGTTCTCGAGGGCGCTGGCTGCGTCGGCGCTGGCACCGCGCATCGGGATTGCGGAGGCCATCGCACTGCCGCCACCCGGTAGCGCGCCAGCCTTGTCGCGCAGTTCGTTGACGATCCGGCCCGCCAGCTTCGGCCCCACCCCGTTGGCGCGGGCGACCATCGCGGCGTCGCCCCCGGCGCAGGCGCCTTGCAGTTCTGCGGTCGAGAGGGCGGAGAGGATCGCCAGCGCGACCTTGCTGCCCACGCCCTGCACCTGGGTCAGCAGGCGGAACCAGTCGCGTTCCGCCGCGTCGGCGAAGCCCAACAGCCGCATGTCGTTCTCGCTCACCTGAAGGTCGGTGAACACGGTGCACGCCTCGCCCCGTTCGCCGAGCGCCGCGAGCGTCTTCGACGAACAATGGACGAGATAACCGACGCCCGCGACGTCGATCACCGCCCAGTCGGCGCCGGTTTCGTCGAGCAGTCCCTTCAGGCGAGCAATCATGGTTTGTTCTTGCTCGCAAAGATTCGGTTGGTCCAGCGATTGTGGACAGCGGCCCACAGTTCGGACAGAAAACCGCCGCATGAGCTGGAACACCTTCGGCCGCGTCTTGCGGATGACGACCTGGGGCGAGAGCCACGGCCCCGCGCTGGGCGCGGTGGTGGACGGGTGTCCGCCGGGGCTAATGCTGAGCGAGGCAGATATCCAGCCGTTCCTCGATGCGCGCAAGCCGGGGCAGAACAAGTTCACCACCCAGCGGCAGGAGGCGGACCTCGTCCGCATCCTGTCAGGCACGTTCGAGGGCCAGACCACCGGCACGCCGATCAGCCTCATGATCGAGAACACCGACCAGCGATCGAAGGACTATTCGGAAATCGCGCAGGCCTATCGCCCCGGCCATGCCGACTACGCCTACGACGCCAAATATGGCCTGCGCGATTATCGCGGCGGCGGGCGGTCGAGCGCGCGCGAGACGGCCGCAAGAGTGGCGGCGGGGGCGATTGCACGGCTGGTTATCCCCGAGGTGAGCATCCTGGCCTACGTCGCCGAAATCGGTGGCCATGCAATCGACCCGGAGCATTTCGACGCCGCCGAGATCGGCAACAACCCGTTCTGGTGCCCCGACCCGGCCGCCGCCGCGCGGTGGGAAGTGTTGGTCGACCAAGCTCGCAAAGGCGGATCGAGCCTGGGCGCGGTGGTCGAATGCGTCGCCACGGGCGTACCGGCAGGATGGGGCGCGCCAATCTATGCCAAGCTCGACGCGGATCTGGCGAGCGCGATGATGGGGATCAACGCGGTGAAGGGCGTCGAGATCGGCGACGGCTTCGGTGCGGCGCGGCTGAGCGGCGAAGAGAATGCCGATCCGATGCGCGCAAGCGATGATGGGCCGGAGTTTTCCGCGAACCATGCCGGCGGGATCGCGGGCGGCATCTCGACCGGGCAGCCGGTCGTCTGCCGGGTGGCGTTCAAGCCCACGAGTTCGATTCTTGCGCCGGTCGATTCCATCACGCGCGCGGGTGAGAATACCCAGGTGCGAACGAAGGGCCGCCATGACCCGTGCGTGGGTATTCGCGGTACGCCGGTGGTCGCGGCAATGATGGCGATGGTGCTGGCAGACCATAAGTTGTTGCACCGTGCGCAATGCGGCGCGTGAGTTCGTTGCACTTTATGAAAGTATCGCGCGATTGATTGAAAATTCCGATGTTCGCAATCGCACAATATCGCTTTTGTGCATCGCATCACGCCCTATCTCGTCCCCGGGTTTCATCCATACGAGGACACAAAGATCATGGGTATCATTGGCAGCACGCTCCAACCGTTCACCGCCACCGCATTTCAGAAGGGCAAGGATTTCTTCGAAGTCACGGACGGCGACGTTGCCGGAAAGTGGGCGGTGTTCTTTTTCTATCCAGCCGACTTCACCTTCGTCTGCCCGACCGAGCTGGAGGACTTGGGCGAAAAGTATGCGCTGCTTCAGCAGATGGGCGTCGAAGTCTATGCCGTCAGCACCGACACGCACTTCAGCCACAAGGCGTGGAGTGACACCTCGGACAAGATCGGCAAGCTGACCTTTCCGTTCCTGGGCGACCAGAATCACGTGCTGAGCAACAATTTTGGCGTGCTGCGCGATGGCGTTGGCCTGGCCGACCGCGCGACCTTCGTGGTCGATCCGGACGGCGTGATCCAGATCATGGAAATCACCTGCGAAGGCGTGGGCCGCAACGCCAATGAACTGACCCGCAAGATCAAGGCCGCGCAGTACGTCCGCAACAACCCCGGCCAGGTCTGCCCCGCCGCTTGGGAGGAAGGCGAGGAAACGCTCGCCCCATCGCTCGACCTCGTCGGCAAGATCTGATCCACCGACCGGGCGCGCCGCACACACTGGCGCGCCCCGAAGGCCCGGGGCATCCCCTCCCCCCCTCCCCCGCCCCGGGCCTTCACTTTTCCTTGTCCCCCGCCGGAGAAACGCTGTGCTCGATGCCGCGATGAAGGACCAGTTGCGCCAGTATCTCGCCAATCTGCGCGAGCCGATCGAGCTTGTCGCCTCGCTGAGCGATGACGCCAAATCGGTGCAAACACGCGCGCTGCTGGACCAAATCGCTAGCCTGCACGACCTTGTTTCGGTCAGCTTCGATGGTGCCGACGCGCGCCGCCCCAGCTTCGAAATCCGCCGCGCCGCCAACCACGCGCTGGCGGTCCGCTTTGCCGGACTGCCGCTCGGGCACGAATTTACCTCGCTGGTCCTCGCACTGCTGTGGGCCGGTGGCCATCCGCCCAAGGTCGAGGCAGAGACGCTTGCCGCGATCGCCGCGCTGGAGGGGCAGCGGGAATTCGAGATGTATTTCTCGCTGTCGTGCCACAACTGCCCTGACGTGGTGCAGGCGCTGACGCTGATGGCGCTGACCAACCCGAACATCAGCGCCACGCTGATCGAAGGTGGCACGTTCAAGGATGAAATCGACACGCGCGATGTGATGGCCGTGCCTGCAACATTCCTCAACGGCGCACCGTTCTACAATGGCAAGATGAACGTCGAGGACGTGCTGGCGAAACTCGATACCGGCAGCGACGCGCGCCAGGCGGTCAAGCTTGCCGACACCGCGCCCTTCGAGGTGCTCGTGCTCGGCGGCGGCCCGGCGGGCGCGAGCGCGGCGATCTATACCGCGCGCAAGGGCTTTCGCACGGGCATCGCGGCGGAACGCTTCGGCGGACAGCTCAACGATACGCTCGGGATCGAGAACCTTGCTGGTACGGTCTATACCGAAGGGCCGAAGCTGACCGGCGAATTGCGGCGCCAGGTGGCGGAGAACGAGGTCGAGGTGCTCGACCGTCTCGACGCCGTGCGGCTGCTCCCCGCGGCCGCGCCCGGTGCCCTGCACGAGGTCCAGTTCGCCAGCGGCGCCAGCCTCAGGGCGCGGGCGCTGGTGCTGGCCACCGGCGCGCGCTGGCGCGAGTTGGGCGTGCCGGGCGAAACCGAGTACCGCAACAAGGGGGTCGCCTATTGCCCCCATTGCGACGGTCCGCTGTTCAAGGGCAAGCGCGTGGCGGTGATCGGCGGCGGCAATTCGGGCGTGGAGGCGGCGATCGACCTCGCCAAGATCACCGGCCATGTCACCCTGGTGGAATTCGACAGCAAGCTGCGCGCCGACGAAGTGCTGCAGGCCAAGCTCCAGACGCTGCCCAATGTGACCGTGATCCGCAACGCGCAGACGACCGAGGTGCTGGGCGACGGGCGCCGCGTATCCGGGCTGGTCTACACCGACCGCGCCAGCGGAGCGGAGCACAAGGTGGAGCTGGAAGGCGTGTTCGTGCAGATCGGCCTCGTCCCCAACACTGGCTGGCTCGAGGACAGCGGCATTATGCTCAACGCATTCGGCGAGATCGAAGTCGATGGCCACGGCGCGACCAGCGTTCCCGGAATCTACGCTGCGGGTGATTGCACCACCGTGCCGTACAAACAGATCGCGATCGCAATGGGCGAAGGCTCGAAGGCGGCGCTCAGCGCATTCGATTACCTGATCCGCACGGAACCGGCAGAACTCAGCGCCGCCGCCTGAGGATCAGGTAGAGCGCGCCCTCGCCCCCGTGGCGGCGGTGCGCCTTGCGGATCGCGGCGATATCCGCCCCATGCGGACCAATCGCCAGCCAATCGAGCACCTTGGCGCGGATCGCCCCGCGCCGAGTGCCGCGATCGGCGGCTTCGACCGGGCGCGGCTTGCCCGCAATCAGCAGCACCACCCGCGCGCCCATCGCCTTGGCCTGCATCAGGCCGTCGTCCAGCCGCGCGTGCGCCGAATCGAGTGTATGGCCATGAAGGTCGAGGGTGAAATCAGGCTCGATCCGGCCTGCCTGGAACTTGCGGTCCCAGTGGGAATCGAGGCCGGGGCCCGAGGCTGCCCGATCGTCCCCGGCACGGATAGAGGGCAATTGCCGTGCAAGCAGCGGCTGAGGGAGGGGTCGTTCGGGCTGAGGGGACGTCTTTGAGGTAGGTGCTGGCTGCGAGCCGTCTACCTCAGCGCTTCGCCCTGCCACCTCCCCGTGCCGGGGGGGATTGAACGGCGTCACGCTGGCTGCGACCCGTTCCCATGCTGCCCGCTCTTCCGCGGACAGCCCCCTGGGCGCGGTCATCGGGCGTTGAGGCGCGCGACCGTGCCCTTGGGCAGCAGCACCAGCGCCTGCCCGCGTGCGCTCATCCCGCCCGCGATGCTCCGCGCGCGTTCGCCCGCGCCCCAGAAGGTGTCGAAGCGGTTGGCGCCCTTGATCGCGCCGCCGGTATCCTGCGCGATCCACAGCCCGCCCGCCTCGGCCCGGTCGACGCGCAGGAACACCGGCGCGCCATAGGGGACGAACTTGGGATCGACCGCCACCGTGCTTTCACCGCGCACCGGCACCCCGATGGAGCCCAACGGCCCGTCACCAGTCAGTTCCTGAAAAAACACCCAGCTCTTGTTGAGCCGCATCAGTTCGCGCCCCGCCTCGGGGTTATCGCGGATATAAGCCATGATGCCCTGCATCGAGCCCGGATACTGGCCCGGCCCTTCGCCGATCAGCCCGCGCTGGCGCATGATCGAACCCACGCCGACATATTCGCGCCCGTTCTGCCCGGCATAGCCGATCCGCATGACGCTGCCGTCAGGCGCGCGCAGGCGCCCCGAACCTTGTATCTGCAGAAAGAAGAATTCGACCGGGTCCGCCGCCCAGCCAATTTCCAGCCCCTTGCCGGCCAGCGCCCCATCCTCGATCTCTGCCCGATCGTAATAGCTTACAAACTTGCCGTTTGCGTCGTAGCGACCCAGCGGTGGGCGGCCGACGCGCTCGTTTTGCGGGATGTCGTCGGGCCAGCCCCGCACCAGGTCAGGCGGCAGCTTGTAAACCGGCACGGCATAGCCAGGACGCGGCGTTCGACTGCCTGCGATCTCCGGCTCGAAATACCCCGTCGCGAACGCCTCGCCCGTGCCGACGCGGGCGGTCTCGAAATAACGGTCGAAGAACGCGGTCGAACTTCCCTCCCAGCCACGCGCGGCATCGCATGCAGGCCGCCAGTCGCTTGGCTGGGTCAGGCCGCTCGCGTCCGGTTTCTGGGTAAGCCAGGAACAGGATTCCCGAAACGAGGCGAGCGCAGCCATGGCATCGCCATCACCCAGCCCGAGACTGCCGACGATCGGCCCGCTGGCGACGCCCGCAAGCGCGGCGGTAGAAGCAACCGGGGCGACCGGAGCCGCTGCAGGCGGCGGCGCGGCACGGGGGATGTCGCCCTGCGGCACCACGCGGCATCCGGCGAGCATGACGAATGCCGCGAGCGTTATGGCATGCCGCATGAACTTACCCTCAGCGCGGCCAATCAGCCTTCGTCGGTTTCGTCGAGGATCCAGTGCGGGCTGGCGGAGCCGACGTCACGGCGGAAGGTCCAGATGTCGCGGCTGACGATGGCATCGTCGAGGGAGCCGGCAACGATCTGTCCCTCGCCATCGCGGGTCACGGCGGCAATGTCGGCCACGAACAGCACGGCGATGCGCGCGGTGCGCCCTTCCAGTGTCGCGGAATGAACCGTCGCGTCCTCGATCCGGATCAAGCGATTGTCGAGCGTCTCGCCCGCTTCCTCGCGCGCGGCGATCGCTGCGTCGAACCCGGTGTAGACATCATCGTCGCACAACTCGCGCAAGGTTTCCCGATCGCCCTGCCAATAGGCTTCGAGCACCATGGCGTACGCGCCGCGAGCGCCATCGAGAAATCCGGTAAGGTCGAACTGCTTGTCGGCCGCAGCGATGTCGCGCACGCCGCGTTCAACCGCAGGTACGGCGCCTTCCAGCCGATCCTCGCGTACCGGCTGCCCCAGCTGGGCTTGCTGGCGCGGGGCGGCCGGCGGCGCCGGATTCTCGCCAGCTGGGTCATAACGGTTTGGCACATGCTCCTCGTGATCCGCGCGCTGACCGAGCACCGAATAAAGGCGCAAGCCCAGGAAGGCGGCGATCGCGGCAAGGATGACGATTTCGTAGAACACTGACCAAACTTCCGTCTTGCTGGCGGGAGGCGACGCGACCGACGCCGCTTGCCTCACCATAGGTGCCCTAAATAGGGACCGATTACAAATGAACAACGCCTGAGGGACCACGGCACGGCGCGCAAGCTGCACGTTGCGGGGCGCATCATGGGATGCTAGGCGGCGCGCCGAACTGCCGGCGCCGCTGGCGGCGCTCTCAACCCGAAGCGATCACGAAAGAATCCATCCATGGCCGACGAAGGCGACATCCTGACCGACATCAACCCCGGCCCAGTGCCCAATGGCGCCGACACCGGCCCCGCAGCTGGCATTATCTCGCAATATATCAAGGATATGTCTGTCGAGAACCCGAATGCGCCGCATTCCTACCAGTGGCAGGAACAACCGCAGATCGATCTTCAGCTCAACATCGGTGCCAACCCGGTGAGCGAAGAGGTGCATGAGGTCGAGCTCAAGCTGAACGTTACCGCCCGCACCGAACAAGGTAACATGTACCTGATCGAGCTCGCCTATTGCGGGCTGGTGGGAATGCGTAACCTGGCTGACGAGCAGGCACACGCGTTTCTCTATGCCGAGGCTCCGCGCATCCTGTTCCCGTTCGCCCGCCGAATCGTCGCCGATGCTTCGCGCGACTTGGGCTTCCAACCGCTGATGCTCGATCCGATCGACTTCAACGGGCTGTACTTCCAGCGCCTGCAGCAGCAAGCCGAGGCGCAGGGCGCGCCGGGCGAAGCGCCGGCGGCGGACGCCTGAGCCGCTCCGATCGCACGCGGACATAGCGCGTGAGCCTGGTCAAGAACGTCAGCACGATCGGCGGGCTGACCGCGATCAGCCGTGTTTTCGGCTTTGTCCGCGACATTCTGCTCGCGCGCGTGATGGGTGCGGGCGGGATCGCGGACGCCTGGCAGCTCGCCTTCCAGCTGCCCAACCTGTTCCGCCGCCTGTTCGCGGAAGGCGCGTTCGCCAGCGCATTCGTGCCGCTGTTCAACCGCCACATGACCGATGGGGAGCACGAGGCGAGGAAGTTCGCGGCGGAAATCCTCGCCGTGCTGCTGCCGATCCTGGTGCTGTTTGGCGCGCTGTTCATGATCGCGATGCCGTGGATCCTGTGGCTCTTCGCCAACGAGGAATTGCGCGGCGACGCGCGCACTTACGAACTCGGCGTCACCATGGCGCGAATCGCGTTCCCGTATCTGCTGTTCATGAGCCTCGCCTCGCTTGTTGCCGCGGTGCTCAACTCGTTGTCGCGGTTCGCAGCGGCGGCGGCGGCACCCATTATCCTCAACATGTGCCTCGTCGGCGCGCTGGTTTACGGGATGACATTGCCAGACGGCCAGGTCGCGCGCGAGATGACAGGCCTTGCGCTTGCGATTTCGGTGTCGCTTTCCGGTTTGCTTCAGCTCGTCTGGTTGATCTGGTGGATGCACCGGGGCGGGTTCCGCATCCCGCTTTCGCGCCCCCGGTTGACGCGGCGGGTCAAGGAAATGGGCATTCTGATCGTCCCGGCAGTATTCGGCGCGGGCGTTTATCAGATCAGCCGCTTTATCGACCTGGCCTTCATGCGCGGCCTGCCCGACGGCAGCCTCACCCACATGGCGATGGCCGATCGCTGGAACCAGTTGCCCCTCGGCATCATCGGCATCGCGCTCGGCACCGCGATCCTGCCCGCGCTCAGCCGCATGGTCGCGCGCGACGAGCATGACGAGGTCCAGCGCCTGCAATCGAACGCGGTCGAGCTGTCGATGCTTTTGACCGTACCCGCGGCGGTCGCGCTGTTCTTCACTGGCACTGCGATTGTGCGCGTGTTCATGCAAGGCGGCGAATTTACGTCCGATGACGCGACGATTACCGGGATGGTGCTGTCCGGTCTGGTGCTGGGCCTGCCGGCCTATGTGCTGGTGAAGGTTCTGACGCCCAATTTCTTCGCCCGCAAGGATACCCGCACACCGGTCTATACCGCCGCGGCGAGCCTTGCGGTCACGGTTGCGCTCAATCTGCTGCTGATCCCGCGCCTTGGGGTGGTCGCGCTAGCCGTGGCGGGTTCCATCGGGGCGTGGGTCAACACCTTGCTGCTCTATGGCATTCTTGCACGACGGGGGTTCTTCCGCGTGACGCCGCTGGTGATCGGGCGCGTTACACGCATCTCGATCGCATCGGCCGCGATGGGCGCGGTCCTGTGGTATGCGGTCCGTCTGGGCGAGCCTTACTTCGATGGCAACACGGTTGAACGGCTTGGGTCGCTGGTGGGCCTGATGGGCGTCGGAGCGATCGCCTTCGCGGTGGTTGGCGCCCTGCTGCGCGTCCTCGACAAGGCGACGATCGCCCGCCTAATGCAGCGCGATATCTGACCTGACGGGATTACCCATAGCAATGCGCGTCGTTTCCGGCATCCAGCCCACCGGCAATCTGCACCTTGGCAACTTCCTCGGCGCGATCCGCAACTGGGTGCGAATGCAGAATGCAATGCCCGACGGGGGTCAGTGTCTGTTCTTTCTCGCCGACATGCACGCGATTTCGCAGCCGCATGATCCCGCCGCGCTGCGTGCCGCGACGCTGGAAATGGCCGCCGCGCTTGTCGCCTGCGGGATCGACCCGGACCGATCGATCCTGTTCAACCAGGCGCAGGTGCCCGCCCATGCCGAGCTGCAATGGCTGCTCAACGGCACCGCGCGGATGGGTTGGCTCAATCGCATGACCCAGTGGAAGGACAAGGCGGGCAAGAACCGCGAGGGGCAATCGGTGGCGCTGTTCACTTACCCCGTCCTCCAGGCCGCTGATGTCCTGCTCTATCAGGCTACCCATGTGCCGGTGGGCGACGACCAGAAGCAGCATCTCGAGCTGGCGCGCGACATCGCGCAAAAGTTCAATCACGACTTCTGCGCCGAAGACGCGCCGGTCTTCACCCTGCCCGAACCGATCGTCCCGCCCGAAGCGGCGCGGATCATGAGCTTGCGCGATGGCACGGCCAAGATGAGCAAGTCCGACCCCAGCGACATGAGCCGGATCAACTTGGTCGATGATGCCGACACGATCATGGCCAAGGTCCGCAAGGCGAAGACCGATCCCGAACCGCTGCCATCGGACGAGGCCGGCCTTGCTGGAAGGCCCGAGGCAGCGAACCTTGTCGCAATCTTTGCCGCAATAGCCGACATGCGGGTCAGCGACGTGCTGCGCCAGTATGGCGGCGAAGGTTTCGGGCGCTTCAAGCCCGCCCTGGGCGAGGTAATGGTGGAAACGCTGGCGCCGATCGCCGCGCGTCTGCGAGAATTGAGCCGTGATCGCGAATCGCTCGACGCCATACTTGCGCGTGGAGCCGCAAAGGCACGTGAGATGGGCCGACCAACGCTCGACCGCGCTTATGCCGCTCTGGGCCTTGTGCGCCACTAACCATTGGATTTTCATCAGTTTTGGTGTGACGGTCTATTCAATCGCCGTTCAGCCCACCGGCTTTACAACACGTCCCATCGATGACAGCGTGCGACTGGCAGAGGGGTGGCCGCGCTGCGCTCCAGTGTTGTTCGAAAGGTAATCGTTATGATCAAGCAGACCGGAAACAGGGGCCGCATGCTCCGGCTTGCCGCGGTTCCGCTGATGCTCGCCGGGCTCGCCGCCTGCGCCACGCCCTTCCGCGCCGATGTGTCGCGTTTCCAGAGCCAGCTGCCCGCCCCGCAGGGGCAGAGCTTCGCGGTCGTTGCCGACGATCCGGCACTCGCCGGTGGTCTCGAGTTCTCGCAGTATGCGGATTTGGTCGAGGCAGAGATGGCGCAGCTCGGCTACACCCAGGCATCGCCCGAGAACGCGACCCTGCTGGTCCGTTTTGATTATGGGGTGGACAATGGGCGCGAGCGGGTTCGCAGCACCGGTTTCCGCGACCCGTTCTACAACAGCTGGTACAGCTATCGCCCCGTCTATTACCGCACCCCGCATGGTTACAGGGTCGGCTATCTGCCCAGCCGTTCGTGGGGTTACGGATTTTACGACCCGTGGTTCGGCGGCAACGACGTGACCAGCTACACTGTCTACACCAGCGGGATCGACTTGAAGATCGACAACCGCGCAACCGGCCAACGTCTGTTCGAAGGCCAAGCGGAAGCAATGTCGACTTCGAACCGATTGTCGCATCTCGTGCCCAACCTGGTCGAGGCAATGTTCACGGATTTTCCTGGCAACTCGGGCGAGACGGTGCGTATTTCAATCGCACCGGAACGGACCACGGTTCGCAGGATCGACTGATCGCTCGCGACCTGACGGAGAGGGCGGCCCCGCGGGGCCGCCCTTTTTCGTTGGTCAGAGCGCGCCGTGTCCGCCGGTAGAGCCGAACCCGCCGTCGCCGCGCGCGGTCGCGTCCAGTTCCGTGACTTCCACCCAGCCCGCACGGGTGACCGGCGCCAGCACCAGCTGCGCCACCCGGTCGCCGCGCGCGATCGCGAACGGCTCGGCCCCGTGGTTGATCAGGATGACCTTCAGTTCGCCGCGATAATCGCTGTCGATCGTGCCCGGCGTGTTTGGCACGGTAATGCCATGCTTGAGTGCCAGGCCCGAACGGGGCCGGACTTGCACCTCGTACCCGGCGGGGATCGCCAGCGCGAGCCCGGTTGCGACCGCATGGCGCGCCCCCGGCGCCAGGATGACGCTCTCCGCCGCGACCACGTCCATTCCGGCAGCGCCGGAGGTTGCATAGCGCGGCAGATCCAGCCCTTCGCCGTGCGGCAGGCGGGAAACCCGCACCGATACCTCAGTCATCGTGGGGATCCTGCTCCAGTTCGGTGATCACGCGCGCCAACAGGGCGCCCGCTACCGCCGACTTGGGCATTTCGTCGAGGGTCTCGACCCCGTTTTCCCGCACGATCATCACCCGGTTGGCATCGCCGCCCATCACGCTCTCGCCCTTGGGCCCGGAAACGTCGTTGGCCACGATCCAGTCCGCGCCTTTGCGCTTGCGCTTGACCTGCGCGTTTTCCAGCACGTCCTCGGTTTCGGCGGCAAAGCCGATCAGCAGCCGGGGCCGCTTGTTCCCCGATGCGACGGTGGCGAGAATATCGGGATTTTCAGTCAGCAACAGCGCCGGCGGGGCGGAGCCACGCTTTTTCATCTTGTGCGCGGCGAAATCCTTGCTGCGCCAGTCGGCAACCGCAGCGACCATTATCGCGACATCGACCGGAAGCGCCTTCTTGACCGCATCAGCCATTTCGCGCGCGGATTCGACGTCAATCCGGTCGACCCCGCGCGGAGTATCCAGGTGAACCGGGCCCGCCACCAGCGTGACGCGCGCCCCAGCGGCGGCAGCGGCGGCTGCAATCTCGAAACCCTGCTTCCCGCTCGATCGGTTGGCGATATAGCGCACCGGATCGATCGGCTCATGCGTGGGCCCGGCGGTTACGAGGACGTGCTTGCCATAGAGCGGACGATGGGCCGGATCCTCGTCGAAATCGGGCTGCCCGGCGAGCGGATCGGCGACTTCGGGTTCCGCCCCGCCCGACCCGGTCACCACGGTGTGATTGATCGCGTCGGGATCAGTGGGCGGGGCCGAGGCGGCTTTCCCCTTGGTGGCCAGCAACGGGCCAGAAGATGCTGGCACGGCCGTCTCCTCCACGGGCACGTCCTCCCACGGCGCTTCCCACTGCGCCTCGATTTCCTCGACGCTGCGCTTGGGCGTGCTGCGACCAATCAGGGAGGAGAGGAGTCCGCCCAACCCGCCGCCGCGCGGTTCGACTGCCTCCTCCGGTTCGGGCTCGGGTTCAAGCGCCTCCATCAGCCCGGTCTCGTCACGCGGCTCGCAATCGGCGACGATGCCGAAGCGTGCCGCAATTTCCGCCCAGATGATCTCGGGTTCGGGCAGGCGCCCGGGGCCGAATTCGCCGCAGGCCATGGGGCCGCTGTCGGGATCGATCACCTCGACACCCGCATGTCGCAGCCATTCCAGATTCCGCTGGGTCGCCTCGTGCTGCCACATCCGCACGTTCATCGCGGGCACGACCATGACCGGCTTGTCGGTCGCCAGAATCAACGTGGTCGCCAGGTCATCGGCGATGCCCGCCGCCATCTTGGCGAGAAGGTCCGCCGTGGCCGGGCAAACCACCACCAGGTCGGCCTCGCGGCTCAGCTGGATATGGCCCATCTCGGCCTCGTTCTTGAGATCCCACAGCGTGGTGTAGACGGGCCGCTCGCTCAGCGCGGCCAGCGCCATCGGGGTGACGAACTGCTGCCCTCCCTCGGTCACGACGCATGTCACCGACCCACCACCCTTGCGGATCAGGCGGACAAGTTCGCACGCCTTGTAGGCGGCAATGCCGCCGCCCACGACCAGCAGGATGCGGGGATTGGGATTGTCGTTCAAGCGCGCGACCCCTGGGCACGCGGGCTATCGCGAAGCTGCAACGGCATCTGTCGGTTCCCCCGCGTCATCGTCCGACAAGGTTAACCCCGCGCGAACACCCGCGCTAGCCCTGCGCCGCACAAGGATAATTTTGCATGGCGACTTGTGCCTAGCGCGCTGTTAACCTTACCCGAAGCGAGAGGGAGATGACGATGCGCCTGGTCCTGACTGGCCTGATTTTCGCAGGTGGCCTGCTATTCCTGGTGCTGGGATTCGGCTTTCTGCTCGACCCGGTCGCCTCGGGCACCGATTTTGGTCTGTCGAGTTCAGGTGCGCAGGGGCTGGCCACGATGCGGGCGGACATGACCGCGTTCTTCGTCGTCGCCGCCGTGTGCATGATGATCGGCGCTTGGCGTCGTAACGGCGACTTGCTTCTCGTGCCCGCCGGACTCTTCGGTGTCGCGCTGATCGGCAGGTTCGTCAGCCTGGCGCTGGACGGCGAATGGGATGGTTTCTGGATGCCGATGCTGGTGGAGGCAGCCTGCGTGATCGTGCTGCTGATCGCCAGCCGTGTATTGCCGCATCCCCAGACCGCGCCGGGCGTCAGGTAAGCCAGCCCAACGCGAAGGCCCCAGCCGTCGCCGCTGCGCCCAGCGCTCCGGCAAATAAATAACCCGGCCATCGCCGAGGCGCGCCCCGGCGCCGTTCCCACATCAGCTCGATATCGGGCAGCGGCGGCGGCTCGGGCGCGCCGCCCTTGGCCGGGAAGCGGTCCTCGATTCGGCGGATCAGGTCAGGGATACGCAGCAGCGTTTCGGTGTCGGTGCGGATGCGATCGGCGAGTGCCGCCTCAGGCCCGAGTTCGTCGCGAATCCATTCGCGGACGAACGGGGCCGACACGTCCCACATGTTGATCGCGGGATCGAGCTGGGTCGCGATCCCCTCAACCATCACCATCGTCTTCTGCAACAGCAGCAGGTGCGGCTGGGTCTGCATGTCGAAATCGCGGGTGATGGCGAACAGCCCGTCCAGCATCTGCCCGACGCTGAGTTCGGAAACCGGCTTGCCCCGCATCGGTTCGCCCACCGCGCGCAGCGCGGTCGCGAATTCGTCGACCGAGTGATAGCTCGGCACGTATTGCGCCTCGAAATGGATTTCCGCGACGCGGCGGTAGTTGCCTGTCGTCAGCCCATAGAGGATTTCCGCCAGCCACTGCCGCGCGCGCCGGTCGATCCGGCCCATGATGCCGAAATCGATCGCCACGATACTGCCGTCGGCGCGCACGAACAGGTTCCCCTGATGCATGTCGGCGTGGAAGAACCCGGCGCTGATCGCCTGGTTGAGGAAGGCGAGCACCAGCCGGCGCGCGATGTCGGGCAGGTCATGCCCGGCGGCAAGCAGGTCCTCGCGCTTGGAAATCTTGATCCCGTCGACCCATTCGACCGTCAGCACGCGCCCGTTGGTACGGTCCCAGTCGATGTCGGGGATGTGGTAGCGCGGGATCGCCTTCATCGCGTCGGCCAGTTCGCTGGCGGAGGCCGCCTCGCGCCGCAGGTCGAGCTCGCGGTTGGTCCAGCGCTTGAAGTTGGCGATGGTCAGGCGCGGGCGCAGCCGCCGCGCCTCGCCCCCCAGCGCCTCGAGATGCGCGGCGGCCCATTCGTAGGTGTCGATGTCGCGCGCCAGCCGCTCGCGTATGCCGGGCCGCAGCACCTTGATGGCGACCTCCTTGCCATCGGTGGTCGTCGCCCGGTGGACCTGCGCGATCGAGGCGGCACCGATAGGCACTGGGTCCACCTCAGCGTAGAGTGCTTCGAGTGGCTGGCCGAAGCTCGCCTCGATCACCTGGCGGATGTCGGCGAAGGGCACTGGCGGCAGGCTGTCCTGCAGACTGAGCAGATTGTGCGCCGCTTCCTCGCCCACCAGGTCGGGCCGGGTGGCAAGCGACTGGCCGAGCTTGATGGCGGCCGGACCGATGTCCTGGAACGCCCCGGCATAATCGGGAACACGCGGCTGGCGCGCTCCGAAGCGCGCCACGCGAACAAGCCGCTTGACCGGCAACGGCGTGTTGGGATCCCGCTCGATCCCGCGCAGCGCGCCGTGCCGCGCGAGGGTGCGGCCCCACTTGAGCAAGCGCCAGATATGCGTTCGGGGTGCGGTCATGCGGAAATCCCCCCCTCCCCTTCAGGGGAGGGGTTGGGGGTGGGGGAGGTCGGCCGCCACGCCACCCAGTGACAAGCCCCACCCCAACCCCTCCCCTGAAGGGGAGGGGCTTTTCGTCGAGCGGTAGTCAAATCTTCCACCCCGAATGAATGGCAACCGCGCCGCCCAGGATCGGCTCCACCCGCGTCTGCTCGAACCCGGCGGCGCGGATCATCTGCTCGAATTCGGGCATCTTCGGGAATCGGCGGATGGATTCGGCGAGGTAGCGATAGCTGTCTTCATCGCCCGCGATCGCCTTGCCCAGCTTGGGCATGACCTTGTGCGAATAAAGATCGTAAACCTCGCGGAAGCCCGGCCATTCGGTGGTCGAGAACTCCATGCAGTAAAACCGCCCGCCGCGCCGCAACACGCGGTAAGCCTCTGCCAGCGCACGGTCGATGTGGGTCACGTTCCTGATGCCGAACACGATCGTATAGGCATCGAAGGTCCGACTGGGATAAGTCAGCGTCTCCGCGTTCTGGCAACTCCAGGTGAGCCCGGTGATGCCGCGCTCCATCGCGCGTTCAATGCCCACGTCGAGCATGTCCTGGTTGATGTCGGCGACCGTCACCTCGGCCCCGCGCGCGGCCAGGCGGAAGGCAATGTCGCCGGTGCCGCCGGCCATGTCGAGCACCGCCTCGCCCGGCTGCGGCTTCACGCGGCGCACGAAGGTATCCTTCCACAACCTGTGCATCCCGCCCGACATCGCATCGTTCATCACGTCGTACTTTGCCGCGACGCTGGAGAACACCGCCCCTACGCGCGCGGTCTTTTCCGCAGGGGCCACGTCCTCGTAGCCGAAGGAGACTGTATCGGTCATCGTGGGCCGGGCCTTAGGGGCAATTGCCCGCGCCGCAAAGGGTGTTAGGGGATGGAAAATGCCCGAGCTTCCCGAAGTCGAAACAACCGTGCGCGGGCTGGCGCGCTTCCTCGATGGCGAGCGGATCGTCGCCGCGCGCGTCAACCGGCCCGACATGCGCCGCCCCTTCCCCGCCGATCTCGTGCAAATGCTCACCGGCGCGACCGTGATCGGGCTTGGCCGGAGGGCCAAGTTCGGGCTGATCCACACCGACCGCGCGGCGACGCTGATTTTCCACCTCGGCATGAGTGGACGCTGGCGAATCGATCCCGAAACCGACGACAAGCACGACCATTTCGTGATCGACACCGGCAGCCACCGTTTCGCCCTGAATGACCCGCGCCGGTTCGGCTGGGTCGACCTGGTCGCCACCGATACGGTCGGCGCATGGCCCTCGTTTACGGCAATGGGCCCTGAACCGCTCGGACCCGACCTGACCCCGGCCTATCTCGCGGCGGCGCTGACAGGCCGAAAACAGGCGATCAAGCTCACCCTGCTCGACCAGCGGGTCGTTGCCGGGCTCGGTAACATCTACGTGTGCGAGGCGCTGTTCCGCGCCCGGATCGACCCGCGCAAGCCGGCGGGCAAGGTATCGGGCGCCGCATTGGCGCGGCTCGTGCCGGAAATCCGCGCGGTGCTGCTCCAGTCGATCGAGGATGGCGGATCGTCCTTGCGCGACTATGCCCGCCCCGACGGCGAACTCGGCTACTTCGCCACCCGGTTCCAGGTCTATGGCCGCGAGGGTCAACCGTGCGCGCGCGGGGATGGCGGCAAGATCGCGCGCGTGGTCCAGGGCGGCAGAAGCACCTGGTACTGCCCATGCTGCCAACGCTAACCCCGCGCTTGACGATTCGCGGCCACGCTTCTATGTGCGCCGCTTTCCGGCGGGCAACTGCCGTTTCCGCACGCATTTAATTGACTATCCGGCCGCTCGCCGCGGCCCGAGACCGAGGACGAACATGGCCAATACGCCGCAAGCCAAGAAGCGCATTATCCGCAACGCCAAGCGGGCCGAAATCAATGGTGCGCGCACCGGCCGTATCCGCAGCTTCGTGAAGAAGGTCGAGACAGCGATCGCGGGTGGCGACAAGCAGGCGGCCAGTGATGCGCTCAAGGCCGCGCAGCCCGAACTCGCGCGTGGCGTCGCGCGTGGTGTGCTCCACAAGAACACCGCTTCGCGCAAGATGTCGCGCTTGTCCAAGCGAGTCGCCGCACTCTGATTCGGGCCGCTTCGCGCCCCTCACAAAACGTTCGCACGCATTTCGGGCCGGGGCTGTTTGCACCGGCCCCTTTTGTTGCATTGCGAAGACAAACCATGCGCGCGCCAAAAACCCTAGGGAAGCCCGCGATTCGCGTCATCGAATGGTGAAAATCCCGGTTTAACATATGGTTGGATGCACTGCTGCGGCTTTGCGTGAGTCAAGCGGATTATTTCAGAAATTTTGCGGTATCCCCACTTGCGACTCATCGCGCAGGAGCCCTAACACTGCGCTCCACGGGGCCGGACAGCCCATGTATTTACAGCTTTGGTCGGTGGGGGCGGTCCCGGAATTCGCGTTCCGGGCGAGGGATAGCCGCGTCCTGCCGAAATCTGGGACATGACCGCCATGCCAAGGCGGCGAACGACGGGGTCTGACGGTATAATGACGAACAACGACCGGGCACGGCGGGGAGCGGAGAACCTCATGGAAGACCTTGAAGCAGTGAACCTGGCGGCCGACTGGGCGGACATCAGCCAGGGACTGCGAAAGGATCTGGGTCACCAGCTTCACAGCCAATGGATCAAACCGATCGTGGTGGGCGGCTTCGACGCCGAAACGGGCACGCTCGACCTGTTCCTGCCGACCGAATTCTCCGCGACCTGGGTCAATGACCGGTTCGCGGATCGGCTATCGCTCGCCTGGAAGATTGCACGAAGCGAAATCCGCCAAGTGAGGATCGCGGTTCATCCAGGCCGCCGCAAGCTTCCCGATATCAGCCTCAACGGGGATGGCCGTCGTCCGGCCAACGATCATGGCGATACCTCGATGATCGCGGTGTCAGCCGCGACGATGGGCGATGCGGGCTTCATCTCCTCGGTCGGGCTCGACCCCTCATTGACTTTCGCCGCCTTCGTCACCGGTGAAGCGAACGTGCTCGCTTGCAATGCGGCGCAGCGCATGTCGGCGGGCGAGCCGCCGCAATTCTCGCCGCTCTACCTCAAGGCCGCGACGGGCCAGGGCAAGACCCACCTGCTCCACGCGATCGGGCACTCCTATCTCGGCGCGCACCCGCGCGCGCGAATTTTTTACTGCAGCGCCGAACGGTTCATGGTCGAGTTCGTCCAGGCGCTGAAGGCGAACCAGATGATCGAATTCAAGGCGCGCCTGCGCAGCTTTGACCTGCTGCTGGTCGACGACATCCAGTTCATCATCGGCAAGGCGAGCGCCCAGGAAGAACTGCTCTACACAATCGATGCGCTGCTGGCCGAAGGCAAGCGGCTGGTGTTCGCTGCCGACCGCGCGCCCCAGGCGTTGGACGGGGTCGAGCCGCGGCTACTCAGCCGCCTCAGCATGGGCCTGGTTGCCGATATCGCGGCCGCCGATATCGAACTGCGCCGCAAGATCCTCGAATCGAAGCTGACCCGCTTCGCGCCGCTTGCCGTACCAGACGATGTGATCGAATTCCTCGCCCGCACCATTACCCGCAACGTGCGCGAACTGGTGGGCGGCCTCAACAAGCTTATTGCCTATGCCCAGCTCACCGGGCAGCAGGTCTCGCTCCAGCTGGCCGAGGAACAGCTTACCGATATCCTTTCCGCCAACCGCCGCCGGATCACGATCGACGAGATCCAGCGCACGGTGTGCCACTTCTACCGCATCGACCGTTCGGAAATGAGCAGCAAACGCCGCGCCCGCGCGGTCGTGCGTCCGCGCCAAGTGGCGATGTATCTCTCCAAGGTCCTCACCCCGCGCAGCTATCCCGAGATCGGGCGCAAGTTCGGCGGGCGCGACCATTCGACCGTGATCCACGCGGTCCGCTTGATCGAGGACCTGCGCCAGCGCGACGCCGATATGGATGGCGATGTGCGCAGCCTGTTGAGACAATTGGAATCGTGAGGGGATAATCCCGCGCGGCCCCTCGGTTCGCCCCACCATCGACGCACCGTTTCAACAGCCCTGCCCACAGGGTTGTCGACAGTCTGCCAACAGCCTGCCAACAGGCTGTCCATGACCTTGTCGCCTGATCGCCTGGACCGTTTCGCGCGGCAGATCATCGTACCCGAGATCGGCGGCGCGGGGCAGGTCGCGCTGGCAGCGGCGCGGGTCACCTTGGTGGGGCTCGGCGGAATTGGCGCACCGGTGTTGCAATATCTCGCCGGGGCGGGGGTGGGCCATCTGCGGCTGATCGAGCCGGGGGATGTCGAGACCAGCAACCTTCAGCGCCAGACAATCTATACCGTCCGCGATGTCGGCCATGCCAAGGCGGTCGCCGCGCGGCGCTGGCTGGCGAACTTCGATGGCGAGCTCAAGGTAGAGCTGATCGACCAGCGGATTGAAGCAGCCAATGCCGCCGCTCTGCTTGGCACCCCCGACCTTGTAATCGACGGGACCGACAACTTTGCCACCCGCCTCGCCGTGTCGGACGCCTGCGTTACGCTAGGCGTGCCGCTGTTGACTGCGGCGGTGGGCCGATTCCAGGGGCAGGTTGCGGCGTTCGCGGGGCACTTGCCGGGGCAGGCGTGCTACCGCTGTTTCGTTGGCGATGCGTTCGACGCCGACGACTGCGACACCTGCGCTGACGACGGAATGCTGGGCGCGATGGCGGGCTGGGCGGGCACCTTCGCCGCGCTTCAGGCGATGCGCGTGCTGCTGGCGGGCACCGCCGCGCTGGGCGATCCGCAATGGGGCAACCTGCACCTGCTCGACGGCCTCAAGCCCGCCATGCGCACGATAACGATCGCGAAGGACCCGGCGTGCCGGGGGTGTTCGGGCCCGCGCTAGAAACTCGCCCCGTCGATCAGCTTGCGCGGCAGATCGGCCCAGAGAGCGGGGTCGAACATCCGCAGGTTCAAAGCCATGCGGCGGTATTCGGGGTCGGTCGCGGTCCAGTGCGTGGTGCAGCCACAGGTCGGGCAGTGCCACAGGTCGATCGCGCAATCGCCCTGGCGGTACGCCGCGCCCGCGCCTTCGACGGTGACGAGGTCGGGCGAGCAATAATGCCACAGCCCCGCCGTCCGGAGGCAGATCGAGCAGTTGCATTCGCTCGCCTCGCTCGGCGCATCGCGCAGCACCAGCCGCACGTGCCCGCAGTGGCAGCTTCCGTGGTGTTCGGTCATCGCAGCATCTCCTCCACCCATGCCGGCACAAGATCGCCCGCGCGGCACTGGCGCGTTTTGTCGAACCAGTACGAGCCTTCGCTGCGTTCCAGATTGAGTTCAAGCGTCCGCGCGCCGAGTTCGCGGGCGTCGCGCACGAACCCGGCCGCCGGATAGACCGCGCCCGAGGTTCCGATGCTGACGAACAGATCGGCCACGCGCAGGGCATCATAAATGCGGTCCATACCGTAAGGCATCTCGCCAAACCACACCACGTCGGGGCGCAGCGCGCGCGCGCCGCAGTGGGGGCAGGCCGGACGCTGGATCATGGCGCCGGCGAATGCGGAACGCTCACCGCAGGCTGAACACAGCGCGCTCAGCAACTCGCCATGCATGTGGAGCACGCGGGCCGCCCCGGCACGTTCATGCAGGTCGTCCACATTCTGGGTGACGATCAGCAGGTTGCCGGTCCACTCCGCATCGAGCCGTGCCAGCGCGTGGTGCGCGGCGTTGGGTTTCACCTGGGCGAGCGCCGCGCGGCGCATGTCGTAGAAGTTCAGCACCAGATCGGGATCGCGTGCAAAGCCCTCCGGCGTCGCCACGTCCTCGACCCGGTGCTGCTCCCACAGGCCGCCGGCGTCGCGGAAGGTGTCGATCCCGCTCTCGGCGGAAATCCCCGCGCCGGTCAGCACGACGATGTTGCGTATCGCAGTCATGCGCCCCATGAACACGGCCCGCGAAAGGAAGGCAATGGCACGCATCGGGATCATCGGCAGCGAAGGGCGCATGGGCCAGGCGCTGGAAGCGGCGATCGCGGCCGCCGGGCACGTCCACGCAGGCGGCATCGACCGGGGCGGCAACGTGGCCGCGCTGGCCGACGCGAGCGAGGTGCTGGTCGATTTTTCCGCCCCCTTCGCGCTCGAGGCGAACCTTCATGCGGCCATCGGCGCGGGCATTCCGATCGTGATCGGCACCACCGGGCTGGAGGCGGCGCACCACGCCGCGATCGATTCCGCAGCCGGAGCGGTGGCGGTGCTCCAGACGGGCAATACCTCGCTGGGCGTCACCCTGCTGGCGCATCTGGTGCGCGAGGCGGCGGCGCGGCTGGGCGATGACTGGGACATCGAGATCGTCGAGATGCACCACCGGATGAAGGTGGACGCGCCTTCTGGCACCGCGCTGCTGCTGGGCGAAGCGGCGGCGGCTGGGCGCGGGATCGACCTTTCGGACAATCGCGAGAGCGGGCGCGACGGGCATACCGGCGCGCGCAAGCCGGGCGCGATCGGCTTTGCCGCGCTGCGCGGCGGCACTGTGGCGGGTGAGCACTCGGTGATTCTGGCGGGCGAGCAGGAACGGCTCACCCTGTCGCATAGTGCTGAAAGTCGGGCAATTTTTGCCCGCGGCGCGGTGCGCGCGGCGGAATGGCTGATCGGCCGCGCGCCGGGGCGCTATGGCATGGGCGACGTGCTGGGGCTGTGACCCGCGCGGAAATCTTCGAGTTCTTCCGGCGGCTGGCGGAGGACGATCCCGCGCCGGTGACCGAGCTTGAATACGGCAATGCCTACCAGCTCGTCGTCGCGGTGGCGCTCTCCGCGCAGGCGACCGACGTGGGGGTCAACAAGGCCACGAAAGCGCTGTTTGCCCGCGTCGAAACGCCTGCACAAATGATTCAACTCGGCGAGGACGGGCTAAAGGAGTACATCAAGACCATCGGCCTGTTCAATTCCAAGGCGAAGAACGTGATCGCGCTGTCGCAATTGCTGGTCGATGAATTCGGCGGCGAGGTGCCGTCAACGCGCGAGGAGCTGGTCCGCCTGCCCGGCGTCGGGCGCAAGACCGCCAATGTCGTTTTGAACTGCTGGTTCGGGCAGGAGACCTTCGCGGTCGACACCCACATCTTCCGCGTCGGTAACCGCACCGGGACGGCGAAGGGCAAGACCCCCGACCAGGTCGAAGCGCAGCTCGACAGGAAAGTCCCCCAACCCTTCCGCCTCCATGCCCACCACTGGCTGATCCTCCACGGCCGCTACGTGTGCAAGGCGCGCACCCCGGAATGCTGGCGCTGCAAGGTCGCAGACCTGTGCCGCTTCAAGGCGAAGGTGCTGGAGAAGCCGAAGGGGCGCTAGTGTTTGTCTGCAATCGCCCCCTCTTCGGTCATAACGAGCAGCTCGTCGAAACTTCATTTCCAGCCGTTTGTCGATGATCTAAGCGAAGTACATCGCCCGCTTCGTGCCGGAGTGCTGCTTTGAAAAGGACGTATCACGGAAGCTGCCACTGCAAGGCAGTCGCCTTCGAGGCTGACATCGACCTCGCAAACGGAACCGGGAAGTGCAACTGCACCTTCTGCTGGAAACAGCGGATGTGGAAGACAGCGCCAATTAAGCCGGATGACTTTCGGCTCTTGCAAGGTGGCGATGCTCTTTCCGACTTCAGCAGTTCAGGAGCCGGGGGCGAACAGCATCACCGTTTCTGCAAACATTGCGGCATCGCCCTATACAACGACGGTGACATGCCAATGCTCGGCGGCAAATTCGTAATGGTTCATGTTGCCGCGCTTGATGATTTGAGCACGCAAGATTTGTTGGCCTCGCCCATGCGTTGCGCCGATGGCCTCCATGATTCTTGGCACGATGAACCTAAGGAAACTCGTCATCTCTAATGCATCTGCTTTCCGCTTTGCACTCCTGAAACCCGCCGGTCCGCTCCCCACCCCAAAACGGCCACTCAGGACCCCGCTCCCTCCTCCGCCAGCTCCGGCGACAGCGTGCTAATCGTCTGCGCCGCCACCAAATCCCCCACCACGTTGAGCGTCGTGCGGCACATATCGAGGAAGCGGTCGACGCCGAGGATCAGGCCGATGCCCGCCGGGTCCACGCCCACGCCCACCAGGATCAGCGCGATCACCGGGAGCGAGCCGCCGGGGACGCCTGCGGTGCCGATCCCGGCGAGGATGCAGATCAGCATGACGAAGGCCTGATCCATCAGCGATAGTTCCACGCCGAAGAACTGGGCGAGGAACAGCACCGTCACCCCTTCGAACATCGCGGTGCCGTTCTGGTTGGCGGTTGCGCCGATGGTGAGGACGAAGCGCGCGATGCGGCGCGGGAGCTTCAGCTCGGCGTCGGCCACGCGCAGCGCGGTCGGCAGCGTGGCGTTCGAGCTGGCGGTCGAGAACGCCATCAGGCTCGCCTCGCGCGTCTCGCGGAAAAACGCGGTGGGGCTCTTTTTCGCGATGAACTTCAGGATCAGCGGGAAGACGCCGAACATCTGCACGCCCAGCGCCAGCAGCACCACCGCAACGAACGCGGCGAGCTTGACCAGCAAGTCCCACCCGAACTGGGCGGTGAGGTTGAACATGAAGCAGAAGATCGCGATCGGGGCCAACTGGATGACAAAGCCGATCAGCTTCATCGCCACCTCGAAAATACCCTCGATCCCGTCCTTGAGTGTCGCGGTATTGCGGGTCTGGACCAGCATCAGGCCGATGCCGAAGAACAGCGCGAAGAACATGACCGCGAGGATGTCGTTCGCGCCCATCGCGGCGATCACGTTGTTGGGCACGATGGCGATCAGCTGGTTGACCCCGGCACCGGTCTCCGCGCTCGCCTGGACGATGCTGGAGGCGCCTTCCGCGCCATCGGCCAGCATCTGCTGCGCCGCGACCGGATCGACCCCCCGCCCGGGCTGGATCAGGTTGACCAGCGCCAGCGAGATTGCGACCGCGATTGACGAGACGATGACCGTATAGAGCAGCGTCTTGAGGCCCACCTGCCCCAGCGCCCTGACCTCGCCCATCTCGGCAATGCCCACCACCAGCGCGCTGAACAGCAGCGGGATCACCAGCATGAACAGGAGCCGCAGGAAAATCTGCCCAATCGGCCCGGTGACGTAGGTGACAACCGCATCCACCCACGCCGCATCACGCGCGAAAGTGTAGACGAGCAGGCCGCCGACCAGCCCGGCGACGAAACCAATCAGGATGCGCCATTGCAGGCGGCTATGGTCGGCTTTGGGCGCATCGGATACGGTGGCGGCTGCATCGGTCATTCGGTTTCTCCCCCAAGCGCCGCCATCGCGATCCGGCGATAAATCCGCGTCAGTGCCGCAAGATCTGCCACTGCCACCGCCTCGTCGCGCTTGTGCATGGTGGCGTTGCAAAGCCCGAACTCGATTACCGGGCAGACGGCGCGCAGGAACCGCGCGTCCGACGTGCCGCCAGTGGTCGATGGTTCGGGTGCAAGGCCGGTCTCGGCCTCGATCGCCGCCGCGACGATCGCGGAGAACGCTCCGGGCGGGGTCAGGAACGGCTCGCCGGAGATGACCGGGCGCGCGGTTCCGCCGTGGCGCTGGGCGATTTCCGTGATTCGCTCGGCGAGACCAACGCCGGTGTGGAGGTCGTTGAACCGGACCGACAGGCGCGCGCGCGCCGTTGCGGGGATGACATTGGTCGCCGGGTTGGGTGCCTCGATTTCGGTGATCTCGAGATTGGAGGGCTGGAACCAGTCGGTCCCCTCGTCCAGCACCAGCGCGTCAAGCTCCGCCAGCATCGCCACCAGCCGGGGGAGCGGATTGTCGGCGAGGTGCGGATAGGCGACGTGGCCCTGCGTCCCCGCAACCTCCAGCCAGACGTTGAGCGAGCCGCGCCGGCCGATCTTCATCATGTCGCCCAGCCGGTGCACGCTGGTTGGTTCGCCCACCAGGCACAGGTCCGGTCGATAGCCGTGCAGCGCCATATAATCGATCAGTGCGCGGGTGCCGTGGATCGCAGGGCCTTCCTCGTCGCCGGTGACGATGAAGCTGATCGTGCCTGCTTCGCCCGGCACCTCCGCCACCGCCGCGACCATCGCCGCGATCGCCCCCTTCATGTCGACCGCGCCGCGGCCATAGAGCAGTTCGCCCCCGGGACTAGGGCGCCGCTGCGGCGCGAAGGGCGCGCTGGTCCACCCTTCGCCCGGCGGCACCACGTCGAGATGGCCGGCGAAAGCGAGGTGGCGTGACCCTTCCGGTCCAGGGCGGATCGCGAACAGATTCTCCACCGGGCCATCGGGCGCCTCGCCGCGCGTGAAGCGATGGACGGCGAAGCCGAGCGGAGCCAGCATCGCCTCAAGCACGTCGAATACCAGCCCCGTGGCGGGCGTCACGCTCGGCGCGGCGATAAGCTGTTCGGCGAGCGTGCTGGCATCCTGCATCGCATCGGGGTTAGACCAGCCGGGCGCAGCTTTCCAGCGCCGGAGGCCAATCATGCCCAAGCTCGATATCGACGCTATCCCGCAGACCAATGCGACCGGTTATCCGCCGCCCTACGATGCCGAGGTGGAGGGCCGCTGGTATCGCCGCCTCGCGCCGGTCGCGGGCCTGACGCTGATGGGCGCGAGCCATGTCGTGCTGAAACCCGGCGCCTGGTCGAGCCAGCGCCACTGGCACGCCGGGCAGGACGAGCTGGTGGTGATGCTGGCGGGCGAAGCAGTGTTGATCGAGGATGCGGGCGAGAGCGTGGTGCGCGCGGGCGATGTCCTGGCGTTCCCGGCGGGAACGCGCAACGGGCACCACATGCAAAACCGCACGGGCGAGGATTGCGTGTTCGTGGCGATCAGCGCGGGCGCGCGCGAGGGCGACAGCGGCGAATATCCCGACATCGACATGGTGTTCGACGCGGCAGGCTACGCCCGCAAGGACGGGACGCGTTACGAAACGACGCGAGTTCCCTAACCCCCAGCCGGTCATCCCAGCGCAAGCGGGGATGACGCTATCTGCCAGGTGCCACCAACGGCCCGGGCGCAAACGCCTCGTCGAGCAGCCGCGCGATCCGCAAACCCGCCTGCGTCACCCGCTGCTGCGAGACGGGAATCGCCTCCATGATATCCTCCTGCGTGAGCGTGGTTTGCAGCGGCAGGTCGCCTTCGCACGGGTCGCGGTCGAAGGCGTTGCGGTAGACGAAGTCGCGCGCCAGTTGCCAGCTCTCGCGGCCCCAGTCGTGCGGCCCGCCGGTGGCGATCGCGGCGCGCTCCTCTACGGAATAGCGGCGCACCAGCGGCGGATCGGCGCTGGTGATCGCGCGTTCGGCCAGCGCGCTGTCCCAGATCGAATGGAGGTTAAGGCCGGGCACGATGCCATAGGCGGTCACCCGGTCGTTGCCGCCGCGATCGTCCTTGTCGCCCGAATGGAGCGGCATGTGCACGTCACCCGCGAAGTGGACCATGAAAGCGAGCGCCTCCAGCCGGATGTGCGGCGGCAGGCTCTCGTCCGCGAGCAAGCGCTGGCTACGGATTATCTGGGCAGTGACGCAGTTGCCGCCCGCGCAGTTGGCGCGTTCGTCGTAAGCCTCGCACACCGGCGCGGTGCGGTAGTGCCAGGGGGCGGTATAGCCCCAGCGCCACCCCTCGCGCCGCACGCAGTCAGGCCAGGTGGAGGCGTCCTCGATATTCGCAAGCGCGCAATCGGGCGTGCCGAGCCGCGCCTCGTAGGCGAACAGCCGCTGCATCGCGGCGCGCGTTTCGGGGCGCACATTGGCGAGCGCGATCTGCGCCGTGGTCCGGTGCGCGAAGAATCCCCAAGCCGACGCTGGTGTCGAAACCACCAGCGTCAGCGCCGCAATTCCCGCGATCAGCCGCGCGATTTGGCGGCGGGCGCGCGTTCGTATTGCTCGATAGTCCATTCTTCCTCTTCGGCAGCGGCGATCCATTGCTGCATCCATTCCTGTTCCCACAAGGCCTCCATATAGGCCTGGGCAAATCCGGGCACGCCAATGCCGTAGGTGATGAATCGGCTGACCACCGGGGCGAAAAACACGTCCGCCGCGCCGAAGGTGCCGAACAGGAACGGCCCGCCCTGTCCGAACCGCGCCCGCGCCTCGGCCCACAGTTGCAGCACGCGCACGATGTCGGCGCGGCATTGGTCAGTGATTTTCACGCCTTCGATGCGGCGCCGCACGTTCATCGGGCATTCGCCGCGCAGCGCCTGGAACGAGGAATGCATTTCCGCGACGGCCGAGCGCGCCATGCCGCGCGCCGCATCGTCCTTGGGCCAGAACCGCTCGCGCCCGACCTTGTCGCCAAGGTATTCGAGGATCGCCATGCTGTCCCACACCACCACGTCGCCGTCCCACAGGATCGGCACCTTGCCGCTGGGCATGATCTCGTCAGAGCTGCGCCGCGCGGCCTGCCAGTCGTCGCTGCCGATGTTGACGATCAGCTCCTCGAACGCGAGGCCCGATTGCTTCGCGGCGAGCCAGGCGCGCAGGCTCCAGCTCGAATAGTTCTTGTTGCCGATGATCAGTTTCATGCGCTCGCCCACCTTGCTTGCCCGGGCGGCCTAGAGGCTAGGACTATGCCTGTCGAGGCTGACCGGGCTTTTCCGCGCTTCGCCAGCGGGCTAGACCACACGGCATGACCCTGCGCCCGTTTCACCTCGCCTTTCCCGTCGACGACCTCGCCGCCGCGCGCGCCTTCTACGGTGGAGTCATGGGCTGCCCCGAGGGGCGCAGCAGCGAGGAATGGATCGACTTCGACTTCTACGGCCACCAGATCGTGGCACACCTTTCGCCGGGCAGCGGCGACCGTGGGGCAAACCCGGTCGACGGGCACGAGGTGCCGGTGCCGCACTTCGGGATCGTGCTGGAAATGGCGCAGTGGCAGGACCTGGCCGACCGGCTGGTCGCGGCGGGCACCCGGTTCGAGATCGAACCGACCGTGCGCTTCAAGGGCCAGCCGGGCGAACAAGCCACGATGTTCTTCCGCGACCCCGCGGGCAACGCGCTGGAGATGAAGGCGTTCGAGGATTTGGGGCAATTGTTTGCGCGGTAGACTGGTGCAGGGTTGTTGCGCTCCCTAAGCGGACCGTCTGCAAGCGACCCCATTGCGGCCGTTTGGCTAAACCTACGGTGATGTAGCCTTCACGCAGAGTGAGCGGTAAAGCTCAGGTCCCTGATACCGGACAAACTCGTTGGCTCCCTCGTCGGTGGGATTGTTGATGTAGTTTGTCAGCCGTGGCAGCATTTTTGGGTCCACGCCCGAGCGCCAGAGGCCCGTTGTAACGGCAGACGCGCAGCCGCAGAAATCGCCTGAGGCGGGCTTGCCCTCGTTCTGCGCTGCACAGTCGGCGCGGAGCACTCCATCAATCTTAACAAGCGCGGGAAACTTGGCCAACAACGCGGCTTGATCCGTCCGAAAATCGGCTACCATATCTTGAGCCTTGCGGTTCGCAGCAGCGACAGGATCGGAGGCAATCAAACCAATGGACACACACACAAGAACGGCTGCTGCTAATTTGCTCATGTCGTCGTTCCACTTCGCGCAAAGCTTAGCTGGCGCGATGGCAGCTTTCCACCCCGAAGCGGACCGGCAGGTATGCGGTGCTAGCTTCCTGAAAGCGTCCCGGCCGATCACGACCCCATTGCGGACGTTGGCCAATCGGACTTATCTCGCTACAAGAGGAAATGCTGCGAAAACGCATAAGCCGAACGAGAGTGCTTCTGCTGGTAATTCTCTTCGCAATCTTGATTATCTACGCGGCAAGGATGGCTGCGACGCAGTTATGGGTAACGGGAAATCTCGACGCATCAGACCCTAAAGATTTCGCTTTAGAGGTTTACGGTGAACCCGGCGGCCTTGTGTTCGAAGAAGGTTCAAATCCATCCCTTCCATTGTTTGAACCTGAAACTGGCCAGTGGAACCTAGGAGGAGATCGTATTGATGATTTTGCTCCGCTGGTTCAGGGCCTTGAAGTCGGTCCCCATGGGAGCAGCCCCTTTGTGATCGTTGACCTACCAGAGAGTGCGACAGTGGGTGTCTACCGACAGGCAATCGCCTCGCTTGCTAGCCATGGTATCTGCCGAGTAGGAATATTCTCTCCTGCTCCAGCAGAAAACTTGCTGCCAACTTACGGAAATCCCGACTGGCCCCCCGAGGGGTTTGCCGCAGTTTTTCGAGTACTGAGCGTGAAGTTCGATACTGGCACTAGCCATGAATGCATCGACCGGTTCCCGGCTTGGGCACCATGGGCGATGTATCGGGAATGACAGCTTTCCACCCAATCTAAGCCATTCGTCAGCTCTCTAGCGCATCCCCAAAGCCGCCGCGCCCTCAAACCCCCGCATCCCCCAGCACCGCCGCGCGAAGCTCCGCGATGCCCATGCCCTTCTCGCTCGAGGTCACGTGAACCTCGGGGTACGCTGCAACGTGCTTGCGGGCTTCCTCCGCCACCTTCGCGGTCGTCGCAGCGAGTTCGCTCGCCTTGATTTTGTCAGCCTTGGTCAGGACAACGCGGTAGGTCACGGCCGCCTCGTCGAGCATTTTCATCATCTCGCGGTCGACGTCCTTCAGCCCGTGGCGCGCATCAACCAGCACCAGCGTGCGCGCGAGGACCGCGCGGCCGCGCAGGTAGGTGCGGACCAGCGCCTTCCACTTGTCGACCACCTTGACCGGCGCCTTGGCGAAGCCGTAGCCGGGCATGTCGACCAGCCGGAACAGCGTCGGTTCGCCCACCTCGAAGAAGTTGAGTTCCTGCGTGCGACCGGGCGTGACCGAGGCGCGCGCGATCGCCCGCCTGCCGGTCAGCGCGTTGACCAGCGACGACTTGCCCACATTGGACCGCCCGCAGAAGGCGATTTCCGGCACTGTCGGCTCAGGCAGGAATTTGAGCTGCGGAGCCGAGAGGAGGAAATCCACCCGGCCCGAGAACAGCTTCGCCGCGCGTTCGGCCAGTTCCGCGCGCGCGGCATCTTCCTCAGGAGTCACGCCTTACCCTTGGCGCCGCGCGCCTCGGCTTCCTTGTCTTTGTCCGCCTTTTCCTTGTCAGACTGGGCCTTGAGCTGCGGGTGCTTGGAGTAGAGATAGCTCTGCTGCGCCAGCGTCAGGATGTTGGACGTAACCCAGTAAAGCAGCAGCCCGGCCGCGAACGGCGCCATTACGAACATCAGGATCCAGGGCATGATGTTGAAGATCTGCTGCTGCATCGGGTCCATCGCCGCAGGGTTCAGCTTGAAGGTGAGCCACATGGTAATGCCCAGGAGCACCGCCAGCACGCCGATCGCCAGGAATCCCGGCGGGTCGAACGGCAGAAGGCCGAACAGGTTCAGGATCGTCCACGGATCCTGCGCCGACAGGTCCTTGATCCAGAAATCGATGAACGGTTCATGCCGCATTTCGATCGCCAGGATCAGCACCTTGTACAGCGCGAAGAAAATGGGGATCTGGATCAGGATCGGCAGGCACCCGGCGAGCGGGTTAACGCCCTCCTTCTTGTAGAGCGCCATGATTTCCTGCTGCTGCTTCTGCTTGTCGTCCTTGTAGCGATCCTGCAGCGCCTTCATCTTGGGCTGGATCGCCTTCATCGCTGCCATGCTGGCGAACTGCTTCTGCGCGATCGGGAACATCACCAGGCGCACGATCAGCGTCAGCAGGATGATCGCGACGCCGAAATTGCCCGCGAAATCATTGAGTATCCGCAACAGGGCCAGCATCGGCTTTTCAAACCAACGGAACCAGCCCCAACTGATTGCCAGGCCGAACTGCGAGACGCCCGCATCCTGATAGGCGTCGAGCACCTGGCTTTCCTTGGCACCGACGAACAGCCGCGTGGTGCGCGTCTCGCCCGCACCGGCAGCCAGTGTCACCGGATCGTAGATCACGTCGGCGCGGTAGAGGTCGTTGCCGAGCGAACGGAACTCGCTTTGCGTGGCCGCGCCCTGCTGCGGCACCAGCGCGCTGAGCCAGTAATTGTCGGTGAAGCCGATCCAGTCAGCCCGCCCCTCGCCGGTCGCGCTGCCGGCTTCGGCCACATCGTCGTAATTGTAGTCGTAGTTGACTGTGCCGCCGAACCCGCCGATCGGGCCGGTGTGCGCGATCCACTGGCTCGGGTCGGCGCCCACGCTGGTGCGGTTGATGGTGGCAAAGGGCTGGATCACCGCGGCACCACCGCCGCCGTTGGCCGCGCTCTGGGTGACGGTGAGCATGAAATTGGCGTCGATCGCCAAGCGGATTGCCAGCCGCTGCCCACCGGGCGTCGTGTGGCGCAGCGTGACCGGGTTGCCCGGTGCGAGCGGGCCGCCTTCAGCCTGCCAGACCGTATCGGGTCCGGTGGCGCGGCGGCCATCGACCAGGAAGCCGAATTCGGCGTAGTGCTGGCGCCCGCTGCCCTCAGGCGCGAACAGGCGAACCGGGCCGCTGTCCTCGTCGACTGTCGCGCGGTAATCCTTCAGCGTGACGTTATCGACCCGCGCACCAACCGGGTTGATCGAGCCTGCCATGCGCGGCGCGTCAATCCGCACCGGCGGGGCGCTGGCGCGCGCCGGGGCGGCGGCAGCGGGCGCGGCGGCATCCAGCCCGGCGCGCGGCGCGGCAGCGGTCGGCGTGGTTTGCGGCGCGGCAACCACTGGTTCGAGCGGCTGCGGATAGAAATAGCGCGTGGCCGCGTCCCAGCCGAAGATCAGCAGGCCGCATAGCACGACGGCGAGCAGGAGATTGCGCTGGTTGTCCAAGATAACGATCCCGTAATCAACGAAAGAGGTGTGTTATATAGCTATCACGGCACCGGATCATAGCCGTGCCCGCCCCAGGGGTGGCAGCGCATTATACGCTTCAGTGCCATCCATCCACCCTTGATTGCCCCATGCCGCCCAAGCGCCTCGATCGCGTACTGCGAGCAGGTGGGGGCATAGCGGCACGTTGGCGGCAACATCCGCGAGGGCCCCCATTGCCACAAGCGCGCGATCACGATCAGGACGTGTTTCATCGCCCGCGAACCCCGCGCCCACGGGGAGGGTCGCCTTTGCCATCGCGCGCCCGCGTCAGCGCCGCGTTCAACTCGGCGCGCAGTGTCGCGAAATCGCGCTCGACCCCGGTATCGCGGCCAATCAGGACGTGGTCATGATCGGCAAGGCCTCCGCCCGGCAGTTCGGCCCGCAGCAGTTCGCGAAAACGGCGCTTCATCCGGTTCCGGACCACGGCGTTGCCGATTTTCTTCGTCACGGTGATGCCATAGCGAATGCCCAGCCCGCCATTGGGCCGGAACAGCAGGACGAAACCAGGCCGCGCCACCCGGAGGCCGCGATTGGCGGCAAGAAAATCGGCGCGCTTGCGCATCACGATCGGCTGCTGGTCCATTGCGGATCGGACTAGGTCGGCGCGGGGTAAAAGAAAACCCTCGTGCCGGGGGCATTGGCACGAGGGTTCCTTGTCAGCGTTCGTCACGCTTTGCGACCCGACCCTTGTTTTGGAGGACAGGGCAACAGGGGGGAAACCCGCCTCCGATCGCGTCGTGATTTCACACTAGGTGTTTCCGGCTTTCGCGACCATGAACGGAGTGCACGATTGGTCGCAAACCGGCCCCGTCGCGCCGCCAATCCGTTCACCCCGGACGACGGGAGGAGCGACGGGGATCGCGGTAGGTGAACGCACTTTCGGCCACGGCCATGCCATAGCGATGCCCACTGAGCCGCACGGTGGTGCGGTGGTTCTGCGAATCGAGCGCCACCCAGTTGGTCAGCTGCAAGCCGCCGGGCGCACTGGCATCCCGGGTGAACAGCAGCGTGATCACGCCGAATTCCGGCTTTTTGGGATCGCGCACTTCGACGCCGATTACGTCCGGATGTCCAGTCGAAACGAGCTTGCCAAACCGCTTCACATCGCGGTTGGGATCGAGCAGGGCGCCGAGCGGTGAATTCTGGATTGGCCAGCGCTGGACCTGATTCACCTCGTAATCGACCAGTGTCATCGACTTGCCGTTCGACACGAGCAGCAAGGGCACGCCCCGCTCGTATTCGAAGCGAATCTTGCCCGGGCGCTTCAGCGTCATCACGCCGGCCACGGTCTGCCCCTTGCGATCGGTCTGGGTGAAGTTCGCCTTCATCGTCGAGATGCCGCGCAGCGCGGCAACAACGCGGTCGAGTTCGGCCGATGATTGCGCGGCCACCGGGGCGGCAGGCGCGATCATGGTCGCGGCAGGGATGGAAACGGCCAGCGCGCCGGCAATCGCGGCGCGCAGGGGGGTGATCGCGATGTTCCTGATGTTCATCATGCTCCGCTCTTTAAGGATGGAGCATTGAACCGCCAGTGAACTCGGCAGGTTCCCGCCGTTCACCAGCAGTCACGATCACTTGATCTTGGCTTCCTTGAACTCGACATGCTTGCGCACGACCGGGTCGTACTTGCGGAAGGTCATCTTCTCGGTCGTGTTGCGGGGGTTCTTCTTGGTGACGTAGAAGAAGCCGGTGTCGGCGGTCGAGACCAGCCGGATCTTGACGGTTGCGGGCTTCGCCATGGCGTGTTCCTGTAGATCCTGATGCGGCCGTGGCGGCCGGAAAAGCACATAGGGCGGCACGCGCTTTGAAGCACGGCGGCCGCCCGGTCGGCGCGCGCATTGGGCGATTCACCCGCGAAAGTCAAGCGGCCCAAGGCAGGCGGTTACCAGTCCTTGCGATCGACCTTGCCGCGTGCCGCCTTCACCTCGCCGCGCACTTTTTTGGCTTTCAGCCGCTGGACCTTGCCGACGCGGTTCAGCTTCACCTTGCCGCGCGCCTTGGGCGGGTTCAGCGCCTCGTCCAGCATCGCCACCAGGCGTGCCCGCGCCGCCTCGCGGTTCTGTTCCTGCGTGCGGTATTCGCGCGCGGTCAGCACGATCTCGCCATCCTTGGTCAGCTTGCTGCCCGCGATCTCGACCAGCCGGTGATAGGTATCGGGCGACAGGCCCAGCGCGAACACATCGACCCGCAACTGCACTGCCGTCGCGACCTTGTTGACGTTCTGCCCGCCCGGCCCGCCGGCGACGAAGAACTTCTCCTGCGCCAGCGACAGCGCAAGATCGGTCACCCTACCCATCGGAAAAGCCCAGCGCGGCGAAGTCTGCCGGGAGCGGCGCGGCGGCCTCGATGGCAGGCTTGCCCTCGCGCCGCACCATCAGCCCGGCGGCGTGGAGCAAGGTCCGTTTGCCCTTCCCGTCGCCGTAAACGGGATCGCCGACCAGCGGCACACCGAGGCCCGAGGCGGAGTGCACCCGCAACTGGTGGGTGCGCCCGGTCTCGGGCCGGAACTCGATGAGTGTGCGCCCGCCGACCACCGCCAGCCGCCGCCAGTGCGTGACCGAGGGCTTGCCCTTCCTCGCCGGGATCATTCGCCAGCCTTTTTCCGCGCTGCTGATCTTCGACAGCGCCAATTCGATCGTGCCGCTGTCCTCGGCAATCTCGCCCGCGAGCACGCCGAGGTAGCGTTTCTCTACCTTGCGCTCCTCGAAGGCCTTGGCAAATCGCACCAGCGCCTTGGGATTGCGCGCCATGAGCAGGCAGCCCGAGGTATCGGTGTCGAGCCGGTGGACCGGCACGGGCGCGCGCTGGAAGCCGAGCTTCAGCGCATCCAGGTGATCCTCCAGCGATGGGCCGCCCTTGCGCGGTCGCTCGATCGGCAGCCCGCCGGGCTTGTCGATCACCAGCGCCTCGCCGTCTTCGAACAGGATATCGATCATAGCAGCAGCCTTGCCGGAACGAGGCCGCGCAGCGCGTTGCCGATGAAAAATCCGCCCGCGAGGTCGGCGAGCGTCAGCTCCGCCTCGCGCGCGCTGCCGCGCTCGATCAGCGAGCGGCGCAGGACGCCGGGCAGCAGGCCGAGCGCGGCGGGCGGGGTCAGCAGTTCGCCGCCCCGCTCGACGAAGACATTGGTGAAGCTGCCCTCGGTCACCAAGCCGTCGGCCCGTACCAGCAACGCCTCGGCCGCATTCTCGCCCTGCGCCACTGCGAGCGCGTCGGCGTAGAAGCCCCGGTCGCTCGTCTTGTGCCGCAGCCGCCAGTCGCCCGGATCGACCGGCAGCGGCAGCGCGATGCACACGGCGGGTTCGTGAAGCGGGGCGGGCAGGTCGCTCGCCTCGAGCGCGATCGCCCCGCCGCGCGATGCCAGCAGGCGCACGCGCGAACAGCGATCCAGTTCGAAGCACAGCGCCTGGATCTGGTTTCTCACCGCGTGCCGATCGAACGCAAAGCCGAGCTCTGCGGCGCTATCCCTGATGCGTTCGAGATGCAGTTCGAGCAGCGCGATCCCGCTCTCGGGCGAAAACCGCATCGTCTCGATCAGTTCGAACGCGGGCGCGGTCAGCGTGGGCGCGCTGGCCCGCGCGAAGCTGCCCTTGAGCAGGCATTCGCGCCATTCCGCCTCCACCTCGCTGTCCGCCACGATCGCCGAGCCGACGCCGAGCACGGCCTTGCCGCGCGCGTTCTCGACCGGGGTCAGCCGCAGCGTGCGGATGGCGACGTTGAGCGCCGCATCTTCATGCGGGCCGATCCGCCCGATCGCGCCGCAATAGGCGCCGCGCGCGTGGCGTTCGACCTCCGCGATAAGCTCCATCGCCCGGATCTTGGGCGCCCCGGTGATTGAGCCGCACGGGAAGATCGCGCGTACGAGATCGGTCGTGCTCGCCCCTTCGGCAAGGCTGGCGCGCACCGTCGAGACCATCTGGTGGACTGTGGGATAGCTTTCGACCGCGAACGGCGCGTCGACCCGCACGCTGCCCGCCTCGGCCACGCGGGAAAGGTCATTCCGCATCAAATCGACGATCATCAGGTTCTCGGCACGGTCCTTGTCCGAACCTGCCAATTCCTCGGCAAAGGCGCGATCTTGCGCAGCATCGCGGCCACGCGGGCGCGTGCCCTTCATCGGCTTGACCTTGAGCTCGCGGCCCCGGCGCGAGACGAACAGTTCGGGCGAGAGGCTGAGCAGCCAGTCGCTGCCGTCAAACACCACCCCGCCATAGCCCGCCCGCGCCGCCGGGCGGAGCTGGCGGTAAAGCGCCAGCTCATCGCCGCGATAACTGCCTGCCAGCGGGAAGGTGAGGTTGGCCTGGTAGATGTCGCCCGCCCGGATCGCCTCCTGCAACCGCGCGAAGGCCTGCGCATAGGCGCCGAACGAGACCTGCGGATCGAGCGGGCCGAGCGAGGCCTCGCCCGCGCCATTATCAGCGAGCCATGCAGGAACCTCGGCGGCGGGAATGACGCGCGCCTCGTCGAACAGCCCGAGCCATACCAGCGGTCCTGCAGCGCCGCTGCGCGCCTTGGCCAGCGGCAGCAGTTTCGGCTCGAGCGCAAGGCCCGCTTCGTAGGCGATATAGCCCGCAAGGGTGCCGCCGTGCGCGCGGGCGGCCTCGGCTCGCGCCAGCACGTCGGCCACCTCGGCCGGGCGGCGGGCGACGAAGACCTCGCGCGGGTTTTCGAACAGATGCGCGTCCGCCGCACCTTCGGCACGCGCGTCGTCGAGCAGGACAAAGGGGGCGCGGTTCGCCATCTCCGCCGCCTTAGCCGCTTTGCCTTCCAAGTCGAGTGTTGACCGCCACGCCCGCGCTGGCCAAGTGTCGCTGCCGGAGGGACTTATGGGACAGATCTATCTCGGGCTGGGCGCCAACGGCGAGAAACAGCACCTCGATTTGCGGCGCGCCAACCGCCACGGGCTGATCGCTGGCGCGACCGGCACTGGCAAGACCGTGACCCTCCAGGGCCTCGCCGAATGTTTCAGCCGCGAAGGCGTGCCGGTGTTCCTCGCCGACGTAAAGGGCGACCTTGCCGGGATCGCCATGCCCGGCTCGCCCACCTTCAAGAACGCCGACAAGCTGGAGGCGCGCGCCAAGGAGATCGGCCTCACCGACTATACCTATGCCGACAATCCGGTGGTGTTCTGGGATCTTTATGGCGAACAGGGCCACCCGATCCGCACGACGGTCTCCGAAATGGGCCCGCTCTTGCTCGCGCGGCTGCTCGGGCTGAACGAGACGCAGGAGGGGGTGCTCCAGATCGCCTTCCGCCATGCAGACGACAACGGGCTGCTGCTGCTCGATTTCGCCGACTTGCAGGCCATGCTCGCTTGGTGCGCGGAGAATTCCAAGGATCTGAGCACCCAATATGGCAACGTGACCAAGGCCAGCGTCGGCACGATCCAGCGCCAGCTACTGAGTTTCGAAAGCCAGGGCGCGGACCGGTTCTTCGGCGAGCCCGCACTGGAGATCGACGATTTCCTGACCGTCGACGACCAGGGGCGCGGCACGATCAACGTGCTCGCCGCCGACCAGTTGATGCGCAGCCCCAAGCTCTACGCGACCTTCCTGCTGTGGCTGCTGGCCGAACTGTTCGAGAGCCTGCCCGAGGTCGGCGACCCGGAAAAGCCCAAGCTGGTGTTCTTCTTCGACGAGGCGCACCTGCTGTTCGACGATGCCCCGCCCGCGTTGCAGGACAAGATCGAGCAGGTCGTGCGCCTGATCCGGTCGAAGGGCGTCGGCGTCTATTTTGTCACCCAGAACCCGATCGACATTCCCGAGGAAGTGGCGGGCCAGCTTGGCAACCGGGTCCAGCACGCGCTGCGCGCCTTCACCCCGCGCGACCAGCGCGCGATCCGCGCGGCGGCCGAGACATTCCGCATCAATCCCGACCTCGACGTGGAAACCGCGATCACCGAGCTGAAAGTCGGCGAAGCACTGGTATCCACCCTCGACGGCGACGGCGCGCCGACCGTTGTCCAGCGCACGCTGATTCGGCCGCCATGGAGCCGATTGGGGCCCGTCACGCCCAAGGAGCGCGCCATCATCCAGTCGGTCAGCCCATTGGAGGGCAAGTACGATACGCCGGTGAACCGCGAAAGCGCATCCGAAGTGCTGGCCGCGAAGGCAGTCGATGCGGCCGAAACCGCCGCCGAGGTGGAGACCAAAGGACGTGAGGCGGTCGGTCAGCGCGCACGCAAGACCACCAGCCTGTGGGAACGCGCGGGCAAGGCCGCGATGGGTGCCGCGGCCAGCAGCGCCGCCACGATCGTAGCGGCCAAGATGACCGGGCGCACCTCACGCGCGAACCCGATGAAGACCGCCGCGACCTCGGCCGCCGGGACGATCGCGACCGAGTTCGGCGGCGGCATCGCGGGCCGCTTCGTCCGGAATCTGATCGGCGGCCTGATGCGCTAGCCGAGGCGAACCTCCGCGCGCAGCCCGCCTTCGGGCCGGTTCGCCAGGACCAGCGCGCCGCCGTGCTGTTCCGCGATCGCTCGGGCGAGTGCCAGGCCAAGGCCCGCACCGCCCGTCTCGCGATTGCGGCTCGCCTCGCCCCGGGCGAATGGTTCCATCATGTCGGCAATTCGATTCGCGGGGATGCCTGGTCCATCGTCATCCACCCGCAGGACCGCGACGTCGCCGTCCGCGACCAGGGCGACCCGCGCAGCGCCGCCATAACGCACCGCGTTCGCGATCAGGTTGCGTAGCGCCCGCCGCAGCCAGGTGACATGCACGGCCCGCACCAGCCGCGGCGCCACGCCCAGTTCCACGGGCTCACCCATGTCCTCGAATTCCTCGACCACCGAGGCGGTCAGCGCGGCGAGATCGGTCCGTTCCGGCGGGGCGTCGGCACGCCCCACGCGCGCCAGCGCGAGAATATCGTCGAGCGAACGCGTGATGTCCTCGATCGTCGCCGCCATCCGGGCGCGCTCCGCCTCGTCTTCCACCGACTCGATCCGCACCCGTAGCGCGGCAAGCGGGGTTTTTAGGTCGTGACCAACCGCGCCGAGCATCACGTCCTTTTCGTCGAGCAGCGCGCCGATCCGCGCCTCCATCGTGTTGTAGGCGCCGATCAGTCGCTGGATATCGTCGGGTCCGCGTGGCCGCAGCGGCGCGCCCGCCTGGCGCGTGCGGGCGAACGCCTCGGTCCGCGCGGTCAGAACGCCCAGCGGGCTGGTGATGCGGCGCAGCAGCAGCCATAACGCGGCGCCCAGCGCCAGGAACAGAACCAGTGTCTGGACCATGATTGTCCGATAGACCCCGCGCTGGACGCGTGGTTCCGGCACGCGCGCCACCGCCCATTGGCTCGCCCCTTCACGCCGCAGCGCGGCGACGAGCAGCGTTCGCCCGGCCGCCTCCTCAAGCTCCATTCGCCGGGCCAGTCGCGGGCGTGAGGCGATGAACGGATCTGTCCCTACGCGGCGTTCGGTGACGACGACGTCGGCCACCGCCACGCCCTGCGCGACCAGAAGATCGCGCAGTTCGCGCTCGCGATCCTGCCGACGTTGCTCGCCGTGCAGCAGCTTGGGGGCGTCGGTCCACTCGACCCGCAGGGGGCGAGGCAAACGCGGCATGAACGCGGCACGGTCGCCAAACTTGCGCCGCTCGCTCCGGTCAGTGCGATGCGGGCGCGGCTCGGGCTGGCGGACAAGCTGAAGCGCGGCGGCACCGAGCATCGCTTCATCGCGGCGATTCTCCGCCGCGCGCACCAACAACAATGCCGAAGCTGCCTGGCCAACCAGCAACGCCGCCATGACGGCGAGGAGAACCTGGCCGAGCAGGCTGCGCGGCAGGAACGCCATATCAGCCGCGCCCGGTCGCGACGCGACGGACCTCGGCAGCCAGCGAGTAGCCGCCGCCGCGCACGGTCTGGATCAATTGCGGGTCGCGGCTGTCGACCTCGATCTTGCGGCGCAATCGGCTGACCTGGTTGTCGACCGCGCGGTCAAACAGGTGCGCCTCGCGCCCTTGGACCATGTCGAGCAGCCGATCGCGGTCCAGCACCTGCCGCGGATGATCGAGGAGCGCGCGGAGCAGCCGGAATTCGGCGGTGGAGATGGAGACGATCGCGCCATCGGGATCGGTCAGCTTGCGTCGCAGGGGATCGAGCCGCCAACCCTCGAACAGGTAGCAGGCGTCCTCTTCCGGCGGTGCGGCCCCGCGTTCCGCGCGGCGCAGGACGGAGCGGATGCGCGCGACCAGTTCGCGCGGTTCGAACGGCTTGGTGACATAGTCGTCCGCGCCGATTTCCAGCCCGATGATGCGATCGGTCGGTTCGCCCTTGGCGGTGAGGAGGATCACCGGCAGCTGGCGCGTCTCGACCAAGTGACGGCACAGCGACAGGCCATCCTCGCCCGGCATCATGACGTCGAGCAGGACCAGGTCGGGGCGAAACTGTTCGATATCGGCGCGCGCAGCGGCGGCATTGGCGGCCTCGCGCACGTCGAACCCCTGACGCGCGAGATAGGCGGCCAGGGGTTCGCGCAAGGTCGGCTCGTCGTCGACGAGCAGCACGCGGGTGGGTACGGGTTCGGCCATCAGTGCTGGTCTAACCCGCGCCCGGCACGCGCCGCAAGGTGGCCCTAGCCCGCGCCGCGGGCGGCGCGCATCGCCTGGCGTGCGGCGCGCCGTTCCTCGGCGGTGATGGTGCCATCGCCATTGGCGTCCAGCCGGGCGAAATGCGCCGCCACGGCGGCGTTGAATTCAGCGCGGGTGATCGCGCGATCGCCATTGGCGTCGGCCCGCCGCGCGAGTCCCTGCATCATGCCGCCGCGCTTGGCGCGCTGCAATCGTTGACCATCACCGCCCGCGCGCCGCTCGGCGCGCATTTCACCGCGCTGTTCACGCGCAGCGGCCATCTCCGCCCGCGACACCCCACCGCTGTTGTCGGTATCGAGCGCAGCGAAACGGGCTGCCCGGCGTTCGGCCACCCGATCTGCCCGCTCGGGCGCGCGTTCGGCGCGGCGTTCTTCGCGGCGCGCCTGTTTTTCGGCCATGCGGGCACGGCGTTGCTCGACACCGGCCTGCATCTCGGCCTGGCTGATCTCTCCGTTGCCATCGGTGTCGAGCCGCGCGAAGCGCTCTGCCTGACGCGCGGCGCGGTCGGCCGCATCAATCACGCCGTCGCCATTGGCGTCCATGCGCGCGAACATTGCCCCGGCCCGTTCGGTGAACTGGGCCTGTGTCATCGGCGCGCCGGGATCGGGGCGCGCGGCGGGTTGGGCGGCAAGGCTGCCGCCGACGAGCGCGACCGCCGCGGCGGAAAGGGCAAGGGTCACTTTGCGCATCGGGTTTCCTCCAATCTGACAAGCTTGAGCTGCGACGAAACCATGAGGAGGGGGAGGATTAGGAGGCCCCGCCGCAGCTCGTGATGCCCGTCTAGTGTGGCGCTGTCGCAGAATTATGCCGATCGCGGTGAGTTTTGTCGCAAGTTGTGTCAGCCTGCCCCACGGGCGCCGATCCTGCGCTCAGCGCGGCCGGTGCTCGGTCCCCGCCCCGGCAGTGATGAATATCGCCGTGGCACGATCGGCAATATCAGCGATATGCCAGACGCCCGGCGGATTGATGGCATAATCGCCCGGGCCGAGCTCAGCCGTGACACGACGACCATCGGGAAACTCCTGCCTCAGCACCATCGCACCCTGGGTACAGATGACCACTTCGGCGCCGTGCGGATGCATTTCCCAATGCGGCCAGTCTTGGGAGAAGCCATGTTCGCTGACCAGTCGCCCCTCAAACCCGTCGGCCCCATGGCGCGCGGCGTAGGCCGCATACCATTCCATCCCGTCGAAGGGCGGCTGCGAAACAGCCGTCGCGCCCAGCCCGAGATGGATGAATGAATCGGCCAGGCGCATCGCGCCGTTCACGCCGGCGGGACCATGCAGAATGCGTTGAGCTTGTTCCCCTCCCGATCGCGGAAATAGCCGGCGTAGAACATGTTGCCATGTTCGTCCGCGCCGCCACGCGGGCCCGGCGCACCTTCGTCGCTGCCGCCGTTGGCGAGCGCCAGCGCATGGAGACGATCGACCTGCGCCGCATTCTTCGCCTCGATTGCCACCATCACACCGTTGCCGACCGTCGCGGCATTGCCGTCGAACGGCTTGGTCAACGCAACGCCGCACCCGCCGCCCCATGCGCCCCAGGCGATGAAGGTCTCGAAATCCATCATCCGCCCGACGCCCATCTCGCCCGCCAGCGCATCGTAGAACGGCGCGTTGGCCTGAAGGTCGTTGGTGCCCAAAGTAACGTAACCGATCATCGCAGCTCTCCCTTACGACTCGCGACCGGCAAGAACATTACAAGAACACTCGTCAAGTCACAAGGGCTGACAGGCCATTTCCAGCCACGCCAGCACTTCGCCCTCGAGCTGGGGTGCCAGCACCTCGCGCGCCCGGGCATGATAGTCGTTCCACCATGTGATCTCCGCCTCGGTCAGCAGCGAACGGTCGACCAGCGTCCTGTCGATCGGGACGAAGGTCAGCGTCTCGAACCCGAGCCACTCGCCTTCACCTCCCGCGATCGGGCGCGGTTCGACCAGGATGAGGTTCTCGATCCGGATGCCGTACTCGCCGGGTTTGTAGTACCCCGGCTCGTTCGACAGGATCATGCCTGCGTAGAGTTCCTGGCCGGTGCCTGCCTGGCCGCCGCTGGCCTTGGCGATACGCTGCGGCCCCTCATGCACGGAAAGATAGCTGCCGACCCCGTGGCCGGTGCCATGGGCGTAGTCGACCCCAGCTTCCCACAGATACTGCCGTGCCAGCACGTCGAGCTGGCTGCCGTTGGTCCCTTGCGGAAAGACCGCGCGGGCGATCTGGATATGCCCCTTGAGCACCCGGGTGAAACGATCCTTCTGCTCGGCCGAAGGTTCGCCCGGGCCGATCCAGACCGTGCGGGTAATGTCTGTCGTGCCATCCTCGTACTGGCCGCCCGAATCGCAGAGGAACACGCTGCCGGGCGTGATCGCCAGGTTCGACTCATCGTCGACGCGGTAGTGCGGGATCGCCGCATGCGGCCCGGCGGCGGAGATCGTGTCGAAGCTGTTGTCCTTGAGCAGCCCGGTGGCGAGACGGAATTCCTGCAATTTCGCCGCCGCGCTCAATTCGGTTTCGCCGCCCTTGGGCGCGGCGACCGACAGCCAGTGGAGATAGCGCGCCACCGCCGCCCCGTCACGCGCCTGCGCGTCGCGCTGGCCCTGCTGCTCAACCGGGTTCTTGATCGCCTTGGGCAGGATGGTCGGATCGCGTTCCGCCACCGGCCTGGCGCCTGCCGCCTCGAGCGCATGGTGGATCGCCGCGACGCAATAATCGGGATCCACGGCCACCGTCTTGTCACCGAGCGTGCCCAGCGCACCCTCGAACTCGGAGCGTGGCCGCACCGTGACCGCGTTGCCGAGGTGTTGCTCCAGCTCGGGGGTCACCTTCTCCGGCGCGATGAACAGTTCGGCCGTGCCGTCGGCATGGGCGATGACGTAGCTCAGCGCCACCGGCGTGCGGTCCACGTCTTGCCCACGAATATTGAGCAGCCAGGCGATCGAATCGAGCGCGCTGATCACTGCAGCATCATGGCCCTGCTGCTTGAGCCAGTCGGCAACCTCGCCGCGCTTGTCGGCGCTCGATCTTCCCGCATGTGCGTCGGCATGCACCAGCGCAGGCGCGGTGCTCGGTTCGGGCCGGTCCGCCCAGACCGCATCGACCGGGTTCCGCGCGACCGGCACCAGTTCGCTGCCCTTCTTCGCCAGCGCCCTGGCCACGCCGTCGGCCCAGCCCTTGGAATGGAGCCAGGCGTCGTAGCCGATCTTCGCGCCTTCGGGCGCGTTCGCCGCGAGCCACTTGGCATGGCTGGTCGCGGGCACGCTTTCATAGGCGAACAGCCGCTCGTCGACCTGGTCGCGGACCTGGATGGTGTAGCGCCCGTCGACGAAGATTGCCGCCTTGTCGCGCAGCACGATCGCGCTGCCCGCCGAGCCGCCGAACCCGGTCAGCCAGGCGAGGCGCTGGGCATAGGCGCCAATATATTCGCTCATATGCTCGTCGGAGATCGGCACGACGAACCCGTCGAGCCCCTGCCGCTTCAGTTCCTCGCGCAGGGCAGCGAGGCGGGCTTCATGGGTCTGCATCAGCATTTCGTCGATCCTGTCGATTGTATGTTGGACGGCTGCTTGCCGCGAAATGCCGATCAACATAGGCTTGTGAAGCCGGGCTTGCCACCCGAACCATGATCTCTAGGGGGCTATCGCCATGAACAAGCTGCTACTCGTCGCCGTCGCCCTGGCGGCCAGTACCACCGCCCAAGCCCAGGAATCCCAGCCCTTGCCCGCACCCACCAGCCCACCCGTCGCCGACCAGCGCGAGCACAGCTACACCCACCACGGGATCACCATTTCGGACCCGTACCACTGGCTGCACGACAAATCGTATCCCAAGGTCGACGATCCCGACGTGCTGGAATACCTCAACCAGGAAAACGCCTGGTTCGAGGCGCGGATGGCACCGCGAAAGGCACTCGTCGAAACGATCTTCGAGGAGCTGAAGGGCCGGGTGAAGCAGGACGACGCGACCGTTCCGCAAAAGGACGGCGACTGGCTCTACTGGTCCGAATTCGAGGAGGGGAAGGAATACCGCAAGCACTACCGCCGCGCGGTGGCGGGCGGCGAGCCGGTGCTGATCCTCGACGAGAACCAGCTTGCCGAGGGCAAGGAGTATTTCCGCCTCGGCGCCGCATCGGTCAGCCAGAACGGGCGCTATCTCGCCTATTCGGCGGACGACAACGGCTCCGAACGCTACACCGCGCGGATCAAGGACCTCACCACCGGCGAGCTGCTGCCCGACGAGATCCCCGGGATCAATTCGGGCCTCACCTGGGTCGCGAACGACAGTGCGCTGGTTTATGGCCCTGTGAACGACAACTGGCGCGTCGACAACGTCCGCCTCCACCGGATCGGCACGCCGGTGAGCGAGGACGTGGAGCTGTACCGCGAGGCGGACGACGGGTTCAGCGTCGCCGCGGGGCTCTCGGCGCAGGACGACTGGCTGGTGATCGCTACCGGAGACAACGAGACAAGCGAGGTCCGTCTCGTCCCCGCCGCCAACCCGACCGGGGCGCATGTGCTGGTCAAGGCGCGCCGGAAGGGCGTCGAATACGATGTCGATGTTCGTGACGGCACGCTGTGGGTCCACACCAATGACGACCACGTCAATTTTCGCCTCGCCACCGCCCCCTTGGCGACGCCGGGCGAATGGACAACACTGCTGGCGGGCTCGGACGAATTCTACCTGACCGGCTTCGAACTCTATCGCGACTTCTACGTCACGGAAGGACGGCTCGCTGGTCTCGATCAGGTGCAGTTGCGCCAGTATGGCAGCGATACGGTGACGCCGATCGCCTTTCCCGAGGCGAGCTACGACACGGGCCTCTCCAACAACCCCGAATATGCGGTCGACAAGCTGCGGCTCGCCTATCAGTCGATGGTCACGCCGTCCTCGGTCTATGACTACCATGTCGCCGACGGGCGGCTCGAACTGCTCAAGCAGCAGGAAATCCCCAGCGGCTACGACGCTTCGCTCTACAAGACCGAGCGGCTCATGGTGACCGCGCGCGACGGGACGCAGGTGCCGGTCAGCGTGGTCATGCGCAAGGATCGTCCGGCTGGCGGACCGCTGCATCTCTATGCCTATGGCGCCTATGGTTACGCGATCCCGCCGGGCTTTTCCGCCTCGCGCCTCAGCCTGCTCGACCGGGGCATGGCCTATGCCATCGCGCATATCCGCGGCGGCGACGATCTCGGGCGGCGCTGGTATTTGCAGGGGAAGCTGAACGAGCGGACCAATACCTTCAACGACTTCGTCGATGTGGCCAAGGGACTGATCGACCAGGGCTATACCGCCAAGGGCAGGATCAGCGCCAGCGGCGGATCGGCCGGGGGCGAGCTGATGGGCGTGGTCGTCAACACCGATCCCGACCTGTGGGGCGCGGTGGTGGCGCACGTGCCGTTCGTCGATGTCATGAACACCATGCTAGACGCCAGCCTGCCGCTGACGCCGGGCGAATGGCCCGAATGGGGCAATCCGATCGAGAGCAAGCAGGCCTTCGCCTACATGCTCAGCTACAGCCCTTACGATCAGGTCGTGGCGCAGGACTATCCGCCGCTGATGGTCACCGCCGGTCTCAACGATCCCCGCGTGACCTATTGGGAACCGGCCAAGTGGGTCGCCAAGCTGCGCGCGACCAAGACCGACGAGAACGAGCTGCTGCTCAAGACCAACATGGGCGCGGGCCACGGCGGCAAGTCGGGCCGCTTCACCGCGCTCTACGAGACGGCGGAGGAGTTCGCCTTCGTGCTGTGGCAGCTCGGGCTGGCCGAGTGAGCGAACCCTATCACAAGACCTTCACCGCGGGCGCGGAGCACATCGACGTGATGGGCCACGTCAACAACGCGGTGTGGGTCCAGTGGATCCAGGACCTCGCCACCGCGCACTGGGATGCGGCGGCAAGCGCCGAACACCGCGATCGTTTCGTGTGGCTCGTGACCCGGCACGAGATCGATTATCGCGGCAATATCGGCGAGGGCGACCGGGTGACGGGGCAAACCTGGATTCCGGGCGAGCCACGCGGAGCAACCTCGGTACGGCGCGTCGAGTTTCGCGACGCCGCGGGCAAGGTCATTGTCTCGGCCAACACCACATGGGCAATGCTGGAGCGCGCGACCGGGCGGCTGGCACGCGTCCGGCCCGAAATCATTGCGCCGTTCCTGTGATCAGCCGAGCGTGTCCGCCACCGGAAGCCAGTCGTAGCCAAGTTCCTCGGCAACCGCGCGATACGTCACCTTTCCGGCGTGGACGTTCAGCCCTTCCGCCAGATGGGGGTTGGCGGCAAGCGCGCCTTTCCAGCCGAGCTCGGCAATCCGCAGGGCATGGGGCAAGGTGACGTTGTTCAGCGCGTAAGTGCTGGTCCGGGCGACCGCCCCGGGCATGTTGGCCACGCAATAATGCACAATGCCGTCGACGACATAGGTCGGCTCGGCATGCGTGGTCGGACGGCTGGTCTCGAAGCATCCGCCCTGATCGATCGCCACATCGACCAGCACGGCGCCCGGCTTCATGAGCTTGAGCGTCTCGCGGGTAACAAGCTTGGGCGCCGCGGCACCAGGGATCAGCACCGCGCCGATGACCAGTTCCGCCTCTCCGATCATCTGTTCGATGTTGGCACTGTTGGAAAAGCGTGTCTTGGCGCGGCTTTCGAAATGCGTGCCCAGACGTTCGAGCACTTCGGGATCACGGTCGAGGATGGTGACGTCAGCGCCCAGTCCAACCGCCATTTGCGCCGCGTTGAAACCGACCACGCCGCCGCCGATCACCATCACCCGGCCGGGCAGCACGCCCGGAACACCGCCGAGCAGAACGCCGCGACCGCCGTGCGCCTTTTCCAGCGCGGTCGCGCCAGCCTGGATGCTCATGCGACCCGCGACCTGGCTCATGGGCTTGAGCAGCGGCAGGGTGTTGCCCGGCCCCGTCACGGTTTCGTAGGCAATCGCGGTCACCCCGCTGGCGACGAGTTCCCGTGTCTGATCCGGATCGGGCGCGAGGTGGAGATAAGTATAAAGCACTTGCCCTTCGCGCAGCTTGGCGCGCTCGACCGCCTGCGGCTCCTTCACTTTCACCACCAGTTCGCATTCCGCGAAGATGGGATCAGGCCCGTCGACGATCTTCGCGCCAGCGGCACGGTATTGCTCGTCGGTCGCGCCTATGCCTTGGCCAGCGCCACTTTCGATCCAGACTTCGTTGCCGCGCAATGCCAGCTCCCGCGTGCTTTCCGGCGTAAGCCCCACGCGATATTCATGATTCTTGATTTCCTTGGGGCAACCGATGCGCATCGTGAGGATACTCCGCTCTGGGCGATGGCCGTTACAATTGAAACCAGGGCGGGGCAAGGCAGGCCGCGCCTCGCTGGTTGCGGCGTACGGGCTACCGCATTATCCGCTGCGGCACCGCTGATGTCATGCATATGTCATATATCGGCCATACGGGCGTCACCGTTCTGACATTCTAGTGTTAGGGAACTGCAACCGGGATGAAACAACCCTTATCCGCATCCGCTTTTGCCCTGGCCCTTGCCGCGGGCTGGATCGAGCCTGCCGCGGCGCAAAGCAGCGCCGATGCCGAGATTGCCGCGATGCGTGCGGAGCTCGCCAGGCTGGCCGCGCGGGTCGATACCCTGGAAGCGGAACTGGCCGAGGCGGAAGCTCGCGCACCCGCCATTGTCGCCCCGGCCGGAACTTCGCCCGAAGCCGATGCCGCACCGGCAATCGCCTTCAAGGGTGCGCCGGAGATCGCAAGCGAGGACGGATGGAGTTTCAAACCGCGCGGCCGGTTGCAATATGACGTGGGTACGGTGTCGGCCCCGGCCTCGGCGGGCCGCGACGACGGCTTCGGCAGCGAGGCGCGCCGTATCAGGGTTGGCGCGTCGGGCACCATGCCGGGCAACTTCGGATACAAGTTCGAAATCGATTTCGCCGATAACGACGTGGAGCTGACCGACGCGATAATCACCTACGAAAGCGGCGATGTCACGGTGAGCGTCGGCCAGTTCAACGGTTTCCAGTCTTTGGAAGAACTGACGAGCAGCCTGCACACCAGCATGATCGAGCGTGCGGCCTTCACCGATGCCTTCGGGTTCGAACGGCGGGTCGGCGCAGGCATTGAATACGCGAGCGGCCCGTTGCTGGTGCAGGCTGGCCTGTTCACGGACAATATCGACGCTCTTTCCAATCGTAACTGGTCCGCCGATGGCCGCATTGTGGCCATGCCGGTGGTGGGCAAGGCGCGATTCCATCTTGGCGCCTCGGTCCATTACACCGACCTCGAATCTGGCAGCACCGTGCGATACCGGCAGCGGCCGCTGGTCCACTTCACCGACGATCGCTGGGTCGACACCCGAACGCTCGGCGCCGCGAGCGAATTTGGCTGGGGAATGGAGGGGGCGGTCATATCCGGCCCGTTCCACGCAGCGGCGGAAACGTTCTGGCAGCGCGTTTCGCGCCCAGGGGCGCAGGCCGACCCGACATTTTTCGGCGGCTATGCCGAGGTGGGCATGTTCCTGACACCAGGCGATACGCGCGGCTATGGCGCAGGCAAGTTCGACCGGACCAAACCCGCGCGCCCGGTTGGCGAGGGGGGCTGGGGCTCGCTCCAGGTCAACCTGCGCTATGATCACCTCGATCTGAGCGATGCGGGGGTCATCGGTGGCCAGCAGGACGGATACCTTATTTCGCTTGTATGGAAGCCCACCGATTACACGATGCTGCTCGCAAACTATGGGCGGCTGCAATACGTCGATGCCCTCTTCCCGCTAGCGGATGGCGACCGCGCTTATGGTGTCGATGCTTTCGGCCTGCGGGCCCAGATCGATTTCTGAGGCGTACCTCTCTGTCATAGACTTGTCACACACGGCCCTTATCGCGCCCGCATGTTGTCCAAGGGGGAATAGACCCATGAAACTGACCAGCAAGTTTGCTTTTGCCGCGTTGTCCTCGATCGCGCTGGCCGCGTGCGGCGGTGCGGGATCGGGCGGCGGCACCCGCGATGCAGTGCGCGTCGTCGGCTCCTCGACAGTGTTTCCCTTCGCCAAGAAGGTCGCGGAACAATTCACCCAGGCAAACCCGCAATTCGGCGCGCCGCTGATCGAATCCACCGGCTCGGGCGCCGGCATCAATTTGTTCTGCGCCGGCGTCGGCCCGCAGCACCCTGATATCGTCAATGCCTCGCGCCGCATGAAGGCCAGCGAGTTTGAAACATGCGTGTCGAACGGCGTGACCGACGTGGTCGAACTCCAGATCGGTCTTGACGGGCTCGTGTTCGCGTCGGCGCAGGGCGGCATCACGATGAACCTCACGCCGGAGATCGTTTACAAGGCGATTGCCGCGCGCCCTTATGGCGAAGAACAGACCGCGCAAACCTGGTCCGATGTCGATCCGTCGCTCCCCGACGTGCCGATCCTGGTCTACGGCCCGCCGTCGACGTCCGGCACCCGCGATTCGCTCAAGGAACTGGTCCTCGAGATTGGCTGCGACGCTGATCCGCGCATGGCAGCGCTGGCGGAAAGCGACGAGAACCAGCATGAGCAGGTCTGCACCGAGGTGCGCGCGGACGGCAAATATGTCGACCAGGGCGAGCAGGACAATCTGATCGTTCAGAAGATTGGCGGCAATCCGCGCGCGATCGGGATATTCGGCTATTCGTTCCTCGAGGAAAACGCGGGCGCGGTTCAGGGGCTACCCATGAACGGCGCGCAGCCCACTTACGACAACATCGCCAGTACCAGTTATCCGGCGGCACGGCAGATGTTCATCTACGTGAAGAAGGCTCACGTCGGTGCAATTCCGGGGTTGCAGGAGTTCATCGCGCAATGGACCAAGAGCTGGGGCCGAGACGGACCCTTGACCGCGATCGGGCTAATCGCCTCGCCCGACGCGACGCTCGCGGAAAATACCCGCAAGGCAACCAATCTGACCACGATCGCAGCCAGCGATCTGGATTGACGAAGCGCTTGTGCCGCCCCGCCTGAACGGCGGGGCGGCGAGACATCAGCTGCCATCACCCCTCAGGCCATCGTCGTCATGGCCCTTGCCGTACTTGTCGACGTTGTCGTCGTGGTTTGGCTCGCCGCGATAAGCACTCATGTCGATCCGGCCGGACGTTTCCATGTCGCGCATGTGATCGACCAGGTCCGGCGCCGACTCGTCGCCTGATGCCGAAGCCTTGCGGCTGTCTGCGGGGCTGGCCGCGTTTTGGCCACGCGCCTCGTTTGCGACTGTCTGCGCCTGGCTGCGCTCGTCGTCCTGCTCGTCATTGTGAGCTTCCGGGGCGATATCCTCTTGCGGTCGGTTCATCGGGTTTCTCCTTGCCCCGATCAACCTCGCCGCTGGCCGCTCCGTTCCCGCAAATCACCGCGTCGGCACGGGTTCCTCGCCCGAATAGTCGTAGAACCCCTTGCCGGTCTTGCGGCCCAGCCAGCCAGCCTCGACATATTTCACCAGCAAGGGCGCAGGCCGATACTTCGTGTCGCGTGTGGTGGTGTAGAGCACGTCGATGATCTCGAGGCAGGTATCGAGCCCAACGAAATCCGCCAATTGCAGCGGACCCATCGGATGGTTGAGACCCAGGCGGCAACCCTTGTCGATATCGGCCACGCTGGCTGTGCCCTGCCCCAGGACGAACACCGCCTCGTTGATCATCGGCAGCAGGATGCGGTTGACGACGAAGCCGGGCTCGTCCTGGCTCAGCACCACCTGCTTGCCCAGCCGTTCGGCAAAGGCAACGACAGCCCGTGTCGTTTCGGACGACGTGGCGAGGCCGGGGATGACCTCGATCAGCTGCATCACCGGAACGGGGTTAAAGAAATGCAGCCCGATGAACCGCGCCGGATCGGGGGCATGGTTGGCCATGCGGGTGATCGGGATCGAGCTGGTGTTCGACGCCAAGATTGCGCCGGGCGCCATCACCTTGCCCGCGCTCTCGAAAATGCCTTGCTTGATCTCCTCGCGCTCGGTCGCGGCTTCGATGATCAGGTCAACTTCGGCCATCGGGGCATAGTCGGCGATCGCGGTTATCCGCGCGAGGGCCGCTTCCGCATCGGCGATCTCCAGCTTGCCCTTGCCCACCAGCTTGCCGAGCGACCGGTCGATGCCCGCGCGCGCCTGCTCCGCCCGGGCAAGGTCGACGTCGGAAAGCAGCACATCGATGCCGTGTTGCGCGATGACTTGCGCGATTCCCGAGCCCATCTGGCCCGCCCCGATAACAGCCACTTTTCGCAACGCCGATTTCCTTCGCAAATGCAGCACGGCCCGCTCGTTAGCGGCAATGGCGCCATGTGCAAGGACATGACGCATTCAACGGTTGGCGCCGGGCACCCACTTCACGTCGGCACGCCCGCCATCGTTCAGGACTCGTGCCAGACAGAACAAGTAGTCCGACAAGCGGTTGATATAGGCGACGGCGGCCGGGTTGACCGGCTCGGCAGCGGCCAGCGCGGTGATCGACCGTTCCGCCCGCCGCACCGCGGCGCGAGCAACATGCGCGCGCGCCGCCGCCTCGCTGCCGCCCGGCAGAACGAAGCTGGCCAGCGGTTCCAGCGCTTCGTTAAGCGTATCAATCGCCTTTTCCAGCCACGACGTTTGCGAGGCAACCATCCGCAACGTCATCTCGCCGGGCGCGAAATCGTCGCCAGGCGTAGCGAGGTCGGCGCCAAGATCGAACATGTCATTCTGGATGCGGAACAGAGCCTCGGCATGGCTCGCTTCGCCCAATGCCGCTGCGGCCAGCCCGATCGCGCTGTTCGCCTCGTCCACGGCGCCGATGGCCTCGATCCGGGCGGCGTGCTTGGCGCGGCGCGACCCATCGACAAGGCCGGTGGTTCCATCATCACCGGTACGCGTGTAAATCTTGTTGAGCTTTACCATCGATCGACGCTCCCGCCGCGAAGCCGGGTCGCTGTGGGCGAAGCACCGACGCGATGCAAGCGATCCCGTGCGTGGCTTAACGCGTCGCGGCGAGCAGAACCACGACCACCAGCACCGCAAGCGCCTGGTACTTGATGCGGGCGAACATCATCTTGTTCTGCATCAACTGCATCTCGCTCGCGCCGACGTGATCGTCGCCGCGTTCGAGATCCATCTTGGTGCTTTTCATGAACGCGATGATGCCGCGCACCAGGGAATAGACGACGAGTGCCATCAGCACCACGAGCACAATGACGAGGAATGTGGTCATGCGCCATATCTAGGCTTTCCCGAGCGCAATTCCAGCAGGGAATCGTCCTCGTCGAAGATCGTTCGCCAAGGCTTCACCCGAAGCTCCCGCCCACCGCAAATCCGCCAGCGACGAAGAGCCGCGCCGCTTGGCCAACTTCTGCCCTGTTCCGTCGAGCAGCAGCGCATGGTGGTGCCAGCGCGGCACCGGCAGGCCGAGCAGCGCCTGGAGCAGCCGGTGGACATGGCTGGCGGCGAACAGGTCGCGCCCCCGCGTCACCAGCGTCACGCCGTCCGCCGCATCGTCGAGCGTCGCGGCGAGGTGATAGCTGGCGGGCTCGTCCTTCCGCACCAGCAGCACGTCGCCGAGCAGTTGGGGCCGCGCGGCCTGATCGCCCGCCAGTTCGTCGTGCCACGTCAGCGGCCCGGTTTGTTCGAGTGCCTTGGCCACGTCCAGCCGCCATGCGACTGGCAGTCCAGGCACCGGCCCATCGATGCGACAGCGCCCCGAGTAGACAGGCCCGTCAGGCCCCACGGCCAGAGCCTCCGCCGCCACCTCGGTCCGGGTGCAGGAGCAGGGATAGAGCAGTCCCCCGTCGCGCAGCCGCTCCGCAGCCACGGCATAGCTTGCGAGCCGGGTGGACTGCGCCGGCACCTCGTCCCACGCGAGGCCGAGCCAGCCGAGGTCGGCGCGGAACGCATCCGCCAGTTCTGGGCGCGAGCGCACCCCGTCGATGTCCTCGATCCGCAGCAGGAACCGGCCGCCGCGCGCCGCCGCAAGGTCGTGCGCCACGATCGCCGAGAACGCATGGCCGAGGTGGAGCGAGCCATTGGGACTGGGGGCGAAGCGGGTTATCATGGCTCTGCCATATCATTGCAGGGTCGTTGCAGGTTCGTTCTAGTGGACACCCCTGTGGATAGCCTGTCTGTAACCGGGTTGACGCCAAACCCTGCAAATGGGCAACTCACCTGCATCAGGGAGGAACGCCGACGTGTTCAGAGCCGATCTGATCGAAAGGATGCACCGGGTACGAAGTACGGTGGAGGATCCGACGCGCAATCTCGCGTCGTGCCCCTCCCTCGTCCTTAATGCGGACTATACCCCGCTCTCCTACTACCCCCTCAGCCTGTGGCCGTGGCAGACGGCGATCAAGGCGATCTTCCTCGACCGGGTCGACGTGGTGGCGACTTACGACCGCGAGGTCCACAGCCCCAGCCTCGACATGAAGATCCCGAGCGTGATCGCGCTCAAGCAGTATGTGAAGCCCAGCGAGTTTCCCGCCTTCACCCGCTTCAACCTGTTCCTGCGCGACCGCTTCGCCTGCCAGTATTGCGGCGACACGCACCACCTGACCTTCGACCACGTCGTCCCCCGCCGCCTGGGCGGCCGCACGACCTGGGAAAACATCGCCACCGCCTGCGCGCCGTGCAACATGAAGAAGGGCGGGCGCACGCCCCGACAGGCGCAGATGGTGCTCCACTGCCAGCCGATCCGCCCGACGCACTGGCAGTTGCAGCAACAAGGCAAGAGCTTCCCGCCGAACTACCTCCACGAGACGTGGCGGGACTGGCTCTATTGGGACATCGAGCTGGAGGAGTGAGGCACTCTGTCACGCCAGCGAAAGCTGGAGCCGCTATCCAACAGCGACGAGCCTGTGGCGAGCGATCCCAGCTTTCGCTGGGATGACGAAGGTCACGTGACCGCCGCTCGTTCTTGGAACTCCGCTCGTTGCCACTCGCCGCTTGCCAGCATTTCGGCGAGGTGGCGGGCGGCTTCGGCGATGTCCTCAAACCGTAGGTACGCCGGCGCGAAGCCGAGGCGGAGGATGTCGGGGTCCCGGAAATCGCCGATGACGCCGCGGGCAATCAGCGCCTGGCTGAGCGCGTAGGCGTGCGGGTGGCGGAACGAGAGCTGGCTGCCGCGTTGGGCAGCGTCGGCGGGGCTGGCTAGGTCAAGGTCGACGCCGCGTTCGCGCAGGCATTCGAGGAAGAATTCCGATAGCGCCTGCGACTTGGCATAGAGGCGGTCGATGCCGATCTCGGCGGCGATGTCCACGCCCACTTCCAGCGCCGCCAGCCCGAGGATTGGCGGGGTGCCGCAGAGCAGGCGCGCCACGCCGGGTGCGGGCGCATAATCGTCGGTGAAGGCGAAGGGCGCGGCGTGGCCCATCCAGCCGGTCAGGGGCTGCTGGAGCGCGTCGTGGTGCCGCTCGGCCACAAAGGCGAAGGCCGGGGCGCCGGGGCCGCCGTTCAGGTACTTGTAGCCGCAGCCGACCGCGAAATCCGCCTCGCACGCGTTGAGATGGACCGGCAGCGCGCCCGCGCTGTGCGACAAGTCCCATAGCACCAGCGCGCCCGCCGCGTGTGTGGTGCGGGTGAGCGCGGCCATGTCATGGATCGCGCCGGTCTTGTAATGGACGTGGGTGAGGAGCAGCAGCGCGACGTCCTCATCCAGCGCCCCGGCCAGCCGTTCGCGCGGCGCGAGGCGGCGAGTCGCCAGCCCCTGCGCTTCCAGCCCGGCGATCATGTAGAGGTCGGTTGGAAAATTGCCCGGCTCGCTGAGGATGACCTTGCGGCCGGGACGCATCGCCAGCGCCGCAGCGATCAGCTTGAACAGGTTCACGCTGGTCGAATCCGCCGCGATCACCTCGTGCGGCGCGGCGCCGACCAGCGGCGCGATTTTTGCCCCGACGCGCTGGGGAAGGTCGATCCAGCTTGCGCTGTTCCAAGAGCGGATCAGCCCCTCGCCCCACTCGCCGCGAACCACTTGCGCAAGCCTGTCGGGCGTGGCCCTTTTAAGCGCGCCGAGCGAATTGCCGTCGAGGTAGATCACCCCCTCGGGCAGCGCGAACCGCGCGCGGTATTCGCCGAGCGGATCGGCGCGGTCGAATTCGCGGGCGCGATCCAGCATGGTGTCGGTCACAACGCCGTCCTCACGCTCAGCAGTTCGGGGAAGAACGCCTGTTTCAGCACGCCCGCCAGATAAGGCACGCCAGGCGTGCCGCCGGTGCCGGTCTTGAAGCCGATGATCCGTTCGACCGTCTTCAAGTGCCCGAAGCGCCAGCGCTGGAAGTGGTATTCGAGATCGACCAGTTTCTCGGCCAATTCGTAGAGATCCCAGTGCTGTTGCGGGTCGCGGTAGATTTCGGCCCAGGCCGCCTCGACGTCCGCGGAATGCTCCCACGAACCCTCGTGCCCGCGTTCCAGCACCTCGGCAGGAATGGCGAACCCCCGCCGGGCGAGCAGGTGCACCGCCTCGGCATAGATGCTGCGGCGACCGAGTTCCGCGCGCAACATCGCGGCGACCTCGGGCGTCGCCTCGTGCATGCGGGCCATCTCGGGTTTCCGCGCGCCCATTATGAATTCCATCATCCGGTACTGCGCGGACTGAAATCCGCTCGATCCGCCCAGGTGCGGACGCACGGTCGAGTAGTCGTGCGGGGTCATCGTCGAAAGCACGTCCCAGCTCTGGATCAGCTGCCCCTGCGCGCGGGCAACGCGGGCGAGCATCTTGAACGCGGGGCGCAAGTTGTCGACCGTAATGCAGTCGCGCGCAGCGGTCAGTTCGTGCAGGCACAACTTGAGCCACAGCTCGCTCGCCTGATGCACGACGATGAACAGCATCTCGTCATGCGCGCCCGACACCGGGTGCTGGGCGGCAAGAATGCGGTCTAGATCGAGGTAGCTGGAATACGTGGTGTCGCTGGCCATGACGCGCGGCATAGCGCGAAGGCGTGACGAACGAAATCACCAGTCCTTGATCAACCAAACGGGTGCGACAAACTCACGACGAATGCCATGAGAGTGCCGAACAAACGCCTATCCCTCGATGGTACGCGCCGCCGGATGGTGCTTGTCGAGGTGGCGCTTGACGATCCGCAGGTTACGCGTGTTCGAGCGGAACAGGAAATCCGCCGCATCGCCGACCAGCGGCACCGCGCCCAGCAGCGTATCGAACCCGACATTGCCCGCCATGCGCCACAGCTTCCACCTTGGCAGGCCAAGGTTCTTCGCCTCCCACACCAGATAGGCGCCCATCGCCGTCGTGATCAGGTCGCCGACCACGGGGACCAGGCCCACGATCCCGTCGAGCCCGAAACGATACTGGGTTCCCGGGATGACGAAGCTGCGTTCGAGGAGGTATTCCATCGCCTCGATCCGCCGGCGGATCGAAACCGGGTCGTTACCGGTCGGCAGGGTGAAGCCCATGGTCTGCGGGCGGATCGGATCGGGCATCGACGTTCTCCCGCACGAAAATTCGCGCCGCGCCTTAGATGGGCGCCTGCGCGAACGGGAACAAGGGATGGAGGTTCCAGCGGTTCTCCTGAAACCCATCGATTCCGCCGCGCACGAGCGACCAGCGGATCGGCGCGCCAAGAGGCACGAAGACGTTCTGCGCCAGCAACGCCGCCTCCGCCTCGGCCAGCAGTGCGACGCGTTCCTGCCCATCGGTAGAGGTTGCCGCGGCGCGGACCAATGCGTCCGCCTCGGGCGCGCATGGGCCGCGCACGACGCGGCAGTTGAACTGGTTGAGGAACCAGCGCGAGCCGCCATACCGTGCCATCCGGTCCTTGAGCGCCAGGTCGGCGCGCGCGGCTTGGTCGGCGCGGCGCACGCCGATTCCCGCCGCCGCAAGATCGCGCGCGACGCGGCGCAGCAGCAAGTCCGACCCCGGCCCCGGCGGGAGATACAACCGCAATACCAGCGGTTCGCCGCTCGCCGCCTCCCACGCCGCGACACGCCGCGCCGCTTCGGCTTGGCGCGCCTCGATCGTGCTGTCGGCCCAGCGTTCGGGGGTGGGCGCGCCGCGTTCGGCTTCGCTCAGCTCGGGTGGCACGATCCGGTTGGTCGGCACCCAGCCGCCGATGTTGAACGGCTGGAGCACGTTGTCGCGGTCGATCGCCAGCGCGAGCGCTTCTCGGTTGGCGGCATCGGCAAAAAACCCGTCGCCGTGCATGAAGGCGAGCCCGAACAGACCCAGCGCCGCATCGAGCCGCACCGTGCCGCGCGACAGGGCGCCGGTATCGGCAAGTGGCCAGTTGGCGAGCGTCCCGCCGAACACCAGGTCGGCCTCCCCCGCGTCGAACGCCGCGACTGCTTCGGCCGCCGTCAGCGCGCGCAGGCGCACGTCCAGCACGGCGTCTGCCCAGCCTTCCATTTCCGGCAATCCGCGTTGCTGCGGCGGGAGCGCGGCCAGCACGATGGCATCGCCATCGGCCACGGCGCGCATCGGCCCCAGACCCCGGCCATCATCCTCGAAGCCAAGCTCGGGCTGGGCAAGCAACTGAAGGAAACCGGGCATCGGCGCCGACAGGCGCACCTCGACAACGCGTCCCGCCATCGCCCGCACCTCGTCCACCTGAGCGAGATCGAGGCCCAGCGTGGTGCCGTCCAGCCGCTCGATGGTGCGCCGCAACTTGTCGCGCACCGATTGGGAGGTAATCGGCCGTCCATCGGGCCAGCTCGAATCGCGCAGCCGGAAAATGTAACTCAGCCCATCCTCGGTCACGATCCAGCGCTCGGCCACGGCTGGCACGACTTCGCCCGCAGCATCAAGCGCAACGAGCCCCTCGCGGGTCGCGGCGCGCACGTGCTGCCCGGCTGGCGACAGCCGCAGGCCCCTGGGCGCGAGGGCATCGGCGCTGTCGATATACGCGATGTCGACGACCGTATCGTCCTGGCCCATTCCGCACCCGGCCAGCGCCAGCGCGAACGACAGGGGCCGCAACATACGGATGCTGGATAACAGGGCCATCGCCAGCGACCCTTAGCAAGTCGTGCGGCCAAGGTCAGCGGCGCATTTCGCCGCGGGCGCTCAAATCGGACGAAGCCGGTTGGGATCGGTCTGCGCGTGATCCGGCAGGATCGAGGAAGGCCGCACAAATCGCGGTGTGCTGATATCGCCGCCCGCGGTGACATTGGCACGCGCCAGCATCGGGTCGACCTCGACGGTGAAAGCGACACCCCAGCGGTTGTCCTGAACCCAGGCGACCGTCGCCGCGACCCAGCCAATGTTGCGCAGGTTCACATGCAGCCGGGCGCCGCGTTCGACGCGCACGTCGCCTTCGGCCATCATTCCGCCGGCGGACAGGTTACGAACCTTGATGCGATACTCCGCGTCGGCACCCTCGAAACGGACGGAAGCCATCATGAACAGGCTGTCGCGCGAAATTGTTCTGGTATCGACCCCCGACATACCCGTGTCCGTTGCTCCTTCACTTGCCCGGTCGGACACCGGGCAGGGCGCCCCATTCACGCGCGGTCTATCGGGGCACCGCCTAAGGAAAGCTTAATGAGCGGGAAGGGATGTTCGTTCAGTCATCGCGCGACACCTTTTCGCGCCGCTCGTGTGCTTCCTGCGCCTCGACCGTCATGGTCGCGACCGGACGGGCGATCAACCGCTTCAGTCCGATCGGATCGCCGGTGACCTCGCAAAATCCATATTCGCCCATGTCGATGCGGCGCAGCGCGGAATCGATCTTCGCGATCAGCTTGCGCTGGCGATCCCGGGTCCTGAGTTCGATCCCCCAGTCGGTTTCGCTTGAGGCGCGGTCGTTGAGATCGGGCTCGCGGATCGGGCCGTCCTGCAGCGATTGCAACGTAGCCCCGGCAGCAGTGTGAATGGATTTCTTCCATTCGAGCAACAGCATGCGGAAATAATCAAGCTGCTTGTCGCCCATATACGGTTCATCATCGCGCGGAATATAATCCGGCCCGAACGATTGACGAGCTTTCTCAAGGATTTCGGCATCACTGGCAGCGGTCGCCATGGTCGTCCTCTCAAACGCAGTTCCGTGCACCCGGTCGCCTCGTCCCGCTGCCCCGGTCAATACCGGTGGCCACGTGGCGACCCGATGCGCGCGCCTATAATCGCCGCCCCGGATACGCACAAGGCGCAATCGGGAAAGGCGCCTAGGGCCGCGACCATTAAGCAAGCCAGAACAAGATGAGGTTAATTTTTCCGGCACGGCGTTAACGATTTGTTGACCATGTGCGGGCGAACAACGGAGCCTGACGGCGGACTGGGGACCGCCCGAACATGGGGGACCAAGCAATGGAGCTCACTCCGATACAAGGCGGACTGGCCTATCCGGCCGAGGCGAACGCGATCACCGACCTGCTGGTGGCAAGCTGCCTCGCGGCTGCGGCGCAGGGGGACATCACCGCGCTCTACGACCTGGGCGTGGCTTATTCGACCGGCAGCCACGGCGCGCCGTGCGACCTGATCGAGGCGCACAAATGGTTCAACCTCGCCGCGCTGAAGGGTCACGAGGAAGCATCGTGGTGCCGCGCCGACGTGTCCGATGAGATGACCGCGCGCGAAATTGCCGAAGCCCAGCGCCGCGCGCGCGAATGGCTCGGCCAGGGCGAGCGCAAGGTGGCGTAAATGGCTGGTCCGGCTTCGCCCCAACAGCGAAGCGCAAACCGCTAACCCCGCTTGAACGGGGTCCGGCCAGCAAGCCATTCGCGATCGACCGCAATCCCGGCGCGCTCGCGCTGAAGGAAATCGGCCACCGCATCGCGGAAACCCGGATCGGCGATCCAGTGCGCGGACCAGGTTTCGACCGGCTGGTAGCCACGCGCCAGTTTGTGCGGGCCTTGCGCGCCCGCCTCCACCCTGGCCAGCCCGCGCTCGATGGCCGCCTCGATCGCCTGATAATAGCACAACTCGAAGTGGAGGAAGCGCACCTCGCGCGTGCAGCCCCAGTAGCGGCCGTAGAGCGTGTCGGCACCGACGAAATTCAATGCGCCCGCGATGGGCACGCCCTCTTCCAGCGCCAGCATCAGCAGCACCTTGTCACCCAGCCGCTCGCCGATCAGGTCGAACGCGGTACGGGTCAGGTAGGGCTGGCCCCACTTGCGGCTGCCGGTGTCCTGATAGAACTCCCAGAAGGCGTCCCAGTGCTGGGGCCGGATCTCGTTCCCGGGCAGATGGACGAAGTCCAGCCCGGCCCGCGCGCCTTCGCGTTCCTTGCGAATCGTCTTGCGCTTGCGCGCTGAAAGCTGGGCGAGGAAATCGTCGAAGGTGCGGTAATCGCGGTTGAACCAGTGGAACTGGATGTCGCTGCGCGGCAACCATCCGGCTGCCTCGAACAGCGGCAATTGCGCCGGATCAACAAATGTCGCGTGCGCCGAGGAAAAACCATTGCCCGTACAGACCTGCTCCGCCGCCGACAGCAGCGGCGGCGCGAACGCATCGTCCGCCAGCAGCAGGCGCGGCCCGGTGGCCGGCGTGAACGGCGCGGCGATCTGAAACTTGGGATAATAGCGCCCGCCCGCGCGTTGCCAGGCGTCGGCCCAGGCGTGGTCGAACACGTATTCGCCCTGGCTGTGCCCCTTGACGTAGCTGGGCAGCACGCCGAGCAGGTGGCCCGCGCCGTCCTCGATCACGATCGGCGCGGGTTGCCAGCCGGAACCCGGCCCCACGCTGCCCGAATCCTCCAGCGCGGTCAGGAAGGCGTGGCTGACAAAAGGATTGCCCTCGCCCGCCAGCGCGTCCCACGCCTGCGCCGGGACATCGCCGACCGCGCCGAGCACCCGCGCGACGAGTCCACCATCGCTCACGGTAGCCCTTCCCCTTCCGCGATCGGGGCGTCCGCATGGGCGGCGGCCACGGCGGCCAGTTCAGCGCTGCGCACGGTCCAGGCGAGCACAGGCAGTGCCCGCGCACGCTGGGCGGCGGCAAAGGTGCTGGGCAAGTCGCGCACGTCGTAAGCGAGAAAATCAGGTCGTGCGTGCCACAGCGCCGCGTGGCGCCCCCACGTTCCACCGAGCCCGCGCTTGCCTTCCTCCGTCACCACGAGTCCGCGAATGGTTCGCGGAGACTGCGATGCGAACCATCGCGGTACACGCGGATCGAAACTCATCACCGCGTGGTTGCCCTGATAGCCTTCGAGCGCACGGCGCACCGCCAGGCACACCGGACCGATCCGTTGGTCGCGCCTGGACTTGATCTCGATAAGCAACGGCACCCTGCCCGCCACCTGGTCGAGCAAGGCGTCGAGCGTGGGAATGGCATCCTTGCCGCCGTTCAGTTTGATCATGGCCAGCTTCGCCGCCGTGCGGCCAGCCACGGGGCCGCTCTCACCCGTCAGGCGGTCGAGTTGCCAATCGTGGAACACCATCGCCCGGCCATCCTGGCTGCGCTGGATGTCGCATTCGATCCCCAGCCCCGCGCGCATCGCCAGGTCGAAAGCCGTGGGCGAATTCTCGACCGCGCCGGGGCCGTGCAGGCCGCGATGGGCATAGCGCCATTCGCGCAGCCACCCGACCCGGCCGGGCGGGGGCGCCGGTGCCAGCCAGCCGTCAATCGGCGCGAATGGCGACAATCGCGTCGACCTCGACCGCGGCCCCCAACGGCAGGACCGGCACCCCGACCGCGCTGCGGGCATGGCGTCCGGCATCGCCGAAAACTTCGGCCATCAGTTCCGACGCGCCGTTGGCGACCTTTGGCTGATCGGTAAAGGTTGCGGCAGAGTTCACGAACGCGCCCAGCTTCACAATCCGCTCCACCCGCTCGAGCAGCCCGGCGGCCTGAAGCTGCGCCAGGATCATCAGCCCGCAGGCACGCGCGGCGGCGACGCCATCCTCCAGCGAGACGTCCTCGCCCAGCCGCCCGGTCACCAGCTTGCCATCAACGAACGGCAGCTGGCCGGAAAGATGCGCCACGCCGCCATGCACCACCACCGGCACATAGGCCGCGACCGGCGCCGCCGCCTGCGGCAATTCGATGCCCAGTTCCGCCAGTTTCGCCGCGATCGTCATGCCTGCTCCTCCTGCTTGGTAATCTGTTCCATCAGCCAGGGAAGCGCGTGCTCCCAAGTATCGATCCGGGCGTGCGCGTGGCCGGCCTTGTGCGCGCAGTCGATATGCGGGGCGAGCATCGGCTCGCCGCACAGGTGCAGGCGGCGCACATGGGGCACGTCCTGCGACACCGAATGGTGATGCTGCGGCAGGTCGTCGATGAACAGCGCCCGCGATGGTGCATATTCTTCGACGATCGCTTTCAAAGCCGGGCCTTTCGGCCCCTGATTGGTGAACACCCGTGCGTGAATGCCGTGGTCGGCGAGTTGGCGGACGCGATGCACTTGCCGCTCGTCGTTCAAATTGGTGAGGATGACCACATCGGCGTGCTCCGCCAGCGCGTTGATTCCATCGACCGCGCCGGCGATCGGCATCTGGCGGTGCATCTCGGTATCGAAGAATCCGCCAAGCAGGCGCCAGATATCGGGCTGTTCGACCGCCAGGCCGCTTTCGGTCCAGCGCATCGCTGTGGCGAAATTATTGCCCGCCATGCTGAATGTAACGCCCTGGGTTTCGTCAAGCCAGTCGCGGAACGGAGCGACCATGTGCAGCAGCACTTCGTCGCAGTCGGAGATCACCAGCGGGCGGCTCACGCGGTCAGCTTTCCATGCGCTGCGACCAGTTCTTCCGGCCGGCGCCCCAGCGCATCGGCAGCAAGGACCAGGTCGGGTTCGTGATTGACGAGGAATTCGAGCACCGCGCCCAGCACCGCCGGTTCGGTCAGGCCATCGCGCAGGGTATCGGCATCCAGCCCGGTCAACGACATGAGTCGTTCGGCGCGGTCGTCGTCCGAAAGCACCCAGCCGAGCGCGCTCAGGGCGATCGTCTCGGGATCGTCAGGCAGGTGGGCGGGGGATTGGTCGTCGGCGTGAATTGTCAGCATCCTGCTGGGAACATAAGGCGGGCAGCGGCGCGTTTCCATTGCTGCGCCATCAGGAAGGGCCTGTGGCAAAGAGAATCCTGGTTGTCGAGGACAACGACCTCAACCGGAAACTGTTCTGCGACGTGTTGCGCGCGAGCGGTTTCGAGGTCGAGCCGGTCGCCGATGGCGAGCTGGTGCTGAACGCCGCCCGCGCTTTCGCACCAGACCTGGTGATCATGGACATCCAGCTGCCGCATATCTCGGGCCTTGACCTGATCGCGGCGTTGAAACGCGACACCGCGCTGGCAACGACCCCGGTCCTCGCCGTGACCGCCTATGCCGGCAAGGGCGACGAGGAACGCATCCGCGACGCAGGCGCCTCGGACTACCTGTCAAAACCGGTTTCGATCGGTCCGTTCATGGCGGCTGTCAAAGCGCTCCTCTGATCCATTCGAGCGCAAACACGGCCAGCGTGACGCACAGGCCCGCGATGAACAGGCGGTAAGCGTAGGCAAGGAAGCGGTACTTGCGGCGGTAGAGCACTTGGCCGTTTTGATAAACATCGTGCATCATGGTGCGGAAAACAGTCTCGTCGTCTTCCAGCTCGGCGAGCAGGCCTGCCGCCCATTCATCTTCGTCGAGGTGGGCGAAGTGGCCGAAGAACAGCGTGTTTGGCCGCGCGGGCAAGTGGCGCTTGCCACCGACCGAAGGCAGCACCGCCGCCACCGCGCAGAGCGAGCTGAGGAAGGAGAACACCGCCAGCACGGCCAGCGAAACCGGCATTTCGCCGGTCAGCGCGCGGCTGACCGAAATCGAGAAGACGAGAAACGTCGCGCCCATCAGGATCGATGCCTTCTGGTCCGCCATCTGCGACAGTTGCAGCGTGTTCAGTTGCGCGGTCCGCATCAGGTGGATCGCGTGTGGCGAATACTGGGTACCGCCCGCTCGCGGCTTGATTTCGCCCGGCTCCATCGCACGCTCCCCCGCCAGGGTGACCCGATTGCGATGGAGTGCCATCAGCGGCAATGCTTGACAAGCAGGGGTACGAGCCGCTTTGCCCATGGCCATTGCAACGGCGCCCCGTGCCGTACCGACAGATTGACAGGAACCCTGATGGACCGCGCCGAAGTCGACACTCGCATCCGCCGCCTCGCCGAACCCTTCAACCAGAAGGGCGTGGCGATCGAGGACGGCACCACCTTTGCCGGCGACCTCGAATTCGACAGCCTGACAGTGATGGATTTCGTCGCCGCGATCGAGGATGAATTCGACATCATCATCAGCATGAACCAGCAGGCCGAGATCGAAACCTGGGGCCAGTTGATCGACTCGGTCACCAAGATGGCGCCGCACCGATGAGCGAAGGAATCTCGCAGCCCGATCGGCCGGAGGCGCTGACCGGTGACGCGCCCGACCTGTTCAGCAAGTTCGATCCCCTGATCCAGATGCGCGAAGGGCTGCTCGCCACCGGGCAGGAGGATCCCTTCAGCCTGGTGATGGAACGCGTGCTCAGCCCCACGCGGGCGATCTGCAACGGCCGCGACACCATTTTGCTGGGCACTTACAACTACATGGGCATGACCTTCGATCCCGACGTGATCGAGGCGGGCAAGCAGGCGCTGGAGGACTACGGTTCGGGCACGACCGGCAGCCGCGTTCTCAACGGAACCTACCAGGGCCACCGCGAATGCGAGGATGCCTTGCGCGAGTTCTACGGGATGGACCACGCGATGGTCTTTTCCACCGGCTACCAGGCCAACCTCGGCATCATCTCCACGATCGCGGGCAAGGGCGATTACATCGTCCTCGACATCGACAGCCATGCGAGCATCTGGGACGGGTGCAAGATGGGCGATGCCGAGGTCGTGCCATTCAAGCACAACGATATCGAGGCGATGGAAAAGCGCCTCCGCCGCATTCCTGAGGGCGCGGGCAAGCTGGTGGTGCTGGAGGGCGTCTATTCGATGCTCGGCGACATTGCCCCGCTGGCCGAAATGGTCCGCGTCGCCAAATCGCACGGCGCGATGGTGCTGGTCGACGAGGCGCACTCGATGGGGTTCATCGGCGAGCACGGCCGCGGCGTGGCCGAGGACCAGGGCGTGCTCGACCAGGTCGATTTCGTGATCGGGACGTTTTCGAAGAGCGTCGGCACGGTCGGCGGCTTCTGCGTGTCGAACCACCCGAAGTTCGAGATCATGCGGCTGGTGTGCCGCCCATACGTCTTCACCGCCAGCCTGCCGCCGAGCGTCGTCGCGACCGCCGCGACCAGCATCCGCAAGCTGATGCACGGCAGCAACAAGCGCGCGCACCTGTGGGAGAATTCCAAGAACCTCCACGCGGGTTTGACCAAGCTGGGCTTCAAGCTCGGCACCGAAGAACCGCAAAGCGCGATCATCGCGGTGATAATGCCTGACCTCGAGCAAGGCGCGGCGATGTGGCAGGCGCTGCTGCACGAGGGGCTCTACGTCAACCTCGCCCGCCCGCCCGCGACCCCTGCCAACATGACCCTGCTGCGCTGCTCCCTCTGCGCCGAACACTCGGAAGAGGAAGTCGCGACGATCCTGGGGATGTTCGAACGCGCTGGGAAGGCGGTTGGGATTATCTGAGCGATAGAGGACGTGCTGAGCCGAAGTTAATATCGCGCCCGCTTGGCCGGTGATGGAAGTCCTGCCGCGCAATGCCTGCGGGAGGGGTTCATCGGCGTTCATTGGGGTTTTAGTGAAGACCTGAGCGGCCAATTTGGCGATGACTGGCGCGACTTTAACGTTAAGTTCGTCCGGTCTATTTGGAACGCCATCCGGGCGGCACGGCCGTCGCCGCCGGTTTAGCGTGTGGCATGTTATGGACCGTTGGACGCGGCATGAGCATAGGTGACTTTGTTCTTAGTCCTGCTGCTGAGGGCAACTTTCAAATTGGCGAGGTCACGAGTGACTAATACGCCATGCCATATGATGTGTTGCCTCAGCGCCGCAAAGTTCGCTGGTTCCCAAAGAAGGTGGCGAGGTCGGAAATCCCTGACGACTTGTGGAGGTCGATCAAGGTCCCAGGAACGGTAGTCGGAATTTCAGGCTTCGCAGCCCAGATTGAGCAGTTGATCGAGGGCGAGCCGTCTCCGGTTATCATCACCACGAGTGAAGTGATCGAAGATGCCAGCACTTTCGCACTGGAAAAGCATCTAGAGGATTTTCTGGTCGCCAACTGGTCACAGACGGAGTTGGGCCGGAATTACGACATATACAGCGCAGGGAGAGCAAATCGGCCAACAGTATCCAAGCGATACCGGACCAATCGATATTCTTGCTGTTTCCAAGAACCGTCGGACGCTGTTGTTCGTCGAACTTAAGTGATACATGGGTTATGTAGCGAGCGACTTGGCGCGTAACGGCCAATCAGTGGGGGGCCATTATTGCGATCGAGGACGACTTGCGAATGCGGCGCGCTTTGCCGGTCACCATAAACATCGATTTTTATCGGTATCAAGTGAGCTTTCGCCTTATCGCTGGCTGAAGTAGCAGCGCAACGCCCGGCTTTTTGATCTGAAAATATGGTATTTATCCTGCATATTGCCAGAATGGAGAAAATGCAGGATAAGGGGGGATGTCAGCGCCGGTCAAACCCTTCACCGATGAGCAGGCGCGCGCGCTCGTCAATCTGCGTCCGCGCTACGAGGCGGCGATCGAGGCCGAGCGGGCGCTGGCCGCGCTGCCCTACAACCTCGTCCGCAAGCGGGTCGGCGAGCGGGAATATCTTTACGAAGCCATCGACCGGCTCAACAATGGCAAGAGCCTGGGGCCGATGTCGCCGGCGAACGAGCAGAAGCTGGCTGATTATCGCGTCGCCAAGGCCGATCTCCAGGCTCGGCGCGAAACGGCGCTGGCGCTGGTGGGCGAGATCGGGCGGCTGGCGCGGCCGCTGCGGCTGCCGGTGCTGGCGAACGCCGCGGGCGAAGTGCTGCGCGAACTCGACCGTCGCGGCCTGCTGGGCGAAGCGCTGCTGGTGGTCGGGACGAACTGCCTGCCCGCCTACGCGCTGGAGGCGGGCGGCACGGTGGCCGATGCGCCCGACGAAACCGACGATTTCGATCTCGCCTGGGTGGCGGAGGAGGAAAGCGAGGACGCCGCACTGTGGGCCGCGCTCAAAGCGGTCGATCCTAGCTTCACGCTCAACACCGAGCGCACGTTCCAGGCGCGCAACGCCAAGGCATATGAGGTCGAACTGCTGGTTGCCCCATCACGTAAACCGACCATGCATCCGCGCGAGCAACCCCAGCCCATTCCGCTGCCGGAACAGGAGTGGCTACTGCCGGGCCGCCGGGTCGATCAGGTCGTCCCCTGCCGCGATGGCAGCGCCGCCCGGCTGGTCGCGCCCGACCCGCGCTGGTTCGCGCTGCACAAACTGTGGATGGCGGACCAGCCCAAGCGCAATCCGTTGAAGCGCGGTAAGGATCGCAAGCAGGGCGTGGCCTTGCTCGATGCCGTTGCTGCGGCGATGCCGCACTATCCGCTGGACGCCGCGTTCGAGGGTTCGATCCCGCCCGAACTCGTGCCCTACTGGCAGGGCTGGCGTGCGCAGGCGGAACGCCAAGGCGGCTAAGCCGTCTCTCGGGTGAAGGAGACGAGCCAATGGCAATCACCAAGACGGGCAGCGCCCGTTACGAAGGGCTGGGCAAGGACGGCAAGGGGCACGTTTCGACCGGCTCGGGCGCGCTCGATGACCAGCCCTATGGCTTCAACACGCGGTTCGAGGATGCGCCCGGGACCAATCCCGAGGAACTGATCGCGGCGGCCCATGCGAGCTGCTTCACGATGGCGCTCAGCTTCGCGCTGGCGAAGGCCGGGCACACCCAGGGCACGCTCGAAACGGAGGCCAAGGTCACGCTTGAAAAGGATGGCGAGGGCTTCACCGTCACCCGCAGCGACCTGACGCTGACCGGCAAGGTCGAAGGGATCGCGCACGAGGAATTCGAGACGCTGGCGGCGGAAGCCAAGGCCAATTGCCCGATTTCCAAACTGCTCAAGGCCGAGATCAGCCTGGAGACGACGTTTTCGGACTGAAATAACCTATATGGCACATTTTGGTTGACATCGTGACGCTGTTCGGTTAGCAATACGGAACATCGCGATAAACCGATTCGCACCGGCGGGCGGCCTTTCCCTTGGGGGGAACGGTCGCCCGTCTTCGTTTCGGCATCGCCCAGGACGGGATCGGAAACGTGGCGCAGGACAACGAGAGCAAGCGGCTGAGCGCCGCCCCGAAGAACTGGGTGAACATCTTTATCGACAAGCTGGCCGAGACTTCCAACGTCAAGGCCGCCGCCGAGGAGGCCAGCGTCAGCCAGAGCCTGGTTTACAAGAAGCGCCGCGACGATGCCGATTTCGCCCGCCGCTGGTACGCGGCACTGGCCGAAGGCTACGACAACCTCGAGATGGAGCTGCTCGGCCGCCTGCGCACCGGGCGGCTGGAAGATGTCGATGCGGACGGCACCAAGCACAAGTTCGACATCGGCACCGCGTTCCGCTGCCTGATCGCGCACCGCGACACCGTAGCGCGCGAGAAGGGCCGCGCGACGCTGGCCGATGAGGTCGCCACGATGAAGGCGATCAACGCCAAGATCGACGCCCTGCGGGCCAAGGAGGAACGCGCCGCCCAGCGTGCCTCACAGCGCGAGGCCAGGGCGCAGGACACAAGCGATGACCGCTGAACCCCGCGCCAGCCGCGGCACATGGTTCCGCCGCAACGACGAAACCGGCAGGCGGGCGCGCCTCACGCTCGACAAGGTGCTGGAACCGCACGAACGCGCCGCGCTGGGCAGTTGGCACTGGGAATGCTGGGCGCGCGACGCGCAGATGCCGCCCGACGGAGAATGGCGTGTGTGGCTGATCTGTGCCGGGCGCGGCTTCGGCAAGACCCGCGCGGGCGCGGAATGGGTCCGCAACCTCGCGCGGCACGATTCCTCTGCCCGGATCGCGCTGGTCGGGGCGAGCCTGGGCGAAGTGCGCGGGGTGATGGTCGAGGGCGAGAGCGGCTTGCTCGCCGCCGCACCCGGCGCGCTCGCCCCCGAATACGAGCCGTCGCTGCGGCGGCTGCAATGGCCCAACGGGGCGCAGGCGTTCCTCTATTCGGCGGCAGAACCCGAATCGCTGCGCGGGCCTCAGCACAGCCACGCCTGGTGCGACGAGATCGCCAAGTGGGACAATGCCGGTGCGCGCGCCACCGCGGCATGGGACAACCTGCAACTCGGCCTGCGGCTGGGCGAGCACCCCCGCGTCCTCGCCACCACGACGCCGCGCAATGTCGCGCTGATGGCGCGGCTGATGCGCGAGGCGCAATCGGGCGCGGTCGCCATAGCGCGCGGACGTACGAGCGACAACGCGGGCGTGCTGCCCGACCCCTTCCTCGATGCGGTGTTCGCGCAGTTTGGGCGCTCGACGCTCGGGCGCCAGGAACTCGACGGAGAACTGATCGCGGAGATCGACGGCGCACTGTGGAGCCGGACCTTGCTCGAAACCTGCCGCGAACCGGCAGCGGCGTCCCCGCCTGTAAGGGTGGTGATAGGGGTCGATCCGCCCGCGACCGCGCATGGCGATGCCTGCGGGATCGTGGTCGCGGCGCTGGGCGAGGACGGGATCGCGCGCGTGCTGGCCGACTGCTCGGTCGAGAAGGCCAGCCCCGAACGCTGGGCCCGCGCGGTGGCCGAGGCAGCGCGCAGCTGGCACGCCGACCGCGTGGTCGCCGAGGCCAACCAGGGCGGCGCGATGATCGCGAGCGTGCTCAGGATGGCGGGCCTGGAAATGCCCCCGCGTCTGGTCCACGCGACGCGGGGCAAGACGGCGCGCGCCGAACCCGTCGCCGCCGCTTACGAGGCGGGCAAGGTCCGCCACGCCGGCCTGTTCCCCGCGCTGGAGGACCAGCTGTGCGGCATCATGCCCGCGGGCCGTTACGAAGGCCCCGGCAAAAGCCCCGACCGCGCCGACGCACTGGTGTGGGCGCTGACGGAGTTGTTGCTGGCTCCGGTCAGGAGGAGGCCGCGGGTGTTGGTGATGTAGTCAGTTTATGGCCCTCTCCCCTTGCGGGAGAGGGTTGGGAGAGGGGTCGGCGGCACCAGCCGCCGCTCGCGCAGCGGTCCCCTCTCCCTCCGCCGCTTCGCGGCTCCCCCTCTCCCGCAAGGGGAGAGGGCCAATCGAGCGAGGTCAGCCAAATGTCGTTGTTCACCACCATAGCCTCCGCCCTCAAGGGCGGGGGGCCTTCGCGCGTGCCCTTGGCGCGCAGCTTCGTTTCGCCTTGGGCGCTGGCGTTTGACGGGGGCGGCAGGCCTGCGTTCGATTATTCCGCCAGCTTGCGCGAGGGGTTTGTCGGTAATCCGGTCGCGCAGCGGGCCGTGCGGATCGTGGCGGAGGGGGTCGGCAGCGCGCCGCTTGCCGACGCCGAACCGGAGCTGGTCGCGCTGGTATCCGCCACGTCCGCCGGGCAGTCGCTGGTCGAAACCGTCGCAGGCCATCTGCTGCTGCACGGCAATGCCTATGTGCAGGTGATCAAGGACGGCGCCGGTCGGCCGGTCGAGCTCTATGCCCTGCGGCCCGAGCGGGTGACGGTGGTGCCGGGGGCGGACGGCTGGCCCGCGGCGTACCGTTATCGCTTGGCGGAACGCACGCTGGAAATCGCCATCGAGGATGCGGCGGGCTGGCCCGAGCTGGTCCACATCCGCAGCTTCCACCCCGGCGACGACCACTATGGCGCGGGCACGCTCGCCGCCGCCGCGCAGGCGATCGCGGTCCATAACGCCGCCCAGCAGTGGAACCGCGCGCTGCTGGAGAATGCCGCGCGGCCTTCGGGCGCGCTGCTCTACGATCCGGGCGACGGGGCCGAGCTGACCGGCGAACAGTACGAGCGGCTGAAGGCCGAACTGGCATCGGCGTTCCAGGGCGCGGGCAATGCCGGGCGGCCGCTGGTGCTGGATGGCGGGCTGAGCTGGCAGCCGATGGCGCTCTCGCCCGCCGAGATGGACTTCGCCGCATTGAAGGCCGCCGCCGCGCGCGACATCGCGCTCGCATTCGGGGTGCCGCCGATGCTGCTCGGGCTGCCGGGCGACAACACCTATTCCAACTACCGCGAGGCGAGCCGGGCGCTGTGGAAACTGACCCTGTTGCCGCTCGCCGGCAAGATCCTCGCCGGGATTTCGGAAAGCCTCGCGCCGTGGTTCGGCAATGCGCGGCTCGCCGTCGATCTCGACCGGGTGCCCGCGCTGGCCGAGGACCGCGAGCGGCTGTGGAGCCAGGTCAGCGGCGCCGATTTTCTCAGCGACGCGGAGAAACGGGCAATGCTTGGAATTGGAGAAGCGAAGTGACCCGGGAGGACATGCTGGCGCGGCTGATCGCGCAGTCGGCGGCGGAAGGCAGCGACCTCGTCACGCTGCGCGCGATCGTGGAGGAGGCGAGCGAGGTCGGGGCCAACCGCGTGCTGGCGCGGCTGGGCCTCGGCGATCCGGGCGCGCAGGACGACATCGACGAGCTGCGCGAACTGCTGCGCGCATGGCGCGATGCCAAGGCGAGCGCGTGGAAGGCCGCGATCGACTGGCTGGTGCGCGGGGCGCTCGCGCTGCTGCTGATCGGGATCGCGGTCCGGCTCGGGATGCCGGGGATGCTGCGATGAGACTGGCGGGATACGCCGCGCTGTTCGACCGCGCCGATGCCAGCCGCGACACCATCCGCCCCGGCGCCTTCGCGCGCACGCTGGCGGAACGCGACGGCGCGCTCCCGCTCTACTGGCAGCACCGGCCCGAGCAGCGGATCGGCTGGGTCGAGCGCGTGGCCGAGGATGCGCGGGGCCTGCGCGTGATTGCCAGCCTCGACAACCCGGCCGGGCGCGCCGCGACGATGCTGGAGCAAGGTGCGGTGAGCGGGCTGAGCTTCGGCTACCGCGCGCGGGCCTTCCGCCACAGCGCGGCGGGGCGATTGCTCGAGGACATCGAGCTTCTCGAAGTCAGCCTCGTCACCCACCCGCTCCAGCACGCCGCGCGGGTGCATCTGATCGAGCCTCCCCGGGACGGGGAGGTGGCAGTCGCCGCAGGCGGCTGACGGAGGGAATTTGCCGCTCGCGACGCGCTGGCGGCGAATCCCCTCCACCATCCTTCGGATGGTCCCCCTCCCCGTGCCGGGGAGGATTTTTTGCGCCCCCATTACCCCCAAGGAAAGGTGAATTGCCAGATGGATACCATGACCACCCCCGACCCGCTCGAAGCCAGCTTCGACCTGGTCGCCCGCCAGGACAAGACCGAGGCCGATGTCGCCGCGCTCCGCAGCGATGTCGACGAGGTCAAGGCGCGGGTCGACAGGATCGGCCGCGCGGCGCAGCGGCCCGCGATTGCCGGCGCCGACAACCCGGAGGTCAAGTCGTTCGTCGACCATTACCTGCGGCGCGGCAGTACCGCCGAGATCAAGTCGATCAGCGGCGCGGTTCCGGCCGATGGCGGCTACGCCGTGCCGCGCGAGATCGACGCGATGATCGCGCGGCAACTGGTCGAGGTCAGCCCGATCCGCGCCATCGCGCAAGTCGTCCAGACCGGCAGCGCGGGCTATCGCAAGCTGATCGCCACCGGCGGCACGGCCAGCGGCTGGGTGAGCGAGGTCGCCGGGCGGCCCGAGACCGATACGCCGGAATTCGCCGAAATCGCCCCGCCCACCGGCGAGCTCTACGCCAATCCGGCGGCGAGCCAGGCGATGCTCGACGATGCCGGGTTCGACCTCGAAAGCTGGCTGGCGAGCGAGATCGCCAGCGAGTTCGCCCGGGCTGAGGGCGCGGCTTTCGTCAGCGGCAACGGCGTCAACCGCCCGCGCGGATTTCTGTCGGCACCGCAGAGCGAAGCGGTTGACGGCGTGCGCGCGTTCGGCAGCCTCCAATACCTTGGCAGCGGCGCGGCGAGCGATCTCGGTTCGGAACCCGAAAACCTGCTGATCGACCTCGTCCATACGCTGAAGGGCGGTTATCGCCAGGGCGCGAGCTGGGTAATGAATTCGGCCACCCTGGCCGAAGTCCGCAAGCTGCGCACCGCCGATGGCGCGTTCCTGTGGCAGCCGGGCCTGGTCGAAGGCCAGCCCGACCGCCTGCTCGGCTATCCGGTGACCGAGGCGGAGGACATGCCCGATGTGGCAGCGAACGCGACCCCGATCGCCTTCGGCAACTTCCGCGCGGGCTACCTGATCGCGGAACGCAGCGCGACCCAGACCTACCGCGCCTCCACGACACCTTCCACATTGCCACGATCCAGTTCCTCCGCGCCCGCGCCGAGCGGCGAAACGAGAATCGCCGCGCGATGCTGCTCGAATACCGGTTTCGCTGCCTCGCAACGGACTGACCCCCTCCCGCTTGCGGGAGGGAAGCGGTGGGTCAGTCCGACCCCGCTCGCGAGAACACGCCCACCATCACTGACCCACCCCCAGCCCCTCCCGCAAGCGGGAGGGGGGTTTTGAACGGAGATCACCATGACCGCCCAGAAAGGTTCCGCCTTCCTCCTCAAGATCGGAGATGGCGAAAATCCGCCCGACTACCGCACCGTCGCGGGTCTTCGCACCACGCAGATGTCGATCAACGGCGATACCGTGGTCGTCACCCACAAGGACAGCGGCGGCTGGCGTGAGTTGCTGTCGGGCGCGGGCACGCGTTCGGTTTCGGTTTCAGCGGCGGGGATCTTCCTCGGCAGCGCCGCGGAAGGTGACGTGCGCGCCCATGCGCTGGCCGGAACCATCGCCGACTACGAGCTGAGCTTTGAAGACGGGGCCAGGCTGCGCGGGCGGTTCCTGGTCCAGCGGCTCGACTACGCTGGCGATTTCAATGGCGAGCGCAATTACACGCTCCAGCTCGAAAGCTCGGGCGCGGTGGTGCCGGCATGAACCCGTTGCGGGGTGAAGCTGTCCTTACCATCGGCGGCGAGGAACGGTTGCTGCGCCCCACCTTCGCCGCGCTGGTCGCGGCGGAGGAGGAGCTCGGCCCGCTGTTCGCGCTGGTCGAGCGGGCGGGCGACGGGCGGCTGGCGCTGGCCGAAATGGCCGCGCTGTTCTGGCACTGCCTCGCCAGCCGCGAGGGCCTGACCCGCGAGGCGGTGGGCGAGGCGGTGGTCGCGCAAGGCCTCGCCCAATGCGCCAAGCCCTTGCGCGCGCTGCTGAGCGCAATCCTGCAAGGCTCGGGATGAGCGATACATTCGGCGCCGCCGCGCTCGCCCTGCTGCCGCTTGCCGCGCGGATGCTGGGGTGGACGCCCGACACGTTCTGGGCCGCCACCCCCGCCGATCTCGCCACCGCCCTCGCCGATCCCACCGCGCTGCCCGCGCCGCTGAGCCGCGCCGACCTCGACCGAATGCTGGAGCACGATCATGGATGACCCCGTCGACCAGATGCTGATCGAGGTGCGCGCGAGCACACAAGGCTTCGCCGCCGACGTGGCGCGGATGCGCGGCGCGTTCGATACGACGCTGGTGGACGGGTTCGCCCGCGCCGGCGGCGTACTCGAACGCGGGCTGCTGTCGGCGATCCGCAGCGGAAGCCTGGGGTTCGACGATCTTAAGCGCACCGCCACCCAGGCGCTCGACCAGATCGCCGCGCACGCCTTGCAGATCGGGCTCGACTCCATTTTCGGCGGCAAAGGCGGTGGCGGCCTCGGCGGCATCCTCGGCGGCCTGCTCGGCGGCGCCTTGGGCCTCCCCGGCCGCGCGACCGGCGGGCCGGTGTCGCCCGGACGCGGCTACGTAGTGGGCGAGCGCGGGCCGGAACTGTTCGTACCGACCAGCGCGGGCCGGGTCGAGTCGGGCGTGGCCGCGCCTTCGCGCGACGTGCGCGTCTCGATCGCGCTCAACAGCCCGCGCGGTGCATCCGCGCCGACCGCATTGCGCCGCTCGTCGCGCCAGGTCGCCAGCGCCGTCCGCCGTGCGCTGGCGCAGAACTGAGGACAGGACCGATGGCCTATTGGCTCGCCAGCACCCGCACCGGGCAGGACAGCGATTTCATCCAGCGGTTCGACCCGCGTTTCTGGACGGTCAACTTTCCGCGCCCGGCGATGGCTGCGGTCGTCACCACCGCGCCCGATGCGCTGCGGGTGACCTGCGAGTTCCACCATGGGGGCGAGTTAGTCGGGCTGATCTGGGCGAGCGAGGACCGGCTCGACCACCCGCTGCTCGCCTATCGCACGGTGCGCGACTACGCGCATTGCGTGCTGCGGTTCCGCTGGCGCTCGGCGGGCGTGATCGCCTTGGACGCGGTCAACGGGCCGACGCTGACGATCGAGGGGCGCGACGCGGCGGGAAGCCCGCGCGCCTGGTATGTGCGGCTGTGGAACTATGCCGTGGGCACGCCCGAGGATGCGGCGATCGAGCTGCGGTTCTCCGAGCTTGAAAGCGGCTTCGCGCTGCCGGGCGAGCCGGTCTGGCCGCACGATATCGACCGCATGTTCCTGTCGCTGGTGCCGCCCGGCTACGTTTCCGGCAGCACCGCGCCGCTGCAGGCACGCGCCGATGGCTGGGCCGAACTGACCGACATCGTCTGCGAAGGCGACAACGCCGTTCTCGAGGTCGGTGACGTGGTCTTGCCCCCGCACGGTGAACGCATGGCGACCGCTTACGACGACGGCTACGACCAGACACCCGCGCGGTTGCTCCGCAATCTGGAGGGCCTCGGCTACCGCGACGAACTGCTGCACTACGTCGGCATGAGCCACTTCTTCCGGCTCGCGCCCGAGGGCGGGGCGCTGCTCGTCGCACGGCCCGCTGCGTTGTGCGGCCCGGCCGAGGCATGGCACCGCGATTTCTTCCGCCGGTGCGCCGCGCATGGGCTGACCGCGATCACCTCGCTTTCCTACGAATTGTTCGCCGAGCACTGCCCCGATGCCTGGCAGCAACGTGCCCACGACGGCACGCCCGCGCGGACTGGCTGGGTGCCACCCTCGGCGCTGCTCTCGCCCGCGAACGATCAGGCGATGGGCTGGCTGCGGGAAGTCGCGGCCTTGTTCGTCGGCTTGATGGAGCAGGCGAGCCTCCCCGCCCGGTTCCAGATCGGCGAGCCGTGGTGGTGGGTAATCCCCGAAAGCGCGGCGCCGTGTCTGTATGACGATGCCGCGCGGTCCGCTTTCGGCGGCGCGCCGCGGGTGATCGCGGACATGCGCGCGCCGCTGGATCAGGCGCAGCGCGACCTGCTCGATGCGGCAGGAACGCTGCTCGCCAGTTCGACCGCCGCGCTGGCCCAAGCGGTACGCGATGCAGCCAGCGGCCCTGCCGAACTGCTGCTGCTCGCATTCACGCCGACGATCCTCGACCCGGCAATGCCAGAACTCAAACGCGCGAACCTGCCGCTTGGTTGGGCCCATCCCGCGTTCGACCGGCTCCAGCTCGAGGATTACGACTGGCTCACCGATGGCGCCGACGCCCGGCGCCGGGTCGCGCTCGCCGAGGTCGATGCCCGGCTCGGCTACCCCCTGCATTTGCAGGACTACCTATCCGGCTTCGTGCTGCGCGCCGAGGACGCCGAACCGTACTGGCAGCGCATCGACGCCGGGCTCGACGAGGCCGCCCGGCGCGGTGTCCCGCGCCGGTTCATCTGGGCGCTGCCGCAGGTCTGCCGCGATGGATATACCCGCCTGCCCCCGCCACAGGAGCCACCCGTGCAAGCCTTTGACGACGTCCTCTACCCCCTCGCGCTTGGCCGTAATGCCGCGGTCGCGCCCGAGTTCTCGACCGCTGTGGCAGTCACGGCATCAGGCCATGAACGGAGAAATTCGCTGTGGTCGGACGCACGGCTGCACTACGATGTGGGGCCGGGCATCCGGTCGGACGCCGAATTGGGCGTGCTGCTCCAGTTCTTCCGCGCCCGGCGCGGTGCTGCGCGCGGGTTCCGTCTTGCCGATCCGTTCGATTTCAGCTCCAACGGGATGACCGGCACCCCGACCGCGACCGATCAGCTTATCGGAATCGGCGACGGCCTCACCGCCAACTTCCCGCTGGTCAAGCTATATGGCGAGGGCGACCAGCCGCAACGCCGAGCGATCACCCGCCCGCGCGCCGGAACGGTGCGAGTCAGCATCGCTGGCGTATCCACGGCCGGCTGGACCATCGCGCCCGGCGGCACGATTACTTTCAGCGACGCGCCACCCCCCGGTGCCGAAGTCCGCGCCGGGTTCCTGTTCGACGTTCCAGTCCGCTTCGCGGAAGACCGGCTCGACATCTCGGGCGTGGCCTTCGCCGCGGGCGAGGCGCCTTCGGTGCCGCTGATCGAACTGCGCGAGGGCGCATGAGCAGGGTCTTTCTCGCCACGGCGCTGGAAGGTGTGGCGACATTTTGGCGCGTCCACCGCCGCGATGGGGTGACGCTCGGCTTCACCAGCCACGATCGCGATCTCACATTCGGCGGAGTGCTGCACCGCGCCGCACCCGGGATGATCCCCAGCGCGATCCGAACCTCGCGCCATCTTGCCGATGACAGTGCCGAGGTCGAAGGCGCGCTGGCGCACGACAGCATCGGCGAAATTGACCTGGCGATGGGGCGATACGATCATGCCGCGATCGCCATCGGCGCGGTCGATTGGGAAACGCTCGAACACGTCGAACTGTTTTCAGGGACGCTTGGCGCGGTCCATGCCGCCGACGGGCGGTTCACCGCCGAACTGCGATCGGCCAAGGCAGCGCTGGAACGCGACCCCGTGCCGCGCACCAGCCCGCTGTGCCGCGCGCTTTTTTGCGGACCCGGATGCACGCTTTCGGCGGCGCGATACACCGTCACCGCGTTGCTCGTCGCGCATGATGGCGGCTCGGGCCGATTTCGCTTTGCCGGGATCGACCACCACGCGTTCAACCATGGCGAGCTTCACTGGCTCGACGGCCCGATGGCGGGTCTGCGCGCACGGGTGATCGATGCGGCCGACGAAGGCCTTGTCCTCGACGTACCCGCCAACCCGGTTCCGGCGGGAGTGCGGGCACGGTTGCGCGAAGGGTGCGACCACACGCTGGCGACCTGCGGGGCGCGGTTCGCCAATGCGGTGAATTTTCAGGGCGAACCCTTCCTCCCCGGCAACGACCTGCTCTCCCGCTATCCGACCGCGTCATGACGACCGGCGAGCGTGTGGCGGTGGCGGCGCTCAGCCTGGTGGACACCCCGTTCCGCCTGCACGGCCGGGACCCGGCGACCGGGCTCGACTGCATCGGCCTGGCGGCGGTCGCAATGCGCCGGGCGGGCCTCGGCGTGTGGACGCCGCGCGGATATGGCCTGCGTAACAACGCGATCGACAGCGCGCTCGCCTGTGTCGACCAGTGCGATCTGGTGCCCGCCGCCGGTGCCCTGGCCCCGGGCGACCTGGTGCTGGTGCGGCCCGGGCCCGCGCAGCATCACCTGCTCATCACCGCCTTTGGCGGCTGGTTCGCGCACGCCCACGCGGGCCTGCGCCGCGTCGTGGCAATGCCAGGCCCACCCGCCTGGCCCATCGAGCGCTGCTGGCGCCCCCAACGGAAGAAGGACTGATCGATGGCGACCCTGGTTCTCGGCACGCTCGGCACGCTGGTTGGCGGGCCGCTCGGCGGCGCCATCGGATCGCTGATCGGGCGGCAGGTCGATGGCGCAATCATCGGCACCGGCACGCGCGAAGGACCAAGGCTGAAGGAACTGGCGGTCACCACGTCGAGCTATGGCCAGCCGATCGGTCGCCAGCACGGCCGCATGCGTGTGGCGGGCACGATCGTCTGGGCGACCGAGCTGGCGGAGCGGCGGGAGAGGAGCGGCGGCGGCAAGGGGCGACCGAGCACGACCAGCTACAGCTACTCCACCTCATTCGCGGTCGCCCTCTCCAGTCGTCCGATCGATGGCATCGGGCGGATATGGGCCGATGGCAACCTGTTGCGCGGCGCAGCCGGCGACCTGAAGGTCGGCGGGACAATGCGCCTTCATCGCGGCCATGGCGACCAGGCACCCGACCCGCTCATTGCCGCCGACCGCGGCCCGATCTGCCCTGCGCTGCGGGGCTGCGCCTATGTCGTGTTCGAGGATCTGCAACTCGCGGAGTTCGGCAATCGCATCCCCGCCTTGAGCTTCGAGGTGTTCGCCGATCCACACGATGTGCGCCTGGACGACATTGTCGCGGGCGCGGCGGCGGACGGGCCCACGCGTCTCGTCGGCCTCGCCGGACTTGAATATGCACAGGGCAATGTGCGTTCGGTGCTGGCAACCATCGATCAACTCTATCCACTCGCTTGTGGCGTGGCCGACGGCGCGCTGAGCGTGACTCCACTGGAACCGATCGGCGGAGCGGTCGTCCCGCTGCCCGACCCCATCGCCGGGTGGGAGGACGACGATCCCGCCGCGCTAAGCGGGCGCGATTTCCGGCGGGCGCGTGGCGCGGAAACGCTGCCGGGCGCGGTCCGCTACTACGACCCAGCGCGCGACTATCAGCCCGGGATCCAGCGCACTGAAGGGCGAATGGCCGACAATACCGAGCAGACGATCGAATTTCCCGGAACACTTTCCGCCACCACCGCCCGTCGGCTGGCCCGGGCGGCGACGTGGCGCGCGGCGGCGCGGACGGATCGCATCCGCTGGCGCGTGGCGGCAATCGATCCGGCGTTGATGCCCGGCGCGTTGGTGGCGGTTCCTGGGCACCCGGGCCATTGGTCGATCGCCGAATGGGAATGGCGCGAGCGCGGCATCGAACTGACGATCGAACGACTGCCCCGGTCGGTCTCGACCGGCACGCCGGGCGACCCCGGTCTATCCCTGCCGCCACTCGACCTGCCCAGCGCGCCCACGCTGATTCACGCGTTCGAATTGCCGTGGGATGGGATTGGCTTGGCGAGCGAGCGACGATTGTTCGCCGCCGTGAGTGCGTCGACGCCCGGCTGGCGCGGCGCGGCCCTGTTCGCTGATGAGGGCGGGGTGCTCACGCCCCTGGCCCCGAGCGGGCGGCAACGCGCCATCATCGGCACGACCCGTTCCGCCTTGCCGCCTTCGGCGGCGGTCAGGCTCGAAATCGGCGCGATGCTCGATCTCGACCTCGCGGGCGCCGATCTGGCGCTCGATCGCGCCATGCCCGAAGATCTTGCCAACGGAGCGAACCAGTTGCTGATCGGCGACGAGCTGTTGCAGTTCTGCAATGCCGAACGCATCACCGGGCAACGCTGGCAGATCACGGGGCTGCTGCGCGGACGTGGCGGAACCGAGGCAGCCGCCCGGCGTGGTCAGCCAGCGGGCATGGCGGCATCCCTGGTCGACGAACGGCTGGTGAGGGTGGACGATGGAGAGGCCCGGATATCCGCGATCTCGCGCCTCGCGGCGATTGGGCTGGCGGACGACGAACCGGTGCGTGCCGATGTCGCCAACATCGGGCTTTCGCTCCGCCCGCTCCCGCCCGTCCACTGCCGCGCGCGGCTGCGGGGCGATGGCGGCATTGATCTGCACTGGACCCGCCGCGCCCGCGGCGCCTGGCGGTGGTCCGACGGTGTGGATGTGCCGCTGGTCGAGGAAACGGAACTCTACCGTGTCGGCGCCGGATTGGTCGAGCGGCCCCTGATGATCTGGGAAACGCCACGGGCATATCTTTCGCTATCGCCGGTCGATCTCGCGGCCTTGCCAGCTGGCACGCCGCTCTGGGTACGCCAGCTCGGGCGCCACGGCTCGTCGGATCCGGCGGCGCTGCCCCTCACCGCATGATTACCGCCGCGTAACCTGGAGAAAGCGCATGAGCGATCCGATCACTTACCAAGCCACCTCGACAAGGTTTGGGCTTCCCTTCCTGTTCGCCGCCCAGTCGCAGCGCGAGTTCTTCGTCAACGAGGCGCTGGCGCGGATCGACTGCGCGCTCCATCCCGTGATCGACGGCGAGCTGGCGGCACCCCCGGCAAACCCGGGCGAGGGGGCGGTCTGGTTGGTGGCGCCGGGCGCGACTGGCGCTTGGGCAGGGCACGACGGTGATTTGGCTGCATTCGACGCTGGCGCCTGGACATTCGTCGCACCCCAGCCCGGCATGCGGGCCTGGGAACGTGTTGCGGCGCGCGCGATGGTGTTCAGCAATGGCGTCTGGTTGCGCCCAGAGCCGCCCGCTGACCCGGTAGGCGGCACATCCATCGACACCGAAGCACGCGCTGCGATCATAAACCTTATCGCAAGCCTTCGCCATGCAGGGATTTTTTCTGCGGCGTGACAGGAACCCAATTCCGGCATCGCCGTTTGGGCTAGCGAGCAGGGGGTCGACCGGTTCATTTCGAGCGACCTTCCGCAACATAGAGGCAAAAGTGCAACACTGATATCGTATTGGTTGCTTGCCTCTAAAGTGGGGAAAAGTTAGACAACCGCCACTCGGTGGCAATTTTTCGCTAAAAGGGGAAATACAACATGCGGAAACTCGTAGTAGGAATGGCGATGGCCTCCACGGCCCTTGCATCGCCAGCGCTGGCGCGAGACGGCCAATGGTACGTCGAGCTTGGCGGTGGTCCGATGATCGTCGAGGACATGGATTTTGAAGTCAACGGGTCGGGCAACGACGACGTCAGCGTCGACACCGACTATGGTTATGACTTCGGCGGCCTCGTCGGTTACGACTTCGGCGCCTTCCGCCTCGAGGCCGAGGCAAGCTATCGTGCTGCCGACGTCGACGGCTTGAGCACTGGCGCCGCAGGTGTGCGTGGTGCCACCGGTGCACTCGTTGGTGCAGGCACCTACGACGCGCGTGGCGAAGTCAACGTTCTCAGCTTCATGCTCAACGGTTTGCTCGACTTCGGTCCGGATGATGGCCTGCAGGGCTTCATCGGCGGTGGTGTCGGCGTGGCTCGCACCGCGATCGACGCAACGGTCAACAGCGCTGGACCGGGCGCCTTCGACGATTCCGACACTGGTTTCGCCTGGCAAGCGCTGGCGGGCGTCCGCGCTCCGCTCAACGACAACTGGGACGTGGGCCTGAAGTACCGCTTCTTCAACGCCCAGGACGTGCGCCTGGTCGACACGATCGGTCGTGACCTGGACGGGAAGCTGCGGTCGCACTCCATCCTGGGTACGCTGACCTACAACTTCGGTGGTGCGGAAG
>CAZEWN010000003.1:0-191371 GCA_964516135.1 uncultured Erythrobacter sp. | reverse complement strand
CCAAAGCCATTCCAGCTTCGAGGCGATCCGCCCCGCGTCATGCGTCTGTCCCGAAGCGTATTTCGACGCCGTGGCGATCGCCGCCGATGCGCCGGCGTCGGTCATGCCGATGACGGTCATCGAAGCCCATCTCTATGCCTATCTCGGCTGCATCCTCGGCCTCTTCAAAGGCCAGGCGGTTGGCGATTGGGGCTATCCGTTCGCGGTCACGTCCGAAGGATTCCCGTTCAGCGTCCAGTTTGAGACGGCACGGTCGATGGTCGTCGCGCGCGGCTTAGTCGACGAGGATGGAGCGGGCTTGATGAGCGCGCGCCACGACGAGCTGGCGGCGGAGATCGGCAGCCTTCTGACCCTGGGTTCCTGGGTCGACCGGCGCCAGTGGCTGCGCGCGGCGACGCAATGCGCTCTCGCGCTTCCGGTCGGCTCGATCCGCCATGCGATCGGCCAGACGCCGGGCTTAGCCGCCTCGGTCCGGCTAGGCCAGCGGCGCCTCCTGCTCCAGGCCGACGACATCGAGCTGCTCTACGAGGAATATGGCATCGTCAGTTCGGTGCTCGGTGCCGACGTGAAGGATCTGCTCTCGCCCGCAGTCATCTGGCTGTCCGCGCGGATCCTGCGGACGGAGGACGCGCCCGTTGATTAACCTCGAAAACGTCCAGGCGCTGGTGCGCATGGCCTATCTCCCGCACGCGAGCGAGGCGTTCGGCGAGCCGGGCGCGCGCGCGATCACCGCGCTCCTCGATGCCGTCAAGCTGATCTATCAGCGCTATCCGCCCGAAAGTCTGGGCGGGACGCTGACGGTCATGATCGGCATGAGCGCGACGCCGGCGGCGCCTATGGTCGCCGCCTGGGGCGCACCGTCAGCGTTTCAGACTTATGAGGAACTCGGCACCGCGCTCGCCGGCGCGGATGACGGCGCGCACTGCCTGATCGAACTGGTGCCGGATGGCACTTTCCGTTTCCTTCAGCTCGGATCGGATATCGACCTCAAGGCGGCCGCCGCCGACGCGCTAGTCTATCGCTACGACAGTGGCGTCGACCGGATTCTCGCCAAACACCACGACGACTATGTCCAGAAGGTCTCACCGATCCTCGCCAGCAATTTCGCCAATGCGACGCTGAACAGCCTTGAGGAGGCGCTTTCGCGCTACAGCGAATTCGCTCGGGAAACGAAATGCCGCATCCTGGCGGATGTCTGGGAAGGCGGCGTCGATGGTCCGCGGCTGGTCCTGGTTAACCGGCCCGAATCGATCATGCGGGACTCGCTTATCCAGGCACTGCAACTGGTCCTGCGCGACGCCAATGCACGGCCCGAGCACAACACCGACGAGACCAAGCCGGTCGATGTCCGCGTCGAATGGTTCGCCTCCGGCGCCGCCGCGCTGATCGAGGTCAAATGGCTCGGACGGTCCACCGCGCGGTCCCGCAACCCTGCGCCGGAGCCCACTTATACCGACTATGGGCCGCCCCGCGCCCAGGAAGGGGCCGACCAGTTGGCCGACTACCTCGACCGCGAAGTGCGGCACACCGCCAGCACCGCAACGCGCGGCTATCTTGTGGTCTTCGATGCGCGCCGCCGAAACATCCGCAGCGCGGCCGATCCGCTCGTCGAGGCGGACGCGATGCACTTCGCGAACGACGTCCTTCGCTATGATCCAGATCATTCGCAATCGCGCGACGATTTCGCGCCGCCGGTGCGATTCTTCCTAAATCCGAGAAGGTCGCACTTTGCGCCTGTCTGAATTCGAGACCAATTATTGCGCAGTAGGACTAATGGCTTCGCAGTACGGCGTAGGGCGATAGCCGGCATCTGGCGGCAGTCCTATAGTAGTATAAACGGCGACTCATATTCGTCAGGTTTATCCTGCGCGGGGCGCCAACAAAAAAGCCACTCCTTGCGGGGTGGCTTTTTTGTTGGCGGGCCATGGATCGACGCGAACCTCGAAGCCGGAGCCGTTGCAGACGGCGTAGGCGGGGCGGGCGCAGCCCGGCCCAATCGTTCCGGGCGCGCCGGAGCGTAGGCCGGCGCCGACCCCAATCCGGCTCGCTCAACCCTCCGCAGAGACCCACACGATCGACGCGGGAAAAATTTCCGTTCCACTCTTGTTCTATCGGAACAAACCAGATACATGGTGCACAGTCGATAACGAAGCGTCGGCTCTAGGCAAGCGATGGAGGTCATGCGATGGCTGCGGAACTCAAGCTGGTAGAAGGTAAGGATGTGAACGCAGACCGTCAGAAAGCGCTCGATGCGGCGCTGGCGCAGATCGATCGCGCATTTGGCAAGGGCTCGGCGATGAAGCTGGGCCAGAAGGAGGCGATGCAGGTCGAAGTGATCTCGACCGGCAGCCTTGGACTGGACATCGCGCTGGGGGTGGGCGGCCTGCCCAAGGGCCGCGTGATCGAGGTTTACGGGCCGGAAAGTTCGGGCAAGACCACGCTGGCGCTGCACGTGATCGCGCAGGCGCAGAAGAATGGCGGCACCGCCGCCTTCGTCGATGCCGAGCACGCGCTCGATCCGGTCTACGCCAAGAAACTGGGCGTTGATATCGACGAATTGATCGTTTCGCAGCCCGACACCGGGGAGCAGGCGCTGGAGATCACCGATACCCTGGTTCGCTCCAATGCAATCGATGTTCTGGTGGTCGATTCGGTTGCCGCGCTCGTGCCGCGTGCGGAAATCGAGGGCGAAATGGGTGACAGCCACGTCGGCCTCCAGGCCCGGCTCATGTCGCAGAGCCTGCGCAAGCTGACTGGCTCGATCAGCCGGTCGAAGACCATGGTGATCTTCATCAACCAGCTGCGAATGAAGATCGGCGTGATGTACGGAAATCCGGAAACCACTACCGGTGGCAACGCACTGAAGTTCTATGCCTCGGTCCGGCTCGATATTCGGCGTACCGGGCAGATCAAGGATCGCGACGATATCGTTGGCAACACGACCCGCGTGAAGGTGGTCAAGAACAAGGTCGCCCCACCATTCAAGCAGGTCGAATTCGATATCATGTATGGCGAGGGCATTTCCAAGATCGGCGAAATCCTCGATCTCGGGGTCAAGGCCGGCATCGTGGAAAAGTCGGGCAGCTGGTTCTCCTACGATTCGATCCGCATCGGCCAGGGGCGCGAGAACGCCAAGCAGTATCTCAAGGACAATGCTGAAGTTTGCGACCGGCTGGAAGCTGCGATCCGCAGCCGCACCGATGCCGTCGCCGAGGAGATGATGACGGGTCCTGACGCGGAGGACTGATTGAATCTCCTCAAGCGGGTGTGATCGCGCCCGGGAAAATGGAAGACCGGCACGTGGGACCGCTCCTTCGCGCCGGTCTTTCTTATTGTCCATCAATCGTTCGATCAGCAAAACTTCATACTTGTTAGCCAAACACTTGCGAGCCATAGGGGCAGCGCTTTCTTCGGGTCGCCGCCGATACGGAGCATCGATGACCGACAAGAGCGAATGGCAGGGGCGGGTCGGCCAGAGCTGGGCCGCGGAATGGCGCCGCACCGATCGCAGCTTCACCGGGCTAACCGATGTCCTGCTCGGCCGGGCAGCCGCGCAAGGGTTTCGTTGCGTGCTCGATGTCGGCTGCGGTGCGGGTGAAATGTCGCTTGCGCTCGCCAGAGGTCATGCCGCGGCACAAGTGATCGGAGTCGATATCAGCTCTGAACTGATTGCGGTCGCGAGGACCCGCGGCGCCCATCTGGCCAATGTCGCTTTTCACCATGCCGACGCGTCGGAGTGGGTTGGCCACGATTTTGCCCCCGATTTGATCGTGTCGCGGCATGGGGTGATGTTTTTCGATGATCCCGCCGCGGCCTTTTCGCACCTGCGCCGCATCGCCGCGCCCGGTGCCGCGCTCGCATTCTCGTGCTTTCGCGAACAGGCTGACAACCCCTGGGCATCACGCCCGATGGCCCTGCTTCCCGCGGGTGGGGCACCGCGCGGCGAGGCCGACGGGCCAGGGCCTTTTGCGTTCGCCGATTCGCGCCGGATAGACAGCATCCTGCGCGAAGCCGGTTGGAATCATGTCCGCTGTGAAGCCGTCGATTTCGCTTTCGTACTGGGTCTGGGTGCCGAGGCGGTCGAAGATGCGCTGTCGTACATGCTTGCGATCGGCCCCGCGGCCCGCGCCGCGAGGGATTTGCCCGAGCCCCAGCGCGGGACATTCATCGGGCAATTGCGCGACATGCTCGCCGCGCAGAACGAACAGGGTCTGGTCGCAATGCGCGCCGGCGCGTGGATCGTCACCGCCCGCAGCGGAGATTGACCGGTTCACGCGGTTCGGCGCGCAAGTTAATCCGCTTGTCGCGCGGGCGCGCAGTGCCTAATTCGCGCCGATGACGTCGACCAACGATCTCCGCCGCAGTTTCCTCGACTATTTCGGCAATGCCGGCCATGCCGTGGTGTCGAGCGCTCCGTTGGTGCCATACAACGATCCCACCCTGATGTTCGTCAACGCGGGCATGGTGCCGTTCAAGAACATGTTCACCGGGCTGGAGGCGCCGGTCGCATCGACCGCGACCAGCAGCCAGAAATGCGTGCGCGCGGGCGGCAAGCACAACGATCTCGATAACGTCGGCTACACCGCGCGCCACCATACGTTCTTTGAAATGCTCGGCAATTTTTCGTTCGGCGATTATTTCAAGGAACAGGCGATCGAACATGCCTGGACCCTGCTGACCCGCGAATGGGGGCTGCCTGCGGACAATCTGACCGCCACGGTCTATCATACTGATGATGAGGCGTTCGACCTGTGGCGCAGGATCGCCGGCTTGCCGGAAGACCGGATCATCCGCATCGCCACCAGCGACAATTTCTGGTCGATGGGCGACACTGGCCCGTGCGGTCCGTGCAGCGAGATATTCTACGATCACGGCGAACACATTCCCGGAGGCCCCCCCGGCAGCCCGGACGAGGATGGCGACCGGTTCATCGAAATCTGGAACCTGGTGTTCATGCAGTTCGAGCAGGCGGCCGACGGCACCCGCACGAACCTGCCGCGTCCCAGCATCGACACGGGAATGGGCCTGGAACGTGTGGCCGCGGTGATGCAAGGCGTCCACGACAACTACGATATCGACACGTTCAAGGCGCTGATCGCGGCGAGCGAGAGCCTGACCGGTGTCGCGGCGCATGGCGACCAGCGTGCTAGTCACCGGGTGATCGCCGATCATCTGCGCTCGACCAGCTTCCTGATGGCGGATGGCGTGCTGCCGTCGAACGAAGGGCGCGGATACGTGCTGCGCCGGATCATGCGCCGGGCGATGCGCCATGCTCACCTGCTCGGTGCGAGGGAGCCGCTGATGCATCGCCTGGTGTCGGCCCTCGTCACCGAGATGGGCCAGGCTTATCCCGAGCTGCAACGCGGCCAGGCGCTGATCGAGGAAGTGCTCGAGCGCGAGGAAACGCAATTCCGCCGCACGCTCGACAAGGGTCTCAGGCTGCTCGACGATGCGACCGGCGCAATGGGCGAGGGCGGCGAGCTGGACGGCGAGACTGCGTTCAAGCTCTACGACACCTATGGCTTTCCCTACGACCTTACCGAAGACGCCTTGCGCGTGCGCGGGATCGGCGTCGACCGCGCGGGGTTCGACGCCGCGATGGCGCGGCAGAAGGCCGCCGCGCGTGCGGCCTGGAAGGGCTCGGGCGAGGCCGCCGATGGCGAGCTGTGGTTCGACATTGCCGAGCGCGAGGGCGCGACCGAATTCACCGGCTATGCGGCGACCGAAGGCGAAGGCACGATCGTTGCGATCGTGCGCGACGGTGCGGAGGTTGCTGAAGCGGTTGCGGGGCAGGATGTGACGCTGCTCACCAACCAGACGCCGTTCTACGGGGAAAGCGGCGGCCAGTCGGGCGATGCCGGCATGATCACCACACCCGAAGGCCTGCGTGTCGCCATCGTCGACACCGGCAAGCCACTCGGGCGTCTTCATGCTCATCGCGGACGGATCGAGGCTGGCAGGATCAGTATCGGCGATGCGGTTCACCTGGCGGTGGATGCCGCGCGCCGCGACCAGATTCGCGCGAACCATTCGGCCACCCACCTCGTCCACGCGGCGCTGCGAAACAGGCTCGGCGCCCATGTCACGCAGAAAGGTTCGCTGGTTGCGCAGGACAAGCTGCGGTTCGACTTTTCGCATCCCAAGCCGTTGACGGCCGAGGATATCGCGGCCGTGGAAGCCGAGGTGAACGCCGAAATCCGCGCGAACGAAACCGTCGGCACGCGGCTGATGAGCCCTGACGACGCAGTTGCGGCGGGTGCGCTGGCGCTGTTCGGCGAGAAATACGGGGAAGAAGTCCGCGTGCTTTCGATGGGCCGGGCTGGCAGCGACAAGCGCAACTATTCGGTCGAGCTGTGCGGCGGCACCCATGTGCGCGCAACGGGCGATATCGGGCTGTTTCGCATCGTTTCGGAAAGCGCGGTGAGTTCGGGCGTGCGCCGGATTGAGGCTTTGACGGGCGAGGCCGCGCGCCGATGGCTCGTGGGCCGCGAGGAAGCGCTGAAGGCCATTGCGGGGACGATCAAGGCCTCGCCCGACGAAGTGGAGGCGCGCGTGGCGGCGTTGGTCGAGGACCGCCGCCGACTCGAACGCGAACTGGCCGAAGCGAAGAAGCAACTCGCGCTCGGCGGCGGCGGAGCGGCGAGTGGCCCGGCGGAAGAGGATGTGGGCGGCGTCGCGTTTTCCGGCCAGGTCATCGAAGGGCTCGACGCGCGCGAGCTGCGCCCGCTGCTCGATGAGGCGAAGAAACGGCTGGGATCGGGCGTCGCGGCGATCTGCGCGGTCAACGATGGCAAGGGCGCCTTTGCCGTCGCAGTGACCGACGATCTCATTGCGCGCTTTAGTGCGGTCGACCTGGTGCGTGCCGGGGTCGAGGCATTGGGCGGCAAGGGCGGCGGCGGCAGGCCCGACATGGCGCAGGGCGGTGGTCCCGACGGTGGCAAGGCGGCCGAGGCAATCGAGGCCGTGCGGCGCGCGTTGGCGAGCGTGCCGGCCTAGGCAGCGCTGTCGATGGTGCTGGTCCGCAACTTTGGCTTGTAGTCAAGCGCGCCGTCTTCCTCGATCCGAGCGCGAAATTCATCACGCTTCTCATGGATCGACGCGATTACCGGGCCCATGGCCACGCCTATGTCAACCAGCACTGCTTCCGAAAGTTGAAGCGAGGCCTCGAGCGTTTCGGGCACCGCATGGCTCGCCCCGGCGCGATAAAGCGCTGCCGCATGTGCCGTGTCGCGCGCGCGCGCGACGATAAGCAGTTCGGGATAATCGCGCCGCATGCGCGTGACGAGCCGCTGCGCCAGCACCGGCTCGTCCATCGTGAGTACCACCGCCGCGGCATTTTCAACGCCAAGCCGCGACATTGTGTCGCCGCGCGCGGCATCGCCGAAGAGGGCGCGATAGCCCTTGCGCCGCGCGCTATCGACCAGGTCCGCGTCGCTGTCGATCGCCAGGTATGGACGGCCGTGGGCGTCCAGCATCTGCGCCACCAGCCTGCCCACGCGGCCCGCACCCACGATGATCACGCGCGCCTGCTTGCCGTCATCCGGCGGGGTTTCGGGGGCAGGTTCCACCCGGCGGGCGATCTGACGACCGAGCAGCGCCAATAACGGCGTCACGGTCAATCCGATCGCGGTGACGATCTGCCAGAATTGCGCGGTGCCCGGCTGGATCAGCAGGGCCGCGCTCGCCGCGCTCAGCACGATCAGGGTGGTTTCCGACGGACTTGCCATCAGAATGCCTGTTTCCGCTGCGGTGCTTCGCCGCGCGCCCATGAGCCTCAGCAGTACGCCGGTGACCACCGCCTTGAACGTGAGCACGCCCACCACCGCCAGGACGATCAGGCCCAGATTGGCCCACACCGTGATCAGGTCGATGCTCATGCCCACGGTGATCAGGAATACGCCCAGCGCCAATCCCTTGAATGGGTGCATGATCTGTTCGACCTCGCCGTGATACTCGGTTTCGGCGATTAGCAGCCCCGCGATCAGCGCGCCGACGATCGGCGACAGGCCGACGACGGCGGTCGCGAGGCTCGACCCGATCACCACCAGCATGGTTGCGGCCAGGAACAGTTCGGGGCTCTTGGTCCGCGCGGCCTGCGCGAAAAGGCGAGGCAGGGCAAATCGTCCCACCACTAGCAACACCAGCACCAACAGCAGCCCCTGCCACAGTGTATCGACCAGCCCCTCCCAACCGGCTTCCTGTGCGTAGGGCGCCATCGCGCCAAGCATGAAGATGATTGGAACGATCGCGATGTCCTCGAACAAAAGCATCGAGAGGGCCGCGCGTCCGACAGGCGAGGTCGTGCCGGAAATCGGCAGCACGATCGCGGTCGAGGATAGCGCGAGCGCGAGGCCCAGCCCGATCGCGCCGGTCCAATATTGGCCCAGCATCGATAGGAAGACCGCCAGGCTCGTCCCAATGATCAGCAGCTCGAGCGCGCCCAGTCCGAATACCAGCCGGCGCAACTGCCACAATCGGTTGAACGACAGTTCCAGCCCTATCGTGAACAACAGCAGGATGATCCCGAATTCGGCAAACAGGTGCAAGCCTTCGGAATCCGAAATCGTGACATAGGCCAGCCACGGATATTCGTACACCAGCTTGCCCAGCCCGAATGGGCCTGCGGCAATGCCGATCAGGATGAAGCCGATGACAGGGGTGATGCGAAACCGGGCAAACACCGGGATCACGATCCCGGCCGCGCCCAGGATCACCAGCGCATCGGACAGCATTGGGGAGGGGGCTATTTCACCGGCCATGCAAACGGCCTAACCGCTGGCCGCCGCCCTGTCACCCGCCCGGCGGCGCGAAATTCAGCCGCCGCCCACGGTTTGCGGGCCGAGCGGCTCGCGCCGGGGTGGGGGCTTGCCCGGATGCCGCCCGCCTTCGTCCCATTCGATCCGGTAGAGGTCAAACCGGCGATCGGCGAGGTTCCTCACGGTGCCTTCGGCCCGCGCCCATTGCAGGTCGGCCAGGTTGATGTCGCTGATCGTCAGCGTTTCGACATTCTCGCTCGCCTCGGCCGCTATCCCGTCGCGCGCGAAAGGGAAATCGCACGGGGTCAGGATGCAGCTCTGCGCGTACTGGATATCCATGTTGCCGACGTTGGGCAGGTTGCCGACATTGCCGCTCAGCACGACAAAACACTGGTTCTCGATCGCGCGCGCCTGGCTGCAATAGCGCACCCGCAGATAGCCCTGGCGGCTGTCGGTGCAGAACGGCACGAAGATGATCCGCGCGCCCTCATCGGCCAGGCGGCGGGCGAGTTCGGGAAATTCGCTGTCGTAACAGATCAGCACGCCGATCGGGCCGCAGTCGGTCTGGATCACGTCGATGGAATCGCCGCCGCGGATGTTCCACCAGTACCGTTCGTTGGGGGTGGGGTGGATCTTCTCCTGCCCGTGCACCGAGCCATCGCGCAGGCAGACGTAGGCGACGTTGTGGATGTCGCCATCCTCCAGCCGGGTGGGGTGTGATCCCGCCACGATGTTGATGTTGAACCGCATCGCCATGTCGGAAATGTCGGCCTTGATACGCGGGGTATACTCCGAAAGCCGCTCGATCGCCTCGACCGGCGAGAGCTCCTTTTCCTCGAAGCTCAGCAGCATCAGTGTGAACAGTTCGGGAAAGACGATGAAGTCCGCCTCGTAATCGCTTGCCACATCGACGAAATATTCGATCGCGCGGAGGAACTCGGCGTAGTCGGCCACAGCGCGCGCCTGTAGCTGGCAGGTTGCCACGCGGACCGATTCCACCCCACGCGGCAGGCGCTTCTTCACGGGCTGGTCGCGCTCCACATAGGGGTTGCGCCAGACCATCAGCACGGCGTTCGCCTCGGATTTCTTGTCCTCGGGCAAGTACCCGCGCATGACCCGGTCGGGCTCGAACCCGTTGGCGAGCTGGAAGCGCAGCACCGGATCGTGGATTTTCCCAGCCGCGACCTGATCGAGATATTCCTCCGGCCCGCCTACCTTGCGCTTATGACGCTTGAAGTTGGGCATCCGCCCGGCGAACACGATCCCGGTCAGGTCGTTCTGCTCGGCCAGCGCGCGGCGTTCCTCGTAGAGCCGCCGCCCGATCCGCACGCCGCGCACCTTCGGGTCGACGCACATTTCGTAGCCGTAGAGCCAGTCGCCGGTCGGATCGTGGCGGCTGCCGAAACCATTGCCGGTGATCTCGTCCCAGGTGTGATCTTCGAACGCCAGTGTCTGGCCGATCTGCATCGTGGCGCAATAGCCAACGATCTTCTCGTCAAGCAGCGCGACGAAGCAGCCGGCGGGAAAGTTGTTGATCTGCCCGCGTATCTCGCCGTGGGTGTAGGCGGGCATGTCGTCATAGACCCGGCGCACGAGCGCGGCGATCCCGCGCACGTCTTTCATCAGCGCATTGCGGATTTCAAGCCGCGCGGTGCCCACCTTCTCGTTGGCCTTGCGGCGAGAAACGCGAGCGGCCGGGCGGGGGGACTTCACGCCCAGTTGGCCATCTCCGCCTCGAGATTCTGGACGATTTCCTCGAAGAACTGCTCGGTCGTCATCCACGCCTGGTCGGGGCCGATAAGCAGGGCGAGATCCTTGGTCATCTTGCCCTTTTCGACCGTCTCGATGCAGATCCGTTCGAGCGTTTCGGCGAAGCGGACCACGTCGGGGGTATCGTCGAACTTGCCGCGGTACATCAGGCCGCGCGTCCAGGCGAAAATGCTGGCGATCGGATTGGTCGAGGTCGCCTTGCCCTGCTGGTGCTGGCGATAGTGGCGCGTGACGGTGCCGTGCGCGGCCTCCGCTTCAACCGTCTTGCCGTCGGGGCTCATCAGCACCGAGGTCATCAGGCCAAGGCTGCCGAAGCCCTGCGCCACGGTATCGGACTGCACGTCGCCGTCGTAGTTCTTGCACGCCCACACGAACTTACCCGACCACTTGAGCGCGCTGGCGACCATGTCGTCGATCAGGCGGTGTTCGTAGACGATGCCCTTTTCCTTGAACTGCTGGGCGAAGCCTTCGGTGTCGAACACCTCCTGGAACAGATCCTTGAAGCGCCCGTCGTAGGCCTTCATGATCGTGTTCTTGGTGCTTAGGTAGACCGGCCAGCCGAGGCCGAGGCCGTAATTGAAGCTGGCGCGCGCGAAATCGCGGATCGAATCATCGAGGTTGTACATCGCCATCGCCACGCCGGCGCTGGGGAAGTCGAACACGTCGAGGTCGATCTTGGTCCCATCCTCGCCATCGAACACCAGGCGCAGCTTGCCGGGGCCGGGGATCTTGGTGTCGGTGGCGCGGTACTGGTCGCCGAAGGCGTGGCGGCCGACCACGATCGGGTCGGTCCAGCCCGGCACCAGGCGCGGCACGTTGTCGATCACGATCGGTTCGCGGAAAACTACGCCGCCCAGGATGTTGCGGATCGTGCCATTGGGCGACTTCCACATCTTCTTGAGGCTGAACTCCTCGACCCGCTGTTCGTCCGGCGTGATCGTGGCGCACTTCACGCCGACGCCGTACTGCTTGATCGCATTGGCGCTATCGACCGTTATCTGGTCATCGGTCTCGTCGCGCTTTTCGACCGAGAGATCGTAGTATTTCAGGTCAATGTCCAGGTAGGGCAGGATCAGCCGTTCGCGAATCCACTGCCAGATGATGCGCGTCATTTCGTCGCCGTCGAGCTCGACGACCGGGTTCTTGACCTGGATTTTCTGCATGATTGCCCTGTCTCTATCTAGCGTTTGCGGGGCGCTTTAGCAGAGGGTGTGCGTCGCGCAAGGGAGGCTCCGGCGCATCAATCGCCTGCCGGACGCGGGCTTTTGGGCGCGAGCGTCCATGCGACAATCAACGCGAGGTAACCGAACCAGAACACCGGGGCCAACGGCGCGTCATTTCCCAGCAGCGCGCGCGCGGCGATGGAGAGGGTCAGTGCGAGCGGTGCCCCCCACACGACCCCGTTCCATGCGCCGCGCAGGCGCGGCTCGTGAATCCCGCGGCGGCGACGCTTGCCGAGCCAGATATATGTCCCGGTGGCGCAGATGGCGGTCAACGCGCTGCCAAGCACCAGGTAAGCGAGCTTTACCCCGATGCCGCCATAGTTGCCGAAATGCAGGTTGTAAGTCGATGCGGCAGCCTGCCTGCCAATATCGCCATCGGACATGCCAACCTTGTGGTGGAAGGTGCCGTCCGCCGAGAATGCGTAGTATTCACCGAAGATCAGCCGCCGGGCATGCTCGCCGACGATCTGGACGTGCTGGCCTGCTGTCAGCGGATCGTGGACGATGGCATAAGTCACGCGGACTTCGGGATATTCGGTTGCCATGTGCCGCAGCGCGGCGGCCACATCGGGGGCGGGCGCAGGGGCCGGATTCTTCTCCGCTTCCTCGCCAAAGACAGTGCCATAGACCGCGTCCACATCGCCCGCATAGCCGGTGGCGGCGATGGCGTTGGCAGTGACCACCGATAGCCCGATCAACGCACCAGTGAGCGCGATCGCAAGCGAAAACGGCAAGGTCCAGACACTGAGGCGGTTGTGCCAGTCGACCAGGCCCGTCCCACCGCCATCACGCGCGCGCAGGCGAAACGCATCGCGGAACACACGGGGATGCGCGATGAGTCCCGAAAGTGCCAGAACCAGCATCATCACCCCCAGGATGCCCACTAGCGTCAGCCCAACGAGGCTCGGCAGGTTAAGCGTATAGTGCAACTCTACCACGAAATCGGACCAGGCGTTCTGCTCGGGTTCCACGATCGCACCTGCCTGGTCGAGATGGAACGCCTGCGTATCGGTGGTGACCGTCGCGCGCGGCAGTTCGTCGACCGGAAGATGAAGATAAAGGTGCGTGGTGGCGGCACGGTCGCCTTCGCGCGCCAGCACCGTCTCGATGCCACGCTGGGCGGCGGCGGGGTCAATGACGGACATTTCCGGCGCGACCGGTTGCTCAAGGCGCTGAAGTTCTTCGTGGAAGACCGCGATCGTGCCGGTCAAGGACACGAGATAGAGCAGGCCCGCCGCGAGAAGACCGATGGCGGCATGGGCGGACAGCGCACGCTTGACCGTGCCCGGTTCGATTGCCGCGCTCATGGCGCTGCTCCCGCCAGCGTGGCGGGCAGGGCAAGAACGAGAACGCCGGAAAGCAGGGCGAACTGGCGTGTCCGTTTCCTGGTCATGAGCAGTACGAAAGCCAGCATTGCCCACATCAGCGGCGTGGCAAACAGGGCGAGCACGTTGGCGTTGGCCTCGCTCGCGCCCATAAACAGCGCCACCCGGCGTACCGTTATGGCGAATGCGATTGCGGCAACCATCGCGACAACCACGACCAGCAGGAACGTCACGATGCGTTGCATGATCCGGAGGGGTTCCCCTCCTTCCGGAAGCATTCGGGCACGGCGGTTCGAGGCGGTTCGCCGCGCGGGGGGCGAGCGCCACGCCGCGAACCCGAGCGCGAGCAGGGCCGCGCCCATTGCAAACAGTGCGGCGATGGACGTGCCCCATGCGCCCGCCTCGATCCAGGCCAGAACCGCCGCTATTGCCAGCATTCCCCAGCCAATCAGGTTGAGCACGCTGTTCCTGGCGCTGCGTCCCCACGACAGCCGCAGGACCACAACACCACCAACAGCCGCCGCCACGCCCGGCACCATCGATCCCGCCAGCGTCATCAGAAGCGGTAGCTCACCGTGCCGAACACATTGCGCTCGCTGCCCATGAAGCAGTCGCCGCGTGCGAGGCAGGCCGCGTAGTATCGTTTGTCGAACAGGTTGGTCGCGTTGATCGCCAGGCTCCAGTTGCCGAAGCTGACTTCCGTCAGGGCATCGAACAGCGTGAAACCCGGGGTGACGATTCCATCGGGAAACGCCGGCCCGAACGAGCGGTTCTTGCCCACGTGCCGCACCCCTCCACCGACCAGGAGCGCGACATCCCCGCCGAGCGCGAACCCCTTGGTAGCCCAGAGCGAGGCGTTGAACTTGGGCACGTTGTCGAGCTGGCGATCGGTCCCATCGAGTTCCGCCTCGTTATAGCTGGCGGCGGCGATCAGGCTGATGTCACCGGGGAAGGTCGCGGTGCCTTCCAACTCGACACCCTTGGATGTCAGCGATCCGAGCTGAATCTGGTCGAAGGGGGCCGGAGTGCTGTCGTCGGAAACCGGGCGGTTGGTTTCCTTGATATGATAGCCGGTCAGGGTCAGCAGAATGCTGTCCGCCGGGTGGAACTTGATCCCGGCTTCGTACTGGCGTCCGCGCTTGGGGATGAAGGCCGCGCCCTGGCTGTCGGTGCCCGCGATTGGCTCGAAGCTTTCGGTATAGCTCGCGAATGGCGAGACGCCCGGCACGATTTCGCCGATCAGGCCGGCGCGATAGGTGGTCGCGGCGTCATGGCGGCGCGGCCCGGCGAAGCTGCGCGCGCTGGTCCAGTCGCGCCGCGCGCCGAGCACCAACGAGACACGGTCGAAGAACCGCGCCTGATTCTGAACATAGACACCAACCTGGTCCTGGTGCGTGTCTTCCCGCTGCGAGACGGGTGGTGGCAACCCGCCGCCGTAATCCGACAGCGCGCCGTAATCGACGTCGTAGATGTCGATGATCTCGAAGCCGAAGCCGCCAATCTTGCGGACCCGGTTGAAACTGAAGTCGATCCCGGCGAGCAGCGTGTGCTCGATCGCGCTGCCAGTCGCGAAATCCAGCCGCACGTTGTTGTCGGTGGAAAAGATCTCCATTCGCGCGACGCTGCCATCGACATAGAGGCCGATCTGGCGCTGGTCCGCGTCGAGATAGGGACTGGCGGGGTTGCTGTAACTGTTGGGGTAGTGGGTGAGGTAGGTCAGGTCGCTGTCGATGTAGCGCGCCTTGAGGTTGAGCTGCGCACTATCGCCGAACCGATGTTCGAACAGCGCGGTCCCCTGGAGCAATCGTCCGTCGTAGCGGTCCCACCCCGGCTTGCCGATGAAAAGGTCGTTGGGCAATTGACCATTGGGGTTGGGCAGGATCGTCCCGACCAGCGGAAGGAATTGCGAGGTAGAGCCTCCATCATCCTCTTGATAAAGCCCGATCAGCGTCAGGTCGGTATCGGGTCCGAACCGGAAGGCAAGCGAGGGCGCCACCATCACCCGGTCATCGGGCACGAAGTCGGTTTGGGTATCGGCATCGCGCACGCGCGCGATCAGACGAGCCGCTACTTGCCCGCCGATCGGGCCGGTGAGATCGAGCAGCGCCTCCTTGCGGTTGAACGAGCCGTAACGCAGTGATGCGTCGCCCGAGGCCTCGAATTCCGGCCGTTTCGACACGAGGTTCACGATTCCGCCCAGCGCACCCTGGCCAAACAGCACCGAGGCAGGGCCGCGAACCAGTTCGACCTGATCGAAATTGTAGGGATCGGCGCGGATGGTTGCATAAAAGCTGAACACGTCGCGCATGCCGTCGCGAAATTGCAACGCGTTGATCCCGCGTACGAACGCGCCATCGACACGGCTGTCGGGGCCATAGGGATTGGCCGTCACGCCTGATGCGTAACGCAGGGTATCGCCGACCGAGATGGCTCCCTGAGCGAGATACAGCGCGTCATCGATGACGGTGATTGGCTGCGGCGTCTCGATGACCGGGGTATCCGTCTTCGTGGAGGTGCTTGCTTCCTCGCGCGCTCCGGTGACCACGATGACGCGTTGCTGCTCGATCACCGCATCGGCAGAGGTTTCGGCGAACGCCGGCACCGCGCTCAACGCGGTTCCGCACAGGATAATAGGCTGGAAACGGTACATGTAAGCCCTCACAACAAGTGAGGACGCTGCTATTGCGAGTCAGTCGCATTTGCAAGAGCGATCTTCCATTCTTGCCAAAGAAGTCCGCAAGTCCGCAAGAAGGCAGTGGGAGGGCTAGCCCGTCGACGCGCCTGCCCCGTGCAACGCGCGTGCACTGCACCGACGGACCCGCGACGTGTGGAAGGATCGTGCCACGTCTCGGCTCGGCTGGCGCCCAGCCGGAAAAGCAAAAAGCCCCACGGACCTGGTGATCCGCGGGGCTTTCTAGCCGATGGTGGGCGTAGCAAGGATTGAACTTGCGACCCCTACGATGTCAACATAGTGCTCTACCACTGAGCTATACGCCCGGGCCATCGGTATGCCGGCTCATGCGGCAGGCGCGCCCTTTAGCGGGCAGGCCAGATGGGTGCAAGACCCTAAACCGTCGCCGCGATCCGGTCCTCGAACGTGCGCTGCACCTCCAGCACAAGATCGCGCAGGTGAAAGGGTTTCGACAGCACCTTCGCCTGCGGCTGTTCCCGGCTGGCCTTCAGCGTCACCGCCGCGAACCCGGTGATGAACATTACCTTGGTCCAGGGGCTGCATTCCGAGGCGCGCTGTGCCAACTCGATCCCGTCCATTTCCGGCATCACAATGTCGGACAGCAGCAGGTCGAAGCGCTCGGTCTCGAGCAGTGTCAGCGCCGCCGTGCCGCGATCGACCGCTGTTACGAGATAGCCGGCGTTGTCCAGCGCCCGGCTGATGTAACCGCGCATAGCCGCGTCGTCTTCGGCAAGCAGGATTTTCAGGGCTTGGCTGTTGTTCATGTGGCTGTCCATAATGCGAAGCGCTTAAGAAATCTTGGCCACCGGGACGGCTGCCCTGCTTTGACACAAACCTGCGCGCATCCCTTTGACAGCACCGCGTCCACGCTGCAGCAATTGACTGCAATGGGCGACCGAACCACCGACCGATCCGATTCGCCCGCGCCTCCGGACGGCAGGGGCGCGGCGACCGCGCTCGAGCCTCCGTTCGAGCTGTCGTTGCCAAAATCGCCACCCGTGCCGGTCCTGATTTCGGTCCCGCACGCCGGACGGGCCTATTCCGACGATTTGCGCGGGCGGATGCGCGACCCGGAATTCTGCGCGATGCGGCTGGAGGATCGCCATGTTGATGCCCTGGCGCGCGAAGTAGCCCAGGCGACCGGGGCGGGATTGCTCGTGGCCCATGCCCCGCGCGCGCTGATCGACCTCAACCGCGCCAGTGACGATGTGGACTGGGACATGGTGATTGGGGGCGCGCCGCGTGGGCAGCGCCGCTCCTTCGCCAATCGTCGGTCGCGCGCGGGCCTGGGGTTGGTACCGCGCAGGTTGCACGGGATGGGGGAAATCTGGAACCGCCGCCTGACTCGCGCCGAGCTGGAAGAGCGCATCGCGGGAGTTCACCAGGGCTATCATCGCCAGCTCGGGCTGGCGCTCGAGACAATCCGTGATCGGTGGGGCGTCGCACTGTTGATCGACCTGCATTCGATGCCGCCGCTTAGGCGTCGCGTTCCGCACGAGGCCCCTGCCGAATTCGTGATCGGCGATCGTTTCGGCGCAAGCTGCGATGCCGCGCTTTCGGCGCGTGCGCTTGCCCACCTCGGCAGCGTCGGTCGGGTCGCCGCGCACAATCGACCCTATGCCGGCGGATACATCCTCGACCGTCACGGGCAGCCCGGGCGCGGCATCCATGCGCTGCAGGTCGAGGTCTGCCGCGCGACCTATCTTGATGCCCGGCTGTCCGAACCCTCCGCCCGCATGCCCGCGATTGCGCGCGTGCTCTCGGGGCTGGTGCGCGATCTGGCCGCATGCACGGTCACGCTTGGTCGCGAACCAGGCTTCATGCTGGCGGCGGAATAAAAAACCACCCCGTGCAATATGCACGAGGTGGCCAAGGTTCAGGGAGGAGGTGCACTAGCGTGCACCAATCCGGCGACGCCATGAGGGCAGCGCCAACCGGACCACTGGCAAATAGAGCCCAAATCAGCGCGTTTCAACCCCGCGTTGCCATCAATTATGCGATTATTGCGCGGTGGGGGTACCGACCGCGTTCGGCAACTGCGGCCCCTTGCCCTGCTGCTGCTGCCGCCCAAAGATCACCCGCATGAGATCCAGCGACATCAGGTGCGCATATACGAGCGCGAGCATGCCGTTCTGGTTCCATCCGCGCAGGATGTCGCCACGCACCTCGCGCAGTTTTTCCTGGTTGATCATCTGGAAGCCGCGATAGACGAACGGGTTGGATTCATCCGACTGCAGCGTGATCGCGATCTCGCCTTCCATCAGCAGGTCATGCTTCTTCAGCTCGTCGATGAATGCCTTGGTCCGCTGGCCGGCCTGCTCGAACTGTTCGCAGAAACCGAGCACGTTCTTGACCGCTTCGGTCGGCTGGCCATCCTCGCCGAACAGCTTTTCCCCCTCATCGAATTCGCCCAGCGATTCGGTGGTGGGATCGAAACAAAGCGACAATTCCTCGCTATTCGGCTGCAGTTTGGCGAGCAGGAAGGGATAGCGGCGTACATAGGCCGGGATGTAGACCGGGTCGGTGACCTTGCCTTCGTCGTCGACAAAAGTGTTCACGCCATCGTTGAGGCCCATCAGGGCAAGCGGCAGCGGATTGTCGCCCGAGGAAAACACGATGGGAAAGTCACGCTGCGCCTGCACGAACTCGTCAACGGTCAGCGGAATCGCGTGCGCACCCGCGAGCCACTTGGCCGAATCCATCATGCGACTACGATAATTGGCATGGTCGCGGCTGTTGAGCGGCATCAGGTCGTTATAGAACAGGGGCAGGGTGGGCTGCGGCGCGCTGGCCATCGGTACTCTCCGGATCGGTCTGGAATGCAGGGGCGGACGGCTTGGCCGCTCGCGCGAAGCGCGCGCTTTACGGGGTCGAGGCCCCCGGTGCAAGCGTCACCAGTTTGCCCGGATTGAGGATTCCGGCTGGGTCGAGCGCGGCCTTGACCCCGCGCATGATTCGCAGTGCGACGGGGTCGCCCAGTCGCTCCAGCTCGTCGCGCTTCATCTGGCCGATGCCATGTTCCGCGCTGATCGATCCATGCCATTCCAGGACAAGGTCGTGGACATAGGCACTGATCGCTTTGCCCTGCACCTGTTCCCATGTGGCCTGCTCGCTGCCGGGCGCGGCGAGGACGTGGAAGTGAACATTGCCGTCGCCAAGATGGCCGAAGGCGATCGCGCGGCTGCCAGGGAACGCCCGCTCAACCCGGGGCACCGCGGCTTCGACGAAATCCGCCATCGCGGCGACCGGCACCGAAATGTCGTGCTGCATCGCCGGGCCGATCGCCCGTTCGGCGGGCGAGATCGATTCGCGCAGCAGCCACCACGCCTCCGCCTGGGCCTCGCTGGCCGCGATCGTCGCGTCTTCGACCGTCCCGGCCTCGAGGCCCGCCACGAGCAGGCGTTCGGCCATTTCGGTGAGCGCCCCGGCGCCCGCCTCTGGCGCGACCAGTTCGATCAGCGCGTGCCAGGCATGATCGCCTGCAAGCGGCGCGCGGGCGCCAGGTAGATAACCCAGCACCGCCTCGAGGCAATGCGCGGGCAGGACCTCGAAGCCTTCCAGCGCCTCGCCCGCCTCGCGCTGTGCGAGCAGCAAAAGGCGCCGCGCATCGCTTATCGCGCCAAGCCCCGCCCACATCACCACGCGTCCGCCGATCGCGGGAAGCAGCTTAAGCGTCGCCGCCGTGACGATGCCGAGCGTCCCCTCGGACCCGATCAGCAATTGCTTCAGGTCAAAACCGCGATTGTCTTTCTTGAGTGGGGCGAGGCTGTCGAAAACGCTGCCATCAGCCAGGACTGCTTCCAGCCCCAGAACCTGCGCGCGCATCGTGCCGTGCCGCAAGACCTGCGTGCCGCCGGCATTGGTCGATATCAGCCCCCCAACGGTTGCCGAACCTTTGCCGCCCAGCGTCAACGGGAAACGCAAGCCATGGCGCGCGGCATGGTCATGAAGCGTCTGCAGGATGACGCCCGCCTCGCACACCGCTTCGCCCGCTTGCCCGTCGATGCGGCGGACGGCATTCATGCGACGCAGCGAAAGCACTACCGCGCGACCGCTGTCGTCCGGGGTGGCGCCGCCGGACATGCCGCTGTTGCCGCCCTGCGGCACGATCGGAACCGCGTGCCGCGCGCACAACGTCACGAACGCGGAGACGTCCGACGTGTTTGCGGGGGAGGCGAGGCCGAGCGCGCGCCCGGTATATCGCCCGCGCCAATCGGTCAGCCACGGATTGACCAGATCGGGGTCGCCGGTCCACCCGCGTGGACCCAGCATTGCCGCCGCCGCCGCGATGAATTCAGGCGTCTCGTCCATAGTCCTGCCCTATAGTGTCGCGGCTCCGATGCGTCAGCACTTGCATGAAGGGCGATTGCAATTAAGCCCATATTCAAGCGCTGCCACTAAGCCGTTCCTACAGCGCCGCGCCGATTTTGTTCGCGCGTTCAGGAGTGTTTGCTCGCCTGCCGATGCCCAGCTTGCTTGCCTACCTCGCGCCTTTCGCGTTCCTGCTGCCTGGCCCTCCCGTTGCCGACGAGCCCCGGATGGTGCCGGAGGTGGACCGTCCAAATCCCCCGGCCCGCGCCGAACTGGATGCGCCGGGCTGGCGTATCGTGGAGGCGGTGACGGGCATTCCCTTGCAGCGGCAAGTCCGGATCGAGCGGCGCGTGACCATCAGGATCAGTCCTATCAGTCCCGCCTTGCGCGAAAACCTGACCACCGACATCGCCCGCCAGCCGGGGCAGTCGCGCTATGTCGCGCGCAAGATGGGCCGGTGCCTGCCCTTGCGCGCGATCGCCGCCGCCCAAGCCGCGCCGGGCAACCGGCTGATGCTTTACATGCGCGACGAACGGATCATCAGCGCCAGCCTGGAGAAGGCCTGCCGCGCGCAAGACTTCTACTCAGGCTTTTATGTCGAGCCGGGCCGCGATGGCATGCTGTGCGTCAATCGCGACAAATTGCAGGCCCGCACGGGCGCCAAGTGCGAATTAAGCGGCCTGCGCGAAATGGTCCTCGTCGCGGACCAGTAGAGCTTCGCTATCCTTGACTTTCCCGGCGCCCGCGCGCATGGGCGCGGCGATTGTGCGCCCGCGAACGCGCGCGACGCTTTCGGGTGCTCCCGGCACCCCGCCAACCGGACATTTTCTGACCTTATGACTTTCGCCGATCTCGGCCTTTCCGAAAAGCTGCTTCAGGCGATCGAAGACGCCGGCTATACCACGCCCACGGCGATCCAGGCCGAAGCGATTCCGCCGGTTCTGATGATGAAGGACCTGATCGGCATCGCGCAGACGGGGACGGGCAAGACCGCCAGCTTCGTGCTGCCGATGATCGACATCCTCGCCCATGGCCGCCGCCGCGCGCTGATGCCGCGCAGCCTGATCCTCGAGCCGACCCGTGAACTGGCTGCCCAGGTCGCGGAAAACTTCGAGAAGTACGGCAAGAACCACGACCTGAAGATGGCCCTGCTGATTGGCGGGGTGCAGATGGGCGATCAGGTCAAGGCGCTGGGCGAAGGCGTCGACGTTCTGATCGCCACGCCCGGCCGGCTGATGGACCTGTTCGAACGCGGCAAGATCCTCCTCACCGGTTGCGAGCTGCTGGTGATCGACGAGGCGGACCGGATGCTCGACATGGGGTTCATCCCCGACATCGAGTTCATCTGCTCCAAGCTGCCTGAAAACCGCCAGACGATGCTGTTCTCAGCCACGATGCCGCCGCCGATTGAAAAGCTGGCGAAGAAATTCCTGACCAATCCAAAGCGGATCGAGGTCAGCCGAGCGGCGAGCACGAACAAGGATATTACTGCGTTCAAGGTACCGGTGAAGGCTCGCGACAAGCGCGATACGCTGCGCTGGCTCCTGCGCAACGACCTGGTGGAAACCGCGATCATCTTCGCGAACCGCAAGACGACGGTGCGCGAACTGAACAAGAGCCTCATCAGCCACGGTTTTTCGAGCGGCGAGATCCACGGGGACATGGACCAGTCGAGCCGACTGAAGGAACTGGCCCGGTTCAAGGCGGGCGAGATCAACATCCTCGTCGCCAGCGACGTTGCCGCGCGCGGGCTCGACATCAAGGGCGTCAGCCACGTGTTCAATTTCGACACGCCCTGGCACCCCGACGACTACGTCCACCGGATCGGTCGCACCGGTCGCGCCGGAGCCAAGGGCCGCGCGTTCACGCTGGTCTCGGAAGAAGATGCCGAGGCGATCGCCAACGTCGAAAAGCTGACGGGCGCCCAAGTGCCGGTGTTCGGCAAGGCCGACGTGCGCGTGGAACTCAAGCCTGCGCCCGAACCGAAGCGCGAGGAGCCGCGCGAGGAGCGCCCGCGCCGCGAGGGTCGGATTCGTGAGGAACGCCCGCGCCGCGGCCGCGAGGAACGCCGCCCGCGTGCGGAACCCTCCGAGCGTCCCGAACGCGCCCCCCGCCGTCACCGCGACGAGGATGACACCCCGGTGCCTGCGGGCGAGTGGAACGGCCCGCGGCCCGATTTCCTGAGTGTTGGATTTAGCTGAGTGCGTCGTCGGCCCAGGAACTCGCGGGCCGACTGACCCAGTCCCGTCACCCCGGGTCGGGCCCGAGGTGACGACAGATTGGGATAGGCGATGCCAGCCCCTCAAACCACCCGCACGAAGCTGTCGATCACCCGCTTCGTCCCAGCGACCTCGAACGCGATCTCGAGCTTGTTGCCCTCCTGGTCGGTCACCGTGCCGTAACCGAACTTGTCGTGGAACACGCGCTGGCCAACGGCCACGTCGGTGCGCGGTTTGGCGGCGAAGCTGGCGGCGCTGCGGGTGCTTTCCTGCACGCGCGTCGGCTTGGTTTCATAGCCGGTCGCGAGCGCGCGCTGCCAGCCGGGGCCGCGCGCGCCGCTACGGTCGGGGCGGGCGGTCGAGACATGGGCGAAGGGGTCCTCCTGCTCGCTCCAGTTCGCGCGCCACATGCTCGCACCGCCGCTCAGCGTGGTTTCGGCATCGATGTGTTCGGGCGGCAATTCGCCGATGAAACGGCTCGGAATCGAGCTGGTCCATTGGCCATAGATGCGCCGATTGGCTGCGTGAATGATCGTGCAGCGCCGCCGCGCGCGGGTGATCGCAACATAGGCAAGGCGACGTTCTTCCTCCACGCTGGCGAGCCCGCCTTCGTCGAGCGCCCGCTGGCTGGGAAATACCCCTTCTTCCCACCCTGGCAGGAACAGGTTGTCGAACTCCAGCCCCTTGGCCGCGTGGATGGTCATGATCGTGACCTTCTCAAGCGTCTCGGCGGCATCGTTGTCCATCACCAGGGCGACATGTTCCAGGAAGTCGTCGAGCGTTTGGTAATCTTCCATCGCGCGGGCCAACTCGCCCAGATTTTCCAGCCGCCCCTTGGCCTCGGCAGTGCGTTCGGCCTCGAGCATGGCGGTATAGCCGCTTTCATCGAGCACCTGACGCAGCAGTTCGGCTGGCGTGGTCTTTTCCGCCAGCACGCGCCAGCCCAGAAACTGGCGCAGCAACCCGCCGATGGTGTTTGCCGCGCGGCCGGGCAGCTCGTCGCTGTCGGCCAGCTGCAGCGAGGCTGCGGCGAGTGGCATGCCCGTCCGCCGCGCGTGCTGGTGCATCTTTTCAAGCGTCTTGGCGCCAAGCCCGCGCTTGGGCTGGTTGTGGATGCGCTCGAAGGCAAGGTCGTCCGCAGGCTGGGCGATGACGCGCAGGTAGGCGAGGGCGTCGCGGATTTCGGCGCGTTCGTAGAAGCGGAAACCGCCGATGATCTTGTAGGCGAGGCCGATCTGGATGAAGCGGTCCTCGAACTCGCGGGTCTGGTATTGCGCGCGCACGAGGATGGCGACGCTGTCGAGGCTGGCGCCTTCCCGCTCCAGCCGCTCGATCTCCTCGCCGACCCTGCGGGCTTCCTCGGGCCCGTCCCACACGCCGATCACGCGGACTTTGTCGCCGCCATTCACCTCGGTCCACAGCGTCTTGCCGAGCCGTTCGCTATTGGCCGCGATCAGCCCCGATGCCGCACCGAGGATATGCGGGGTGGAGCGATAGTTCTGCTCCAGCTTGATCACCGCCGCACCGGGAAAGTCCTTCTCGAACCGCAGGATGTTGGCGACCTCGGCCCCGCGCCAGGAATAGATCGACTGGTCGTCGTCGCCGACCACGCAGATGTTCTTGCGCTCCTGCGCCAGCAGCCGCAGCCACAGGTACTGGACCTGGTTGGTGTCCTGGTATTCGTCGACGAGGATGTATTTGAACCGCTTGCGATACTGCTCCAGCACTTCCCGCTCGCGCCGGAAAATGTTGAGCATGTGAAGCAGGAGATCGCCGAAGTCGCAGGCATTGAGCGCTTTCAGGCGGTCCTGATAAAGCTGGTAAAACTGTTGCCCGCGCCCGTTGGCATAGGCTTCGTTCTCGACCGCATCGAGATCGTCGGGATTGAGACCCCGGTTCTTCCACCGGTCGATCAGCCCGGCGAGCTGACGCGCGGGCCAGCGCTTTTCGTCGAGGTCGTTCTGCTGGATGAGCTGCTTGAGTACGCGCAGCTGGTCGTCGGTGTCGATGATGGTGAAGTTCGCTTGCAGCCCCACCAGCTCGGCATGGCGGCGGAGCATCTTGGCGCAGACCGAATGGAATGTGCCGAGCCACGGCATTCCTTCCACCGCCGGGCCGATATGGTGGCCCACCCGCTCGCGCATCTCGCGCGCGGCCTTGTTGGTGAAAGTAACGCAGAGGATTTCGCTCGGCCAGGCGCGCCGCGTTGCGACAAGATGAGCCAGGCGTGCGGTAAGTGCGGCGGTTTTTCCGGTGCCCGCGCCAGCGAGCATCAAAACCGGGCCTTCCGTGGTCAGGACGGCCTGCTGCTGCGGCGGGTTGAGGCGCGCCGCGTAGGCAGGAATGCTGTCGCTCACCATGCAGGCGGGAAGGGCGGGGTCGGCGGTCATCGTCGGCGTGAACAACTAGGGAACGGCGCGCCCGGGCGCAAGGTGGCGGCGGAACTCATGCGGGCGTGTGGCGTAGGTTGGGGCAACGGGAGACGCCACTCGGAGATTGATCCATGCGTACCACCATTCTTGCCAGCGTCGCGGCGCTGGCGCTCGCCGCTCCACTCATTGCCCAGGACGAACCGATGGAGGAGGAACCGACCGCCGCCACAGCGCCGACCACAGCTGGCACCCCCTCAACCACGCTCACGACGGAACAGAGGGCGCAATACGATGGCTGGCCGGTTGACCGCCGGACTGCTTATGATGCCTGGCCTACCGATGTGCAGGGTTATTACTGGACACTCACCCCTGACCAGATTGATGGCTGGTGGGCGTTGACCGACACGCAGCGTGTGCAGGTGTTTCAGATGACCCCCGAACAGCGCGCAACAGCCTGGGCTTCGATCAATGCCCAGCTGGCTGGCAGCACGCCTTCCGCCACCGCTCCTGCTCCGGCGGGAACTGGCGCGATGGGAACAGCCACGGGGACGAATACCGGCATGACTACGCCGCCCGTTTCGGGGGCCACGGCCATGGGAACGTCGACGATGGGCACGTCGGGGATGGGAGCCATGGGTACGACCACATCGGCTGGCATGCCGCGCTTCGTTCGCGGTGAGGTCGCCCAGGCGGCACCTGCGGCGACGCCCGGTGCCGAATACCCGCCCTGTCGCGGCGAATTGCAGGACGGCTGCGTGAACCCGCGCGAAGCCGGTCTGAATTACGGTAATCGTCCGCTCAACTATTGGCCAGGCCGCCCCGCGAGCGAAGGTGCGGAGCCCGCAACGGCTCAGGAATCGGCAACCAAGCCCACCGAATAAGCCGGGCGGATAATTCGGCGATAAACCGAATGGGGCGGGAGATGCGAATCTCGCGCCCCATTTTTCTCGTCCAGCTTGCCCGCACTGTGGGGTTTTGAAAAACCATTTGCCCCGTTTGGGCCACATTCGCCGGTCAACCGGTCGCGGCCAGCGATGGTTGAAACTCCGACATTGCACCTGTCGATCCGATCACCCACGTCAGCGAGAGACCCCGCCGGGGCAGTTCGCAGGCCGGGTCGCAAGCGTTCGTCGCGTGGGTCACACCAGGAGATTCCCATGCGTATCAACATTCTACTTCCCGCCAGCATTCTGGCCCTCATGGCTGCCCCGGTCTTTGCACAGGACGCTCCGCCGCCAGCCGATGATGTCCCGCCAGCGGCTCCCAGCACCACGCTGACTGCGGAACAGCAGGCTTCGTTCGATGCCTGGCCCGCCGAAGTGCAAAGCTACTACACCGGGCTTACCCCGGATCGGCAGGTCCTGTTCTGGCGCCTGTCCGATGCCAACAAGGTGACGCTGGCCGGATTGCCAGCCGAATCGCAAGCCCAGGCCTGGGCACAGATCGAGGCGCAGGCGAATGGGCCGGCAGCCCCGCCGGCCCCGGCTACGCCGCCGAGCGACGGGTTGCCGCCGCCCTCAACGCCGGACCCTGCCGCCGAACCCATTCCCGCAACGCCCGAGCCGATGCAGGACGAGACAACCAGCACCGATCCCGAATAACTGCCATCAACCGGCAAGGCGAAGCAGTGTAAGCTTCGCCTTGCCGACCTTCCGTTCCGCCGCGAGCGAGAGGCCGGCGACCGCAACGGCTTCATCCTGGGCGGTTTCCAGCGCGATCCAGGTCGCGGCATCGATCCAGCCAAGGCGTAGCAGCCGGTCGAGCGCCACCTGGCCCGCGCCGGTGCCATAAGGCGGGTCGGAGAGGATCAAGTCGTAGGCTGCCGTGCCCGGACCCAGAGTGAGGACCGAGCAACTCCGCACATCGCACCTGTCGCGCGCGCCGAGGGCGGCCGCGTTGGCGCGAATGGCCTTGAGCGCTTGGACATCCTGCTCCACGAACAGGCTGCGCGCCGCGCCGCGCGACAGCGCCTCGAAGCCAAGCGCGCCCGAGCCGGCGAACAGATCGGCCACGCGCAGCCCCTCGAAGCTGCCGATGCGGCTGGCCAGCATGTTGAAAAGCGTTTCTCGCGTGCGGTCGGCGGTCGGACGAGTCGCTTCACCCTTGGGCGCTGTCAACTTGCGCCCGCGCCATTCGCCCGCGACTATCCTCATGCCCGGACGCGTTTCAGGCTCGAACGGAACCGGTCAAGATCGCCCTTGCGGATTTCGGCCGCCTGCCCGCGCGGCAGGTCGGCGAGCTGAAACGGACCGTACGCGGTCCGCATCAACCGGCTGACCTGTAGGCCCAGATGTTCGAGCACCCGGCGCACCTCACGGTTCTTGCCCTCGGTGATGGTCATTTCGACCCACTGGTTGCGGCCGGTACGTCGTTCGAGATTGGAATCGATACGTCCGTATCGGACCCCGTCGATGGTCACACCCTCGATCAGGCTTTCGAGCTGTTGCTGCGAGATATCGCCGAACGTCCGTGCGCGGTAGGTGCGGGGGATTCCGGTCGCGGGCAATTCCATCTGCCGCTTCAATTCGCCGTCATTGGTCAGCAGCAGCAGTCCCTCGGTGTTGATATCCAGGCGGCCGATCGGCATGACCCGACCAACGCTCTTGGGCAGCGCGTTTCGCAGCGCGGTGTAGATCGTGGGGCGGCCCTTGGGATCCCGCTCGGCAGTGATCAGCCCGGTCGGCTTGTGGAACGCGAACAGGCGGGTCTGTTCGGCCTTGGCGACCGGCTTGCCATCGACGTTGACGCCGGACAGGTCGGGCAGGATCGTGGCGGGGGTATCGAGCACCTTGCCACCGACCGCAACGCGCCCGTCGGCGATCATCCGCTCGACCTCGCGCCGGCTCGCGACGCCTGCACGCGCGAGCAGCTTTGCGATACGTTCGCCTTGGGGTTTTGGGGTGTCGGACATGCGGGCCCTCTACACACCTCGTCATCCCAGCGAAAGCTGGGATGAAGGTCAGCGCAACGCCTCCTCGACGGTCTCGTGGAAGCGGCGGATGCCGGTCTCGAGCGTGCCGAGCGTGATCTCGGAAACCGCGCCGCTCGACAAGCCCTGCTGGCCCAGCTCCGCAGCGCGGAAATCCTCGCTGGCGAAGACTCCGCCGTCGAGCAGCTTCCAGCTCTTTTCCCAGTGATCGCGCGCCTTGTCGGTTTGCGGTTCTTCGGGGATCAGCATGAAATCCTCGACCAGAGCGACATCGTGCGCCTGCGGCATCAGGACCATGACGTTGACGTAATCCGGGCTGGGCACGATCACTGTCGCGGGCAGGAGCTGGTAGGCAAATGTAACCACGCGCCGCAGTGCGGCCATGTTGGTCAGGTCGATCGACGCCATGTCCTCCAGCCGCCCCACTGCCGAGCGCATGTGCGGGCCAACGGTATCACCGCTGGTGATTCCGTCCTTGAAGAACGGCCCGATGGTGGCCGCGTGAAGGCGCGTCACATGGTAGCTCTCGAGGAAGGCATCCATGATCAGTTTCCAGTTCCCCGCAACCCGGTGCATCTTGCGGCGGAACAGGTGGTGGCTGGCCATGCCGAAAGCGTCGAAATCCTCACCGAGCCGGCGGGCGAGGGTGAAGTCTGCATTCTCGACCGGCGCGAACCAGATCAGCCCGCCGGCTTCGCAACTGGGCAATTCGACCAGGCCCATCCCGCTTTTGTCCATGCCGGGGAAGGTTTCGGGGCGGGGCAGGGCGAGCAGGCTGCCGTCCAGGCGATAGGTCCATGCGTGATAGGGGCACACTAGCCGCCTGGTGCAAACCGCCTCGCCACCTTCCACCAGCCGGGTGCCGCGATGGCGGCAGACGTTGAGGAACACGTGCGCCTTGCCGTTCTTGTCGCGCGTTATCAGCAGCGGGCGCCCAGTCGCATCATGGGGCGCCGCCATGCCGGGTTCGGGCAGCAGGGCGGACGGCGCGATGACTTGCGGCAGCCGGTCGAACAGCGCCGCCTTCTCGCGCTGCCAGTGCGTGGGGTCGGTATAGACCGAGGCGGGCACATGCTCGATCCTGCCCACCGCACGCGTCTCGCCCCGCGCGATCGCCTGCGCCAACCCGAGTTGCCCCGCGGTCGGCCGCAAACCGGGGATACGCGTATCAACAGCGTTCATCGGGGCTTTCCTAGTCCTCTTTCCCACGGCAAGTGTCGCAGAAATTCGGGTCAACGGGAAGGACGCTAGGGAATGGCCGAGCCGATCGCAGCCGAAGCCGCGCCGCGCCGCACGATGTGGGAATCGATCAAGCCGTACCTCGAGAAAGAGTCGCTTGCCTCGTTCTTCCTCGGTGTGTCTTCGGGCTTCCCATTCGCGCTGCTCGCCGCGACGCTGACCACGCGGTTGGCGCAGGAGGGTATCGACAAGTCGACCGTCACCGCGTTCACGCTGGCGTTCCTCGTCTACAATCTCAAGTTCCTGTGGGCCTGGATAGTCGACGGCGTGCGTATTCCGGTGCTTGGGCGGCTGGGCCAGCGGGTGAGCTGGATGATCGTCACGGGCATGCTCGTCATGGCAGCGACGGCGAACCTGGCACTGGTCGATCCAAGCGCGGACATCGCGTGGACCGCGACCTCGGCGGTCATGCTCGGCGTGGCGGGCGCGACTTTCGACATCGTCATTGACGCCTACCGTATCGAGACGCTGAAACCCTATCAGCTCGGCACCGGGTCGGGCATGAGCCAGTACGGCTGGCGTATCGGGGCGGCGGCGGCGGGTTCGCTCGCGCTATACGTCGCCGCGCGATATGGCTGGGAAGCAGGGTACATGGTCTGCGCCATCTTCGCTCTGCCCGCGATGCTGACCGCGCTGATCCTGGGCGAGCCAGCGCGTCGCCAGATCGTTGCCGTCAAACGCAGCATGGGTGAGGTCTGGGCATCTATCGCTGGGCCATTTGCCGAATTCTTCAAGCGCACCGGGGCGTTCCTGGTGCTGCTCTTCATCCTGGTCCACAAGATCGGTGACACGCTCGCGAACCTGACGTTCCGCCTGCTGTTCGACGACCTTGGGTACACGAACGACGAAATCATTGTCTACGACATCGGCGTCGGCTTCTGGGCGCTGATCATTGGTGTGTTCGTGGGCGGGATCATCTACGCCCGGCTGGGCCTCAAGCGCTCGGTGCTGATCGCGCTGATCCTGATGGCGATTTCCAACCTCAGCTTCGCGGCGCTCGCGGCGGCGGGCAAGAGCAACCTGGGCATGGCCGCCGCGATCGGGTTCGAGAACTTCGCCAGCGGTTACGGCGGCGTGGTCGTGGTCGCCTATTTCTCGGCGCTGTGCGATTTGCGCTTCACCGCCGCGCAATATGCGCTGATCAGCGCAAGCGCGAGCATCGTCGGGCGCCTGCTGACCGGCACCACCGCGGGCAGCCTGATCGAGGCGATGGGCTACGTGAATTTCTACCTGCTTACCACGGTACTTGCGCTGCCGGGGATCGTGCTGTTCTGGTGGATGATGCGGACGGGGCTGGTCGATGCGGCGATGGGTACGGCGGGCGGCGGTGCCGATGGTGACGCGGAGACGGTACACTAGCCGCTAGTCGGGCTGTTCCCCGTTGAGTCGCAGCACTTCACCCGCGAGGTAGAGCGAGCCGGCGATAAGCACGGGCAACCGGTCTTCAGGCAGGGCGGCGAGGGCGGCGGGGACGTCGGGCGCGGCCAGCGCGTCGGGGCCGAAGGCGGCCGATGGATGATGGTCGTGCATTGGTACTGGCACCACTGTCAGGCTGGCGATCGAAGAACCCAGCGGGCCGGTCAGTGCGGCTGGATCCTTGCCCTCGATCATGCCGATCACGAGGTGCAGCCGTTGCAGCGGGTTGGCCGCATCCGGCTCGATCCCGCCGAAGAAGCGCGCGATGGCGAGGCCAGCGTCGGCATTGTGACCGCCGTCGAGCCAGATCGTCCGTCCCGGCGCAAGCCCGGTCAACGGGCCAGGAGCCAGGCGCTGCATCCGGGCGGGCCAACGTGCGTTCGCGACCCCGGCTTTCATCGCATCCTCGCTTACCGGCAGCAGCGACTGCCGACGCAGCATCGCGATCGCGAGCCCGGCGTTGCTGACCTGATGGCGGCCGGGCATCGCCGGGGGCGGGCCGTGGAAATAGCATGCGTCGCCTTCGCCATAGACGACATGGCAGTCGCCGCCGCCCGGCTTCACGCCCCATGCCGCGTTGCGCGCGAACACGGGCGCCCCCATGCGCGCGGCGGTCGCGGCGATGGCCGCGCGGGCGGCATCGGGATAATCGAGCGTGACCAGCGGCACGCCGGGCTTGGCGATGCCCGCTTTCTCGAATGCGATCCGGGCGAGGGGTTCGGTGGGTACGCCGTCCTCCGGAGCAAGCAGGAAGCGTTCGTGGTCGATGCCCAGCGCGGCGATGCCACACACGGCGGGGCGGGGGATCACGTTGGTCGCATCGAACCTGCCGCCCAGGCCCACCTCGACCACGCAGGCATCTGCCGGCACGCGCGCGAATTCGAGGAAGCTGGCGGCGATCGTGACCTCGAAGAAGCTCGGGCTTAGCCCTTCGCTCGCATCCAGCACCTCGGCCAGCAGTTCGGCCAGCCGCGCGTTCGCGATCAGCTTGCCCGCCACGCGAATGCGCTCGTTGTAGCGGACGAGGTGCGGGCTGGTGGTCGCGTGGACGCTGTACCCCTCAGCCTCCAGCATCGCGCGCAGGAAAGCGCAGGTCGAACCCTTGCCGTTGGTCCCGGCGACGTGAAACACCGGCGGGAGGCGGAGGTGCGGGTCGCGGAGGCGGGCGAGCAGGGCGCGCATGGTTTCAAGCCCAAGGCGACCTTGCGGCAGGCTCAATGCCGCGAGCCGGTCGAGCTGCGTCTGCACGGCGGGATCGGAGGAGGTGGCGAAGTCGTGCACTATACGTCATCCCAGCGAAAGCTGGGATCGCGTGCCGCAAGCTCCGAGCGTGTGGAAAGCGGTCCCAGCTTTCGCTGGGACGACGGCACCGTCACGCCGCCTTCGCGGGTTGCAGGTAATCCAGCAGCGTCGCCAGCGTGGCGCGCAGGTCGTGACGCGAGACCACCATGTCGACCATGCCGTGCTTGTGGAGGTACTCGGCGCGCTGGAAGCCTTCGGGCAGCTTCTCGCGGATCGTGTCCTGGATCACCCGCTGGCCCGCGAAGCCGATCAGCGCGCCCGGCTCCGCGATATGCACGTCGCCGAGCATGGCATAGCTGGCAGTGACGCCGCCCGTGGTCGGGTCGGTCAGGACGACGATATAGGGCAGGCCGGCATCGCGCAGGCGACGGGTCATGACGGTCGCCTTGGGCATCTGCATCAGGCTCAGGATGCCCTCCTGCATCCGCGCGCCGCCAGCAGCGGTGCAGACGATGTAGGCGCACTTGCGGCTCAGCGCGCGTTCGGCACCTTGGCAGAAGGCCGTGCCCACGGCCATGCCCATGCTGCCGCCCATGAAGCCGAAATCCTGCACGCCGACCACCGCCGGGCGCCCTTCGATGCTGCCCGACCCGATCAGGAAGGCGTCGCGCAGCGGGCTCTTGCCGCGCGCTTGCTTCAGGCGGTCGGTGTATTTCTTCGAGTCGCGGAACTTCAGCGGGTCCTCGCGCACTTCCGGCTGGGCGAGCACCTCGTAATCGACGTCGAGGATTTGGTTCAGCCGCTCGTCCGCGCCGATCCGGCCGTGATATTCGCACCGCGGGCAGACCTGGAGGTTCTCCTCGTACTCCTTGGTGAACAGCATTTCCTGGCAACCGGGGCACTTGACCCACAGGTTGTCGGGGGTCTCGCGCTTGTTGCCAAACGGGAGCGAATTGCGGACGCGGGATAGCCAGTTCATGGCAGCGCCCTTTCCGCCGAACGGACCGCGTTGGCAAGACTTGAGGTAAGCTCGCGCAAGTGGCGCGGAGCGTCGGTGCCGTGCGCGCCGACCAGCTCGACCAGCGCCGAACCGACCACCACGCCGTCAGCCACGCGCGCGATTGCGCCTGCCTGTTCGGGCGTCCGCACGCCGAAGCCGACCGCCACGGGCAGATCGGTCGCGGCCTTGAGCTTGGCAACGGCCTCCTCGATGCTGGCGGTCGCGGCCTGCTGCTTGCCGGTGATCCCGGCGACCGAGACGTAGTAGAGGAACCCCGCCGAGCCCTCGAGCACCTGCGGCAGTCGCGCCGCATCGGTGGTGGGGGTGGCGAGGCGGATCGGGGCGATGCCCGCCGCGCGCAGGGCGGGGCCGAGCGCGTCGTCCTCCTCTGGCGGAATGTCGACGCAGATCACCCCGTCGACGCCCGCGTCATTCGCGGCGGTTGCGAACCATTCCGGCCCGCGCCGCACCATCGGGTTGGCATAGCCCATCAGCACCAGCGGCACGTCAGGATGGCGCGCGCGGAATGCGCTGGCAATGCGCAGGACATCGGCGGTGGTCGTCCCCGCGCCGAGCGAGCGGATGTTCGCCGCCTGGATCGCGGGGCCATCGGCCATCGGATCGGTGAACGGCATCCCCAACTCGATCACATCCGCGCCGCCTTCGACAAGAGCGTCGAGATTGGCCGCGGTGTCGCCGTCGCCCGCAGTGATGAAGCACACGAGGGCGGGGTGGACGGCGGAGAATGCGGTGGAGAGGCGGGTCATCTTGACCTTTTTCGCCAAGCGACGATCGCAAACCCGATTGAGCAAAAGAGCAGGATAAGCGGGACTATTCCCAGTAGCGTTTGCTCCATGGTTATTGGCCCCATAAAGCCGAATTCGTTACAAGGCGGGCCATCACGTCTACAGGGTTCCTTCACAAGTGACTCATGCCCGTAGTCCGTCGCGGCATTGTAAGCAAAAATCGCTAGTCCGCCGAACAGTGACACCCAAGCCGCGACAGACGGCGCTTTCCCAGGGTCTTCTTTCACATCTCCACTCCCAGCTTTTCGGCCACGGTGAAGATGTCCTTGTCGCCGCGGCCGCACAGGTTGGCGAGGATTACCTGCTCGCGATCCATTTCCTTCGCGCGCTTCGCCACGGCGGCGATGGCGTGGCTCGGTTCGAGCGCGGGGATGATGCCCTCGGTGCGGCACAGCAATTGGAAGGCGTCCAGCGCCTCGTCATCGGTCACGGCGGTGTATTCGACGCGGCCGGTATCCTTCAGCCAGGCGTGTTCGGGGCCGATGCCGGGGTAGTCCAGCCCCGCGCTGATCGAGTGGCCCTCGACGATCTGGCCGTCTTCGTCCTGCAGCAGGTAGGTCCGGTTGCCGTGGAGCACCCCGGGGAAGCCGCCGAGCAGGCTCGCGGCGTGCTCATCGCCATCCAGCCCATGCCCCGCCGCCTCGACCCCGAGCATCTTCACATCGGCATCGTCGAGGAAGGGGTGGAACAGCCCCAGCGCGTTCGACCCGCCGCCGATCGCCGCCACCAGCAGGTCCGGCAGGCGGCCGGTACGTTGAATCATTTGTGCACGCGCTTCCTTGCCGATCACGCTCTGGAAATCGCGCACCAGCTCCGGATAGGGATGCGGGCCCGCCGCGGTGCCGATGATGTAGAAAGTGTCGTGAACGTTCGCGACCCAGTCGCGCAGCGCCTCGTTCATCGCGTCCTTCAGCGTGCCGCGCCCGGAGGTCACGGGGCAGACCTCCGCGCCCAATAGCTTCATCCGGAACACGTTGGGCGATTGCCGCCGCACGTCCTCGGCCCCCATGAACACGACGCAAGGCAAGCCGAAACGCGCGCAGACGGTGGCGGTGGCGACGCCGTGCTGGCCCGCGCCGGTTTCCGCGATGATGCGCGTCTTGCCCATGCGGATCGCGAGCAGGATCTGGCCGATGCAGTTGTTGATCTTGTGCGCGCCGGTGTGGTTCAGCTCGTCGCGCTTGAACCAGACCTGCGCGCCGCCCAGCGCTTCGGTCAGCCGCTCGGCGAAATAGAGCGGGCTGGGGCGGCCGACATAATGTTCGAGCAGATCGTCGAACTGCGCCTGGAACGCGGGATCGGCCTGCGCGGCGCGGTATTCGCGTTCCAGGTCGAGCACCAGCGGCATCAGCGTTTCGGCGACATAGCGGCCGCCATAATCGCCGAAATGGCCTCTCTCGTCGGGCATCGTGCGGTAGGAATTGGGCGCGTTCATGGCGCGGAGCGTTGGCAGAGGGCTGCGGGCCTGTCCAGCAATCGCGCGCTGTCGGCCGAATAGCGCGGCTTCACGCGGCTCGGGCCGCCTCGCAGAACCGGCGGATCAGCTCGGGGTCCTTGTCGCCAGGCGCGCCCTCGACGCCGGACGAGGTATCGACCAGCGGCGTCCCGGTCTGCCGGATCGCATCGGCGACATTGCCCGGGCCAAGCCCGCCCGCGAGACCCCAGGCGAGCCCCTTGGGCCGGTGCGCGAGCAGCCCCCAATCGAATCGCAGCCCCATTCCGCCCGGCAAGGCCGCGCCCTTCGGCGTCTTGGCGTCGTAGAGCACCAGGTCGACCACCCCGCGCCACTCATCAGACGCCGCCACGTCCGCGGCCTTGGCCACCGGCAATGCCTTCCACACGGGCAGGCCGAAGCGGGCGCGGATCGCGGCGGCGCGCGCCGGGCTTTCGTCGCCGTGGAGCTGGACCGCGTCGAGCCGCCCGGCGGCAACGCTTTCGGCGAGCAGTGCGTCATCGGCATCGACGAACAGCCCGACCCGCCTGATCGCTTCGCCCGAGCGCGCGGCAAGATCGGCGGCGGTTCGGGGAGAGACGTTGCGCGGGCTTGGCGCAAAGAACACCAGCCCACAATAATCCGCGCGGCCGGTGATCGCGGCATCGAGCGCGGCGGGGGTCGAAATCCCGCAGATCTTCACCTTGGTTGACATGTGTGCGCCTAGAGCGTGGCCTCGATCGCCCGGGCGGCGGCGACGGGGTCGTCGGCGCGGCTGATCGGGCGGCCGACCACCAGGACGCTGGCCCCGTCATCGCGCGCCTGGCGCGGGGTGACGACGCGCTTCTGGTCGCCGGTTGCGGCGCCATTGGGGCGCAGGCCGGGCACCACGAAGTAGCCGTTCTTCCACTGTTTCTTGACGTGGCTGACCTCGTGCCCCGAACAGACGATGCCGTCGAGGCCGGAAACCTCGGCCAGTTCGGCCAGCCGCATGACCTGGTCGTGCGCGTTGCCGTTGACCCCGGTGCGGGCGAGGTCGCGTTCGTCGAGGCTGGTCAGCATGGTCACCGCCACCACCTTGGTGCCGTTGGAGGCGGCGGCCTTGGCATCCTCCATCATCGCGCGCCCGCCGCCCGCGTGGACGGTCACGATCGCGGGTTCGAGCACGTGGATCGCCTGCATCGCGCCCGCTACGGTGTTGGGGATATCGTGCAATTTCAGGTCGAGGAAGATCGGCAGGCCGACTTGCGCGATTTCGTGCACCCCGTGGTGGCCGTGCGCGCAGAAGAATTCGAGGCCGAGCTTGATCCCGCCGACATGCGATTTGACCCGCTGTGCCATCGACTTGGCCGCATCGAGGCGGGGCAGGTCAAGCGCGAGGTAGACAGGGTTGCTCACGGGCGGTGCGGTTCCTCTGGCGCGATCGGCGCCATCGCAGGTTCGGCCGCCGGATCGACGACTGGGCGCGGCTCGGCGGGCGGCGTTGCGGACGATACTGGCATGGCGTTCGCGCGCGCCGCATTTTCCAGAGATGAAATGCGCCGGTGCAGTTGCCATTTCACGCCGCGATGCACGAGCCAGGTGGGGATCAGGCCGAGCAGGAACGCGATCACCACCAGCGCCGGAATCTTGGTCTCGAGGATCAGATTGGGCCAGATGGTGACCTCGACCGGACGCCAGTTAAAAAACGAGAAGGTGAGCAGCGCCACCAGCACCAGCACCCAGACGATCGTTCGCACGGCTTGCATTGGCAACTCCCCGTAATGTCCGCCGATGCTAGGCTGGCAGGGCGCGCTTGGAAAGGGCGCTTGTCAGCCGAACACGCGGGCGAAGATGGTGTCGACGTGCTTGAAATGATAACCGAGGTCGAACTTCGCCTCGATCTCCTCTGCCGAAAGCGCGGCGGTGACTTCGGCATCCTGCTTGAGCAGGTCGAGCAGCGACAGCGCGCCATCGCTCTCCCACACCTTCATCGCGTTGCGCTGGACGAGGCGATAGGCATCCTCGCGGCTCACGCCCGCTTGCGTGAGCGCCAGCAGCACGCGCTGCGAGTGGACCAGCCCGCCCATCCGGTCGAGGTTCTTCTGCATCCGTTCGGGATAGACGAGCAGCTTGTCGATCACGCCGGTCAGCCGCGCCAGCGCGAAATCGAGCGTGATGCAGGCATCGGGGCCGATGAACCGCTCGACCGACGAATGGCTGATGTCGCGTTCGTGCCACAGCGCGACGTTCTCCAGCGCGGGCAATGCCCAGGCGCGGATCATGCGGGCCTGGCCAGTCAGGTTCTCGGTCAGGATCGGGTTGCGCTTGTGCGGCATCGCGCTCGAACCCTTCTGCCCGGGCGAGAAGTATTCCTCCGCCTCCAGCACCTCGGTGCGCTGGAGGTGGCGGATCTCGACCGCGACCCGCTCGATGCTGCCCGCGATCACCGCCAGCGTGGCGAAAAACATCGCGTGCCGGTCACGCGGGATCACCTGGGTCGAAACCGGCTCGACCGCCAGGCCGAGCCGCTCGGCCACGTGTTCCTCCACCGCCGGGTCGACATTGGCGAACGTGCCAACCGCGCCCGAGATCGCGCACGTGGCGATTTCCGCGCGAGCTGCGATCAGCCGCGTCTTGCAGCGGTCGAACTCGGCATAGGCCTGCGCCAGCTTCAGGCCAAAGGTCACCGGTTCGGCATGGATGCCGTGGCTGCGCCCGATGGTGGGGGTGTGCTTGTGCTCCTCCGCCCGCCGCCGGATCGCGGCGAGCAGCAGGTCGAGGTCTTCCAGCAGGATGTCGGCCGACCGCGCGAGCTGGACCGCCAGCGTCGTGTCGAGCACGTCCGAACTGGTCATGCCCTGATGCATGAACCGCGCTTCGTCACCGACTTGTTCCGCTACCCAGGTGAGGAAGGCGATGACATCGTGCTTGGTCACCGCCTCGATCGCGTCGATCGCGGGCACGTCGATCTTCGGGTTCGTCGCCCACCAGTCCCACAGCGCCTTGGCGGCGGAGGACGGGACCACGCCCAGATCCCCCAGCTTCTCGGTCGCGTGCGCCTCGATCTCGAACCAGATACGATAGCGCGCCTCCGGCTCCCACAGGGCGGTCATGGCGGGGCGGGAATAACGGGGGACCATTGCGAACTCCGGAAGGGGGGATGCCGGGGCGGCTAGAGCCGCGCGACCGCCATGGCAAGATGGCGCGGGTGGCCCCATGCGTTGCACTGGGCACGGCGCCCTGTAACATACCCGAATCGAAGTGGATTCGCGGTTTTGGGGGCGCATATGCTGAAATTTCGCGGTTGGGGCGCATGCGCGCTCGCGTTGATGTCGGTCCCGGCACTCGCGGGCGAGGAGGTCCTGTACGAGCCCGTGCCGGATTGGGTGGCGCCGAAGCATATCGATCTGGCAGGCCGCTCCACCAACACCCCGATCGTGTTGATCGACCAGCAGTCGCGGATCGCGGACGGTCAATTGTGGGCTTACACCGACACCGCGCTGGCGCTTGATTCGCCCGAAGCGCTGACGCAACTCGGAACGCTCACCGCGGGCTGGATGCCCGACAAGGGCGACTTGCGCATTCACCGGGTGGAACTGCTGCGCGGCGGCGAAACCATCGACCTGCTCGCGGGCGGCGCGCGGTTCGAGGTGCTGCGGCGCGAACAGCAGCTCGAATCGCGCATGATCAACGGGGCTCTGACCGCGACCATGCCGCTGGTCGGCGCGCGAATCGGCGATGTGGCGCGGCTGACTTATTCGATCACCGTGCGCGACCAGGCGATGGGGCAGAACGTGCAAATCGACAGCACGCTTCTGGCCAAGCCCATTCCGCTGCGCGACGGGCAGGTCAGCATCGCCTGGCCTGCGGAGCTGGCGGTATCACGCAAGGCGGTCGGTGGCGCCGCAGTCGGCGAACCGGAACGGCAGGGCGACCTGTTGGTCTGGCGCGTCCCCTTGCCGATCGCCGAACAGCGGCCGACGCCCACCGATGCTCCGATGCGCTATCGGCTATCGCCCGCGCTGCAAGTTTCCACTTATTCGGACTGGCAGCACGTGTCGCGGGCGATGGCGCCCCATTACCGGTCGGACGGCACGATCACGCCAGGCGGCGCTCTGGCGGGCGAGGTGGCGCGCATTGCGGCGCAATCGAGCGACCCGCTGACGCGGACGGCGCTCGCGCTGCAACTTGTGCAGGACCAGGTCAGCTATCTGCTCAATGGCCTCGAAGGCGGCAACTACCTGCCGCAGTCGCCCGAAGACACCTGGACCAAGCGGTTTGGCGATTGCAAGGCCAAGTCGCTGATGCTGATGGCGATCCTGCGCGACCTGGGGGTGGAAGCGGACGTGGTGATGGCAAACACCACCTTCGGCGACGCCCTGCCACAGCTCGTGCCCATGCCCGGCAACTTCGACCATATGATCGTCCGGGCCCAGATCGAGGGCGCCGACTACTGGCTTGATGGGACGACAACCGGTACGCGGCTCGACACGATCGATGAGGTGCCGCGCTTTCATTACATTCTGCCCCTGAGCGAGGACGGTTCGGACCTGGTGCAACTGGCCGAGCGTCCTCAGAGCACGCCCGACCAGTTCGTGCGGCTGAAACTTGACCAGAGCGCCGGTATCAGGGTGCCGGCGCTGTTCGAGATTACGGTTGAGCAACGCGGGGCAATGGGTGGACGGTGGCGATCGGTTGCCGAACAGGGAAATGCCGAGCTGCTCAAAGATGCGGTCTATGCGGCCGTCTCGCCGCTGATCGGACCCGCGCAGATGACCGATCACGCGATCGCCTATGACATCGCGGATGGTAAGGCGGTGATATCGGCAAAGGGGCTGATGACCAGCCCGTGGAAGGGCGAGCGCGCGCGATTCCGCGCGACAGTGCCAGCGCAGGCCGCACGCGACGTGGGCTTCGACGCCGATCGCGCGCGGGCCGCCTGGCGGGATATTCCCCTCAGGCTCAATGGGCCGCTGTATTTCGCCAGCGAGATCGAGATGATCCTGCCCGATGAGGGTAAGGGTTTCACGATGGACGGCGTGGCCAGCGCGAACGAGACGATCGGCGGGGTCGAACTGGCATCCAAGGGACAGTTGGCGGGAGGACGCTTCACGCTGTCGCAGACCATGCGTTCGATGCGCAGCGAATTGCCCGCCACCGACATACCGGGCGCACGGCGCGATCTGGCGCGCTACCACAGCGCGCTTCCGGTTCTGGAATCGGGCAAGGATTTCCGGTGGACATGGGACTACCAGGGGCGTGAACGCAGGCGGCTGTCGGCCATCGAGGTTGCTTACGACAAGCTGGTCGCCGACGCGGACGAAGATGACAACAGCGCCTTGACCAACCGAGCCGGGTTTCGGCGTGGGATCTTCGATTTCGCTGGCGCCAAGTCGGATCTGGACGCGGCGATCGCCATCGAGGAATCGCGTGAACTGTTTGCCGCCCGCGGTGTCGTGCGGCGCAATCTCGGCGACCTTGCCGGAGCGCTGGAAGACTTCATCCACGCCGAGGAACTTCAGCCCGACGGTTCCACCTACGACACCCGGATCGAGATACTCGCGCTGCTCGACCGCGCCGATGAGGGGCTGGCCCTGAGCGAGGAATTTCGCGGTCTGGCGGGCGATCGTTTGGTGGAGGACATGATCGCGGCGACCGCGCTCGGCTGGGCTGGACAGGCCGAGGAAGGGCTCGAAATGCTCGAGGTCCAGCGCGCCACACGTCCGGCCGACGGCAATTTGCTCAACGCGATCTGCTGGCACATGGCGACCTTCGCCTTGATGACCGATGAGCGAATGCAGACGTGTGAGGCAGCGGTCGAGCGCAGCGAGTTTGCCGCGGCTACCCTCGACAGCCGGGCGTTTGCCAACTTGCGCCTCGGGCGGCTCGACGCTGCGCGGGCCGATCTCGATGCCGCGCTCCTGGCCGAGCCGGGGCTGGCGCCATCGATGCTGCTGCGTGGCGCCGTGCGGCTAAAGCAGGGAGACAAGATGGGTCAGGAGGATATCGACCTCGCGCTCACCATCAGTCCCGCGCTCGCATCGATCTATCGCGCGTGGGGGCTTGAGTTCTAGCCGATCAGCGCAGCACGCGCCGGAAGCGCGGATCGAGGGCGATGGCGCGCTTGGCGTCGGCCTCGGCGCGGGCCTTGTCTCCGATGGCGCGCAGGATCTGGCTGCGGTGATAATGGGCGGCCGCGCTGGCGGGATCGGCTGAGATGGCGCGGTCGAGATCGGCCAGAGCGCGGTCGGTGTCGCCCTGGAGCTGGTGGGCGAGCCCGCGATTCAGAAAAGCGGCGGCGGGCTGGCGCGTTGTCGGAATCGCGCGGCTCAATGTCTCGACGGCGGCGGGCAGGTTGCCCTGCCAAGCTTGCAACAGGCCGTCGGCAACCCGCTGCCCGGCGGCCCCGCTACATGCCCGGATGTCGCGGCGTGGATCAAGCACGGTGCAGCTGTTCCAAGGGCCGAGACCCGACGCGCTCCGTTCCGCCCGCGCTGCCTTGGCAGGGCGTTCTAAGCGCGAGCCGGTGACGACGATGTTGTCGCCTTCCTCGCGAGCTTCGGCCGCGGCGGAGCGCGCATCCGCCAGCGCGGCGACCGGCGGTGGTGGCGGCGGGGGTGGCGGCGGTGGCGGCGGGGGTGGCGCCATCGCTTCAGGAGCGGACTGCGGCACCTCGACCGGCGCCATGCGGGCCAACGGCGCGATCGCCGGCGCAGCCGGTTCGCGGTTCGCCTGCCTGGCGTGCGGTGCAGGCGGGGCGGTGTCTGCCACTGGTGCGTCCTGAGGTGCCAAGCCGGTCGCTGTGTCGGCCGCCGATTCAGGCCTTGGCGATATTGGCGATTTAGATGGCGTCGATTCGGTATAGGGCGCAATCGGCGGACCGCCATCCGACAGCCAAAGCGGCAGGCTGAGCCAGCCGACCAGCACCACCGTCGCCAGCGCAGCCACGCGCGGGCGGGTGAAGAAGTCCCACAGCGACCCGGCCGACGAAGCGCCCCGCCGTTTCGCCGTGCTCTCCTCGAGCCCGTCGAATCGCCGCAGCGCCGCGTCGATCGCCAGCGCCCGCCGATCCGGCCGCGGCGCGGGCGGATCGGGCAGGGCCGACTTCAGATCGCTGCCATCATCCATCGACTGGCCTATTTGCGAACCAAATGTCGATTGAATGTCATTGCAGTATCCATCCAGTTCACTCTCCCAATCGTGCCAGGGTGGCAGCGGTCTTGGCGGCGCGGACCAGGCGGACGAATTCGGCGCGATAGCCATATTCGTCTTCCCCACGCGCGTCGCCCGCGATCTTGAGCACGTCGTCGTAAGTCATCGTGCCGCTGTAGCGGCCGCCGCGCAGCAGTTCGCTGAACAGTGCGACGCCGGTGGCGAAACGCGCATCGCGCGGCGCGGCGGCGAAGGTGGCGGCTTCCTTCGTCCGATCAATCGGCGTCGACAGCAGCCGCGAGGTATCCGACTTCGGCAGCTTGTAGCGGATCTTGACGAAACCGTACTCGTCCGCCGCGCCGGGGGCAGGCCGTGTGGCGTTGCGGGTATAACGCAACTCGCCGTTTGCGCGCGGACCGCCCACTGGCACGATCTCGTAGATCGCAGTCACCGTTTGCCCCGATCCGACCTCGCCCGCGTCGACCTTGTCGTTATCGAAATTCTCGCGCGCAAGCATCCGCGTCTCGTATCCGATCAGGCGGTATTCGGAGACCGTTGCCGGATTGAATTCAACCTGGATCTTCACGTCCTTGGCGATCGGGAACAGGGTCGAGGTCGCTTCCTCGACCAGTGTCTTGCGCGCTTCGGCGATGGTGTCGATGTAGGCGGCGGTGCCGTTGCCGTTCTGGGCCAGCGTCTGCATCAGGGCGTCGTTGTAATTGCCCATGCCGTAGCCGAGAACCGAGAGAAACACGCCTTTGGCGCGCTCGCGCTCGATATAGCCCTTCAGTTCCTCCTGGTCGGTGATGCCGACGTTGAAGTCGCCGTCCGTTGCCAGGATCACGCGGTTCACGCCCTGCCGGTCGAAATTGCGCTGGGCAAGGGCATAGGCCTGGCGGATGCCCTCGGCACCCGCCGTGCTGCCGCCGGCGCCGAGCTGGTCGATCGCGGCGAGGATTCGCCCCTTCTGGCTAGCAGCCGTGGGCTCTAGCACCGTCCCCGCGCTGCCCGCATAAGCCACGATCGCGACGCGGTCGTCACCGTCGAGCTGATCGAGCAGCATGGCCAGCGACTGTTTGACCAGCGGCAATTTGTTGGGCGCGTTCATCGAACCGGAACTGTCGATCAGGAACACCAGGTTGGCCCGGGGCCGCTCGGCGCGCTGGATCTCGTAACCCTTGATCCCCACGCGCACCAGCTTGCGCCCGGCGGTCCAGGGGCTGGGGAAAACATCGACCTGCGTGCTGAACGGTTGCTCCGCCGATACCGCCGGGCGATAGTCGTAGCTGAAGTAGTTGATCATCTCCTCGCTGCGGACCGCGTTAGGCTGCGGGAGGACGTTGCGGTCGAGCGAGGCGCGCACGAAGCCATAGGACGCGGTGTCGACGTCGATTGAGAAAGTCGAGACCGGCTCATTGGCGACGATCTCAAAGGTGTTCTGGTCGACCTCAGCGAATTTATCGCGACCCTGGTCGTAATACGTGGGTGGCTGCGGCCGCCGTTCGTCCATCTTGCCGAAGACTGGCATCATCGCTGGCGCGACCGCCATGCGGGCGTCGGGCGTGCGCGGACTGGCGATCGCGCTGCCGGTAACGACAATGTCGTTCGCCGCCTCGGCAAGTGGCGGTGGCGGAGGTGGTGGCGGTGGGGGGAAGGGCAGGCTTGCGCTTGACGCCGATTGTTCCGCAAGTGGCGGGTTCGACCCGGCGCAGGAAGCGAGCAGGACGGCTGTGAACGCGATAAAGGCGGCGGTGCGTAACTGGGCCATGAGGCATCTCCCGGACAGCGGAGCATGATTGCCCGCATGACCCTGAGACGTGGCTGCCAGGGCAATCCTTTGTGCTTCGGACAGATATTTTTTCCCCGCGTTCATCCCTCGCCCCCTCTGCCCGTGCCGAGCAGTCGCCGCACCTCGTGCATGCGCCAGGATACCGTGTTTTCTGCGACGCCGAGTATCTCCGCAGCCTCGGCATGCGTGAGCTGCTGTCCTGCAACCAGCACCACCGTGTCGCGCAGTGCAGGCTTGAGCCGCGCGATGGCGCTGTTGACCCACATCTGGTCGTGCAGGTCGCGCCCGTCAGGCGGCGCGGCGAGGCCGGCGAGCACGCCAAGTCGCGCGGTCAGCCCGCGAAATGAGCGGCGGCGGCGGTGGTGATCACGGCAGGCGTTGTAAACGATGCCGCATAGCCAGGTGGCGAACTTCGCCTCGCCGCGGAAATTGCCGATCTTTTCCACCAAAGTGCAGCACACGTCCTGCGCGATGTCGTCGGCATCGGCGCGTGTTCCGGTCATCTGCCAGGCGAGGCCATGGATGCGGTCGTAGTGCCGTTCGAGCAGCGCGGCGAAGGCGGCGCGGTCGCCCCGGATCGCGGCGGCGACCAGCGCGGCATCCGGATCGTCCTTGGGCAGCGCCATCTGATCTAGATCAGCCCCTTGGCCTTGAGGCTGGCATGTCCCTGGCGCCCCACTATCACATGGTCGTGGACCACTACGCCCAGCAGCCGCCCGGCCTCGGCGATGCGGCGCGTGATCTCGATGTCGGCGCGGCTTGGCTCGGGATTGCCGCTTGGATGGTTGTGGACCAGGATCAGCGCGCTGGCGCCAAGGTCGAGCGCGCGGCGGATGACCTCGCGCGGATGGATTGCGGCCTCGTCGATCGAGCCATCGCCCACGTGGTGGTCCATGATCAGACGGTTGCGGGTGTCGAGGTAGAGCACCCGCACGCGCTCGACTGTCAGATGCGCCATGTCGATGGTGAGGTAATCGAGGAGCGCCTGCCAGCTGCCCAGCACCGGCTTTTGCGTGATCTGCCCGCGTGCCATGCGACGCGCGGCGAGGGCCACGGCCTTGAGCGCGGCGGCGCCGGTTTCGCCCATCCCGGGCACCTTGGTCAGCGCGCCGGGTTCGGCATTGAGGACAGCGTGCAGCGACCCGAACCGCTCGATCAGGGCTTTCGCCAACGGCTTGGTATCGCCGCGCGGGTTGGCCGCGAACAACAGGTATTCGAGCACCTCGTAATCCGCCAGCGCTTCCGCACCCCCATCGAGGAGGCGACGCCTTAACCGCGCGCGATGCCCCGTCGCATCCTGTTTTCCCGATTTTTCTTGCAGATGCGGCAACCCTGACCCCGCCAGCGAGTTAATTTGCCTGCATTGCCTTTGCCTGGCGATGCGCGCAAGGGTGGGGAATGGCCGCGGCCGACGTCGACAATACAGGAAAGAGCCTCGTCGCCCGGCTGGTGCCCCGCCGCAAACGCTGGCGCGTGTCCGCCGGGGTCGGTGTGTTTCTGGTGGTCGGCCTGGGCGCGATATGGACCCAGCGCGAGAAAATCGCGGCTGATATCGTTTTCGAGCAGCTCGAGGCCGCCGGGCTGGACGCGACTTACGACATCGAATCGGTCGCGCCGGACCGGCAGATCCTCGCCAATGTCGTGGTCGGAGATCCGCGCCGGCCCGATCTCACTATCGAGCGGGTCGTCGTGCACTTGCGCTACCGCCTGGGGACACCGGCGATCGGACGCGTCGAAGTGATCCGGCCACGTCTCTACGGCAGCTACCGTGGCGGCGCCTTGTCGTTCGGCAGCCTGGATCCGCTGATCTTTTCCGAGAGCGACGAGCCGCCCGGTCTGCCCGACCTCGACCTCAGGCTGGTTGACGGGCGCGCTTTGCTGGAAACCGATTTCGGACCGGTCGGCGTGAAGGCCGAAGGGGAGGGCGAGCTGGACGACGGGTTCGCCGGGATTATCGCCGCAACCGCGCCAAGCCTGTCGGGCGCCGGTTGCACGGCGGGCGGCGCCACGCTGTTCGGCCGCGTGACCACCAGCGCCGGTGCGCCGCGATTTGCCGGGCCGGTACGGGTTGGGCGGTTGGCCTGTCCGGCAGCCGGGGTGATGCTCGCCGATGCCGCGCTGCAGGTCGACGCGAACGGTTCGCCTCGGCTCGACGGGTTCGATGGGCGCGCCAGGATCACCACCGGCGCGTTGACCGCGCCTGGCGGCGGCGCAAACTCGCTGTCGGGTACGCTGCGTGCCGCGACCTCGTCCGGGGGTGTCAACGCAACCTATTCGCTGGCCGGGCGCGGAGTTATCGTGCCGCAAGCCCGGTTCGCGGTGGTGACCGCCGAGGGCGCGCTGCGCGCGCGCGACAGTTTCGCCCGCATCGAGCTCGATACCCGGGTGCGCGGCAACGGGCTGCGCGCTGGTGATGCCATCGACCGCGCGCTTGCAAACGGGATCTTCGCGACCGATCAGACGCTGCTCGCCCCGTTGCTGCGCCAAGCGCGGCAGGCGTTGGCGCGCGAAGAGCGCGGCAGCAGCATGATCGCCGACCTGTCGCTGCGCCGCACCGTGTCCGGGATTGGTCTGGTCGTACCTTCGGCAAGCGTGCGCGGCGGCAGTGGTGCGACATTGCTGTCGCTGTCCCGCTTCCAGATGTCGAGTGCTGGCGGGCGGCGTCCGCGGCTGGAGGGCAACCTGGTGACGGGCGGCGCCGGCATGCCGCAGATCGCAGGGCGGATGGAGCGCCAGCCGGGCGGCACGATGGTGCTGCGACTTCGCATGCAGGAATATGTCGCTGGCGGCGCGTCGCTGGCGGTGCCAAATCTCGACGTGGCGCAGGCCCGCGATGGCTCGCTTGGTTTTTCCGGAGAGGTCATTGCCAGCGGCCCGTTGCCGGGTGGATCGACGCGTGGGCTGCGCCTTCCGCTGAGCGGGCGATGGGCATCCGATGGCGCGCTGTCGCTGTGGCGGCGCTGTACCGAGGCGCGGTTCGACCGACTGGCGATTGCAACCCTCGAGATCGACAGCCGCCGCCTGACGCTGTGCCCGCCACCGGGCAGCGCGATCGTACGCAGCGACGGTGCGGGCGTGCAGATCGCGGCGGGGGCGCCGTCACTCAACATCGCGGGGCGGCTCGCCGGAACGCCGGTGCGGATCGCCAGCGGCCCGATCGGCTTCGCCTTTCCCGGCGTGCTGCGCGCACGGAACCTTGATGTGTCACTCGGCCCCCTGGCCACCGCAAGCCGGTTCCTGATCAGAGATCTGGGTGCACAGCTGGGCGGCTCGGATATCGCGGGCACGTTTGCCGATGCCGACGTCAGCCTCGCCGCGGTGCCGCTCGATCTGACCGAGGCCAGTGGCCGCTGGCGTTACGCGGGCAACGCGTTGACGCTGACCGATGGCGCTTTCAGGCTGCGGGACCGGGCCAAGCCCGACCGTTTCGAGCCGCTGGCCGCGCGGGGCGCCACCCTGGCGCTGGAGGGCAACGTCATCCGCGCGCTTGCGACGCTCCGGCATCCCGCCAGCGACCGTGCGGTGACCGACGTGGCGATCGTGCACGCGCTGTCGTCCGGGGTCGGCCACGCCGATCTCGCCGTGAACGGACTTCGCTTCGACGAGGCATTGCAACCCGACGACCTGACCGTTCGCGCCCTGGGCGTGATTGCGAACGCGCGCGGACTGGTCAACGGCACGGGAAGGGTCGACTGGGATGCGCGCGGCGTGACCAGCACCGGCTCCTTCTCGACCGTCGGGCTCGATTTCGCAGCCGCGTTCGGGCCGGTTCGCGGGGCGCGCGGCACGATCCGCTTCGACGACCTGATCAGCCTCACCACCGCGCCGGGCCAGCGGCTGCGCGTTGCCTCGATCAACCCGGGCATCGAGGTTCTGGATGGTGAGGTGGAGTTCGGTTTGCGCGGTGGGACGCTCGTTTCGGTCGCCGGCGGGCGGTGGCCGTTCATGGGCGGATCGCTGATCCTTGAACCGGTCGATCTCAACTTTGGTGTGCAGGAGGCGCGCCGCTATGTGTTCCGCATCGAAGGGCTGGAGGCGGCGCAATTCGTCCAGCAGATGGAACTGGGCAATATCAGCGCCACGGGTGTGTTCGATGGCGTGGTCCCGATCATTTTCGATACGGCCGGCAATGGCCGGATAGAGGGTGGGGCGCTCGATTCTCGCGCGCCGGGTGGCAATGTGTCCTACGTCGGTGAACTGACTTACGAGGATCTTACTCCGATCGCGAATTTCGCTTTCGACGCGCTGCGTTCGCTCAACTATCGCACCATGACCGTGCGGATGGACGGCGCGCTGACCGGCGAGATCGTTACGCGCGTGCGGTTCGACGGGGTCAGTCAGGGCGAGGGGGCGACAAGCAATTTCCTCACCCGGCGCCTGGCCAGCCTGCCGTTGCGATTCAATGTCAACGTGCGCGCGCCGTTCTACCAGCTTATCACTTCGATCCGCGCGATGTACGACCCGGCCTTTGTACGCGATCCGCGTGAACTCGGTCTGGTCGACGACAACGGCTTGCCGATCCGTCGCCAGGTCAGCCCGCCTCCGCCCGCCGTTCGTCCGGAGGACGTAATTCCCAATGAACCCGCCATTCAGACCCCGGAAAGCGAGACCATGCGATGAACGCTGCCAGATTGACCCCGCGCGTCCCCCCTGCGACACTGCCGGTCGTGCATCGGGGGGCATGCGGGATGCGACGGATGCGGGCGTTATATGCTCCGATGGCCCCGTTGGCGATGCTGGCTGGTTGCATCAACGTGACGGCGCCCGCAGAACCGATCGTGATCGAATTGAACATCAACATCCGGCAGGAAGTGATCTATCGCCTGGCGGAGGATGCGGGCAATACGATCGAGGAAAACGCGGACATATTCTGATGGGATTGACCACGATGACAATTTCGCTGCGAAAGCTCGCCCTGGGCGCTGGTCTGGCCGTGCTGGCCCTGGGAACACCCGCACTGGCCCAGCGCGATCCGGCCTATGACGCGGCTCGCTCCTCGGGCCAGGTCGGCGAGAAGATGGATGGCTATCTCGGCATCGTCGGTGCCGCCACACCCGCGTTGCAGCGGATGGTCAACGACATCAATATCAAGCGGCGCGAGGTCTATGCCGAGCGGGCAAAGGCTGCGAACGCGACGCTGGAGGAATATGCGCTGACCGCCGGTTGCATCGCCATCGCGCGGACATCGGCGGGCGAGAAATATCAGGCGCCCGACGGCAGTTGGCAGACCCGCACCAGCGCACCCCCGCAACGCGACTCCCGCTGTCCTTGAAATCGCCGCCGGGGTGCATTCACAATGCTCCCATTTCCGCCCCACACCGGTTGACTCGCCCATGACCCCCGCCTAAGGGGGCGGCGCCCTCGGCGGGCACCTCTGCCTGTGCCGCGCATTCCCTTCACAGGAGGCTGGCATGAGCGACGAGAAGCCCGCACGGGAACCCATTGCCGAGGATGCGCGGATCGACGCGCTCGAAGCGCGGCTTCAGGCCGCACGCGAGCGTGAAGAGCAGCGCAACCGGCCGCAGGTATCAGGCGCCGACGCGAACTATCGCAGCGGCAACCGGGTATTGGCGGACTTGCTCGGCGGGCTTCTCGGCGGTGCGGTGCTCGGTTGGCTCGTTGACGTGCTGGCTGGAACCACGCCCTGGGGTCTGTTGGTGGGGCTGTTCCTCGGAATAGTCGTTGCCTTCAGGAACATCTTCCGGATGGCGAATACGCGGACCGACGACACCTCCAAGTGAGGCGTGGCCGGGGCGCGATCGCCCGCTAGGTTTTAGGGACCGTCCAGACGTGGCAGCCGCACCGGCCAAAGTCGACCCGATGTACCAGTTCACCATCGCCCCCATCGGCGGGACCGAGGGCTGGGAAATCGCGGGCTATAACATCGCTTTCACCAACAGCGCGCTGTGGATGGCGGTCACGACCGTCCTGCTGACGATCTTCGTCGCGGGCGGGATGCGGCGCCAGCTGGTGCCCGGCCGCTGGCAGATGGCGGTGGAAACCTTCACCGGCTTCATCGACGACATGCTCGAAGCGAACATCGGCAAGGAGGGGCGCAAGTATGTCCCTTACGTGTTCTCGCTGTTCATGTTCATCCTGTTCGCCAATCTTCTGGGACTGCTGCCGCTTGGCGTGGTCGGCATCCACCCGTTCACGTTCACCAGCCACTTCACGGTCACCGGCGTTCTGGCGGTGATGAGCTTCTCGATCGTGCTAATTGTCGGCTTCTGGAAGCACGGGCTCAAGTTCTTCAGCTTGTTCGTTCCCCACGGCACGCCGTTGCCGATGATACCGATCATCTTTCCGATCGAACTGATCAGTTTCGCCGTGCGCCCGTTCAGCCTCGCGCTGCGGCTGTTCGTGGCGATGATGGCTGGCCACGTCCTCTTGAAGGTGCTGTCGAGCTTCGTGATCGACGGGACCAACGCCGGGGCGGGCTTCGGTCTGCTCGTCGGGCTGCCCAGCTTTGCACTGATGATCGGCATCAGCGCGCTGGAAATCCTGGTCGCGGGCATCCAGGCCTATGTCTTCGCGCTGCTCACGTCGCTTTACATCAACGACGCTGAGCATCTGCACTGAATTTTCGAACAACCCGTTTCAACCTGTTAAATCCAAAGGAGTTTCAAATGGAAGTAGAAGCTGCAAAGCTCGTCGGCGCAGGTCTCGCCGCGATCGGTGCCGGCATGGCCGCCATCGGCGTGGGTAACGTCTTCGGCTCGTTCCTCGAGAGCGCGCTGCGTAACCCCGGTGCAGCCGACGGCCAGCAGGGCCGCCTGTTCATCGGCTTCGCCGCTGCCGAACTCCTCGGGCTGCTGGCGTTCGTCGTTGCGATGATCCTGATCTTCGTCGCCTGACAGCTGACATCCGGGCGGCGTGCGGGGACATTCCTGCCGTCGCCCGCCTGAAACCGCGTTTGCCCGAGGTCGTCCTCCAATGCCCCAGATAGCCCAGCTCGCGGAAACCTATGCCAGCCAGATATTCTGGCTGCTGGTGTTCTTCGGCTTCGTGTTTTTTGTCGTCGGCCGGGGCATGGTGCCGCGCGTGATGGCGACCGTCGCCGAGCGTGACGGCCAGATCGCCGCCGATCTTGCCGCTGCCACTGCGGCCAGGACGCAGGCGGATGCGGAGGAAGAGGCGTGGCGTCAGCGCGAAAACGCCAATCGCGCCGCTGCGCAGGAGCTCGTCTCGCGCGCCAAGGCCGACGCCGCGGCGGCGAGCGAGAAGAAGCTCGCTGCGGCGCAGAAGCGCCTCGACAAGAAACTGACCGAGGCGGAGACGGAAATCGCCGCCGCGCGCACCTCGGCGCTTGCTGAGATCGAGGATGTCGCCGTCGAGGCGGCACAGGATATTGTCCAGCGTCTGGCGGGTGTGAAAGTTACCAAGCCGGCCGCGAAGTCCGCCGTGAAGGAAGCGATGGCCAATGGCTAACAACTTGCCCGAAGTGATCGCCACGACGCCTGCCGAGGCTGGTGTGGTCGAGGTCGATGCCGACGCAGGCAAGCACGTCGAGCCCGAACTGTTCGGCCTCGCGCCCTATCAGATCGTGTCGATCGCGATGCTGGTCCTGATCCTGGTTATGGTTTGGAAGAAAGTGCCCGGCATGATCACCGGCGGGCTGGATGCCAGGATTGCGGCGATCAAGGCGCAACTTGACGAGGCGAAGGCCCTGCGCGCGGAAGCCGAGGCGCTGCGTAACGAATACTCCGCCAAGATCGCTGGCGCGGAGAAGGATGCCGAGGCAATGATGGACAACGCCCGGCGCGAGGCCGACGCGATTGTCGCCAAGGCCGAAGCTGACAGCACGGCGATGGTCGCGCGCCGACAGAAAATGGCGCAGGACAAGATCGCCGCCGCCGAACGCGAAGCGGTGGAGAGCGTCCGCGCCAAGGCCGCCACCGCCGCTGCCGGTGCCGCGCGTAAACTGATCGCCGACAAGCACGATGCCAGCGCTGACGCGAAGCTGGCCGACGAGGTCATCGCCTCGATCTGATATCCAATCCCGGAACCGGTTACGGGGCCATGGCTTCTTCCTGCATCAGCAGGAGAATCCCGTGGCCCTTTCTGCAATCGCGCTCAATTGCACTTTGAAGAAATCCGACGGCGAGGAAAGCTCGACCGACGTCATGATCGCCGTGATGGCGAAGCACTTTGCCTCCGCCGGGGTGGAGTTGAGCGAGACCATTCGCATCGCTGATCACGACGTGTACCCTGGCGTGACTTCGGATGAGGGCAAAGGAGACGCCTGGCCCGCGCTCCGAGAAAAGATTCTCGCCCACGACATCCTTATCTTCGGTGGCCCGATCTGGATGGGGCAAGTAAGTTCCATCGCCAAGCGGGTGCTCGAGCGGATGGATGCCTTTCTCGACGAGACCGATGATGAGGGCCGGATGCCAAGCTACGGCAAGGTCGCGGTCGCGGCGATCGTTGGCAATGAAGATGGCGCCCATTTCTCTTCCGCGCAGCTGTTCCAGAGCCTCAACGATACCGGCTGGACGATCCCGGCAGTGGCGGCCTGCTATTGGGTGGGCGAGGCAATGGGTTCGACCGATTTCAAGGATCTCGACAGGACGCCCAGGAAGGTTACGGAGACCGCCAAGATGGTTGCCACCAACGCGGCGCATCTGGCCAAGCTGCTGAAGGCCGATCCTTATCCGGGCTGAGCGGCGCGTGGCCGATCAGGCGAAGTTGTCCTTGGCGGCACGAAGCCGGGCAAAGGTTTCGGCGGGTGTCGCGCCGCCCCAGCGATCGCGCAAGTCCTCGCGGTCGGCGCGCAGGAACGGGTTGGTGGCGAGCTCGCGCGCAAGGCGTGCTGGCACGGTCGGCTCGCCCCGCGCACGATGGGCGTCGATATCGGCGGAATAAAGCTGCAGTTCGACATTGTCCGGATCGGCATGGAGCGCGAACCGCGCGTTCGATTGCGTATATTCATGGGCGCAATAGAGCAGCGTTTCGGGCGGTAGCTGGCGAATCCGGTCGAGGCTGTTCCAGAACTGCTGCGGCTCGCCCTCGAACATCCGCCCACACCCCAGCGCGAACACACTGTCGCCGACGAATGCAATGCTCGCTTCGGCCAGATGGTAGGCGATGTGGCCTTTGGTATGGCCCGAGACGTCAATCACGCGCGCTTGCCAGTCGCCCAGGCACACCGTGTCGCCGTTGCCGACCACGGTGTCGATCGGCGAGAGCTTTTCGACTTCCGCGGGGGCAGTGACCGTCGCGCCGGTCGCTGCGACAATTGCCCCGTTCCCGCCCGCATGGTCGGGATGCCAGTGAGTGTTCCATATCTGCGTGATCTGCCATCCCTTGGCCTCCGCCTGCCGGAGGTATTCGGCACCATCTGGTGTGTCGATTGCAGCGGTCTCGCCGCTGGCGGGATCGTGGAGGAGAAAGCCGTAGTTGTCGCTAAGGCACGGGAACTGGTGGACGTGGAGCATGGGCGACATCCTACGGCGCGATTACGGTATAGAAAAGGCCCGCCCTCCCGGTCGGGAGGACGGGCCTTTTGGTGATGATCGCAAGATTGAAAGGATCAGTCCTTCTTCGCCTTGAGCGCTTCGCCGAGGATGTCGCCCAGCGACGCACCCGAATCGGACGAACCGAACTGTGCCACGGCTTCCTTCTCTTCGGCGATCTGGCGCGCCTTGACCGAGAAGTTCGGCTTCTTCGACCGGTCGAAGCCGATCACCATCGCGTCGAGCTTCTGGCCCGCCTGGAAGCGGTCCGGACGCTGCTCGTCGCGGTCGCGGCCAAGGTCGGCACGCTTGATGAACCCGGTTGCGCCATCGTCGCCGACCTGCACTTCCAGCCCCCCGTCGCGCACTTCAAGCACGGTCACGGTAACGACTTCGTTGCGCTTCAGGCCGCCCGAGCCGCCCGCGGCCGCGCCACCTGCGGTCGGCGCGCCCTTCTCGAGCTGCTTCATGCCGAGGCTGATGCGCTCCTTGTCGGTATCGACGTCGAGCACGATCGCTTCGACCTCTTCACCCTTGCGGTGTAGCGCCAGCGCGTCCTCGCCCGAGATGCCCCAAGCGATGTCCGACATGTGAACCATCCCGTCGACGTCACCGTCGAGGCCGATGAACAGGCCAAACTCCGTCGCGTTCTTGACTTCGCCAGTGACCTTCGAGCCGACCGGGTGTTTCTCGGCGAACTCTTCCCACGGGTTGCGCTGCGCCTGCTTGAGGCCGAGCGAAATCCGGCGCTTGTCGCTGTCGACTTCGAGCACCATCACGTCGACTTCCTGCGACGTGCTGACGATCTTGCCGGGGTGGACGTTCTTCTTGGTCCAGCTCATTTCGCTGACGTGGACCAGGCCTTCGATGCCAGCCTCCAGTTCCACGAACGCACCGTATTCGGTGATGTTGGTGACCACGCCCGAAAGCTTCGCGCCGACCGGGTACTTGGCGCCGACACCATCCCACGGATCGCTTTCCAACTGCTTCATGCCCAGGCTGATGCGCTGGGTTTCCTCGTTAATGCGGACGATCTGGACGGTCACGGTCTGGCCGATCTCGATGACCTCGCTGGGGTGGTTGACGCGCTTGTAGCTCATGTCGGTGACGTGGAGCAGGCCGTCGATGCCGCCCAGGTCGACGAATGCGCCGTAGTCGGTGATATTCTTGACCACACCGTCAATCACCTGGCCTTCGGCCAGCTTGTCGATCAGTTCGCTGCGCTGTTCGGCGCGGGTTTCTTCCAGCACCGCGCGGCGCGACACGACGATGTTGCCGCGGCGGCGATCCATCTTCAGGATCTGGAACGGCTGCGGCACGTCCATCAGCGGGGTGACATCGCGCACGGGGCGGATGTCGACCTGCGAACCGGGGAGGAACGCGACGGCGCCATCGAGGTCGACCGTGAAGCCGCCCTTGACGCGGCCGAAGATGCGGCCTTCCACGCGCTTGCCTTCGCCGAACTCGTTCTCAAGCTTGTCCCAGGCGGCTTCGCGGCGGGCGCGGTCGCGGCTGAGCATTGCTTCGCCGTCTGCGTTTTCGACGCGGTCGACGAACACTTCGACTTCATCGCCGACGTTCAGCGCCTGATCGTCCTCGCCGCGCTGGAATTCCTTCATGTCGATGCGGCCTTCGCTCTTGAGGCCGACGTCGATGATGGCGAAGCCGTTTTCGATCGCGGTAACGGTGCCCTTGACGACCCGGCCTTCGAAGCCCTCGTCGCCGGCGCCGCCGAGCTGTTCATTGAGCAGCGCCTCGAAATCGGCGCGGCTTGGATTGGCAGTGGTTGCCATGGTTGCGTTCCTTCACGTTTGCTACCGGCCACCGGTTCTACCGGGGTCTTTCTCCGCTGCGGCGGGATTGCCGCCCCTCCCGGGTGGGAAGGTTGGAAGCGGGCCAAGAGGGCCGTATCCCCGCCGGGCCGATTGCCGCGGCGAAGGTCCGTTCTGGCAGTTGCTGGAATGGACGGGCGCGCGCCTAGGCGAAACCGCCTGCGAAAGCAAGCGAAAGCGGCCAGTGGCCGGTCATCGCGAAGCCTGTTCGACCGCCTCGACCGCAGCGGCGAGCGCCTGCTCGCGGGTCATCGCCGTGGTGTCGATCACGAACGCGCCGTCGGCGACGCGCAATGGTGCCTCCTTGCGGCCCGCGTCGCGGGCATCGCGTCGATGCAGGTCCTGGGCAATCGTCTCCAGCGTGGTGGCAACGCCGCGCGCTTCCATCTCGCGAAATCGGCGCAGCGCACGCGCCTCTACGCTGGCGGTGACGAACAACTTCACCTGTGCTTCCGGCGCGATTACCGTGCCGATGTCGCGTCCGTCCAGTACCGCCCCCTCCGGCTGGACCGCGAATGCCCGCTGGCGCAGGAACAGCGCCTCGCGCACGGCCGGATGGACCGAAACCCGGCTGGCGAGCCCCCCCGTTTCCTCGCTACGCAGCACAGGATCGTCGAGGAGGCTTTCCGGAAAATCCGTTGCCGCGAGCGCGTCTCCCGGGTCATTCGGGTCGCCGCGGTTCAGCGCCACTTGTCGCCCGACCGCGCGGTAAAGCAGTCCGGTATCGAGATGCGGCAGGCCATATCTCTGCGCCAATTTACGCGCGATCGTACCTTTGCCCGATGCGGTGGGGCCATCGACGGCGATGATCATGGCTGCAACCGCCGCGTGCGTACCGCCTTGACCAGCCCGGAGACTGCAATCGCGGCCCAAAAGCCTTCCAGCACCAGGCTCGCGAGGTTGGTATGAACCAGCAGCGATACGGTCAGCATGGCCGCGCCCGCCAGGTTGGTGCCGTGAAGGAGGAACGGGTTCGGCACATCCACGAAGGTCAGGTATGCGTATGCCGCGATGATGCAGAACGTTCCGGCAAAGCCGATCCAGTTCGCGACCTGCGGATCGAGGGCGATGGTCATGCGGTAACGGTTTCCAGAAGCGAGATGAAATTCGGGAAGCTGGTCGCGATCGGGCGGCTGTCGTCGATCGCGATGCCTTCCACGCTCGCGATCCCCGCCACCGCCATGCTCATCGCAATGCGGTGGTCGAGGTGGGTGGTGACCTGCCCTGTCTCGCCTGTGCCCACCAGGGGGGCGCCGCCGGTGCCTTCGATCGTCAGGCCGTCAGCCGTCTCGTTCACGCGCGCGCCAGCGAGAGTCAAGGCATCGGCCATGGCGGTGAGGCGATCCGATTCCTTGACGCGCAGTTCATCCAGGCCGCTGGTGCGGGTGGTGCCGCTGGCCAGCGCGGCGGCGACGAACAGCACCGGAAACTCGTCGATCATGCTCGGGGCGAAGGTGGGGTCGACATCGATGCCGGTAAGCGGTGCGTGGCGCACGCGCAGATCCGCGACCGGTTCGCCGCCAACCTCGCGCGGGTTCAGTTCGTCGATGTTCGCGCCCATCTGGCGCAGCACCGTAACCAGTCCTGCGCGGGTGGGATTGAGCCCGACGTTTTCGATGGTCAGGTCGCTGCCATCCACCAGGGTGGCGGCCACGATGAAGAACGCGGCGGAACTCGGATCGCCAGGCACTTCGATGGTTTGCGGGAGCAGCTCGGCATCGCCGTGAATGCGGATGATCCGCTCGCCGCCCATCTCCTGAACCTCCAGCTCCGCGCCGAACCCGCGCAGCATCCGTTCGGAATGGTCGCGGGTGGGCACCGGCTCGATCACGGTAGTGATGCCTGGCGTATTGAGCCCGGCGAGCAGCACGGCGCTTTTCACCTGCGCGCTCGCTACTGGCAGTCGGTATTCGATCGGCACGGCGGGATAGGTGCCCGCCATCGTCAATGGCAGCGTACCGCCGGGAGAAGGGGCAAAACCGGCGCCCATCAGCGCAAGCGGATCAATCACCCTGGCCATCGGTCGCCTCGAAAGGCTGGCATCGCCAACGAATGTCGCGGTAATGGCGTGGCTGGCTACCAGCCCCATCAACAGCCGGGTCGAAGTGCCCGAGTTGCCCATGTCGAGCGGTTCGCGCGGCTCCACCAGCGCGCCTACGCCAACGCCGTGGATCGACCAGGCATCGCCTTGCCGCTCGATCGTCGCGCCCATCTGCCGCATCGCGGCGGCGGTGGCGAGCACGTCCTCCCCCTCGAGCAAACCAGACACACGCGTTTCGCCCACCGCCAGCGCGCCCAGCATCAGCGAACGGTGACTGATAGACTTGTCGCCCGGCACGCGAATGCGGCCACGCAGCGGGCCTTGCGGCAGGAAACGACGGGGGGCGGGAAGATCGGCCAAGCGGCGGGACTTTCGTGGCAGGTGGGCTGAAGCGCGCGGCTTTTGACAGCGCCCTTGCCCTATGGCAAGGCGCGCGGCGCTCTTGATTGAGGGCGATTCCGCACCCATCAAGCCGACGTGATTTTCCCCTGCCCGCCCGGGTGGGCAGCTCTAAGGATTTGTGAATGGCCAAGCCAGAATGGGGAACCAAGCGTTCCTGCCCTAAATGCGGCACCCGCTTCTACGATCTCGGTCAGGAAGACCCCGTGACCTGCATCGAGTGCGGCGAGGAGTGGGATCCGGAACCGGTCCTCAAGTCGAAGCAGCCGATCCCGTACGAAGAAGAGAAGAAGAAAGACGTCGAGCCGGACAGCGATCTGGCCGATGACGATCTGGACGACGTCGACGTCGACGAGGAAGAAAACCGCCCTGACGCGGATGTCGACATCGGCGACGATGACGATCTGGGCGTCGACACCGGCGGTGATGACGACGACAACGATAACTGATTTTCCCCTTGCCATTGGCGGGATGCGCCCATATTGGGCGCGTCCTCGCCGATTGGCGGGACGGGCTCCCAGGCCCGTTGAATGACTGAATGGGGCCTTAGCTCAGCTGGGAGAGCGCCTGCATGGCATGCAGGAGGTCAGCGGTTCGATCCCGCTAGGCTCCACCATTCAGCCGTCCTTCGGTCCATGTCGGGCTGCAAACGGCGGTGTCGTCTGCTTCCGGTGCTCACGACCCTATGGTCGCTGCGCGCCGGTTTTGCGACACCACGTTTTTCGCCTCGACCTGAACCGAAATACGACTAAATGGATTCAGACCAAGCCGGATTCCGTTGTGGGGTTCGCAAGCTGGCCGACGAGTTTTCGTCCGCCGGCTGTTTTTGCATTCAGGCGGCCGCGACCGCCGCATCGGAGTGAGCGAGCCTATGTTCGATAGCCTGTCCGATCGCCTTGGCGGCGTGTTCGACAAGCTGCGCGGGCGCGGCGCGCTGTCCGAACAGGACGTGCGCGATGCCATGCGCGAGGTGCGCGTGGCGCTGCTCGAGGCGGACGTGGCGCTGCCAGTGGTCCGCCGCTTCGTCGATGCCGTCACCGAAAAGGCGATCGGCGCCGAAGTCCTTAAGTCGGTTACGCCTGGCCAGCAGGTCGTCAAGATCGTCAACGACGAGCTGGTCGACATGCTTGGCGGCGAGGAAACCGTCGGGCTGAACCTCGATGCTAAGCCGCCGGTCGTGGTGATGATGGTCGGCCTCCAGGGTTCGGGCAAGACGACCACCACCGCCAAGCTCGCCAAGCTGATCCGCGAGAAGCACGGCAAGAAGGCGCTGATGGCGTCTCTCGACGTCAACCGCCCCGCCGCGCAGGAACAGCTTGCGGTGCTGGGCGGTCAGGTCAACGTCGCCACGCTGCCGATCGTCGCCGGGCAGCAGCCGGTCGATATCGCCCGCCGGGCGATGGAATCGGCGCGGCTGCAATCGTTCGACGTGCTGCTGCTCGATACTGCGGGGCGCCTCCACGTTGACGAAGCGCTGATGGCGGAGATGAAGGCGGTCGCCTCGGTTTCCGCCCCGACCGAAGTGCTGCTGGTGGTCGATTCGCTGACCGGGCAGGACGCGGTTAACGTCGCCAAGAGCTTCACCGACGAGGTGCCGCTGACCGGCGTGGTGCTGACCCGGATGGACGGCGATGCGCGCGGCGGCGCGGCGCTGTCGATGCGCTACGTCACCGGCAAGCCGATCAAGTTTGCCGGCACGGGCGAGAAGCTCGACGCGATCGAGGCCTTCCACCCGCGCCGCGTGGCCGAACGCATCCTGGGCATGGGCGATGTCGTCAGCCTGGTCGAAAAGGCCGCGGCGACGATCAAGGAGGAAGACGCCGAAGCCCTCGCCAGGAAGATGGCAAAGGGGCAATTCGACCTCGACGACCTCAGGATGCAATTGCGCCAGATGCAGCAGATGGGCGGGCTGGGGATGCTCGCCGGGATGCTGCCGGGGATGAAGAAGGCCAAGGCCGCGATGGCGCAGAGCGGCGTCGACGACAAGGTGCTGGTCCACATGGACGCGATCATCGGGTCCATGACCCCGGTCGAACGCAAGCGCCCCGAACTGCTCAACGCCAAGCGCAAGAAGCGCGTCGCGGCGGGTTCGGGCACCGAGGTGCAGGACGTCAATCGGCTGCTCAAGATGCACCAGGAAATGGCGCGCGCGATGAAGCAGATCAGGAAGATGGGCGGGCTGAAGGGCCTCGGCGCGCTGTTCGGCAAAGGCGGGATGGGTGCGGCGATGCCGGGGCTGGGTGGCCCGGGCGGCGGCCTGCCGCCGGGCTTGCCGGGCCTTCCCGGTTCGAAGAGATAGTTCTTTTTTACAGCAAGTTAGATTGGAAAGGTAAGTATCATGGCAGTTGCAATCCGTCTGTCGCGCGGTGGCGCGAAGAAGCGTCCTTATTACCGCATCGTCGTGTCGGACACGCGCAGCCCGCGTGACGGCAAGTATCTCGAGCAGATCGGCACCTACAACCCGATGCTGCCCAAGGATTCGGGCGAGCGCGTGAAGCTCAACGAAGACCGTGCGCGCCACTGGCTGAGCGTGGGCGCGCAGCCGACCGACCGCGTCCACCGCTTCCTCGACGCCGCTGGCGTCCTCGAGCGTGCGCCGCGCAACAACCCCAAGAAGGGTGAGCCGGGCGAAGCGGCGAAAGAGCGCGCCGAGGAAAAGGCGACCAAGGCCGCCGAAGCTGCCGAAGCCGCCAAGGCGGCCGAGGAAGAGGCGAAGGCTGCTCCTGTCGCTGAAGAAGCTGAAAATGACGCGACCGGTTCGGCCAAGTCCGAGGAAACCGCCGACGCCGTGGCTGACGCGGTTGCCGAAGACGTCCCCGCCGACGCCACTTCGGAAGACGCTGCCGCGATGGCCGAGCAGGCCAGCGAAGGCGGTGCGCCCGCCGAAGCCGTCGAGGAAAAAGCCGAAGGCTAAGCGCCCGTGCAGGACCAGCCCGTCACCCTTGCCGTCGTTATCGGCGCGCACGGCGTGACGGGGGAGGTACGCCTAAAACTGCTGGGCGCGGGTCTCGAAGCGATGCTGGCGCACAAGGCTTTCAACCAGGGCGCGCTGCGGGTCGAAAAGCTTCGCAGCGATGGCAGGGGCGGCGCGATCGCGCGGTTCGCCGGGATCGCCGACCGCAATGCTGCCGAGACGTTACGCGGCACGACACTCACTGTTTCGCGCGAAACCCTGCCGCCGCTGGCGGAAGGCGAGTTCTACTTTTCCGACCTGCTTGACCTGCCGGTCATTACCGAAGCCGGGGAGCCTGTCGGGCGCGTTTGCGCGGTCGAGAACTTTGGCGCGACCGACATTGTCGAGATCGAAAAACCCGACGGGAAGAAGTTCATGGTTCCGCTCACCGCGCAGGCGGTGCCCGAATGGAATGCGACGCGCCTCGTGGTGGACAGCGCTTTCGTCGACTAGCGCCTTAGCGGTCGTTCCTCCGCCAATCGATTACGGATCGCGGTTGCTGCGACTCCGGCCTGCCCCATCGCGTGGCTAATCTGGTCAAGGCCGATCACCACGTCGCCCGCCGCGTAAAGGCCTGGCACGCTGGTGGCCATGTGGCGGTCGACCGCGATGCAGCCCTCCTTGTTAAGCTTCGCCCCTGCCATCGCGGCCAGTTCGGAGCGGATATGGCTGCCTAGCGCGGGATAGGCGCTGTCGAAAGCCATGCGCCCATTGGCGGTGGCGAACGCTAGCTGGCCCCCCTCGATTGCGTAACCTCCGCATGGCCCGGCCACGCGCGCGATCCCGGCTTCCTCCAGGCTAGCCGAACATTCGGCATCGAGATCGTGATCGCCGTGCGGGCAGACCAGCGTCACGTCGCGGGTGAAGCCACGCAGGAACAGCGCCTCGGCGGTCCCGTGGTCGCTGGTGCCGAGCACGGCGATGCGCTTGTCTGTGACTTCATAGCCGTCGCACACTGGGCAATAACGAAGCAGGCCGCGTGCCAGCGCCTCGTCATGAATGTCGTCTGTGCCGTCGGGCCGCTTGTTGACCACGCCGGTCGCCAGCAGCACCGAGCGCGCGCGATAGGTGCCGCTGTCGGTGCCGACCACGAAGCAGTCGCCGGTGCTGGCGAGATGCTCGACTCGCTTCTCCTCGCGGATCGCGCCGTACTTCCGCGCCTGTTCGCGCATCAGGCGCAGCAGCTCGGTGCCCGCGATGCCATCGGGATAGCCGGCGTGGTTGTGCGTGCACGGTATCCACGCCGCCCGGCTCTCGCCGCTGTCGAACAGGCGGATGGAGAGGTGATAGCGGGCGAGATAGATCGCGGCGGTCAGGCCCGCTGGGCCGGCGCCGATGATCACGCAGTCGTCGATCTGGTCTGTCTCGCTTGCCATCCTGCTCCCCAGTGCGCATGGGCGAACGCCATGATTTGGGCCGCCACCATCCTAACGCTCTATCCCGAGATGTTTCCCGGGCCGCTGGGCATTTCGCTCGCGGGGCGGGCGCTCGAGCGGGGGGACTGGGCATGCGAGGCGGTGCAGATCAGGGACTTCGCCACCGACAGGCACCGTACTGTTGACGATACGCCCGCCGGGGGCGGGGCGGGGATGGTGCTGAAGCCCGATGTACTCGCTGCCGCGCTGGACAGTGTAGGCGAGGGGCGCCCCATCCTCGCCATGACGCCGCGTGGCAAGCCGATCACTCAGCAGCGCATTCGCGAGCTGGCGGCCGGCCCCGGCGTGGTGCTGATCTGCGGCCGGTTCGAGGGGTTCGACGAGCGGTTGTTCGAGGCGCGGCCCGAGATCGAGCAGGTCAGCCTGGCGGACGTCGTTCTGTCGGGCGGAGAGCCTGCCGCGCTGGCGATTCTCGACGCTTGCATTCGCCTGCTTCCCGGCGTAATGGGCGCGGCCCACAGCGGGGCCGAGGAATCCTTCGAAGAAGGGCTGCTCGAATATCCGCAATATACCCGACCTCAGGAATGGGAAGGGCGCACGATCCCCGAAGTGCTGCGATCGGGGGATCATGCGAAGATCGCGGCGTGGCGGAAACACCGCGCCGAGGAAGACACACGGTTACGCAGGCCGGACCTTTGGGAGCGTCACACCGACGCTCGGGACCGACCTGCCTCTGGCGCGCGGCGAAAAGACTAGGGACGATAGGTCGATGAACCTGATCCAGCAGCTCGAGGCGGAAGCCATCGAGAACCTCGGGAAGGACATTCCCGAATTCCGCGCCGGTGACACCGTGCGCGTCGGCGTGAAGGTGGTCGAGGGCACGCGCGAGCGCGTCCAGAACTACGAAGGCGTCGTGATCGCCCGCTCCAACCGGGGCATGGGCAGCAATTTCACCGTCCGCAAGATGAGCTTCGGCGAGGGCGTAGAACGCGTCTTCCCGCTTTATTCGCCGGTGGTCGATTCGATTACCGTGGTCCGCCGCGGCGTCGTGCGCCGGGCGAAGCTCTATTACCTGCGCGGCCGGACCGGCAAATCGGCCCGCATCGCCGAGCGCCGCGATCCGCGCCCCAGCGACAAGGCCTGATCGGCCTTTCAGGGACCAGGACTAGTGAAAGGGGCGCTCCGGCATGGTTCGGGGCGCCCCTTTTCGCTTTGGCGGCTTCAAGAACGATTGCACTTGCGGGGGGCGCATGCCGCGCTAAGCCCCCGCCTCGCGTAAACAGGAGTATGGAATGGGTTACCGTGTTGCAGTGGTCGGCGCGACGGGCAACGTCGGGCGGGAAATGATGGCGATCCTCGCCGAACGCGATTTTCCCTGCGACGAAGTCGCGGCGGTCGCCTCGCCGCGCTCCACCGGCACCGAGGTCGAATTCGGTGACACGGGCAAGATGCTCAAGTGCAAGAACATCGAACATTTCGATTTCACCGGCTGGGACATCGCCCTGTTCGCGGCCGGCAGCGGCCCCGCCAAGGAATACGCGCCCAAGGCGGCGGCGGCGGGCTGCGTGGTTATCGACAATTCCTCGCTCTATCGCATGGATCCCGACGTTCCGCTGATCGTGCCCGAGGTGAATCCGGACGCGATTGATGGGTATGCCAAGCGCAACATCATCGCCAATCCGAACTGCTCCACCGCACAGCTGGTGGTTACACTGAAGCCGCTGCATGATGCCGCCACGATTCGCCGCGTGGTCGTCAGCACCTATCAGTCGGTTTCGGGCGCGGGCAAGGCGGGCATGGACGAGTTGTTCGAGCAGAGCCGCGCCATCTTCGTGGGCGACCAGGTCGAACCGCGCAAGTTCACCAAGCAGATCGCGTTCAACGTGATTCCGCACATCGACAGTTTCCTGGACGACGGATCGACCAAGGAAGAATGGAAGATGGTGGTTGAGACCAAGAAGATCCTCGATCCCGCGATCAAGCTCAATGCGACCTGCGTGCGCGTGCCGGTGTTTGTCGGGCATTCCGAGGCGGTCAATATCGAGTTTGAGAACGAGATTTCGGCCGAACAGGCGCAGGATATCCTGCGCGAGGCGCCCGGGGTGATGCTGGTCGACAAGCGCGAGGACGGCGGATACGTGACCCCGGTCGAATGCGCTGGCGATGGCGCCACTTACGTCAGCCGCGTGCGCGAGGATCCCACAGTCGAGAACGGCCTGACGCTGTGGTGCGTATCCGACAACCTGCGGAAGGGCGCGGCGCTCAACGCTGTGCAGATTGCGGAATTGCTCGGGCGGCGTCACCTGAACAAGGGTTGAGGCCGGTGCGCGCGGTAGCGATTGTCCTTGCCGCCGTGCTCGCCGCGTGCGGTGACGCCGCGCCCGAACCGGCCCCCACACGTGCGCCGGAGCGCATCGATCCGGGCGCGGGGGCGGCCGTGCCCGTTGCCGACATCACCCCTGCGCCGGCGGCGCGGCTGACGCTTTTCGCCGACGGCATCATCGTCGATGGCGAAGGTGCCGCGCGCTTGCGGTTCGGGGGCAGGCAGGCAGATATCATCGATGCCGTGGAGTCCGAACTTGGCGCGCCCGTGACCAGCGCCAACGGGGAATGCGGCGCCGGGGCGATGAATTTCGCGCGCTTTGGCGATTTGACGCTCAACTTCCTGGACGGTGTATTTGTCGGCTGGCTGGCGAACGGCGACGCCGATGTGGAAACGGTCGACGGGATCGTGCTGGGCAGCACGCTGGGTGCGATCAAGCGCGAACGCAGCGCCGCGCTGGTCAGCGAAAGCACGCTCGAAGGCGAGTTCGAATATGCCAGCGGCGACGGCGGCACCATCGGCGGTTTCCTGGCGGGCGAGGGTCAGGAAGCCCGGGTGACGGCGCTCTATGCTGGGGTGAATTGCTTCTTCCGTTGAGGTGGGCGAAGGTGGCGCGATGACGCTCGCTGCCAATCTCTATTTCAGCTTCCGCAGTCCCTACAGCTACCTTGCGGTGGGGCGCTATCGCGCGCTGGCGGAGGAGTACGCGGTCGATATCGCGCTGCGCCCGGTCTATCCGCTCGCCATCCGCCAGCCCGATTTCTTCGAGCGCAACCACCCCAACTGGTTGCGTTATACGATGCTGGACATGATGCGCGTGGCACAGTTCGAAGGCATCCCTTTCGGCCGACCGCGCCCCGACCCGATCGTGCAGGACGTGGCCACGCGCAAGATTGCGGCGGATCAGCCGCATATCCGCCGTGTCACCCGAATGGGTCAGGCGGCGGCGCGCCGGGGGAAAGGCCTCGCCTTCGCGCATGAGGCCGGAATGTTGATCTGGGGCGGTCAGGAAAACTGGAACGAAGGTGAGCATCTCGCCGGGGCGGTGGAGCGCGCCGGGTTGGACGCAGCTGAAATCCAGGCCGAGGTCGCTCGCGATCACGAATCGCTGGACGCGGAAATCGCCGGTAATCAACAATCGCTTGAGGGTGCGGGCCACTGGGGCGTCCCGACGTTGGTGATCGAAGGCGAACCGTTCTTCGGTCAAGACCGTGTCGCGATGGCCGTATGGCGGCTGAAACAGAAGGGGATGCAGAGGCGGTGAGCGAGTTGCGGACAGAGAGCATACCCTCCTTCGACGGCACCGACCTGGCGGTTCATCGCCTTGGCGACGGGCGGCCGGTGCTCTTGTTGCACGGGCTGTTTTCCAGCGCCGAGATGAACTGGGTGCGGTTCGGCCATGCGGCAAAGCTCGCGGATGCCGGGTTCGAGGCGATAATGCCCGATCTGCGCGCGCACGGGGCGAGTGGGAAGCCGCACGATCCCGCCTGCTACCCTAAGGGCGTACTGGCGCGCGATGCGGCGGCGGTGGTAGAGGCTTTGGGACTGGAGGACTACGATCTCGTCGGCTTTTCGCTCGGCGCGCGGACGGCGGCGCGCAGCGTCATAGGCGGCCTAACGCCCCGCAGGCTGGTGCTGGCTGGCATGGGGTTGGAAGGGTTGGCGGGCTGGAACCGGCGCGCGGCGTTCTTCATCGACGCGATCGACCGCTTCGATGCGGTCAAGCGCGGCGATCCGGCGTTCATGGCGGTCAGCTTCATGAAGACGATGGAAGTCGACCGCGCGGCGGCGCGGCTGCTGCTGCAGGCGGTCGACGACACGCGGGTGGAGGAACTCGCCGCGATCACCATGTCCACGCTCGTGCTGTGCGGCGACAAGGACCAGGATAACGGCTCCGCGCCGAAACTGGCCGAGACACTGCCCGACGCACGCTATGTCGAAATTCCCGGCACGCACATGAGCTCGGTCACCGAGGGCGCAATGGGCGATGCGCTGGTGGAGTTCCTGGATTGAGTGCTAACGAGCGCGCGTTTCGGCGATATTGGCCAGCGGGCCTTGTGCTGTTCGCCGTCGTGATTTGGTTAGGCTGGCCATTGGCCATCCCGGCGGTGCCCGGCGGGATCCTCGATCATCAGGCTGCGGGCAGTGCGGCCGAGGTGGACCGAATTCAGCGCGCTTGGATGCAGGCTGGGCTGTATGATCGGGCGCGCACCGCCATGCTGGGCGACCTGGTGTTCATTGGCGTCTACGGTTTGGGTGCGTGGTATGGCGGGCTTGCGTTTCTTGAGCATCCGGCGGCCCGCATGCGTCGGCTGGGTCAATTGGTGATCGCGGCGTCCGCGCTGTTCGTATTGACCGATTACACCGAGACGATCGCCCAGTTCATGCAGCTTATGGACGAGCGTGGCGGCGACAACCTTGCAAGTGTCGCGTCTGCGGTGCGACCGGTTAAGATTACCGCCTGGCTGGTGACATTCGTCGGCGTGATCGCGGGGCTGGTCGTTCGTCGAAACAGGCCGCGCGCCGGTTGATTAAGCGTGGCGGCAGGTTCAATCCGGTAGCAACCAAAGCCGCATTGCACTTCCCGAGAGGACGACCATGAAATTTGCTTCCGTCGCGCTTTCCGCGATTGCCATTGCGCTAGCCGCGCCCGCCGCGGCGCAGGGTGGCGCATTGCAGCCGCCCGCTGCCTCCTCGCCGACCTATCCCCTCACGCCGCAGGGCGTGGCTGAATGGGTTGCTGCTGTTGAACAGGATCTCTTCGACTATTCGGTTGAAGCCGCGCGGGTGAACTGGGTCAACGCCAATTTCGTCACTGTCGATACCGACGCGCTGACGGCCGCTATCAATGCGGTCGGTACTGAGAAGTCCGTCAAGTACGCGCTGGAAGCGGCGAAGTATGCCGAAGTCAACGGGCTTGATCCGGTGGTGGAGCGCAAGCTGACGATCTTGCGCACTGGAATCGTGCTGCCGGCGCCGACCACCCCGGGCGCGGCAACTGAACTCAACCAGATCGCCACCGACCTTTCCTCGCAATATGCAAGGGGGCGGGGCACGCTGAACGGGCAGCCCATTTCCGGCAGCGACATCGAGGCCGAGATGGGTAACCTCGAACGCACGCCCACCGAGCTGGCGGAAATGTGGCAGAGCTGGCACACCAGTGTCGGCGTGCCGATGAAGGACGATTACGCCCGCATGGTCGCCATCGCGAATGAAGGCGCGAAGGAGCTGGGCTTTGCCGACACCGGCTCCATGTGGCGGTCGAACTACGACATGCCGCCGGAAGAATTCGCCGCTACCGCCGATGCCATCTGGGACGATCTGAAGCCGCTCTACCTGGCGCTGCACACTTACGTGCGGACCAAGCTCAACGAGAAGCACGGCGATGCGGTGCAGCCCGCCACTGGCCCGATCCGTGCCAACCTGCTCGGCAATATGTGGGCGCAGGAATGGGGCAACATCTACCCGTTGGTCGCGCCCGAGGGTGCAGGCGATCTAGGCTATGACCTGACCGAACTGATCGCGGCCGAGGGCATGAGCGAGATCGACATGGTCAAGGCGGGCGAGAACTTCTTCTCGTCGCTGGGCTTCGAGGCGCTGCCGCCGACGTTCTGGGAACGCTCGCTGTTCGTGAAGCCCGCCGACCGCGAGGTGCAGTGCCATGCATCCGCGTGGGATATCGACAACAAGGACGATATCCGCATCAAGATGTGCATCAAGAAGAATGGGGACGACTTCAAGGTCATCCATCACGAGCTTGGCCACAACTACTACCAGCGCGCGTACAAGGACCAGACCTACCTCCACTTGAATGGGGCCAACGATGGCTTCCATGAGGCGATCGGCGACATGGTCGCGCTGTCGATTACGCCTGAATACCTGGTCCAAATCGGCCTGCTCGACCGCGCACAGGTGCCCAGTGCCGACAAGGACATCGGTCTGCTGCTGCGCGAAGCGATGGACAAGGTCGCATTCCTGCCGTTCGGCCTGCTCGTCGACAAGTGGCGCTGGGGCGTGTTCGACGGCTCGATCCCGCCGGCACAATACAACCAGGCGTGGGTCGACCTGAAGACCGAGTACCAAGGCATTGTCCCCCCCGGCGATCGGCCCGCGAACGCATTCGATCCAGGCGCCAAGTACCACATCCCCGGCAACACGCCCTACATGCGCTATTTCCTGGCCCGCGTGCTCCAGTTCCAGTTCTTCCAGGCCGCGTGCGAAGAGGCCGGGTGGCAGGGGCCGCTGCATCGGTGTTCGTTCTATGGCAACAAGGAAGTGGGCACGAAGCTCAACGCGATGCTCGAGATGGGCGCGTCGAAACCGTGGCCTGACGCGCTTGAGGCGTTTACGGGTACGCGCGAGATGAGCGGCAAGGCGATGGCGGAATACTTCGCTCCGCTGAAGGCCTGGCTCGATGAGCAGAACCGGGGCAAGCAACAGGGGTGGTGATGCCAACTTGTCGCCGCCCGATCCGCATGAACGGGTGGCGGCATCGCGAGGATGCTGCCACAAGGCGGGCGTGACTGACGCACGTAATGGCAAACCGGTGGTTGGCTGGCGCGAGCTCGTGCATCTGCCCGAGCTCGGGCTGCATTCCGTGCCCGCCAAGATCGACACCGGCGCACGCACGTCGTCGCTGCATGCAACGGTGCTCGATCAGTTCGACCGCGATGGCGCGGAGTTCGTGCGCTTCGCGGTCGATTTCCCGGGCCATCACGTGCGCCAGGTGTGCGAGGCGATCCACGTCGATCATCGCGGCATCACCAGCTCCAATGGCGATACGCAAATGCGCTTGATCGTGAAGACGCCGATCCGTATCGGCCACCTCGAATTTCGTGCCGAGATCAGTCTGGCGGACCGATCCGATATGCAATTCCCACTGCTTATCGGCCGCACGGCACTAAGGCGCAGGTTCCTCGTTGATGCGGGGAGCTCCTGGCTTCAGTCGCCCGGTAAACGCCGTCCGAAGGAATGAACCGCATGAGAATCGCGATGCTGGCGCGCAATCCCGCGCTGTATTCGCACCGGCGCCTGGTCGAGGCGGCGCAGGCGCGCGGGCACGAAATCGACGTGCTCAACACCCTTCGTTGCACCGTCCACATCGCCAGTCACCGGCCCGCGGTGCTTTACAATGGCGAGCCGCTGAACGGCTACGACGCCGTGATCCCGCGTATCGGAGCGAGCGTGACGCAATACGGCCTTGCGATCCTGCGCCAATTCGAAATGACCGGGGTATGGCCGCTGAACGAGAGCGTCGCGATCGGGCGTAGTCGCGACAAGTTACGCTCCATGCAGCTGCTCGCCAAACACGGCCTCGGCCTGCCGCTCACGGCGTTTGCCCACGATCCGCGACAGACTGACGAGATCATAAAGGCGGTCAAGGGTCCGCCCGTGGTGATCAAGCTGCTCGAGGGGACGCAGGGGATCGGCGTGGTGTTGGCCGAAACCGATGCGAGCGCGAAGTCGGTGATCGAGGCCTTTCGCGGTGCCAATGTGAACATTCTGGTGCAGGAATTCATCAAGGAAGCCGGGGGGACCGACATCCGCGCCTTCGTGATCGGCGGCAAGGTCGTCGCCGCGATGAAACGCACCGGCGCGCCTGACGATTTCCGTTCGAACCTTCACCGCGGCGGCAGCGCCGAGATCATCCGCATCACGCCGGAAGAGCGCTCTACCGCGGTACGCGCGGCCAAGCGCATGGGGCTGAACGTGTGCGGCGTCGACATGCTGCGCTCGAACCACGGCCCGGTCATCATGGAAGTCAATTCGTCTCCGGGCCTTGAGGGCATCGAGGCGGCAAGCGGCAAGGATGTGGCGGGCATGATCATCGACTTCATCGCCGCCAACGCGAAAAGGGGCGGGACGAAGACCAAGGGGAAAGGGTGACATGATCCCGACGACTCCTGTCGAGAACTTATCAAAGGCTTGTTTGTTGATAGGGCGTCGCGGCAAGATCTCGCGACGATCGCTTTGGCGCAGATAGAGGAAATCCATGTCGCGTGACCACGACGCCCAGTTCGGTCGCTTGATCGGTTCGGACCAGGTCCATATCGCCAACGCGAATTCGGCCGAAACGGTGACTGGGCGCCCGGGGTTTTCCGGCGCGTCCGGCATGCTGTTCGAGCAGGCCATGGCGCAGACGCGTATGGCGGTATGTTTGACTGACCCCAATTTGCCCGACGATCCGATCGTTTTTTGCAACACTTCGTTCGAGAAGCTTACCGGCTATCCCAGCCATGAGATCATCGGGCGGAATTGCCGCTTTCTCCAAGGCCCTAAAACCAGTCGTCGGCAGCTGGATCGCCTCAAGGAAGCGCTTGCACGCGAGGAGGTCGCGGTGATCGAGTTGCTGAATTACCGCAAGGACGGGTCCACATTCTGGAACGCGCTGCACCTGGGTCCGATTTATGATGCGGCAGGAAAGCTGGTTTACTTCTTCGGCAGTCAGTGGGACGTAACCGACATTCACCTCGCCCGCGAGGAGGAGAAGCACGCTCGCATGATGGCGCGCGAGGTGTCGCACCGGCTCAAGAATGTATTTTCTGTCATCGGCGGGATAATCTCGATCACAGGTCGCTCGCTCAAGGTAAGGGATGCGGCCGATGCTATCAATGAACGGGTGCAAGCCCTGGCGCGGGCCTACGAGCCAACGCTCGACGATGCCGTTTTCGGGACGGTCGAGATCGGGCAGGCCATCAAGTCGGTACTCCAGCCCTACGATCCCGAAGGCGATCGGATCGGGTTCACCGGCAACGGCGTAAGGACCAATCCCAATGCGGTTTCCCTGATCGGGCTGACGCTGCATGAACTGGCAACCAACGCTACCAAATATGGCGCGCTTTCAACCGAGAGCGGGACGATCGAGGTCGGCTGGCGGCATGAGCCCGACCGCCATGGACGCGAAAGCTTGCTGATTGACTGGGTGGAACGGGGCGGTCCTGCCATCACGGAGCCGGTTGGTACCACCGGTACTGGTTTGACGATCGCGGACACGTTGCTGGCGCATTCTCGCGCAGTGCTGGAACGCGAATGGCACCACAGCGGACTGCACGCACAGATTTGGTTGCCTATCCAGTCTTGAGATGTCGCCGATGAAAGGTCCTGAATGCTGAGGATACTTATACTGGAAGACGAACCGTTCATCGCGATGGACCTGCAACTTGCGTTCGAAGATGTCGGTGTAGAGCCGCATGTCGCGGCAAATTGCGATGCGGCCCTTGCGGTCGCTGACGAAATCGACCTCGATGGCGCGGTCCTTGATGTCAACTTGGGGCAGGGGCAGACTTGTGCTCCGGTCGCCGCCTTGCTCCGCTCGAAATCGGTGCCATTCGTTCTCCACACGGGAGATCTGGACCGTCAGGGAGAATTTCTCCGAGATCTCGATGCGCCGGTCATTCCTAAGCCAACTACATCCCGGGTGCTGGTCGAAACCGTGATCGGCCTTCTCAAGCTGGATGTCACCGAAACGGCGGTTCGTTGAACGCCCGCAGCTTGCGCGAATGCAGCCGGTTGCCCTCGGCGCGCAACCTTCGGCACGCGGCGACGCCGATCTGGAGGTGGGCGGCAATCGCTTCTTCGTAAAAGGTGTTTGCCTGGCCTGGCAGCTTGATTTCGCCGTGGAGCGGCTTGTCGCTGACGCATAGCAACGTGCCGTAGGGGACGCGGAAGCGGTAGCCCTGCGCGGCGATGGTCGCGCTTTCCATATCGATGCCAACCGCGCGGCTCAGGCTCAGGCGGCGCGCGGATTGGGTGTAGCGCAGTTCCCAGTTGCGATCGTCAGTGGTGACGACCGTGCCCGTCCGCATGCGCTTCTTGAGGTCGCTGCCATGCTCGCCGGATACTTCCTCCGCCGCCATCGCCAGCGCCTGCTGTACCTCGGCGATCGCTGGCAGCGGAATTTCGGGCGGTAGCACCGGGTCGAGCACATGATCATCGCGCAGGTAAGCATGGGCGAGAACATAATCGCCGATCTTCTGCGTGGGCCGCAGGCCGCCGCAGTGGCCGATCATCAGCCACGCCTCGGGCCTCAGCACTGCGAGGTGATCGCAGATCGTCTTGGCGTTGGAAGGGCCGACGCCGATATTGACCAGCGTGATCCCGCCGCGCCCTTCGCCGATCAGGTGATAGGCGGGCATCTGGTGACGGCGCCAGGCGGTGTCGGACAGGCGCAAGCGCGCGTTCTCGGTCGGCTCATCAAGATGAAGTCCGCCCGCGCCCGACAGCGCGGTATAGCCATCGCGGCCCAGCTGCGCCCCCGCCCAATCGACGAACTCGTCGACATAGCGGTGGTAGTTGGTGAACAGGATGAAACGCTGGAAATCTTCGGGCCGGGTCCCGGTATAGTGGGCCAGACGCGCGAGGCTGAAGTCGGTGCGAAGGCCATCGAACAGAGACAGCGGGATCGCATCACCCGGGCCGCCAAGTTCGATCCCGTCAGCCAGCTCGTCGCCGATGTCGGCCAACTCGGTCGCGGGGAAATGACGCGCGATTTCGGCGGGCGCAATGCCGGCGAGTTCCGCCACCACTTCGCCATCCAGGACATAGGGAAACGGGATTTCCTGGCGCGAGGCGCGCGTTTCGAGTGTGACATCATAATCGCCGGCAATCAGTTCCAGCTGGTCGCGCAAGTAGTCCGCGAACAGTTCGGGCCGGGTGACGGTGGTGGCATAAGTGCCGGGCGTGTTCAGGCGCCCGAAGGCGCGGCTGCGATCATCGGGCTGCTTGCCGCCGGTAAAACGAAGGATCAGTTCGGGGTAGGCATAGCTGCCGTCGCTGCGCCGTTCGGGCGGGGGCAGGGTGCCATCACGCCCAAAGGCGATCACGTCGGCGCGCAGCCGCTCTACGGCGGCGGCATAGATGCCGTCCAGTTCGGCGATGATACTGTCGACTGATTCCATGGCGGGCCCCTAACGCCAGATGCGGTGATTGACAAAGCTGGACGCAAAAAGGGCGCGACCCGGCAGGATCGCGCCCTTCTTGAATGTCACGAGCGTGGACGCGATCAGGCGTCGTCGCCCGCGCGGTCCTCGAGCATGTCGGCAGGGATTTCACCCGGCTCGAGGTTCGGCGCGATGCGGTTCGCCTCGGCCTGTTCCTCGGCCGCCGCCTGATCGTCTTCGAACATCTGGGCGAGAACGTCGACGCCCTGACGCTGCAGTTCAGCCTCGTCGTCCGAACGGGCGACATTGGCCTTCACCGTCACGTGGACTTCCGGATGCAGCGCGACGGTGACGTCGTGCATGCCGATGGTCTTGATCGGCTGGCCCATGATGACCTGGCGCTTGTCGACCTGGTGCCCCTGTTCCGTAAGGCCGGCGACAATGTCACGGACGCTGACCGAACCGTAGAGCTGGCCGGCGTTCGAAGACGCGCGGATCAATACCACCTCGGCCCCGGCGACCTTTTCGCCCTGGGTTTCGGCGGACGAACGCTTCTCGGCGTTTTCCTTTTCAAGACGCTCGCGATTTGCCTCGAACACCTTCTTGTTGGCGTCGTTGGCGCGCAGTGCCTTGTTCTGCGGCAGGAGGAAGTTGCGGGCGTAGCCGTCCTTGACGGTCACGACATCGCCAATGCTGCCGAGCTTCTCGATCCGTTCGAGGAGGATGATATCCATGTTCAGTCTCCCCTTACTTCACGACGTACGGCAGCAGGCCGATCTGACGCGAACGCTTGATCGCCTGGGCGAGTTCGCGCTGCTTCTTGGCGCTGACCGCGGTGATGCGGCTGGGCACGATCTTGCCACGCTCGGACATGAAGCCCTGCAGCAGGCGCGTGTCCTTGTAATCGATCTTAGGCGCATTCTTGGCCGAGAACGGGCAAGTCTTGCGGCGGCGGAAAAACGGGCGGGCCATCAGTCGCGCTCCTCGCGTGCATCGCGACGCTTCTTGTCGCGGTCGTTCTTGCGCATCATCACGCTCGGGCCGGTCTCGTGTTCGTCGACACGGATGGTGAGGTAGCGGATGACGTCTTCGTTGATGCGGGTCTGGCGCTCGAGCTCTGCCACGACGGCGCCGGGGCCCTCGATGTTGAGCAGGACGAAGTGCGCCTTGCGGTTGCGGTCGATCTTGTAGGCGAGGGACTTGAGGCCCCAGGTCTCCGTCTTGGTGACCTTGCCGTTGTTCGATTCGACGATCTCGGTGGCGGCTGCCGCCAGCGCATCGACCTGAGCTTGGCTCAAATCCTGACGCGCGAGAAAGACATGCTCGTACAGAGCCATGCTTCGCGTTCCTTCACTGTAATGCCGATCGCTGGCTGATCCGCGGGATTGCGGGGCCCCTCCGGCTTTCTTCACCCCGGCGTACCGGGAAGCGGCGCACATAGCGCGATCGGCGCGGAAAGCAAGGCTTGCGAGCATCGCGCGCGCCGGGCAGTGCCGGAAGCCACGCTTGTTTCAGGAGAGTCGCATGCCTGGTGGTCTGGTCGCATTGCTCGACGACGTCGCCGTGATCGCGCGCAAGGCGGCGGTATCGATTGATGACATATCCATCGTGGCGGGGCGCGCGGGTAGCAAAACCGCGGGCGTGGTGATTGACGACGCGGCGGTGACACCGGGCTATGTCACCGGACTCGATCCCGCGCGCGAGCTGCCGGTGATCTGGTCGATTGCCAAGGGTAGCTTGAAGAACAAGCTGTTGTTTCTGCTGCCGGGTGCGCTGATCCTGAGTGAATTCCTGCCGTGGCTGGTAATCTGGCTGCTGATGCTGGGCGGCGCCTACCTGTGCTATGAAGGCGCGGAAAAGGTGATCGAGCGGCTGGGCGGCGAGAAGCATGGCAAGACGCTGGAAGATCCGATCGAGGATCCGGCCCGGTTCGAGCAGCAGCGCGTGGCGGGTGCGATCCGCACCGATTTCATTCTATCGGCCGAGATCATGGCGATCACGCTCAACGAGGTGGCCGCCGATACGCTGCTGACGCGCGGGATTGTTCTGGCGATCGTGGGTATAGCAGTGACGGTGGCGGTCTATGGCGTGGTCGCGCTGATCGTGAAGATGGACGATGTTGGCCTGCACCTGGTGGAGAAACCGGCCGCCGTCGCGCGCAGGCTGGGGCGCTTCCTGCTCGCCGCAATGCCCCGGGTGCTGACGTTACTGTCGGTCATTGGCACCGTGGCGATGCTGTGGGTCGGTGGCGGGATCATCCTCCACGGCCTGCACGAGGTGGGTGTCCACTCTTGGTCCGAAATGGCGCACGGGACCGAGGAATGGGTCGAACGCAAGACCGGGCCGCTGGGCGGCTTGTTCGGCTGGGCGACCTATGCCGGGATTTCCGCGCTGTTGGGCTTGCTGATCGGCGCGGTCATTGTTTTCGTGCTGCACAAGGTGCTGAAGCTGGGGCATCCCAGCGGGGCGAACTAAGGCTTTTCGAGGTCCAGGCCGCATTGGCTGCAAACTTTGTTGGGCCACGGCCAGGCCCACCCCTTGCGCAGGAACAGATTGCTACCGCAGCGCGGGCACATGAAGCGGCCCATCCGAAAATTCAGCACGATTAGCAGGATAGATGTCGCCACGAACGGGATCACGCTGTGGCCGAACTGACGCTCGAACGCGATCGTCACGACCACTCCGAGCGCGGTGACAGCGAGCAGTAGGCGGACGTGTCCGGCAGCGGCGCGATAGACGTTCACGCCATCCGGCCAAGCAGGTCGCGGGCGAAGGCCGTCAGGGTATCGTCGCGCGCGCCCATCACGACGATCCGGTCGCGGGGGCGGGCGAGGAACGCGATGCGGTCGGCGACCTCCTCGCGCGTCGGGAGGTATTCCGCTTGTCCGCCAGCGGCGCGAACGAGGCCGACGATGCGCTCGCTGCCATCGCTACGATCGACCGTACCGCCGAAATAGACCGGATCGCACAACAGGGTACGGTCATCGGGGTCAAGCTCACGGGCGAACGTTTCCGCCAGTTCGGCGCCCATCTGGCGCAAGGGGCCGTACCCGTGGGGTTGGAAAAATGCGATCACGCGGCCATGATGCGCCTTCAACGTCCGTAGCGTGGCGGCGCATTTCTCCGGATTGTGGCCGAAGTCGTCGATCACCGTCACCCCGCCAGGCGATGTGCCGATCACGTCGAACCGACGCGCAAGGCCGGCGAAGCTCGCCAGCGCGCTGACCGAGGCCGCCACCGGAACCCCAGCCGCCGCGGCGCCAGCGATCGCAGCGAGCGCGTTGGCCAGGTTGTGGCGACCAGGCATGGCGAGGGTCAGCGGATGTTCGCTGCCATCATGCCGGTCGATGATGAGCGCCGCCTGCCGCGTTGGCCCTTCCGCGATGCTGCCCGCCACCACGCCAATCTGCGCGCGAGGCTGGTCGATCGCGAAAGTGATCACCTCGCGCGAACGGGGCAGCAACGCCAGCGCTTCGGAATCGTCGGCGTTGATCGCGGCAATGCGGCTGCGACCGAGAAAGTCCCCGAACAGTTCGCGCAGTTCCGCCATGCTCTTGTGGTCGAGGCTGACATTGAGCAGGACGCCAACCGCCGGGCGATAAAGAGCGATCGAGCCGTCGCTTTCGTCCACCTCGGACACGTAAATGCTGGGTGAACCGATCACCGCACTGGCGAAGGGCGTTTCGGGCGTGACGAAATTCTTCATCACCGCGCCATTCATCACCGTCGGCTCGCGGCCCGACTTGTGCATGATCCAGCCGAGCATGCCGGTGACGGTTGATTTGCCGCTGGTCCCTGCAATGGCGATCCCGGCGCCGCTGGTGTTGAAAAGGATGGAATTGAGTTCCGCCCGGGTGAGGCGCAGGCAGCCGAGTTCCTTGCCGCGCACGATTTCCGGCACGGTATCCTCGACCGCAGCGGAGGCGACCAGCACCTGATCCTTCGACACGATCCCGCTCCCGTCCTGCGGGTGCAGGCGGAAACCGTCCTTTTCCAGCGCGGCGAACTTCTCCGGGGTGCGGCCCTGGTCGCGGCTCCGGTCCGAACCTGCGACTTCCACGCCGCGTGCACGCACGATCTGGGCAAGCGGCAGCATCCCCGATCCGCCCACCCCGCAGAAGAAGAACGGGCGGGCAAACAGGTCTTCGGGATTGGGGAATTCGCTCATCGCGTGTCAGCTATGCAGTTGTGCCGCCCAACACAAGCCGAGTAGAGGGGCGCATGACCCGCATCGCGATCTGTGCCCCCGGAAAACGGCTTGAACGCGAGCAGGCTGACGCCGTGCTCGATCTCGCGGCACGGCACTTTCCCACTCTGGACCTTCGCTTCCACCGTCAGTGCTTCGCGCGCCACGGCCATTTCGCGGGCGACGACGCGACGCGCCTTGCCGCTTTGCTCGAATGCGCCAACGACGGGGCGGTGGACGCGATCTGGTTTGCGGCCGGCGGCTACGGTTCCAACCGCATCGCGGCCGCGGCGGTGGCGGCAATGGGCGCGGCAGCGCATGGCAAGACTTTCCTTGGCTATTCGGACACCGGCTACCTGCTCGCAGCGCTCTATCGCGCTGGCATCGGTAAGCCTGTGCATGGCCCCATGGCGCTCGACGTCTCGCGCGAAGGGGGGGAGGCCGCGGTGCTGCGCGCGCTGGCGTATCTGGGTGGCGGCGCGGGCGGGCTCGAGGGCGGGCTCGACGAACGGCCCACGGTCGCGTTCAACCTAATGACATTGGCGATGCTGGTCGGCACCGACCTGATGCCCGATCTTGCCGGGCACGTGGTGCTTGTGGAGGAGGTGGCAGAGCATCTTTACGCGGTCGACAGGCTGTTCTTTCACGTTACCCAGCACCTGCATGGCATCGCGGGGCTGAGGCTCGGTCGGCTCGTCGATGTGCCCGAAAACGACCGGCCATTCGGCGCCGGGCCTGAGGAAATTGCGCGCCACTGGTGCGATCGCGCGGGCATCCCCTATCTCGGGTTTGCCGATATCGGGCATGACGCGGGCAACAAGCTGGTCCCCTTCGGGCTTGCCGCCGGGGGCGCGGGCGCATAGTCGGCTCGCCCTTGAGGAGAGATCGCATGAGAGCATTCGTTTTCCCGGGCCAGGGGAGCCAGAAGATCGGCATGGGCGCCGCGCTTGCCGACGCCAGCGCCGCCGCGCGTGCCGTGTTCGAGGAGGTCGACGACGCTCTGTCGCAAAACCTGTCGACCATCATGTTCGAAGGGCCGGAAAGCGAGCTGACCCTGACCGAAAACGCCCAGCCCGCGATCATGGCCAATGCCATCGCCGTGCTGCGCGTGCTGGAAGCCGATTTCGGCATGTCACTGGCGGACCGGGGCGGTTGCGTCGCTGGCCATTCGCTCGGCGAATACACTGCGCTGTGCGCGATCGGCGCGTTCTCGCTCGCCGACACGGCGCGGCTGCTCAAGCTGCGTGGACAGGCGATGCAGGCGGCGGTGCCGGTGGGGGTAGGCGCGATGTGCGCGCTGCTCGGCGCTGAGCTGGAAACCGCGCGTAAATTGGCCGAGGCCGCGGCCGAGGGCCAGGTTTGCGAAGTCGCGAACGACAACGATCCGACGCAGGTCGTGCTGTCGGGCCACGCGCAGGCGATCGAGCGGGCGGTGGCCATGGTGAAGGATTTCGGCATCAAGCGCGGTATCCCGCTGCCCGTTTCGGCGCCGTTCCACTGTTCGCTGATGCAGCCCGCCGCCGATGCAATGGCCGAAGCATTGGGCGAAACGCCGCCAGCCAGCTTCACGCTGCCGCTTTACGCGAATGTGACCGCGGCCCCGGTCACCGATCCGGCAGAAGAAGCCCGCCTGCTAGTCGAACAGGTGACGGGCCGTGTCCGCTGGCGCGAGAGCGTGCTGGCCATGCGCGGCGCCGGCGTCGAGCAGTTCGTCGAATTGGGCGGCAAGGTGCTGGGCCCGATGATCGGTCGTATCGACAAGGGTGCCGAGGTGGTCAGCGTGCTCTCGATGGCGGATATCGAGGCCCTCGCAAAGGAGATCGGATAATGTTCAGCCTGGAAGGAAAGACCGCGCTCGTTACCGGGGCCAGTGGGGGGATCGGTTCGGCGATCGCCTATGCGCTGGCCAGGCAAGGCGCACGGATTGCGCTCAGCGGGTCCAACGGCGCCAAGCTGCGCGCGTTTCGCGAACAGTTGATGGCAGAGGTTGGCGGTGATCATGTCGAGATCACATGCGACCTTTCGAACACGACCCAGGTCGAGGAACTGGTGCCCGCAGCCATCGACACGTTCGGCAAGCTTGACATTCTGGTCAACAACGCCGGGGTCACGCGGGACAACCTGGCCATGCGAATGAAGGACGAGGAATGGGACGCGGTCATGCGCATCAACCTTGAGGCTGCGTTCCGCCTGATGCGCGCCGCCGCCAAGCCTATGATGAAGGCGCGCCATGGCCGCATCGTCACGATCACCAGCGTCGTGGGCGCGACCGGTAACCCGGGCCAGATGAATTATGCCGCCGCCAAGGCGGGGCTGGTCGGCATGTCCAAGAGCCTGGCGCAGGAGCTGGCCACGCGCGGCGTCACCGTGAATTGCGTAGCCCCCGGATTCATCCGCACCGCGATGACCGAAGTGCTGCCCGATACGCAGAAGGATGCGCTCAACGCCCGCATCCCGATGGGGCGGATGGGCGAGGGCGGCGACATCGGCGCGGCGGTCGCTTACCTCGCCAGCGACGAGGCAGGCTATGTCACCGGACAGACGCTGCACGTCAACGGCGGCATGGCGATGCTCGGATAGGCGCGAATCGCGCTCTTTATCCCCAAGGAATCACGAGGGGTCGCGGCGGCACCTTGCCCCGGTGCGGCCCCTCGTTAATGTCGAGCGACAGTTTCCGGCGCTCGCGGGCGATTCCGGTCGCATACGCGCCACAGGGGATATGAGTAGGGACCGATGAAGGCCACAATCGAACGCGCAACGCTGCTACGCTGCCTCAGCCACGTCCAGTCAGTGGTGGAGCGGCGCAACACGATCCCCATCCTCTCCAACGTGCTGATCGAGGCGGAAGGTTCGAACTCGCTCAAGGTGATGGCGACCGACCTCGACCTCCAGGTCGTGGAGCACATGGCGGCGAAGGTCGAAAGCGAGGGCGCGATCACGGTTTCGGCGCACCTGCTGTTCGATATCGCGCGCAAGCTGCCCGATGGAAGCGAGGTCAGCCTGGAAACCGCCGAGAACCGCATGGAGGTGAAGGCAAGCCGGAGCCGCTTCAAGCTGCCCACGCTGCCGCGCGACGATTTTCCCGTGATCGTCGAGGGCGACCTGCCCACCAGCTTCGAAGTGCCCGCGCGCACGCTGGCCGAACTGATCGACCGCACCCGCTTCGCGATCTCGACCGAGGAAACGCGCTATTACCTCAACGGCATCTTCCTGCACGCGTCGGAGGACGATCGCCCGGTGCTGAAGGCCGCCGCGACCGACGGGCACCGGCTGGCGCGCTATACGATCGACCAGCCCGACGGCGCGGAGGGGATGCCCGACGTGATCGTGCCGCGCAAAGCGGTGGCAGAACTGCGAAAGCTGCTCGAGGAATCATTGGACGGCTCGGTCCTGGTCGACCTGTCGGCAAGCAAGATCCGCTTCACCCTTGGTGGCGAGGGCGGTGTGGTGTTGACCAGCAAGCTGATCGACGGCACGTTCCCTGATTATTCCCGCGTCATTCCGACCGGCAATGACAAGCTGCTCAAGCTCGATCCGAAAAGTTTCTACGAAGGCGTCGACCGCGTCGCGACGATCGCCACCGAGAAGACCCGCGCGGTAAAGATGGGGCTGGAACCGGACAAGGTTACCCTGTCCGTCACCTCGCCTGACAACGGCACCGCGGCCGAGGAACTGGCGGCGGATTATTCGAGCGAAGGCTTCGAGATCGGCTTCAACGCCAATTATCTCAAGGATATCCTCAGCCAGATCGACAGCGATACGGTAGAAATGCACCTCGCGGATGCTGGCGCCCCGACCTTGATCCGCAAGGACGAGAAGAGCCCCGCGCTCTACGTACTGATGCCGATGCGGGTGTGAGGCGACCTGTCGCTAAAACCGACCGTCGCTGCAGTGACTTGGCGCGTCCGTGCGCCATTCGCCCGGCGAAGATTGCTACCGTTGAAATCGACAAAGCACGCAAGAGCGGCACGATCGGCAACGCAACGCGCGATGCGGTCCGTCGCGAGCTTGGCTTCGACATCCTGCGCTAGCCACTCCGCGCCGCCACGCGAATCTAATCCTGGCCCCGCGCGCGGATCATGCTTTCGATGTCGACGAATTTCTCGCGCGGGGCGCCTTCGCGGGCAGCGCGGATTTCAGCTTCCTCGATCTTCTTCCAGTCGCGAAACGTGACCACGTCGAGCCCGCGTGCTTCGGCCAGCGCGTCGAACCCAGCCCGGCCCGGCTTGGTCGAGGGACCGAGGTTGCCACTTGCCAGGTCTTCGGCGATCTTCTCGACCACGGCGAATCCGTCGGGGCGGTTGGTGCCTATCGTGCCGGTCGGGCCGCGCCGGGCCCATCCGACGCAGTAGAGGCCGGGCAGGATGCGCCCCTCGTGGTTGGCAAAGCGGCCCGCGCGTTCGTCGAACGGCACGTCGGGGATGGGCGAACTGCGGTAGCCGATGCAACTGACCACCAGGCCGGCGGGGATGACGTATGTTTCGCCGGTACCGATCGCGCGGCCCGCTTCCACCCGCGTAACCTCGACCTCCACCCCTTCGACCCCGCCATTACCGATGAGGCGCACCGGGCTGGCAAACATGTCGAAGTCGATCTCGATCGCCTTGTCGGCCCGCTCGCTCTCGGGAATGCCGGCGAAAGCGCGCAGGTGGGTGACGGACTTCCTGAGGCCCGGTTCGAGCAGCGCGTCCTCGCCTTCGTCGGGCAGGTCGGCCGGGTCTACGCGCGGGCTGGCGCGTTCGAGATGCATCAGCTCGCCCAGTTCCTTGGGCGTCATCATGATCTGGTGCGGCCCCCTGCGACCGATGATCGTGACCGTGCGGGTGCGCGCGGTCCGCAATGCTTCAAGCGCGTGCGCTACGATGTCGCTGCCCGCGAATTCGGTCTGAGTCTTGGAGAGGATACGGGCAACGTCCAGCGCCACATTGCCCATGCCGATCACGACGGCGCCTTGCCCCGACAGGTCTGGATCGAGATCGCGAAATTGCGGGTGCCCGTTGTACCAGCCAACGAAGGCCGCGCTGCCAAACACATTGCCCAGTTCCTCACCCGGGATGCCCAGAGGCTTGTCGTTGGGAGCGCCAGTGGCGAACACCAACGCGTCGTAGAGGCCTTGCAGCTCCGGCACCGTCACGTCGCGGCCGATCATGACGTTGCCGACGAAGCGGACGTTATCGGAGAGCGCCGTGCTCTCATAGCGGCGACTGACGCCCTTGATCGACTGATGATCGGGCGCGACGCCCGTCCGGATCAGGCCGTAGGGGACCGGCAGCAGGTCAAACACATCCACCCGGACATTATTCCCCCACTGTTTTTGCGCGGCTTCGGCGGTGTAGTACCCTGCGGGGCCGGAGCCGATGATTGCGATGTGCCGCATGTCCGCTCCGTCCCCTCTGTTTCAGGCCGCTTCGGGCAATTCGTTCGCGTCCGGCCGGTCGAGGAAGCGGCGGATTGCCGAGACGCTCTGGTCGCGGTGGCTGAGCAGGAACAGGTGACCGCCGCCCTCCATAACCTCAAGCTCGCTGCCGGGGATGAGCGAATTGAGGATGCGGCCGTTGGCGAGCGGAACGATCTGGTCGTCATCGCCCATCAGGATCAGTGTCGGCGCCTTGAGGAAGGGCAGGGCGGGCGCGCTGGTCCAGCCGATCATGGCGAGAAGCTGATAGAGGTAGCCGCGCCGAGTCGGCGGCTTCAGCCGCGCGATGTGCCCCGCCTTGCCCGAAGCGGCGCCGAGCGCGCCGCCGTAGAGCGTCTGGAAGTGCTTCTCCATGAACGCCGCATCGACGTAGCGGCGCGGGTTGGCCATCTTGCTCAATGCCTTGGGATTGCCAGGGACCATGATCATCCCGGCGCTCGTCGCGACCAGGATCAGCCGCCGCGTGCGCGCCGGATGCTGGAGCGCGAAATGCTGCGCCATGGCGCCGCCCCAACTCACACCCATCACGTCGACCTGATCGATGCCAAAGCGGTCGAGCAGCAGCATGGTCGTCCAGGCCATCGTGAACGCATTGTAGGGCACCAGCGGTTCGGGCGATTCACCCACCCCGGGCATGTCGAACATGATGAAGCCGCGGTCATCCAGCGCCTCGGCCAGCGGGGCGACCGCTTCGATATTGGCGCCGATGCCGTTGAAGAACAGCACGGGCAGGTGCTTGCTCGGCATCTCGAGCCGCCAGCGGGCGACACGCAGGATGCGGCCGCCGACAGACTCCATGGAGATGTCGGCGGTTTTCATGGGGTCGGTCAAACCAAGTTCCTTGTGGCGAGCATGACGCTCAGCGTTCCTCGACGACATACAGGCCCGGGGCTGGATCGAGAGCGGGGAAAGCCTTGCTGCCCACAGATTTCGGCGCGGGCTTTTTCTTGCCCGAGTTCGCATGGACCCATTCCATCCAGAACGGCCACCAACTTCCGGCGACTTCCTCGGTTCCCTGAAGCCACTCGTCGGCGGTTGCGGGCAGTGGCTTGCCATCCTTGCGGACGTAGTATTTCGCCTTGGGGTTGCCCGGCGGGTTAAGGATCGCCTGCATGTGACCTGACTGGCTGAGGACGTAGGTCACGTCGTCGGAACCGAACAGCTGGGTCGAACGATAGGTCGCCTTCCAAGGGGTAATATGGTCGGTCACGCCGCCGAGGATGAACAGCGGGGCGTCCACTTTCGCGAGGTCGATCCTGTGCCCGGCCATCTCGACCTCGCCTTGCTTCGTAAACGCGAGCGTTTCAAACAGGTGGAGGAAATCGCCCATCAGGCTGGCGGACAGGTTGGTCGCGTCGGCATTCCAGAACAGGACGTCGAACGCAGGCGGATCCTCGCCCAACAGGTAGTTGTTGATCACGTAGTTCCAGATCAGGTCATTGGGCCGCAGCCAGGCGAACCCGCGCGACAGGTCGTCGCCCTTGATCACGCCCTTCCGGGCGGCGCGCGCCTTGGCGAGCTGCATCCCGTTCTCAGTCATCAGCGAGCCGGCCTCGATGTCGTTCTGTTTGGGATGCAGGACGCAGACCATCAGCGTGAGCGCATTAAGGCTGTCATCGCCATCCGCCGCCAGCGCGCTTGCCAAGACCGAGGCGGTCTGCCCGCCGGAACACCCGGCAGATACGTTGACTTTGCCGCTGCCAGTGATCGCCTTCACCGCCGCCAGCGCCTGGCGGCACGAGGCGATGTATTCGTCCATTCCCCAGTGGCCCTGGTCCCTTGACGGATTGCGCCACGAAATCACGAACGTCTGCACCCCGTGGTCCAGCTGGTACTTGACCACCGACTTCTCCGGCGAGAGGTCGTTGATGTACATCTTGTTGATCTGCGGCGGGATGGTGAGCTGCGGGATCGTGTAGACCTCGTCCGTGGTCGGCGCGTAGTGGATCAGTTCCATCATCTCGGTCCGCAGCACGACCGCGCCCTTACTGGTCGCCACGTTCTCGCCCAGCTTGAACGGCTTCTTGTTTACCTGGCTGACCATGCCCTTGTTGTGGACCATGTCGTCGTAGGCGTTCTTGAGCCCCTTCACCAAGGAGAGGCCGCCGCTATCGATCAGCCGCTTTTGGGCCGTGGGATTGCCCACCAGGGTGTTCGTCGGGGAAAGGCTGTCGATTATGATGTTGGATATGAAATTTGCCCGGTCGCGCTCGATTTCGTCCAGTTCGAGCTCGGACAGCCAGCTCCGCATCCCTTTCTGCACGGCGAGATAGTACTGCGCGCCGGCCCGGAAGAACGGGTTGTACTGCCACGCGGGGTCCATGAACCGCTTGTCCTTGGGGTCGGGCGCCAGATCGGACTTGCCGGTCATGATTTTTACCATGTCCTGCCCCAATTCCTGGGCGTGCCGCATTGTGCGCTGCGGGTCGGACGCGGTTTCGCGCAGCAGCAGCGCGACGGCGCCGACGAAATCTTCCCGCGCCAAACCGACCAGGGGGCCGAGCGCCGTGGTCGACTGGGCCGCTTCGTTCTCGAGCGTCCTTCCTTTGGCCATGTTCCCTCTCCCCTTTTCTGCGGCATTCATGCACCGCCCCCCGGACGTTGGCAAGCACGCGGAAAACCGCGCCCGATGGCCGAATTCCTGCGGTGCGATTAACCGATTTCAAACAGGTTTGGGGCAATCGGTCGCCATGGGCGGGGCGAACCCTCAGATGGCTCCGGCACGGGAAAGTGCGGGAAGCGCGCATGGCGCGGCATTGCATGCCGACGCCCGCCCGCTGCCGGCTGCCCCACACGCGGATGCGGCCCGGAGCGAAGCGATCGACCGCCGCGCCGGGCAGCGCCGATCCGACCTCGCCACCCGGCCACGCCCGACCAGTGCACGGCCCGTGCGCGCGAACCTGCGCCAGATCGATTCCGTACCCCGCCTGATGCCCTGGATGGCACTGGCGACCGCGCTGTGCTTTACCGTTGCCGGGATTGCGGGCTGGCAACTGCCGACCCTTGCCGCGGCCAGCCTCGCCGCCGGGGCGACGGCGCTGGCCTATCTTTCCCGCTTCGCGATCCGGTGGGAGCGCGCGGGAGAACGCGGCCGCACCGCCAGCCTGACCGTTAGCGGGCTGCTGGTGGTGGGAATCGCAATGCTGTTCGGCACCGGTTTCGGGCACTGGATCTATGCGGGCGGGCTCGATCCACGCATCGGTCTCGCCGCGCTGGTCAGCCTCAACGCGGTGTTCGCCACCGTGTTGGGCCGCCGCGTGGCGCATCTCTTTGCCAGCAAGATTGCCTGCTGGGGTCCGGTTGTGGTGATCGATGGAACGTTCGCGGCGTTTGCCGGGCTGTGTATTGCCACCGCCGTCGGTGCGGCGATCGCCCGTTACCAGTCGGTGCGCGATCAGAAGCAGGCGGAACTGGCGCAGGCACAGGCGCGTATTCGCGACCGCGCGCAGAGTATTCTCTCGGACTACGAGGATACAGGGCAAGGCTGGTTTTGGGAAACGGATCGTCGAGGTAATCTCACCTACGTGTCGTCATCGGTGGCGCAAACGCTTGGACGCAAGCCGACGGAGCTGGAAGGGCGGCCCTTTACCAGCCTGTTCGAACTGGCTGACGATAACCGAGAGGGGGAACGGACGCTGACCTTCCATCTTTCCGCGCGCTCCTCTTTCCAGGAACTTGCCGTGCGCGCGGCGGTGCAGGGCGATCCGCGCTGGTGGTCGATCAACGGACGGCCGGTTTATGACGGGTTCCAGAACTTCTGCGGTTTCCGCGGTTCCGGCACCGACCTCACCGAAAAGAAGCGCAGCCAGGAAAACGCCGCGCGGCTGGCGCAATACGATTCGCTGACCGGCCTCGCGAACCGATTGCAGATGTCGCAAACGCTGGAGAAAATTCTCGGCAGCCCGCGCGAGCACGAGCGTGAATGCAGCGTGTTTCTGCTCGATCTCGACCGGTTCAAGAACGTCAACGACACACTGGGGCATCCAGCCGGCGATGCCTTGCTGAAACAGGTCTCGCAGCGGCTGGAACGCGCGGTTGGGCAGATGGGTCGGTGCGGTCGGCTTGGTGGCGACGAATTCCAGGTGATCGTGCCGGGGCGTGTTGAGCACGGCCGCCTTGCCCATCTGGCACAGGACATCATCCATTCACTGTCGCAGCCTTACTCGATCGAGGGACAGCGAGTGGTAATTGGGGTGTCGGTGGGCATTGCAATTGCGCCCGCCAACGGGCTCACCAGTGAATCGGTGATCCGCAATGCCGATCTTGCGCTCTATGCGGCTAAGGACGGCGGAAGGGGCCGCTCGCACTTCTATTCCAGCGACCTTCATTCGCGCGCGGAGGAACGCAACCAGATGGAGCAGGACCTGCGCGACGCCATCGCGAATGGAGAACTGCAGCTGTTCTATCAGCCGGTCGTGCGTGCCGCGACCGAACAGATTTCTGGTTTCGAGGCACTGCTGCGCTGGCGCCATCCGGTACACGGCTGGCTGTCGCCGGCAAAGTTCATCCCGGTTGCCGAGGACACCGGACTGATCGCCACGATCGGCGAATGGGCCCTGCGAACGGCATGCCAGGATCTTGCGCGCTGGCCTGAGGAAGTGCGCTGCGCGGTCAACGTCTCGCCGCTGCAATTCGCCAACCCGCAGTTCGCCGCCATCGTGACCAACGCCATCGCGCAGGCGAATGTCGATCCCGCACGGCTCGAGCTGGAGATTACCGAGAACGTCTTTCTCAACGATGATCAGGGCACCGACGCGATGTTCGCGGCGCTAAAACGGATCGGCGTACGGGTGGCGCTCGATGATTTCGGAACCGGCTATTCCTCGCTCGGCTATCTAAAGCGCGCGCCGTTCGACAAGATCAAGATCGACCAGAGCTTTGTCCGCGGTGCGACCCAGCCGGGCAGCCGGAACGGCGCGATCATCGCGTCGATCACCAACCTAGCGCATGCGCTGGGGATGGATATCACTGCCGAGGGGTGCGAGACGCTGGACGAGTTGGACCTGGTCCGCCGTTACGGTTGCACCCATGTGCAAGGGTTCGTGTATTCCGGACCGCTGAGCAGCGCCGAGACGATGGAGCGGCTGGCGCAGGGGCTTGGCATTGTGGCTTCCGGACCGCGATCGGCCCGGCCCAAGCGGTTCACCATGCTCCGCAAGGTCGTGCTCGAACACGAAGGCCATTATTACAACGGCACGATCCGAAACATGTCGCTGTCGGGCGCGATGGTGGAGGGCCTGTGGAATGTGCCCACCGACACCGAATTTCGCATAGCGTTGTCGGATTCCCTGATCGTGACCGCAGCGTGTCGGTGGAGTGTCGAAAACCGGATGGGAATCCAGTTCGCCGAGCCGCTGGAGGCGGAGGATGACGGTTCGATCGCGCTGATCGCGCGCGAACGCAGCTCGTTCGTGCCGCCGCGCATCGAGGCGCGTCAAGGTTAGCGGCCTGTAAACACTTTATAGCTAACAATCCGCAACCAAGTCCTCTCGCGATCCGCCGGGGGGCGATCATGCGGAGGTTGATGCGTGGCGATCAAGGGTCTGTTCGCAAGGAAGGGCGACGATGGTGCCGCGCGTGCGCGCCCGCCCAGTTCGGGCGACCTGCGACCGATCAGTCGCTCTGACTCGGCTGGCCGCCTGGCGCTGTTCGATTCCTTTGAAGATTCCGGGCTCGGCTGGTTCTGGGCCACCGACGCGCTCGGGCGCCTGATCTATCTGTCGGATGCCGCTGCCAGCCAGCTCGGCGAAGGCGTGCAGGACGTTCTCGGAACCAGTCTCGCCACGCTGTTCAGCACCGATACCGACACCGATGGCGAGGAAAAGGCACGCCCGCTGGGATTCCTGCTCAGCACCCGGAACTCCATCAACGACCTTGCTGTGCGCGTCGCGGTGGAAGATCGGGCGGTGTGGTGGTCGATCTCCGGACGCCCGCAGATCGATGCGGATGGGGACTTCCACGGTTATCGCGGCACGGCCAAGGACATCTCCGCCGAACGTGAACGACAACGCGATGCCGCGCGGCTGGCGCAATTCGATTCGCTGACTGGCCTTGCCAATCGTCACCGGATGCACAAACGTCTGTCATCGACGCTGACCGCCTATCGCGCCGCGAAGCGCAGCTGCGCGCTGATCATGCTTGATCTCGACCGGTTCAAACAGGTGAACGACACGCTCGGCCACCCGGCGGGCGATGAATTGCTCAAACAGGTCGCGCAGCGGCTTCAGACCATCCTCGGCAAGCGGGGCGAAATCGGTCGATTGGGCGGTGACGAATTTCAGATCATCTTGCCAGATGTCGACGACCGGGGGCAGCTGGGCGAACTGGCCGCGCGGGTCGTGCAAATGGTCTCGCAGCCTTATTCCATTGACGGCAGCCGGGCGACGATTGGCGCATCGGTGGGCATCGCGGTGGCGCCTTACGACGGTATCGAGGCCGAGGAGCTGGTCAGCAGCGCCGATCTTGCCCTCTATGCCGCGAAAGGCGGCGGCCGTGGTCAATACCGGTTCTACTCCGCCGAACTCAAGGATGGCGCGCGCTTGCGACGCCAGATCGAGGAGGACCTGCGCGACGCGCTGTACAGAGACGAGATGCACCTGGTTTTCCAGCCGATCGTTAGGGCCGACAGCAACAAGGTCGCGGGTTTCGAGGCTTTGATGCGCTGGGTTCATCCCGATCGCGGCCCGATTTCGCCCGATATGTTCATTCCGATCGCGGAGGAGACTGCGATCATTCACGACCTCGGTACCTGGGCGTTGTTCCGGGCGTGCGAATGCGCGGCGCAATGGCCCGGCAACCTGCGCGTCGCGGTCAATGTCTCCCCGGTGCAATTTAGCGCGCCCGATCTTGTGGACCAAGTGGCCAAGGCGCTAGCCAAGTCTGGCCTCCACCCGGATCGCCTCGAACTCGAAGTGACGGAATCGGTGCTCCTGGGCGACGAACAGGAGGTGCACGACGTCTTCAAGAAGCTGAAGCGGATGGGCGTGCGCCTCGTGCTCGACGATTTCGGCACGGGCTATTCCTCGCTCGGCTATCTCCGCCGGGCCCCGTTCGACAAGATCAAGATCGACCGAAGCTTCGTGCGCGGCGCCACCGATGATGACAACAACAACGCTGCCATCATTACCGCCATCGTCAGCCTGGCCGGCGCGCTCGAGATGGAAACCGTCGCCGAAGGCGTGGAGGCGATGGATGAGCTCGCGCTGGTGCGCGAACGGGGCGCAAGCCACGTGCAAGGCTTCATTTATGGTGAGGCGACCGGCCAGAACGAACTCATCGCGCGGCTCGCGGGCGGCGAGCTTCAGTACGAGCCCAGCGGACCGGCCAAGCACCGCGCCGAGCGCAAGACGATGTTCCGCCGCATCGGCGTGATCCACGAGGATCACCGATACGAGGTGGTGATGCGCAATCTGTCACGCACGGGCGCGCGGATCGAAGGCCTGCTGGAAGTGCCCGTGGGCACCACGCTGGTGCTCGATCTTGGCGAGGGGCAGCTCGCAGTGTGCAAGGTCAAGCGTTCGCATGATCATGCTCAGGGCGTGGAATTCGAAACGCCGCTGATCAGCGACGGTGCCGACGGTTTGTGCACCCGCCACCGTATCTCGCCCTATGCGCTCGCGGCGGCAGGGATGCCGCTTGCCGCGCTGCCGCCAGGGCACTACCCGCTGTTCGACAATGGCGACGGCCCGAAAACGCTGCCGCGTTTCATCCAGATCGACCTCGCCCATCCGGGGGCCCGCGCCGCCTGACGGGCCAGGCACTCTGCCTGCTGACATAACCGCGCGCCGCCGCTAAGGGCGCGGGGATGACTGAATTATCGCTGATCCGCAATTTTTCCATTATTGCCCATATCGACCATGGCAAGTCGACGCTCGCCGATCGTCTGATCCAGGAGACGGGCGGGCTGACCGCGCGCGAGATGAGCGAGCAGGTGCTTGATAACATGGATATCGAGCGCGAGCGCGGGATCACCATCAAGGCCCAGACCGTCCGCCTCAACTATACGGCGAAGGACGGCAAGACCTACGAACTCAACCTCATGGACACCCCCGGCCACGTCGACTTCGCGTACGAGGTCAGCCGCAGCCTTGCCGCGTGCGAGGGGGCGCTCCTCGTCGTCGACGCCGCGCAGGGGGTGGAGGCGCAGACGCTCGCCAACGTCTACCAATCCATTGAGCACGGCCACGAAATCGTCCCCGTCATCAACAAGATCGACCTGCCCGCCGCCGAACCCGAGAAAGTCCGCGTCGAAATCGAGGACATCATCGGCATCGACGCGAGCGACGCGGTGCTCACCTCCGCCAAGTCCGGCATCGGCATTGCCGACGTGCTGGAGGCGGTGGTCCGGAAGATCCCCCCGCCGCAGGGCGACCGCGACGCGCCATTGAAGGCCAGCCTGGTCGATTCGTGGTACGACCCCTACCTCGGCGTCGTCATCCTGGTGCGCGTGATCGACGGCGTCATCAAGAAGGGCCTCGCGGTCAAGTTCATGCAGGGCGGCACCGACCACCTGGTCGACCGCGTCGGCTGCTTCACCCCGAAACGCACCGACCTGCCGGAGCTTGGCCCGGGCGAGATCGGCTTCATCACCGCGCAGATCAAGGAGGTGGAGCAGGCCCGCGTCGGCGACACCATCACCACGGTCAAGCAGGGCGCCACCGAGGCGCTGCCCGGCTACAAGGAAGTGCAGCCGGTGGTGTTCTGCGGCCTGTTCCCGGTCGACGCGGCGGATTTCGAGAAGCTGCGCGAAAGCATCGGCAAGCTGCGCCTCAACGACGCCAGCTTCAGCTACGAGATGGAAAGCTCGGCCGCGCTGGGCTTCGGCTTCCGCGCCGGTTTCCTCGGCCTGCTGCACCTGGAAATCATCCAGGAACGCCTCAGCCGCGAATACGATCTCGACCTCATCACCACCGCGCCATCGGTCGAATACCGCCTCCAACTGTCCAAGAGCCGGACCGACGACGCGCGCGAGATGATGCTCCACAACCCCGCCGACTGGCCCGACCAGAACCGCATCGACAGCGTCGAGGAACCGTGGATCAAAGCGACGATCTACACGCCCGACGAATACCTCGGCAGTATCCTCAAGCTGTGCCAGGACCGGCGCGGCATCCAGACCGGGCTGACGTATGTGGGCGGGCGCGCGCAGGTGAGTTACGAGCTGCCGCTGAACGAGGTGGTGTTCGATTTCTACGACCGCCTGAAATCGATCAGCCGCGGCTATGCCAGCTTCGATTACGAGCCGATTGGCCTTCGCGAAGGCGACCTCGTGAAGATGCAGATCCTGGTCAACAACGAGCCGGTCGACGCGCTGTCCATGATCGTCCACCGCGCCAATGCCGAGGCGCGCGGCCGCGGCATGTGCGAGCGGCTGAAGGACCTGATCCCGCGCCACCTGTTCAAGGTGCCGATCCAGGCCGCGATCGGCGGCAAGGTGATCGCCCGCGAAACCATCGCCGCCCTGCGCAAGGACGTGACCGCCAAGTGCTACGGCGGCGACATCACGCGCAAGAAGAAGCTGCTGGAAAAGCAGAAGAAGGGCAAGGCGCGGATGCGGGAGTATGGGAACGTGAGCATACCGCAGGAGGCGTTCATTGCGGCGCTGCGGATGGGGGAAGAATAAGGCCCGCCGGGTAGCGCGAGGATCGCGCAGCGACCGCAGCGTTAATCGGCCAGAGGCCGCATTCCGGCCGGGGGCCGGCGGGCCTTAGCCCGTCCGAGCCCTTCGACGACGAAGGAGCGACTTGCTCGCGACTGGACTTGCTTCTTGGTGACTACCGCCCCGCCATCGCATTGGCGGCGGTGTTGAAGATGTCGGCAAGATTTAGGCCGAGGGTCTGGAACGCGATGATGCAGGCAATGGCGATCAAAGCGGCGATCAAGCCGTATTCGATCGCGGTTGCGCCATCTTCATTGACTATTACACTCGTGAACATGGGCGTCCCTCAGCTACGACATTGGCTACGGGGAGCTGCTTGCCAAATCATTAATTGATCAAGTCAGTTTTTGTCGCTGATTAGCGCGCCATTACCAGCAACGTGGCAATGGAACGTCCCGCAGGGATGCTTTTATACGGCGCTCCCAATAGGGGAGGAGCACCTAAGTCAAAATGACCTTGGACGGGTCTACCCCGTCGCGAGCGAACAATTGCGGCGTCGTCTTCTCAGAAAGTGAGACTGCTTCGACAGCTACGAGCCCCTGCTTGAAGGAAGAGTCCAGTGATTGCCCAGAAGCCAGTGCAGCGTAGAACTGCTGGGCAAAAGCTGCGGCCGCGATATCCGATATGGATTCGACCATGCCGATCATAGCCTTGGCTGACTTTAGCACCTCTTTTCTCGCGACAGCACTCAAGCACGAATTTAGCACCACTATGCTTGGTTTTCTGTCAGTAGCGTCGAGCGCCTTCGCAAACAAATCGTACGACAAAGTCTGCTTGGCAGGCGTTGCGACTGAGCCAGAGTCCACAACGAGACTCCCAGCGCCGCTGTGACCGGAGAAATGCACGATCTGTGGCGAGTGATCGTTTATTCCATCCAGCATAGTGGACAGGTCCGCAGCAACGCGAACTTGTATGTCAACACTGTCACGAAACTTGGATGCCCGAACGGCCTCCTGAACCAATCGTGCTTCCGCCTCAGGTCGAATATGCTTTGAGGGGTCAGGACCAGGGTCGGGGTTAGCGAGCATATAGAGCACCACGAGCTTCCTGTGTCTTTTCAACTCGCGCCTACTGACAGTCTTGCTCACCGTAACCAATGGCACGGGGCCTCGCCCCTTTAGCGCGGCTTTCGCTGCTGCCTTGGGGTCATCCGCAAAGCGTTGGATTTCAGCGCGGTGGGCCCTAATAGTCTCGAGCTTGCCATAGAGGTTACGACTTCCGTCCCTAACCTCGCCCTCGTTTTTAATACGGGAAATTAGGTGATGCGTGGAAAGATGATCAAGTGCGTTCTGAACCTGCTGGCTTTTGCTCAATGGTATGCTAGCGGCTTGCATTATTTGAGGCTTAGATCTCGGTTTTTGGCCACGGCCATATACAACGCGAAAGACTTCCCGCCTAACCTTATCAGTACCGAGCTTTCGCGCGTAGTGGAGTAGCATTTCGATGCCACCCCCGGACGGGTTCACGATCGAAGTGGGATTCGGCACGCCCTATTCTTCCTAAAAACCAGCGCCACCAAGTTTTTTGGCCTTCTTCAAAATATCTTTCGGAAACATAGTGCTGACAGTGCTTTGTCCAACTCCAAGTAGGCTTGCAATGTCATCCTGGGAAAACCCACGTGAAACTAAATCGAGAATCGCTACTTTCTTTAGAAACTCGACGTCCTTGGCGATTTTTATGGATGTAGGATCATCCATCAGTCTTAATCTTCTTAGGGTTCGACATGAGTTTGCTCACCGTCTGCTGGCTAACTCCTAACGCGTCCGCAAGCTGCGTTTGGGAGTAGCCAGCCTTGGAAAGCTCCATCATCTTGAGCTTCCGCAACATCTGAAGCTCTTTCAAAATCTGCTCATCCATATTGGTCATCATCTAGGTCCTATTCTTCGCCAGCGCGAAGAGACTTCGAAAGTCCTTTTGGCATCATGCGGCTCATGGTGGCGGGGCTAACCTCCAACATGGATGCAATCCGGGATTGCGTTGAGCTACCCTCAAGCAGTTGCGGGATTAGTAGGCGCTTTATGTCCCGTAACTCCGCTGCCACAGAATCGTCTCGATTAGCCATTCGCGCTAGCCTTCCTCGCTACGGCTCTTAAAGCACCTTTTGGAAACATCCGGCCAATTGTCGTGCCGTGAACGCCAAGAGCCGCGCCTAGCTCATCTTGCGTCAAGCCGGAATTCAAGAGGGCCAAAATTAGGAGCTTGCGAATTGTTGCAAGTTCCTTGATCGCGTCGTCAAACGAGTCCATCATAGTCTATTTCTCGTGGGCGGATTTAGTTGCATTGGCCTTTCGTCCGCGCTTCAAGAATGACTTCGCAGAATCGATTGTGATGCCAAGCATGTCGCTAATGGCAGTGGGGCCCATGCCAATCTCGTTGAGAAACATCACCTTGTCCAGTTGCGCCGGTATCGCAGCGACCGCAATTCTTGCTTGCAACTTGATGATGGTGTCCAGTCGTCTAAGAATTGGATCTGCTTCCTCGTCCTTCGTTGCCAATGCTCTATCCCTTCTTCAGATCGGGTATCGGATAGACGTGCACAAGTTTGATTTCTCGGCCCTCGCCCACACGGATTACAATACCTAAATCTATCCAGCGTGCGATAGTTCGGCTGAAACTGCCTTGGTCCAATCCAACGGCTTTCGCGATTTCGGACTGTGACTTAGTCCCGTCACAAGAATTATACGCGTCCACCTGCTTGGCTTTGTCTGCACCGATCGCCACCTTGTCGGTGATAAATTCGGTCGAAAAGGTCTGCCGTGCCACGGTCGCCAAGATGGCCCGCAAAAGCTGCTCTTGCATTAGATGCCTCGCACCGTTTCTCTGTATGAAATGAATCTCGATTCTCTTTAAGGGAAGTGGTCTGATGCGCTTTTCCACCATTTCGTTCATCGCGACCGCGCTTGCGTTCGCGCTGAAGCGGATGGGAAATGTATTCTGGGAGGAGAATGAGGATAGGTTCGCCGTATTGCACTGTCGTGGCTACGCCCCGCGTTCGGGTCACTCTAAATCCTCCCAATCCTCCTCATCCGCCTCCCACGGTTCGAGCCCATCCTCCGCGTCGTCCAGCGGGTAGAGGTCCTCGAGCGGGCCCATCGGTTTGAAGTCGCCGTCCTGGTTGGCGATGAAGGCCACGTCGCGCACGTGTTCGGGCGGGCCGTCTTCCTCGGCGCGGTGGCGGGCGGCGATTTCGGCGAGCTGGGCTTGCATTGCCTCGATCTCGGGCAGGGTCATCGCCGCCGGGTCGAAGGCGGCGACGATCGCCGCGTTCCGGTCGTCGCGGCGCATGCGGCTGACGGCGGGGCCGGTGATGGTGAGTTTTTGGTGTCCTACCGCTACGCTACTTGAGGACGTTCTTTGCTTTCCTACCGCTGCGCTCGTTCCGGCTTCGCCGATGCTTCGCAACGAGGACGGGCGCGCCCGCTCCCCGTCATCGCTCACACCGCTGCCGCCGTGGAGGCGGCTCGCGTTGGGGTCGAAGTAGGTCGCGGCCATGCGGCGGCCGTATTCGTCCTTCGCGTTCATCCGCAGCGCGAACATCAGCAGGCGGTCGTTCTTGACGCGCTTGAAGCCCTTCAGCTTGCCGCCGATGAACACCGGCACGAGCTGGCCTTCGAGCGCGCGTTCGTAGAGCTCGTCCTTCAGTCGCTGCACGCCGAGATCGAGTGCGGCCTCCCACGCGCGGCGGAAGCTCTCCGAGCCAGGCTGGCGGCGCAGCCAGTAGGCGCCTTCCTTGCTCATGTTCACGTGCCGCGCGGCGCGGGCGACGCAGCCGGTATCCGCCAGCGCGCCGATGAACGCCTTCTGCCGCGCGGGCGTCCAGCCGTCGTGGCGGAACTTGCGCGGCACGGGCTCGAACGCGGGGAGGGCGGGGATTTCCAGCGCGGGCGGCGGCGCGCCCTTGGGGCCATTGCGCGAACCATGCGGGGCGCGGGGCTTCTTCGGGGTGCTTTGGGTCATCCGTGAGGGTGGAACACAAACGAGGGGCTGTAGGAAAATGGAAAAGGGTGTCACGGGGGCGGTGGAGAGCGCCCGCCTTTCACTTTGCGTTCAGCGGGGGCGGGGTTATAGCGCGCGGTCATGAACAGCCTTTCGCGCGCGCGTCGCACACCCGCCATCGCCCTGACCGCCTGCGCGGCGGCTCTTGCCCTGTCCGCCTGCGCCGGGCGCAACGACGGGCCGGCCGACACCGCCTATGTCGCGCGCGATGTGGAAACGCTCTACAGCACCGCCAAGGAACGGCTCGACCGGGGGCAGCCGACGATGGCGGCGGCGCTGTTCGACGAGGTGGAGCGGCAGCACCCCTATTCCCCATGGGCGCGGCGCGCGCAGTTGATGAGCGCGTTCAGCTATTACGGCGCGCGCGACTATAACAAGGCCATCGCCAGCGCGCAGCGGTTCCTGTCGATCCATCCGGGCAACAAGGATGCGCCCTATGCCTACTACCTGATCGCGCTCAGTTATTACGAGCAGATCAGCGATGTGAACCGGGACCAGGGCATCACCCTGCAGGCGCGCACCGCGCTCAACGAGGTGGTGCGTCGTTTCCCGCAGAGCGAATACGCGGGCGATGCGCGGCTCAAGCTTGACCTGGTCAACGATCACCTCGCCGGCAAGGAGATGGAGATCGGCCGCTTCTACGCGCGCGGTGGCATGTGGCTGGCCGCGCAGCTGCGGTTCCAGAACGTCGTCGACGATTACCAGACCACCAGCCACGCGCCCGAGGCGCTCTATCGCCTGACCGAGGCGAACATGGCGCTGGGCATCCCTCAGGAAGCGGTCAAGTACGCCGCCGTGCTGGGCGCCAACTATCCCGGCAACGAATGGTACGAGAAGGCTTACGAGCTGGTGCAGAAGCACGCGCCAGGCGTCGCCGCGAGCTGATTGCGGCGTTTGCTCGCCAGGGTGTGCAGATCATGCGCGCCCGGCGCTGACAGACAGCCGCGGCATCGCTACACGGCAAGGGCATGCTGACCCGGCTGACCATCCGCAACGTGGTGCTGATCGACACGCTCGAACTTGCGTTCGGGCGCGGCCTGGGGGTGCTGACGGGCGAAACGGGCGCTGGCAAGTCGATCCTGCTCGATGCGTTGGGCCTGGTCCTGGGCAACCGCGCGGAAAGCGCGCTGGTGCGCGCGGGGGAAGACCGGGCGAGCGTCACCGCCAGCTTCGAATTCGCCGCGCTGCCCAATGCCGTGGCCCAGGCCCTGGATGACGCGGGTGTCGAGCTGGAGCCGGGGGAGCCGCTGCTGATCCGGCGCCAGGTGAAGGCCGATGGCGGAAGCAAGGCTTTCATCAACGATCAGCCGGTCGGCGTCGCCCTGCTGCGCGAAATTGCGCCCGCGCTGGTTGAACTGCACGGCCAGCATGACGACCGCGGGCTCGTCAACCCGCGAGGCCATCGGCTGCTGCTCGACCGCTTCGCCGGAGCCGATACGGGCGGAGTGGCGGCGGCGTGGGAGCGCTGGCGCGGCGCGGAAGAACGGCTGGCCGCCGCGCGGGACGCAATCGCGCAAGCCAAGGCCGATCAGGACCTGCTGATCGCGCATCTCGCCGAATTGACCGCGCTCGAACCGCAGGCGGGCGAAGAGGCGCGCCTCGCCGAAGCGCGCTCCGCGATGCAGAAGGGGGAACGGCTGTCGGGCGACCTCGCCGAACTGCGCCACCTGTGGGATGGTTCGGATTCGCCGCTTGCCGCCATGCGCGTGGCGGCACGTCGGCTCGATCGGCTCGCGCCCGAACATCCCCTGCTGGCCGAGGCGCTGGCCGCGCTCGATCGCGCTGTGATCGAGGCGGGCGAGGCAGAGGACAAGCTGGCTGCCGCCGCCGATGCGCTGATCCACGATCCGGCCGCGCTGGAAGCGGCGGAGACGCGCCTGTTCGATCTGCGCGCGCTCGCCCGCAAACACCGGCGCGAGGTCGACGAATTGCCCGCCCTGATGCGCGAATTGCGCGCCGCTCTCGACAAGATCGAGGGCGGGGAGGCGGAGCTCGACGCGCTCGAACTGGCCGCGAAGGAGGCGGGCAACCTCTATCGCCAGCGCGCCGAGGCGCTCCATGCAGCGCGCGTCGCGGCGGCCCGGCGGCTGGACAGCGCGGTGGCGGCCGAACTTGCCCCGCTGAAGCTTGACGCCGCGCGGTTCCTGACGGCGATCGGCCGACTGCCCGAAGAACGGTGGGGCGCGCACGGGATGGATTCGGTCGAATTCCTGATTGCCACCAATCCCGGGGCCGACTTCGCCCCGCTTGGCAAGATCGCCAGTGGCGGCGAGCTATCGCGCTTCATCCTGGCGCTCAAGGTCGCGCTGGCGGAACAGGGCGGTGCGGCGACCGTCATCTTCGACGAGATCGATCGCGGCGTGGGCGGAGCGGTTGCAAGCGCCATCGGCGATCGGCTGGCGCGACTTGCCGAAGGCGGGCAACTGCTCGCGGTCACTCACTCCCCGCAAGTCGCGGCACGCGGGCGAACGCACTATCTCATCGCCAAATCGAGCGAGGGCACGGTCACGCGCACATCGGTCGCGCTGCTCGATCCGGCCGGGCGGCAGGAAGAAATCGCGCGGATGTTGTCGGGTGCCGAGGTGACACCCGAAGCGCGGGCGCAGGCGGACCGGCTGCTGGAGGGGGTTTAGATGGAGTTGGCTGGACCCCATCCGGCTTGCCGGGCGGCGTGAGGCATGTCGCACTCGCTTCGGTGCTGCTGGTGATGGCTGCCTGCACGCAGGGTGGAGATCGCACCCAGTCGATCGCGGCAAGTGGCGACCACATGTTCGGCACTGACGCCAACCTGGCACCCTCCGCCCCCGACGCGGTGCCTCGTTATGCAAAGCATTCACGTGGCTTTGCCGAACTGCGCCTGCCCCGCGGGGATGGCCCGTTTCCGCTGGCGGTGATCTTTCACGGCGGGTGCTGGAAGGCGGGGATCGCGAACCAGGCATATATGGCTCCCCTGGCGACGCAGTGGCAGGACCAGGGCATCGCCACGCTCAATGTCGATTACCGCGAGGTGGGCGATGGGGGCGGGTGGCCCGGCTCTTTTGCCGACTGGTCTGCTGCCGCGCGGCTCATTGATGAAGTCGCGACCGCCCATCCGATTGATCGCGCGCGCGTAACGCTGGTTGGCCATTCCGCCGGGGCCTTGCCCGCGCAGTGGCTGGCGATGGAGCAAGACGCGGATGGTCCGCTTGGTGCGCGCGGCGCGGTGACGGCACGCGCCGCGATCGTGTTCGACGGTCCTGCCGACGTCGGCGGCGAGCAAGCGGCGTTCGACGCCCTGTGCGAATTTTCGGCGGTCGATCCGTTCGTCGGCGCACGCGGCGCCGAGCGGACGAACCGGCTCGCGGCAATCTCCCCATTGGGGCACGCGCCAAAGCTCGAGCAATTGTTGTTCGTCCAGGCGGTGCTGCCCGCCCCATCATCACGCGTCCAGGTGGCGCTCCGTGCGCGGGGTGCCGTGCTGGAGGTGAGCGCGAACCCCGGGGTCAGCCATTTCGCCATCATCACCCCGGGACATGACGCCTACCTGGCAAACGAGCACACGTTGATGCGGGTATTGCGGGGCCAGTAATTGAAGGCCGCGACCTGGACCCAACTGTCGGAGCTGTCCCGAAATGGGATTGAGAGCAAAGGAAAATTGGCTAACGAATCGTAAAGAATATGCTATGTCCACCGGGTGCCACGGGTCGGTGACATGGTTGGCGTAAGCGAACGGCGATTCGCGGCGCCCGGTTTTTGTGAGGTAACGTCCCATGCGCGGGATCATTGGCGCCGTCGGCGCACTTCTTGTTTTCGCTAGCTCGCTTCCGGCGCATGCGGCGTCGGTTGTCCTGAACAGCGGCAGCGTGGGTTCCAGCTTTTCGGTCGATTTCACCGGCCAGGTCGGCGGTGTTTCCACCACGCAGCTTTCGGCCCTGCTCAACGTCACGCTCAACGGCGTGTCGGGCGACGGGCGGACCTATACTTTCGGATACGATCTTACCAATGACTCGATCGCGAATTCGCGCATCCGGGGCTTCGGTTTTGACGTCGACGGCGGTTCGCTTAGCGGGGCGGGGGTGACAGGAGCATTTGTCTCGGCCCAGAGGCCGGGGTTCTTTCCGGATCTTCCCGGCGGTTCGGGCGGAAGGGATGTATGCTTCGCCGCAACCACAAATGGCAATGGCTGCACCGGCGGCCAGGGTGGGGTGACGAAGGGGCAGACCGGTTCCGGCACTTTCACGCTGACCTTCAATGGTGCGTCGCCCGCGCCCAGCAGCATCTATCTCGATCTCTTCCTGGTGCGCTACCAGTCGATATCGCCCAGCATCAACGGGGGCGATTCGGGCATCGGCATTGGCCGTCTGATCCCGCCGCCCCCGCCGCCCGTGCCCGAGCCCGCGACTTGGCTGATGATGATCATTGGCTTCTTCGCCGTCGGCTCGATCATGCGTCAGCGCAAGACGGGTGAAAGCGCGCTTCCCGCCCTTCAGTAAGCCAATCGAGACAAGAGCAGCGCGAGAAAGCGGTTTGCCGCTTTCTCGCGCGCTTTTATGAGCGGCGCATGCCCAGCCGCAACGCACTGACCGATATCGATGATGCCGCCGCCGCCAATGAACTGATGCGGCTGGCACGGGCGATCACGCGCCACAACCGCCTGTATCATGCCAACGACGCACCCGAGATTTCCGACGCGGAATTCGATGCCCTGGTCCGCCGCAACGCAGAGTTGGAGGCGGCATTTCCGCATTTGGTCCGCCCCGATTCTCCCTCGCGTGCGGTGGGACACGAAATCGCCGCGTCGCCGCTCGCCAAAGTAACGCATGCGGTGCGGATGCTCAGCCTCGACAATGCGTTCAGCGATGACGAGGTGGCAGAGTTCGTCGCGCGCGTCCGCCGCTTTCTCAATCTCCCCGACGATACCGCGATCGCCTTCACCGCCGAGGACAAAATTGATGGGCTGTCGTGTTCACTGCGCTACGAACATGGGCGCCTGGTCCGCGCCGCGACGCGCGGTGATGGACAGGTGGGGGAGGACGTTACTGCCAACGTCGCGCATATTGCTGATGTGCCACAGAACCTTGCCGGCAGGGTGCCGGAGGTGTTCGAAGTGCGCGGCGAGGTTTACATGGCAAAAGAGGCATTTGCCGCGCTCAATGCCGCGCAGCATGAAGCGGGCGCAAAGGTGTTCGCCAATCCCCGTAATGCCGCCGCCGGGTCCTTGCGGCAGAAGGATGCCAGTGTAACCGCGCGCAGGCCATTGCGTTTCTGGGCGCATGGCTGGGGCGAAACGAGCGAGCTACCCGGCACGACCCAGGCCGCAGTGGTTGAGCGCTTGCGGGAATGGGGCATGCCCGTCTCGCCCATGTTCAGGCGATGTGGTTCATTGGAAGAGATGCTCATGCATTATTCCGCCATCGGCGCGGCGCGGGTGGACCTGCCGTATGAAATCGATGGCGTCGTTTACAAGGTCGACCGGCTCGACTGGCAGGAGCGGCTGGGTTTCGTCGCCAAGGCGCCGCGGTGGGCGATCGCGCGCAAGTTCCCGGCCGAACGCGCCGAGACCACGCTGGAGACGATCGACATTCAAGTCGGGCGCACGGGCAAGCTCACGCCCGTGGGCCGCCTTGCCCCGGTTTTGGTCGGCGGGGTGACGGTGACGAACGTAACGCTCCACAACCGCGACGAGATCGCGCGGCTCGGCGCGCGTCCCGGCGACCGCGTAGTGGTGCAGCGCGCCGGCGACGTGATTCCCCAGGTCGTCGACAACCTCACGCGCGAGGAAGCGCGGGTGCCCTTTGTTTTTCCCGATCATTGCCCCCAGTGCGGCAGCGAGGCGGTGGCGGAAGAGGGTGAAGTCGACGTTCGCTGCACCGGCGGGTTGGTATGCCCGGCGCAGCGGACCGAGCGGCTGAAGCATTTCGTCAGTCGCGCGGCGCTCGATATAGACGGGCTGGGCGAGAAAACGATCGATCAGTTCTTCGCGCTTGGCTGGCTGGAGAGCCCGGCGGATATCTTCCGGTTGAAGAACCGGCGTGACGCAATGCTGGCGCTCGATGGCTGGCAGGACAAGTCGGTGGACAACCTGTTGGCGAGCATTGATGCCAAGCGAGAGCCCGACGCCGCGCGGCTGCTGTTCGGCCTGGGCATCCGCCACGTCGGCGCAGTTACCGCGCGCGACCTGCTGAAACATTTCGGGGATCTCGCCGCTTTGCGGGCAGCGGCGGAAGGCGCGCGGGCAGGGCAGGCCGATGCCGTCGCCGAACTCACCAGCATCGACGGCGTCGGACCGGTGGTGGTTGAGGCGCTGGGCGATTTCTTCCACGAAGACCACAATACCGCGGTGTGGGATGATCTGCTGAGCCTGGTCGTGCCGCCGCCGTATATCGTCGAAACCCGGCCAAGCGAAGTTTCGGGAAAGACCGTCGTTTTCACCGGCAAGCTTGAAACGATGAGCCGCGACGAAGCGAAGGCCCAGGCGGAACGGCTGGGCGCGAAGGCCGCCGGATCGGTCAGCGCGAAAACCGACCTCGTCGTGGCCGGTCCCGGCGCCGGCAGCAAGCTCAAACAGGCCGCCGCGCTCGGCATCGCAGTGATCGACGAAGCGGCATGGGCGCAGATCGTGCGCGCGGCGGGTTAGGGAGCCGCGCCTCCGGTTCGTCTAGCGCTCCGCCCACTTCATCACGCCGCCCGCGAACGGGGTCCACCACCCGGTCCGCACGCCCGCCGCCGCCAGCCGGTCGCTGGTCCACTGGTTGCAGGTGTTGCCGAGGTGATAGGTGCCCGGCGCGGCATAGAAGACGTCCCAATCGTCGTATCCCGGCAGGACTTCGCGCCGCTCGGGAGCCACGACTTGCGCCTCGATCTGGCGGACCAGGCGGCGGTACTCATCGGGACGCAGGCGCAGCACGCGGTGGTTGGGGCCGGGCGCGGGGCGAACGTAGTGCGCGACATGGAGCAGGCCCCGGCTCCCGATTGCGGCGCGCAGTGCGTCACCCGGTCGTAGGTCTGCCCAGGTTGGCGTGTCGAGGAATACCGCCCGCTCGCCCCAGCTAACCGAAACATGCGTATAGGGCCGCGCGGGCGCAGCGAGATCGGCGGCGGGAAAGTCGCCGCGCCAGTCCTTGTACCGTGTGGCAAGCGGCATGACGATTGCGGTGTGGACGCCGTTGGTTTCGAGCATGATCTCTACCCCGCGCGCCGGTTCGCGCCAGCTTGCGTTGCGCGGGATCGACGACCCGAGCCAGCCCGCCAGCATGAACAGCCCGATCGCCAGCGCCAGCCAGGCGCCTGCAGCGCGCGCGATTTTCAGCGCGCGTGCCGCCGCCGGAGCCACAGGATCGACCAGTCGCCATTGACCACGCGTTCGGCAATGCGGAAGCCTGCGCGGCGATAAGCGGCGCGCACGGCGCGCTCCTGTGTTTCCAGCAGGCCTGCCAACAACACGCTACCGCCCGGCACCACCGCGCGGGCAAAGGCGGGGGTGAGTTCGATCAACGGGCCTGACAGGATGTTGGCGATGAGCAGATCATACGGGCCGCGCGACGCCAGCAGCGGATGAGACATCCCATCGGCGATCACCATCGCAACCTCGCCCGGTCGACCGCCCAGCGTGACACCGTTCATTTCCGCGTTGTCGGCGACGACCCCCGCGCACACCGCGTCGATATCGCTCGCCGTGGCAAAGGCGCGCGGCCACAGGTCGAGCGCGGCAAAGGCAAGCAGGCCCGTCCCGGTGCCAATGTCGGCCAAATTACGTACCACGACGCCGCGCTGCTTCATTGCGGTCAGCATCGCGAGGCAACCGGCGGTGGTGGCATGGTGCCCGGTGCCGAACGCCTGGCTCGCCGGGATGGCGAACGATCGCACGCCCGGTTCATCGCTCGGCGGGAAATCGGGGGTATGGACATGGAACCGGCCCGCCCGGATCGGCTCAACGCCCTGCTGGCTCATCGTGAGCCAGTCCGCATCGGGCATTTCCTCCACGCCCAGGTCGGGCGCGCCATCGGCGAAGAGCGCCGCGACCATCGCCCGGTCGGCCCGCGTCGGCTTGCGCGGGAAATAAGCGTCGAGCCGCCAGTCGTCCGGCTGGTCGTCGGCCAGTTCGAACCCGGTCAGCACGGCATCGTGATCCCAGTCGACCGCATCCTCCTGTGCCACCAGCGCGGCCTGGATGATCGGCTTGGGCGCGAAGGCGGTGAGTTTCCAGCTACTGGCCATTGGCCGCTTTCGCTTCGGCGGCGAGGCGGTCGTCGAGCCGCTTGCTGGCGCGGGCCGCATAGGCGCCGCATGCCCCGGCATCGACCCAGGATGCTTCGCCAGCTGCCTTCGCGCGCATGTCGCTCGCGGATGGGTGAGGGGTCAGCAGGATGTCGCATTGCGTCGCGGCCAACCGGGCGATGCCCGCGCGAAACATTGCCACGTATTCGGGGTTGCCGGTGAAGCGATATTCGTCGGCGCTGACCGGGCTGAGGCTGTCGGCATAGACCACCGTCTGGCATTGCCCGTTTTCGCAGCTTTCCCAGCGCCAGCTCATCGCCCCGATCGTATGGCCCGAGGTGGCGATGCCGGTGATACGCAGCCCGGCGGCTTCCACCGCTTCGCTATCGCCGACCGCGTGGATTTCGCCCGTCACCGGCGCCATCGGTTCGTGCAGCCCGGCCTGGGGATCGCGCGGATCGTCGCGGCCGGTGCGCAGCACGTTCACCGCGCCTTGCCCCGTGTAGACCGTCGCGCCGCTCGCGGCCTGAACCCGCGCAAGTCCGCCGACATGGTCGAAATGCTCATGGCTGACCAGCAGCGCCTTAACCTCGTCCAGGGTGAAGCCGAGGCGCGCGACGTTTGCCTCGACCACGCGCGATCCGGGCAGCGTGCCCGTGTCGATCAGCACCAGCCCGTCCGGTCCGACGATCAGCAGCGCGGTAATCCCGCAGGTGCCGACGTAATAGGTCTGTCCGTGGATGCGATAGGGCGGGGCGGGCTTGTCCCATTCGTCCCAGTCCTTGCAAGTCGCGGCCCACTGCGCGCGGTTCTGATCGGGCACGAGCGAAACCGGCTCAGCAGCCTTCACGCAGCCTGCCAACAACATTGTGATGGGCAGCAGGCGCACCAGATTACCGAACATAACTTGCTCCATTGGCATCAAGTGTCGCGCCGGTCAGGCTGGGCGGGGCGTCGAGCGCACAGAACACCGCAATGGTCGCGATCTCGTCCGGTGTCGCCACGCGGCCGAGCGGAATATCCGAAAGCAGGCCCGGCCCGCCGCGGCTCGCCAGATAATCCCCCGCCATCGCCGTGTCGGTGAAGCCCGGCGTGATCGCATAACTGAGGATGCCCTGTGCCGCATATTGCCGCGCGATGGTCTTGTGCATGGCCAGCATTCCGCCCTTGGCGGCGGCATAATGCCAGTGCGCGGGGCTGTCGCCACGATGCCCGGCGCGGCTGGCGATGTGGATGATGCGCCCGCCCCCCTTTTCTCCATTGGCACCGCGTTCCTGCCAGTGGCGTACGGCAAAGCGGCTAAGCTGTGCCGCGGACGTAAGGTTGATCCGCAGGGTATCTTCCCAGCGGTCGAGCCATTCGACGTCCGACCCGTCGAGCGGGTTCGCATCGAACAGCCCGGCATTGTTGACCAGCACGTCGATCGCACCGCCAGCCGTTTCCAGCGCCTGCTGCCATAGCGCCTGCGGTGCAAGCGGATCGGCCAGGTCGGCGCCGATCGTGGCGGGATCGTGGGCAGCGCTGGCATGCCCGATCACGTGCGCGCCGCGCGCCTTCAGGCGTGTGCGGATCGCCGCGCCGATACCCCGGCTCGATCCGGTGACGAGGATTGTTGTCATGGCAATCGCTATCCGAAACTTTGCAACCGAAGTCGAGGCCGCGTCGCTTGCCTCACCCCGACATTACGCTAAGGGGAGGCACGCAAACGGGGCAATCGGAAACACGATTCATGGCCGGAAGACCGCTTTCACCGCATCTCAGCATCTGGAAATGGGGCCCGCACATGCTGGTTTCGATCCTTCATCGGGTGACCGGTGATGGGATGGCGCTGGTCGGCCTGTTCGTGCTGCTGTGGTGGCTGGGCGCGCTGGCGAGCGGTCCGGAATATTACGCCACGTTTACCGACTGGATGACAACGCCGATCGGCTATGTCGTGCTGGTCGGCCTGTCGTGGGCGTTCTTCAATCACATGACGTCGGGCCTGCGTCACTTCGTGCTGGATATCGGCGCGGGCTACGAACTCGGCATCAACAAGACCTGGTCGATCGCAAGCCCGATCATCGCCGTGGTGCTGACGGCGGCGTTCTGGGCCGCGATCCTGCTTCGCTGAGGACTATCGACAATGGGTAACGGAACCTCGATCGGGAAGGTGCGCGGGCTCGGCTCGGCGCATCACGGAGCGCATCATTGGCTGCTGCAACGCTTCACCGCGATCGGCAACCTGGTGCTGATGCTGTGGCTGATCACCAGCTTCATCATCCTGCCGGACCTGAGCCATGCGACCGTCAGCGAATACCTGTCGCAGCCGCTGGCGGCCACCGCGATGGCGCTGCTTATCGTCAGCGTGTTCTGGCATGCGCGGCTGGGCTTGCAGGTGCTGATCGAGGATTACGTCCACCAAGCTGGCAGCAAGTTCGCGGCGATCGCTGCGCTCAATCTCGCCACTATCGGCGGCGCGGGCTTCGGCCTGTTCTGCGTCGCCCGCCTCGCTCTCGTCGGAGCCTCCGCATGACTGCTGCCTACAAGATTATAGACCATACGTACGATGTGGTGGTTGTGGGCGCGGGCGGTTCGGGCCTGCGCGCGACGATGGGCGCGGCCGAGGCGGGCCTCAAGACCGCGTGCGTGACCAAGGTTTTCCCGACCCGTTCGCACACTGTCGCAGCGCAGGGCGGGATCGCCGCATCGCTCGGCAACAACAGCCCCGATCACTGGTCGTGGCACATGTTCGACACGGTGAAGGGTTCCGACTGGCTCGGCGACCAGGACGCGATCGAATACATGGTGCGCGAGGCGCCGCAGGCCGTTTACGAGCTTGAGCACGCCGGTGTTCCCTTCAGCCGCAACGAAGATGGCACGATCTACCAGCGCCCGTTCGGCGGGCACATGCAGAACATGGGCGAAGGCCCCCCGGTCCAGCGCACGGCCGCCGCGGCCGACCGCACCGGCCACGCGATGCTCCACGCGCTCTACCAGCAGAGCCTGAAGTACGACGCCGACTTCTTCATCGAATACTTCGCGATCGACCTGATCATGAAGAACGGCAAGTGTGTCGGCGTGATGGCCATGTGCATGGACGATGGCACGATCCACCGGTTCAAGGCACATGCCGTGGTGCTGGCGACGGGCGGCTATGGCCGGTGCTATTTCACCGCGACCAGCGCGCACACCTGCACCGGCGATGGCGGCGGCATGGTGCTGCGCGCGGGATTGCCGCTGCAGGACATGGAATTCGTCCAGTTCCATCCGACCGGCATTTACGGCGCGGGCGTGCTGATCACCGAAGGGGCGCGGGGCGAGGGCGGCTACCTCACCAATTCCGAAGGCGAGCGGTTCATGGAACGCTACGCACCGTCGGCCAAGGATCTCGCCAGTCGCGATGTTGTATCACGCTCGATGGCGCTGGAAATGCGCGAGGGGCGCGGCGTTGGGCCAGAGAAGGACCATATCTACCTCCACCTCGACCACATTCCCGCCGAAACGCTGGCCCAGCGCCTGCCGGGCATTACCGAAAGCGGCAAGATCTTCGCCGGTGTCGACCTGACGCGCCAGCCGCTGCCGGTTACGCCAACGGTGCATTACAACATGGGCGGCATCCCCTGTAACTACCACGGCGAGGTGATGACCATTGATGCCGACGGTAATCCGGAAACGGTCGTTCCCGGCCTCTTCGCGGTGGGCGAGGCGGCATGCGTGTCGGTCCACGGCGCGAACCGTCTCGGTTCCAACTCGCTGATCGACCTCGTGGTATTCGGCCGCGCGACGGGGCACCGGCTCAAGGAACTGATCCGCCCGGGCACCGCGCACGACGAACTGCCGGGCGACAGCGCCGACCTGGCGCTCGGCCGTCTCGACCACTTCCGCAACGCCAAGGGTGGCTCGCCCACAGCGGCGATCCGCGCGGACATGCAGAAGACGATGACCCGCCACGCCGCCGTGTTTCGCGACAGTGCGCTGCTTTCCGAAGGCGTCACCAAGCTGGCCGAGGTGAACAAGCGGATGGCGGACATCCACGTCACCGACCGTTCGCTGATCTGGAACAGCGATCTGATCGAGACGCTCGAACTCGACAACCTGATGGCCCAGGCCGTGGTCACGATGGCGAGCGCGGAAAACCGCAAGGAAAGCCGCGGCGCGCACGCGCACGAGGATTTCCCGGAGCGCGACGACGCGAACTGGATGAAGCACACCGCCGCCTGGTTCGAAGGCTGGGGTGGAAACGGCGGTTCGGTGCGGATCGATTACCGTCCGGTCCACGAATACACGCTCACCGACGACATCGAATACATCAAGCCGAAGAAGCGGGTCTACTAAAGGCGTGCGGTGGGTCGCCGGGCTCGCCGCATCGCTACTGATCGGCTGTGCAACCGCCTCCGGCGCGCGTTACACCTATACTCGGCATGCTGACGCCATGGGCATCCCGATCGCTGCGTCGAGCCGCGTCGACCCGCTCGCCATCGAAACGGCCCGATCGCTGATCGAGCAGATGCTCGCCCACCGGCCCGAGCTCGGCACGGTGCTGGCGCAGCAGGGCTACCGCGTCGCCATCCTCGCGGAGGACGAAGCGATCACCGACTTGCCGGAGAATGCGCACTGGACGCGGCCGGCTCGTGACGACCCGCGCCTGACGCGGTGCGAGCGTATTCATTACGAAACGCGAATTGGCGCGCTGACCGATCGCGAGTATTGGAACGCGCGGGCGCGCGGGATCGGCGGGCGCAATATGGTCGGCGCGGAGGAGGATCTGCTCGGCCTGCCCACAGGCCGCTATTTTGGCGAGACGATCTTCGTCCACGAGTTCGCGCACAATGTGCTGTTTGCGATCCAGCAAGCCGACCCGGCACTCCATGCCGAAGTCGAGGCAGCCTATGCGGCAGCTTTGGCCGAAGGACTGTGGAAGAACGAATACGCCAGCACCACGGTGCACGAATACTGGGCCGAAGGCACCCAGTTCTGGTTCAATTCCAACCGTCTGGCGGTGTTCGACGGGCGCCGTGTCCTGAACCATTCTGATTTGCAGGCCTATGATCCGCGCCTCGGGGCGGTGTTGGCGAAAGCCTATGGCCTACGCCACCAGCTCGCCGCCGATCCCTTCCATCGCCACCCCGCGCGCGTGCCGCCCGGGCCGGTTCCGGCAAATACCGCCGAGGTCTGCTAGTTCGCCCGCCGCGCGCGCAGGATCTTCACCGGCTCGGCCAGCATCTGACCCTTCATCCAGCCCTCGCCCCTGGCCGGATCGGTCGGTGCGGCGTGGATCGCTTCGACCACATCCATGCCCGCAACGACATAACCGAACGCGGCATAGCCATCGCGCACGGCAGGGTCGGCGTTGTCTGGATCGGCATCCATGCCGGGCTGGGTCTGAAGCATGATCGAAAAGTCGCCGGTCGCCGTGCCGGGGTCGTAACGTGCCATCGACAGCGCACCGCGCAGATGAGAAAGCCCGGTGTCGCTCGTTCGCTCGTGCGCGATCGGAGGCAGCACACGCTCCGGATCCCCTTGGGTACCGCCCTGGATCAGGCCGTTGGGCTGGTCGCCCCAGTCGAGCCGCATCGCGCGGTAGAACACCGTCCCGTCGAGCCGCCCCTCGTCGATGTAGCGCAGGAAATTGCCCGCAGTGATCGGGGCGCGCTCGACATCGAGTTCGGCGGTGATCTCGCCAGCGGTCGTTTCCAGCACCACAGTGACGACTTCCGGGTCGACAGCGACCTGCATTGTTTGGGCGGCGAGCGGCGCGCAGATCAGAAGCGCGAGCGGGGCAACGATTCGGTTTATCATCGCCCGCGGTTTAATCACCGTCGGCGCAGCATGTCACGGGTCAGCTGATCGGGCGAAGTGACGCCCATCAGCCGCATTCCGCGCGCGATCTCGTCGCTGATCAATCCCAGCGCGTGCTCGACGCCACGCTGGCCGGCCGCCGCCAGCGCGTAGAGGTAGAGCCGGCCTCCCGATGCCGCCGTCGCGCCTTGCGCCAACGCTTTCAGCACATGCGTACCGCGCCGCACGCCGCCATCGCAAATGATCTCGACCTGGCCCCCGACCGCGTCGACGATTTCGGCCAGCTGGTCGAAGGGGGATCGGCTGCCATCGAGCTGGCGCCCGCCGTGGTTCGACACCATGATCGCGTCGGCCCCGATCTCTACTGCGCGGCGCGCGTCGGCGGCGCTCATCACGCCCTTCAGGCAAAAGGTGCCGCCCCAGTCCTGCCGGATGCGGGCCGCGGTGTCCCAATCCATCGCGGTGTCGAGCATCGTGTTGAAATACTCGGCGATGCTGACCGGCTTGCCCGTGCCCTCGCTGACATGCGTATCGAGATTGGGCAGGCGAAATTTTTCGCGGAAGATATAGTCCAACGCCCACCGGGGGCGTGTGGCATACGACCATACGGCACTGGGCGTGAAGCGGGGCGGGGCGGCGAAGCCACTGCGCTGGCACCGCTCGCGCTTGCCCGAGACGATGGTGTCAACCGTCAGCGCGAGCGCATCGAACCGGGCGGCCTGGCAGCGCCCGATCAGCGCGGCATTGAGTCCCCGGTCCTTGTGGACGTAAAGCTGGAACAGCTTCGGCCCCCGGGTGAGCTCAGCGATGTCCTCGATGCTGACAGTGGCAAGGCTGGAGATCCCGAACCACAGGCCGAATTTTTCCGCCGCGCGCGCCACCGCTCGTTCACCCTCCCAGTGGAACACACGTTGGAGCGCGGTCGGGCTGAGCAGAAGGGGAAGCGCGCTCTTGCGCCCCATGATTGAGCAATGGGTGTCGATCGTTGCGACCCCGGCCAGCACGTTGGGCACGAGATCGACCTGGTCGTAAGCAGCCCGGTTGCGCGCGGCGGTGGTTTCATCGTCGGCGGCACCATCGATATAGTCGAACACCGGCCAGGGCAGGCGCCGCCGCGCGAGCAGCCGGATATCCGCGATGTTCTGGCATTCCGACAAACGCATCCCGCGCTTCTATCAATGTGCTATGCATCGTCCAGTCGGTTCATCCAAGCTTCAGGTTTACAAGCGTAGTCGAAACGGCTACAGCCGTAGTCGACGGATCAGGAGGGGTTTCGTGGCGGAACGTATCAGCGAAGCGGAACAGGCCGTAATGGAGGCGCTGTGGGCCAATAGTCCGCTGACCGCGGCGGAAGTCTGCGATGCCGTGTGCACGGACCGGGACTGGAGCCTGGCTACGGTCAAGACCCTGCTGGCCCGACTGGTTCAGAAGTCGGCCGTCGCGACGGAGCCGGATGGTCGGCGCTTTCTCTACACACCTCTGTTGGAGCGAGCCGATTACGTAATCGATGAATCGCAGCGGCTCGTCGATCGCCTGTTTGGCGGGCGCGCCGCGCCGCTATTCGCACATCTTGCCGAAAACGAGGTTCTGACCGAGGACGACCTCGCCGAAATCGAGGCGCTGTTGAAGGAGTTGCGCAAATGACCGCGTACCTTGTTCACCTGCTCGTATGGACTGGCTTGCTGATCGCGCTGGTTCTCGTCCTGCGGCGTCCGGTCGCGCGTTTCTTCGGACCTCAGGCAGCTTATGCGCTGTGGCTGCTCCCATTCCTGCGCCTGTTGGTCCCACCGATCGAACTGCCCGCCTGGCTCGCTCCCAAACCTGTCGCGACACACGGGGAGACGGCCGACATCGCGTTCGTCATCATGGGCGATCCGGTGGCGCTGCCAGTGTACGCCGCCACCGAAACCGCCATGGACTGGACCGCGTTAATGATCGCGGTCTGGCTGGGCGGGGCGGCAATGTTCCTTGCGCGCAGGTTCGCGCTTTATTTTCGCATGCGTGACGCACTGCTCGTCAACGCTGTGCCCGTTGGCAAGGCTGGGCGGATCAGGCTGGTCGAAACGACCGCCGCCAATTCGCCCGTGGCCTTCGGGGTGATCGACAAGGTCATCGCACTGCCGCCCGGCTTCATGGCGCGGCACGATCGCACCGGGCGTGATCTTGCCCTCGCACATGAGCTGGCTCACCATCGGGGGCATGACCTGATGGCCAATTTTGCCGCGCAACCCCTGTTCGCGCTGCATTGGTTCAATCCGCTCGGCTGGTATGGATGGAGTGCAATGCGCCGCGACCAGGAAGCCGCTTGCGATGCCCGGGTGGTGGCGAACTGCGCCCGGGAACTGCGGGGAACCTATGCCAGCGTCATCGCCAGTTTCGCCGCCGGCCCAAACGTGGCCCTGGCGGCGCCGATGGCCTGTCCGGTGCTTGGCCAGAAGAGCGTCATCCATCGGCTGCGGAGCCTTACCATGAACGATATCTCCCCGCGCCGCCGGGTGGCTGGGCGGGTTCTGCTCGCGCTGGGCGTACTGGCCTTGCCCACGACCGCTTCGTTCACTTTCGCGGAGGCGCGCGCCGCGCAGCGTTCGCCTGAGGCACCCGACGCGCCGTTGCCGCCCGAACCGCCTGCGCCGCCGGAAGCACCCGACGCGCCGGAGCCGCCGGTGGCGATCGAGACAATCGAATTGCCACCATCGTCCGATCGCAGTTCCTCCCGGCATGTGGTGATCGTGCGCCGCGAACGTGAACCCGGCGATGCCTCCGCGCACGGCGGCCATCCGACGACCGAGCGGCGCACCCAGGTGTTCCGCGTGGAAGAGCACATGTCAGAGGAGGAGCGGGCGCGTCTCAAGGCCGAACTTCGCGACGGCATGGCTGAAATGCATGCCGGACTGGAGGAGGCACGCAATGCTCAGCGGCTGGCCATGATCGAAATGCGCCGCGGGCTCGAAGGGGCGGCACGGGTCGAGATGCGCTGTGACAATGGCAAGCCCGGAACATCGCTGGAATCGCATGACGGTCGGCGCGTGGTCGTGATGTGCAAGAAAACGGTCAACGCACAGGCGTTGGCCGGGTTGGCCGCGGCGCGCGCATCAATCGCAGGGACGCACGACATGGACGAGCGCGTGCGGCTGGATATCCTGCGCAGCCTTGATGCGGAAATCGCACGGCTGGCGCGCGAGCGGGAATAGGGCCAGGGTTCAGGACGGGGCGCGGAAGGGGGCCGTTCGCGGCCCCCTTTTGTCATGCTGTCTTTGAAAATTTTCGTGAGAACGGGATGGCATGATCGGCGCCGCATGGCGATCAATCCCGGTCAGCGCACGTCGAGAATCCGGTCGCACTGGGTGTCGTCCCCGGTTTCCAGCCCAAGGCGCAGCGCCGCGCTCCGTTGTGCGCTGGTGCCGTGCGTGAAGCTCTCGGGATTGACCCGCTGGCCTGCATTGCGTTGCAGTGCATCATCCCCAATCGCACTCGCCGCGCGCAGCCCTTCCTCCATGTCACCCGGTTCGATGAGGTTGCGATTGCGGCCGGCCCAAACCCCGGCGTAGCAATCGGCCTGCAATTCCATCAGCACCTGCAGCTGGTTCGCGGCGCGGGGGTTTTGTTGCTGGGCGCTGCGGATCTGGTTCGATATGCCGGTGATGGTCTGAATGTGGTGTCCGTACTCGTGCGCGATCACGTAATATCGGGCGAAATCGCCGCCCGCGCCCAGTTGCTCTTCCATTGTCCGATAGAAATTGGTGTCGATGTAGATGCCCTGGTCGCCAGGGCAGTAGAACGGCCCCATGCCGACGGAGGCGGCCCCGCAGGCGGTGTTGAACTGGCCGCTGGCGAAGTTGAGACGGGGGGCTTGGAACGGAATGTTCGCCTCGGCAAAGATCGGCTCCCAGGTTTGGTTCAGCGAGCTAAGCGCGTTGCAGGTTTCCAGCGCGTAAGGGTTCGAATTGCAGAGTTCCTCCACCGATTGCGGACCGGCCTGCTGTTCGACTTGCGCGGGCTGCCCGCCGCCACCCAGGGTGCCGATCGTCTGCATCGGGTCGAGGCCGAACACGACCGCACCGATGATCGCGATCACCAGCGTTCCGCAGCCGATCTTGCCACCCCCGCCACCGGGAAATCCGCCGCCGGTACTGCCGACATTGATGTTATCTGCATCAAACGGATTGAGCCTCATCTACAGTCCCCTCCTGGACGGTTCGCGTTAGCGCTGGACAGGCGCTGGAATGGCGGCAAAAGCGGACCGGTCGCGCCATCTATCCAATAAAGCAGCGGAGTCGGCAATGTTCCTCGAAGGCAAGCGGGCGCTGGTGACCGGCTCGACGTCCGGCATCGGGCTCGCGACGGCGCGCGCGTTGCGGGCCGAGGGTGCGGAGGTCGTGCTCAACGGATTCGGAGAGCCGGGGGTTATTGCTGCCCTGTGCGAGGAACTGGGCGCAACGCATTGCGCTGCCGATCTGACCGATGTCGCGCAGATCGAGGCTATGATGGCCGCGGCCGGGCCGGTCGACATCCTGATCAACAACGCGGGCATGCAATACGTCAGCCCCGTCGAGGATTTCCCAATCGACAAGTGGGACCTCATAATGGCCCTCAACCTCTCCGCGCCGTTCCACACCACGCGGCTCGCGGTGCCCGGCATGAAGGCGCGCGGCTGGGGCCGGATCATCAACACCGCGAGCGCGCACTCGCTGACCGCGTCACCATTCAAGAGCGCGTACAACGCATCGAAGCATGGCGTGGCGGGCTTTACCAAGACTGTCGCGCTGGAACTCGCGACGACCGGCGTTACCGCGAACTGTATCAGCCCGGGTTACGTATGGACGCCGCTGATTGAGGGCCAGATTCCCGACACGATGAAGGCGCGCGGGCTGTCGCGCGAGCAAGTCATCAATGATGTCCTGCTCGCCAATCAACCGACCAAGCGCTTCGTTCAGCCCGAGGAAATCGGCGCGCTGGCAGTGTTTTTGTGCCGCGCGGAAGCAGGTAACGTCACCGGTGCCAATTGGAGCATCGATGGCGGGTGGACCGCGGAATAGACCTGGTGGGGGGCAACGGGGGCGAGTGACCAAACTCGGCGCGAGCGTGGGTCTGTTGTTGGCGCTGGCGCTGGGCGCCTGCGCGCCCGTGCGCCCTGGATATCCACCGCCCGCGCGGCTCGACGCGATCGAGGCCGCTCTGGCCGCGCACATCGCGATCCTCGCCAGCGATGATTTCGAAGGGCGTCGTCCCGGCACGGACGGCGAAACCAAGACACTGCGCTATCTTGCGCGCAAATGGCAGGACGCAGGGCTGGTTTCGGGCACCAACGACCCTGCCAATCCATGGTTCGCGCCGGTCGACCTGATCATGGCGACTCCGGCGACCGGTCGGGTCACTTTCGCCGACCGGGGCCGAGCCGTCGCACTGCCCGAAGGCGCGGTGACGGTGTTGAGCTGGCAGGCGCGCGACCTTGTCAGCCGGGTGCCAACGGTTTTTCTCAACCATGATGCGGCGATCGAGCCGCTCGAGCTTGCCGGGCGCGGCGTGGTTGTCTCGTTGGAGGGCGCGGAGCCGTTCGAACGGGTTGAGAAGCTGTCGGCATCGGGCGCGGCGGCGGTCGTTGTGGTGGGCACGCGGGAGCAATTCGACCCGGTGATCGCGGCGCGTCGCGAAGGAGCCTATCGCCTGGGTGGCGAAGACCGACCGCTTGCGCCGATCGTGCTGGTCGAGCGCGAGGCGGCGCTGCGCGAGCCTGGGGTCGCGCGATTGGTCGATAATCTGCGGGATGCCAGCGGTAGCGAAGGCGTGGCTGTGCCGCTGCCGTATACGCTATCGCTCGACACGCGCACCGATCTCACGACAGTCCGGACACACAATCTGATCGCCCGCTTGCCGGGTCGCGACCCGGCCGCTGGTGCCGTGCTGCTGCTGGCCCATTGGGACCATTTCGGCACCTGCGGCCCGGTCGATGCGGCGGACCGCCTTTGCAACGGCGCGGTCGATAATGCGAGCGGACTTGCCATGCTGACCGAGATTGCCGGCACCCTCTCCGCCGGGCCGAAGCTTGATCGCGACGTCTACTTCCTTGCCACCACCGCCGAGGAATGGGGTTTGCTTGGCGCGTATGCCTTTACCCGCGAGCCCCCCGTGCCACTCGACACGATCGTCGCGGCGTTCAATCTCGATACCAGCGCCCTGGCCGAACGCGGCGCGCCGGTCGCCTTGGTGGGCGAGGGGACGGGGCCGCTCGATGCCGAGGTGCTGGAGATTGTCGCCGCCGCCGGGCGAAGGGTCGCGGGGCGCGACATTGCCCGTGAATATGTCCGCCGGCAGGACGGCTGGGCTCTGATCCAGGCCGACGTACCCACCCTGATGGTATCTTCGAGTTTCGCGGACCGCGCGCTGCTGGAGCGATTCACCCGCGAACGATATCACCAGGCCGGCGACAAGCCGGACGGGGTCGAACTGGGCGGTGCTGCGCAGGATCTGGTACTCCATCTCGCGCTGGTGCGCCATTTCGCGCAGGCAGCAACTCATCCCGGACCTTCGCGCGACATGCCCGGGCAACAAAATCCTGGCGCCCCCTAGCGACTGCCGCAAACCACGGTTACATGGGCCGCCACGAATCCTCCGGCGGAAAGCGACCAGTGGCAAACATCGACATCCCCCTCGGCCTCACGTTCGACGACGTTCTGCTGCGTCCGGCGGAAAGCGATGTCCTGCCCAGCATGGCCGACACCCGCACGCGGCTGACGCGCGAGATTGGGCTCAATATCCCGGTGCTGTCCGCGGCGATGGACACCGTGACCGAAGCCGACATGGCGATCGTCATGGCACAATTGGGTGGTATCGGCGTGCTGCACCGCAACCTGACCGTGGAACAGCAATGCGCCGCAGTGCGCGCGGTAAAGCGGTTCGAAAGCGGCATGGTGGTAAACCCCATCACCATCGCGCCGGACGCCACCCTGGGTGAAGCACAGGCGCTGATGACCCAGCACCGCATCAGCGGGATTCCGGTGACCGACGCCTCTGGCAAGCTGTGCGGCATCCTGACCAACCGCGACGTGCGCTTCGCCGAGAACGCCGCCCAGCCGGTGCGCGAACTCATGACCACCGCCAACCTCGCCACAGTGCCGCTGGGGACGGGACAGGACGAGGCGCGCCGGCTGCTCCACGCCCGCCGGATCGAAAAGCTGCTGGTGGTTGATGATGCCTATCGCTGCATCGGCCTGATCACGGTCAAGGACATCGAGAAGGCGGTCAATTATCCCAGCGCGACCAAGGACGTGGCGGGGCGGCTGCGCGTCGCCGCGGCCACGACGGTCGGCGACAAGGGCTTCGAACGGACCGAGGCGCTGATCGATGCTGAAGTCGATGTGGTCATCATCGACACCGCGCACGGTCACAACAAGGATGTCGCGCGCGCCGTCGAGCGCGCCAAGCGGCTGTCAAACGCGGTCCAGGTGATCGCGGGCAATGTCGCGACCGCCGAAGCGACGCGCGCCTTGATCGATGCGGGCGCAGACGGGGTGAAGGTCGGCATCGGCCCGGGATCGATCTGCACCACGCGCGTTGTGGCGGGCGTCGGCGTGCCGCAATTGACCGCCGTGATGGAAAGCGCGGAAGAAGCGGCGAAATCCGGTGTGCCGGTCATTGCCGATGGCGGGCTTCGCACTTCGGGCGATGCGGCCAAGGCGCTGGCCGCTGGCGCTTCGGCAGTCATGATCGGCTCGATGCTCGCCGGAACCGAAGAAGCACCCGGAGAGACGTTTCTTTATCAGGGTCGGGCCTACAAATCGTACCGGGGCATGGGCAGCGTCGGCGCCATGGCGCGGGGAAGTGCGGACCGTTACTTTCAGCAGGATATCTCGGCCCAGAAGCTCGTGCCCGAAGGGATCGAGGGGCAGGTGCCATACAAGGGATCGGCGGCCGAGGTCGTCCATCAGCTCGTCGGCGGGATCAAGGCGGCGATGGGCTATACCGGCAGCGCCACGATCGAGGATTTGCGCGCGCGCGCGCGGTTCGTGCGTATCACCAATGCGGGCCTGGCGGAAAGCCATGTCCACGATGTCGCGATCACGCGTGAGGCGCCGAACTATCCGACGCGGTGACCGATGACGCCGGCGGCGCGGGTCCAGGCAGCGATCGAGATCCTCGATGCGGTCATCGACGCCGCGCGCGGACAGGGCGCGCCGGCGGATCGCGTGGTTGCGGACTGGGCGCGGGCCAATCGCTATGCCGGATCGAAAGACCGGCGCGCCGTGCGTGAACTGGTCTATGGTGCCATTCGCGCGTGCGGGCCGCTCCCTGCAAGCGGGCGCTCCGCGATGCTGCGGCTGGCACAATTGCAGCCGGAAATTGCCGGGCTGTTCGATGGTTCGCCCTATGGCCCCGTGCCCGTGGCGGCGGGCGAAGGGCCTGCGCCCGGCGGTGTCGCGCCTGCGTGGCTGGTCGAGGAACTTGCGCGGGCTAGCATCGCGGGCGAGGCGGCACAGGCCCTGCTTGATCGCGCGCCGCTCGACCTGCGTGTCAACACACTCAGGGCTGATCGTGCCGAGCTGGAGCTGCCGGTCGGATCGGCCCCTACCGAAGCCCCACAGGGACTGCGGCTGGACCCCGGCACGCCGATCGAACAGTGGACCGAATATCGCGACGGATTGATCGAGGTGCAGGATACCGGATCGCAACTTGCCTGCCTTGCGGTCTGTGCCGCGCCGGGTGAAACCGTGATCGACCTGTGCGCGGGCGCAGGCGGCAAGACGCTGGCGCTCGTTGCCGCGATGGAAAACCGGGGTCGCCTGATTGCCAGCGATACCGATCGCGCCCGCCTGTCACGGATGGCGCCCCGAGCGCAACGCGCCGGGGCGGCAATCATCGAGACCCGGCTGCTCGATCCGGGACGCGAGGACGTGGCGTTGGCCGATCTCGTGGGGGTGGCCGATGCGGTGCTGGTCGACGCGCCATGTTCCGGCACGGGCACCTGGAGGCGCAATCCGGAAGCGCGCTGGCGGCTCGATCCGGCCGTGCTCGCGCGATACGCGGCGCTGCAATCGCGGCTGCTCGATCTCGCTGCGACGCTGACCCGGCCTGGGGGGCGGCTGGTCTATGTCACCTGCTCCCTGCTCAACGCAGAAGGTGTGGACCAGGTGGAGCGGTTTCTCGCCCGCCATCCCGGCTGGGCTGCCGCGCCCGTGCCACTGCCGCTCGGCCAGGTTCACGGACCGGGAACGCGCCTCACCCCGTTTCACGATGGAACGGACGGATTTTTCATCGCACGGTTATCTTCGCCGTGTTAACCGCATGCGCTATGGCTCAATTCGAGTCCTCCCGCCTCGGCGCGTTGAAGGAGTTGACGATGCGTTTTGCCGCCCCTTCCGCTGCCCTTGCGCTGGCGCTGTCCTTGTCCGCCAGCATGGGCACGGCCGCCCCGCGCGGGGCCGATCCGCGGGCGGCTGCACTCGTGGCTGAAGGGCGCGCCGCGCTTGCTTCTGGAGATGCACAAGCTGCGATCGATGCGTTCGAGGCGGCACTTGCAGTCGATCCCGGTCACACGGCGATCTATCTCGAACTGGCCGAGGGCGCGCGGCGCGAGGGGATGCAGGGCAAGGCGATCGGTTATTACCGCGTCGCGCTTGAACGCGAGCCGGAGAACCTGGCTGCCATTTCGGGCGAGGGTGCCGCGCTGGTCGAGAAAGGCGCGGTCGAGAAGGCGCGTCGCAATCTCGCCCGGTTGGAGCGGCTATGCGGCGACGCCTGCCCCGAAACCCGCGAACTTGCGACTGCCATCGCTCGTGGCCCGCAGCCGCGCGTGCTGACGGCGGAGGCGATCATGCCCGACGCGCAGGTATCGCAATCGAATTGATCGCGTCCCGCGCTTTCAGATCAGATCACGAAATTCTTCCAGAACAGCGCGATAGACGCGTTTCTTGAAGGGCACGATCAGGTCGGACAGGGTTTCGGGATCAGCCCATTTCCAATCGCAGAACTCGGGCGGATCGTGGGCCTCCAGGTCGATATCCGTGTCGGCACCGGTGAAACGGGCCAGATACCAGGTCTGCTCTTGCCCACGATATTTGCCGCCCCACAGCTTGCCCATGAGTTCTTCGGGTAAGTCGTAACGAACCGGCTCGGCCATCTCGCCGATCAGGCTGACGTGATCGGGACGCGCACCGACCTCCTCGGCCAGTTCGCGCAAGGCCGCTTCGCGCGCGGGTTCGCCCTTGTCGATACCGCCCTGCGGCATCTGCCACCAGTCACCTTCCTTGTTGTCAATCCGGCGACCCACGAAGACGAGCCCGTCGGCGTTGACCAGCATCACGCCCACGCACGGGCGGTAACCCAGCTTCTTCATCGCGCCACCCGTTCCAATGTGCACCTGATCGCCGCAAGGAATGCATCGAGATCGGTCTGTCCGCTCGGCAGCGCCTTCCTCAGCGTGATAAAACCGTGGATGATGCCCGGAAATTCGAGATAGGTCACGTCGGTGCCCAGCTGGATGAGATGCGCGGCGTAATTACGCCCCGAATCGCGCAAGGGATCGAGCCCGGCGGTGCAGATCACGGTGGGGGGCGTATTTCGGCAATCGCCCACCATCGGGGTATGGCGGGGGTCCGACGGGTCGCCGCCGTACTGTTCGGTAAACCAGGCCATCGATGCCGCGGTGAGCAGGAACCCTTCGGCGAAGCTCCGCAGGCTCGAATGCTCGCGCACGTCGTCGGCCACGGGATAGATCGGTGCCTGGACCAGCACCGGAACGGCGGCGGGATCGCGCGCCAGCTGGTTGGTGGTGACGATCGTCAGGTTGCCGCCTGCGCTGTCGCCGGTGATGACGAGGCCGGTCACCTGGCGTCCCAAGGTGGCCGGCGATCCGGCGATCCAGCGCGCCGCGGCCTCGCAATCGTCCGGGGCGGCGGGGAAGGGGTGTTCAGGGGCGAGGCGATAGTCAACCGATACCACCGGCAGGTCGAGCTGACGCGCAATCTCGGTGCAGACGGCATGGTACACGTCGAGATCGCCGATCACGAATCCCCCGCCGTGGATGAACATCACGCATGGTCCCGCCGCACGGCTTTCGCGCGTGTCATACAGCCGCAGCGGGATCGGGGCAGCCGGGCCCGGGCATTCGAGGTCGCGGATCACCGCCAGTTCGTGCGCGGCGGCTTCGGCGAGCGCGCCAAGCGCGCGCATCTGTTCGCGCCCGACGACCGCACCGACCTGCTCCACTCCGACGCCGCCCATCTGCGCGAGCATGTCGAGGAAACCGCGCACGTCCTCGCGCACGTTGTGTTCGTGATCCGCCATTGACCCCTTTCCGCAAACCGTTTCGAATGCGGACCTAGCCCAGCAGGTCCGCTTTTCCACTCGACTTTTTGTCAGAGCGGGAGAAAAACTTCATTGCGGGAGGGGAGGGCGAGGCATAGTTGCCGCCCACCCGGAAAATAATGCGCCAAACCGATGGCGCGAAGGAATTCAAATGGCCACGCAGGTCGCCGACGCACCGCCCCAGGCGGAACACCCTGAATCCATCGTCGTCCGCTTCGCAGGGGATTCCGGTGATGGAATGCAACTGACCGGCGGGCAGTTCACCCTGTCGACCGCGCTGGCGGGCAACGACCTCGCCACCTTTCCAGATTTCCCTGCCGAAATCCGCGCGCCGCAGGGCACGCTGTTCGGCGTTTCCGCCTTCCAGATCAATTTCGGCAGCCGCGAGATAAATACCGCGGGCGATGCGCCCGACGTGCTGGTGGCGATGAACCCCGCCGCGCTCAAGACCAATGTCGAGGCGCTGAAACCCGGCGGGCTGATCATCGCCGACACGGGCGAGTTCACCAAGCGCAACCTCGAAAAGGCGAAGTACGACGCCAACCCGCTCGAGGATGGAAGCCTCGCCAGGTGGGACCTGCTCGCTTTTGACATCAGCGCGCATACGATTGAGGCGGTGAAGCCGTTCGGCCTCGGCAACAAGGACGCACTGCGGTGCAAGAACATGTGGACGCTGGGCCTCGCCATGTGGATGTTCGGCCGTCGCCGCGCGCCGATCCACGACTGGCTGCGCGCCAAGTTCAAGGGCAAGCCGGAACTCGCCGACGCCAACATCGCCGCGCTCGATGCAGGGCACGCCTTCGGCGAAACGGCGGAGCTTTCCGGCCCGTTGCGTCAGCTTCAGGTTGATCCGGTGGAGAGCGAGCCGGGCCTCTATCGCACGATTACCGGGGCGGAGGCGGTCAGCCTTGGCCTCGTCGCTGGGGCGCAGCTTGCCAGCCTGCCGATGTTCTTTGGCGGATATCCGATCACGCCCGCGTCCTCGATCCTGCACCATCTGGTGCGCCTGAAGGAATTCGGCGTCACCACGTTCCAGGCCGAGGATGAAATCGCCGCGATCTGCGCCGCGATCGGGGCGAGCTACGCCGGGTCGCTCGGCGTGACCTCGTCGTCCGGCCCAGGTATTGCGCTGAAGGGCGAGGCGATGGGCCTCGCGATCATGACCGAACTGCCGCTGGTGATCGTCAATTCGCAGCGCGGGGGGCCGTCGACCGGTCTGCCGACCAAGACCGAGCAGAGCGACCTGTACCAGGCGGTCTATGGCCGCAACGGCGACGCGCCGATGCCGGTCATTTCCGCGCGCAGCCCGGGCGATGCATTCGAGTGCGCGATCGAGGCGTGCCGCATCGCGGTCCAGCACATGACCCCGGTCATGCTGCTGACCGACGGCTATATCGCCAACGCCGCCGAACCATGGAAAGTGCCCGATCCGGCCACCTTCGCGCCGTTCCCGGCGGAGTTCCTCGAAGAAAAGAACGATGGCGACAAGCTGCTGCCGTTCAAGCGCGACGGCAAGGGCGCGCGCCCATGGATCAAGCCGGGCACGCCGGGCCTGATGCACCGGATTGGTGGGATCGAGAAAGCGGTCGACACCGGCCACATCGACTATTCGCCCGCCAACCACCAGGCGATGACCGACGCGCGCCGCGATAAGGTGCTGGGCGTATCAGTCCCCGATCAGGACGTGTGTCTGGGTGATTCCGCGGGCCGCCTCGCGGTGGTCGGTTGGGGCTCGACCTTCGGGCCGATCCATCAGGCGGTGCAGCGCTCGCGCCGCAAGGGGCTGGACGTGAGCCACATCCATGTGCGTCACATCTGGCCACTTCCCGGCAACGTGGGCGATCTGCTGCGCGGGTTCGACAAGATCCTCGTGCCCGAGATGAACACGGGGCAGTTCAAGACGGTGCTGCGTGACCAGTTCCTGGTCGATGCCCAACCGTTGACGAAGACCAGCGGGCAGCCTTTCGCGATCGCAGAAATCGAGGCCGCCATCGCGACCTACTTCGACGGCGTGCCGGGCGATGCCGGGGGTGACGAAGTTCCGCCCAACAAGCATCAGCTACCCAACCCCGTGGGAGTCGAGAAATGAACGACATGACCCCCATCACGACGACGCTCAAGGACTGGGAAACCGACCAGGAGGTCCGGTGGTGCCCCGGCTGCGGCGACTACGCGATCCTCAAGGCGGTGCAGCGCACGCTGCCGATGCTGGGCAGCGATCCAGCGAACACTGTGTTCGTCAGCGGGATCGGCTGTTCGAGCCGGTTTCCGTATTATATCGAGAGCTACGGCTTCCACACGATCCACGGCCGCGCGCCGGCGATCGCGACGGGTGTAAAGCTCGCCAACCCGGATCTCGACGTCTGGCTGGTGACCGGTGACGGCGATGGATTGTCGATCGGCGGCAACCACTTGCTGCATGTTCTTCGCCGCAACGTGAACATGCAGATCATGTTGTTCAACAACGAGATCTACGGCCTGACCAAGGGCCAGTACTCGCCGACCAGCCGCGAGGGCACGAAATCGCCCTCCACCCCGCTCGGCAGTTACGACCGCCCGATCCGGCCCGCCGCCTTCGCGCTCGGCGCGGGCGCGCGGTTCGTGGCGCGCGGGTTCGACGTGTCGAAGAACCTGCCCGACGTGCTCAAGGCCGCCCACGCCCACAAGGGCGCGGCGTTTATTGAGATTTTTCAGAACTGTATCGTCTACAACAAGGACGTATTCGAGGAATTTGCCGCGCCCAAGGGGGCGGAGGAGCGTCAGCTCTGGCTCGAGGATGGCCACCCGATGCTGTTCGCGAATGGCGCCAAGGGCATCACACTCAACCACGAAACGCTGCGGCTGGAAGTGGTCGATGTCGTTGACGGCGACTGGCAGGCAGCCAAGGTGATCGTCCACGACGTGACCAACCGCGCCATCGCGCACATGCTGGTGGAAATGGTGTTCGGGCCATTCCCGATGGCGCTCGGCGTCCTCTACGACGACCCGCGCCCGACCTTCGAGGAAGGCGTGATCGCCGAACGCACCCTGGCGATCGAGGGCAAGGAACCCAATCTCGCCAAGCTGCTCGGCAAGGGTCAGACCTGGACCGTCGACGACCACGGCGGCCATCCGGCCTAGTTCGTCCGACCTTCAGCACTAGATGGACAACCTCACACACAGCCTCGTCGGGGCGTTGATCGGGCAGGCGGGGCTCAAGCGGAAAACGGGGTTGGCGATGCCTGCGCTGATCATCGGGGCGAACCTGCCCGATGTCGACGCGGCGTGTTTCTTCTGGCTTGAGGGTGTCGAGCATCTGGGGTTCCGCCGCGGGATCACGCACGGGCCGCCCGCTCTCGTGCTGCTGCCGCTGGTGCTGGCGGGGCTGCTTTATGGCTTCGACCGCTGGCAGGCGCGGCGTGGCAAGCGGCCCGAGGGGCGGCTGCCGGTGCGTTTCGGCTGGCTCTATGCGCTCGCCTTCATCGGCTGCCTGACGCACCCGGCGCTCGACTGGCTCAACGTCTATGGCATCCGCTTGCTCGAGCCGTTTTCGAGCCGCTGGTCCTATGGCGACACGCTGTTCATTATCGACGTGTGGCTATGGGCACTGATGGGCTTCGCGACATGGTTTTCGCTGTCGAGGGAAAAGCGGGGTGGGGAGTGGCGGCGGCCCGCGCGAGTCGCAATCGCCGTGGCGCTCGCATATATTGGGCTGAACGGAGCCGTGACCTGGCGGGCCGAAGCGACGCCGGGGGATGCGCCGACTGGCCGTGACATCGTCATCGCCAGCCCGCCTCCCCTTCTGTCGCTGGACCGCGATGTAATTACGGGCGGAAATGGCCTTTACGCTGTCGAGGGCGTGACTCTCCCGGGGGTGCCCCTGGACCGCTGCAATCTGGGGAAGGCGCGCGCGGCAAGCACGCAGGTCGACGCCTTCATGTTCTGGTCGCGCACCCCGATGGTCGTTCCGGAGGAAAACGGCACGTTCACGCTTACGGATGCGCGCTTCTATGATCCGTTGTCGCGCGGCCGGTTCAGCGTTTCGTTGCCCGATGGCACTTGCACACCTTCCGCCGCCGCCTTGGCAGGCGAATAGAGCAGCGCCGCCGCCAGGAACGCCCAGCCAGCGCCTCCGAGCCAACCGGCCACCACATCGCTGGGAAAATGCACGCCCAGCAGAACCCGGCTCCATGCGACCATCGCGCTCACCACCATCGCGGCGGCGATTACGGTGTAGCGGACCGAGTGGCGCCGACTGATCGCGGCGAACGCGAGCGCCATCGCGATGTATACCACCGCCGCGTTGAAACTATGACCCGAGGGGAAGCTCTCGCCGCCCGCTTCCATCAAATGCGGCACGATCTGTGGCCGCTCGCGCCCGACGAGGTACTTAGCCGAGGTATTGACCATCCAGCCCAGCGCCACGGTCATAGCGAAGAGCACCGCCTCGCGCCGCAGTCGCAGGAACAGCAGCGCTACCACGGCGCCGACCGCGAACAGGTTTCTGAGGAATACGCCGCCCAGCGCCGTGATGTCGCGCACGATCTCCAGCACCAGCGCATTGCCCGCGAAGTCGCGTCCTTCGCCGGTTCGAGCGGCCAGAAGTCCGGGCTCGTCGAACCAACCTGCGCGGTCGTTCGTAACCAGCCACACAACGGCGCCGAATGCCGCCCAGCATACCATTGCCGCGATCAGCGCCTTGCGCCGGTCAATGATAAATCCACGTGCCGGTAGGTAAATCGGCTCGGGCGGCAGGTGATGGGGATTGCGGATCAGGTCGCTCATGGCTTGAGGAACATAACATCAGTCAATAGGGTTCCGCGACCATGGCATCTCCACAAATCGTGTGGCTGCGGCGCGACCTGCGCCTCGCCGATAACCCCGCCCTTTTCCATGCCGCCCAGGCCGGGCCGGTGGTGCCGGTATTCGTGCTCGATGATACGGCGGCGGGCGATCATGCCTATGGCGGCGCGAGCCGGTGGTGGCTGCACAACTCGCTGCAAAGCCTTACCGATGCGCTTCGCAAACATGGTTCGAAGCTGATCCTGCGCCGTGGTGACGCGGTGGAGGAACTTGCGAAGGTGGCAGACGAACTGGGCGCGCGTTGCATTCACGCGAACCGGCATTACGAGCCGTGGTGGAGGAAGGCCCAAGGGCGGCTCAAGGACCAGCTGGAACTGTGCCTGCATGACGGCAACTACCTGCTTGCGCCGGGCTCAGTAACGACCGGCGGGGGCACCCCGTACAAGATCTACACGCCCTTCGCGAAGGCGACGCTCGACCAGCTCCCACCGCGCGAGCCGCTGCCCGAGCCCGAGGCGCTGCCCGCGCCCGCCACGTGGCCTTCCAGTGATGATCTCGCTCACTGGAACCTGCTCCCGGCAAGACCCGACTGGTCCGGCGGGATGCGCGATTTTTGGGAGGTGGGCGAAGCGGCCGCGCACGACAGGCTCGAATGGTGGGACGATCATGTCGCGGATTATGATCGCGCGCGCAATCTGCCGTCGATCGACGGCTCCTCCCGCCTGTCGCCGCACTTGCACTGGGGCGAGATTTCGCCGGTGCAGATATGGCATCACCTGGCATCGAAGCGCGGGCAGGGCTGGAAGACTTTCGAGAAGGAACTGATCTGGCGCGACTATGCCGCCAATGTGATCTGCGAGACACCGGATTACGCGACCCAGAGCTATCGCGATTTCGGCAGGCTGAGATGGCGCGATCACGCGGGCGAGGCAGCCGCTGACCTGAAGGCGTGGCAGCGGGGTCAGACCGGCTATCCGATTGTCGATGCCGGAATGCGCCAGCTTTGGGAGACCGGCTGGATGCACAACCGCGTGCGGATGATCGCCGCATCGTTCCTGATCAAGCACTTGCTGATCGACTGGCGCGTGGGCGAACGATGGTTCTGGGACACGCTGGTCGATGCCGACCTCGCTTCCAACGCGGTCAACTGGCAGTGGGTCGCGGGGACGGGGGTGGACAGTAACATGTTCGTGCGGATCATGGCTCCGCTTACTCAGAGCGAGAAGTTCGATGCAGCGGGCTACATCCGCGAATACGTGCCCGAACTTGCCCACCTTTCCGCTGCCGAAATCCACGACCCGCCCGATGGCAGGCGGGGGCAGTATCCCGCGCGAATCATCGGCCACAAGGAGGCGCGCGAGCGTGCGTTGGCAGCCTACAAGACCATGAAAAGCTAGGCGCTTGCCCGCGCAAGCGGGCGAGAGCATAGGGGCAGGCATGACGGTACTGGGGTTCGACAGGGGCGGCGACCTGCTCGCCGGCGCGGCGCGGTTCGAGCGGCGCCCGGGCCACCTCGCGCGCATGATCGCGCCCGGTTTCCACAAGGTGCTGGACCGGATCGACGCCGGATTAGCGACCGGGTCGATCACCGGGCACCTGCCCGATGGCACGACCCGGCTGCTGGGTGGCCGCGCGGCGGGATTTGATGCCGAAGTCTACATTCGTGATTGGCGCGCGCTGGTACGGCTGGCCACCAATGGTTCGATTGGCTGGTATCAGGGATGGGAGGCGGGCGAGTGGGACAGCCCCGATCCGGTGCCGGTGTTCGCGCTGTTCATGGCCAATGGGGAGACGCTGGGCGACACTGGTCGCGCCCATGGTCCGTTCCGCTGGGCCGCCCGGTTCGCACATTGGCTTAACCGCAATTCGCGCAGCGGCGCGGCACGTAACATCCACGCGCACTACGATCTCGGCAACGATTTCTACGAAGCATGGCTCGATCCGACGATGAGCTATTCTTCCGGCTATCGAACCGAAGGGGTGACGCTCGAAGCCGCTCAGCAGCGCAAGTGGGAACGGCTGGCGGAGCGGCTCGGTACGCCTGAAACGCTACTCGAAATCGGCTGCGGCTGGGGCGGCCTGGCCGGGCACTTTCAGCGTTATGCCACGCAAGTCACCGCGATCAGCCTCTCGGACGAACAGCTTGCCTGGGCCCGCGCGCGGCAGGATCCCGCGATTGACTTTCGCAGGCAGGACTACCGCGACACGCATGGCAGCTACGACGCGATCGTCAGCGTCGAGATGGTCGAGGCGCTGGGACGGGAATACTGGCCCGAGTTCATGGATTGCATCGCGCGCAATCTGAAGCCGGGCGGACGGGCAGCGATCCAGTATATTTCGATGAAGGACACGCTGTTCGACGCATATGCCCGCAGTGCTGATTTTATCCAGGCCTACATCTTCCCGGGTGGTCTCCTGATTCGCACCAGCGAGTTCCGCCGCCTTGCCGGGGAACGCGGTTTGCGTTGGCAGGACGAGGAAAGCTTTGGCCAGGATTATGCTGTTACGTTAGCGGCTTGGCGGAAAAACTTCGATGCCGCGGCAAATGCGGGGACCTTGCCCGCAGGTTTCGATCAGCGGTTTCAGCGTCTCTGGCGGTACTATCTGATGTACTGCGAAGGCGGGTTTCGCGGCGGAGGCATCGACGTACATCAAGTTACGCTTGTAAAATAACAGCATAGGGAGGGGAAATGCGGGCGCTTCTCATTTCGATCGGGTTGTGCGCGCTGGCTGGCTGCATGGTGCCCCAAGGCAGCCAGGTGCGCCTGACGCAGCCGACAACGCAATTGCCGGTCGAACAGCTTCAGGTGTTGTTCTGGGACAATCCCACCCGCACCGATCGTTTCCGGCGGATGGAGGATTATTTTGCCGGGCACGAGGTAACGGCCGATCGGACGCCGCGCGTGCTGGCCGTGGGCGCGCCGTTCGCCCCCGCGCTGGCGGCAGAGATCGATCGCTATCTGGATGACAGCGGGGCGGCGGGCATCATGGTGCTGCAAGACGGGCTGGTCCGCTACGAGCGGTACGGCCTGGCGTTCGGACCCGAAGCGCGCTGGACCAGCTTTTCGGTCGCCAAGAGCTTCACCTCGACCCTGCTGGGCGCCGCGATCAAGGACGGCGCCATCGCCAGCATCGACGATCCGGTCACACGATACCTCCCGGCGCTGGCGGGGACCGCCTACGACGGCGTTAGCGTGCGCCAGCTCGCGACGATGACGTCGGGCGTCAAATGGAACGAAGACTACGCCGACCCCGACAGCGACGTCGCCCGGATGCTGCTCGTCGAGCCAGTCGCGGGCGAATCGCAGGCGGTGACCTACGCCCGGCAATTGACGCGCGAGGCGCCGGCGGGCGCCAAGTGGGTCTACAAGACGCTTGAGACCAACCTGCTGGGTGATCTGGTCACGGCGGCCACGGGGCGGTCACTGGCCGATTATGCCAAGGAAAAGATCGTCGATCCCGCCGGCTTTGCGGGCGACCTGTTCTGGATGACCGACCTCACCGGCGGGAATATCGGCGGGTGCTGCCTGTCGCTGCGCCTCTCCGACTACGCTCGGTTCGGCCAGTGGGTGCTGGAAGGGGGTCAGCCAGCGGTGCCGGCTGGCTGGTTCGGCCAGGCGGGCGGGCCCGCGGTCGAATTCGCGCAGAACCCCGGGTTCGGATATGGCTATCAATGGTGGACCTATCCTGGCGGCAATTTTGGCGGACAGGGTATTTTCGGCCAGTCCATTACTTTGTTGCCCGAACAGGGTGTGGTGGTCGCGATCGTTTCGAGCTGGCCCAGGGCGACCGAGCGCGATCGGAGCATGGCCCGGCTCGCACTGATGCAGCGGATCGCCGCCGCCGCTGATTAGGGCGTGTACCGATAGACGGAAGTGGGCGCGTAGCGTTGCAACACGTTGTCGTGCACGATCGGGCTGAGCAACTGCTCGAACGCGCATCCGACCACGGAGTTATCCCACCATACGACTTGCGCCTGGAGCGATTCCAGGCCGGGCAGGGTGATCCAGCACAGCTGCCCTTCATGCATCCGGGTGACCGCCGCCGCGCTGAAGCCGGAGATTGACAGGTCGTGGACCACCGTCTGGAAGGCTCGCCCGCCGGACGCGCGAAGCTGCGCGGGGATAGTCAGCCGCGTGCGCGGCGCGCAGCGATCTTCCTGCGCGGCAAGGTGATAGCTTTCGTTAGCGCCGAGCGACATCGACTCGAATTCCCGCACCCATGCCGTTCCTGGCTTGTCCTGGAAGGCGACCCGCAATTTCAACGCGGAACGGTTACTGCGCGGTATGCGATCGGGGTAAAGCGGCGTTAACCAATCCGTTCGCGGTGGCCGGTCGCGAAATCTCCGGCGACCATCTCGACGATCCGGTCTGCAACGATCGACGGATCCTTGACCGTCTGCGGATCTTCGCCCGGATAAGCCTTTGCACGCATTGCGGTCCGGGTGGCCCCCGGATCCACGATGGCGACCCGCACTCCGCCGATCTTCTCGACTTCCCTGGCATAGCTGGCCAGCAGCGAATCGAAAGCGGCCTTCGTCGCGCCATAGGCGGCCCAATAGGCGCGGGGTTCCGCGCCTACGCTGCTTGTCAGCCCGATGACGCGGCCTTGGCCGCTGCGCTTGAGCAGGGGGTCGAAATTGGCCAACAGGGCCTGTGTGGCAAGCAGGTTGGTTGTCACCGCCTGGGTAAACTGCTTGGCATCGATCTGTGTTACCGGCGTCAGCGTGGGCAGATATGCGGCGGCGATCACCAGCACGTCGAGCTTGTCCCACCGGCTGGCAATGGCCGCGGCGAGGCGGGCAACGCCGTCCGGCTCGGTCAGGTCGACCGGCGCGATCGTCGCGGTTCCGCCGGCGGCGTGGATGGCATCCTCGATCGCTTCCAGCTTTTTCACGTCGCGCGCGGTCAAGACGACATGGGCGCCTGCTTCCGCCAGGGCCAGCGCGGTTGCCGCGCCGATCCCCTGGCTCGCGCCGGTGACGAGCGCGACGCGCCCGGCGAGCGATTTTTCATCTGGCATCAGGCGACCTTGTCGAACGGGAGCTGCGCTTCGCGATCATCGCGCCGGGCGAGGTCGGTCAGGGCGGTGGGATATTGCCCGGTAAAACAGGCATCGCAGAATTGCGGGTTGGCGCTGTCGCGTCCGCTCGCACCGACCGCACGATACAGACCGTCGATGGAAACGAACGCGAGGCTGTCAGCCTGGATGAACTGGCGCATCGGTTCGATCTCCATCCGCGCGGCCAGCAGTTTCGAACGTTCCGGCGTGTCCACACCGTAGAAACAGGAATGCGCCGTTGGTGGACTGGCGACGCGAAAATGCACCTCCCTGGCGCCCGCTTCGCGCATCATCTCGACGATCTTGAGGCTGGTTGTGCCGCGCACGATCGAATCGTCGATCAGCACGATCCGCTTGCCTTCGACCAGCGCCCGGTTGGCGTTATGCTTGCGCTTCACGCCGGAATGGCGCGCTCCGTCACTAGGCTGGATGAATGTTCGCCCGACATAATGCGATCGAATGATGCCAAGTTCGAACGGGACACCCGATTGCTGGGCATATCCGATCGCGGCGGGCACGCCGCTGTCGGGTACCGGCACGACCAGGTCGGCATCGACCGGTGCCTCGATCGCCAGTTGCTGCCCGATCGCCTTGCGCGCCGCATAGACGCTGTGCCCGGCAAACACCGAATCGGGGCGGCTGAAATAGACATGCTCGAAGATGCAGGGCCGCGCGCGGTGATTGCCGAACGGGTGGAGCGAGGTCACGTTGTTGTCGAAGTCGACCATGACCAGTTCGCCGGGCTGGACCTCGCGGATCAGCTCGGCGCCGACAACGTCGAACGCTACGCTTTCGCTGGCGAACACCGTTGCCTCGCCGATCCGGCCCATGACCAGCGGCCGGATGCCGAGCGGATCGCGGCAGGCGATCATGCCCGTCGGCGTCATCACGATCAGCGAATAGGCGCCTTCGACCAGCCGCAGCGCATCGATCAGGCGGTCGCTCATCGTGGGATAGCGGCTGGTGGCGACGAGGTGGATGATCACCTCGGTATCGCTGGTCGACTGGAAGATCGCGCCGCGCTGGACCAGGTCATCGCGCAGGGTCCGCGCGTTGGAAATATTGCCATTGTGCGCCACCGCGAAGCCACCGCTGGCAAGATCGGCATAGAGCGGTTGGACGTTGCGAAGGCCCGATCCGCCCGTGGTGGAATAGCGGACATGGCCCGCCGCCATCGTGCCGGGCAGCGCCGCAATCGCCTCGCTGGACGAGAAGTTTTCCGCCACGTGGCCGAGCCCGCGCGAGGAATAAAATTCCTGCCCGTCAAAACTGGTGATTCCCGCGGCTTCCTGCCCCCGGTGCTGCAAGGCATGGAGGCCGAGCGCGGTGAGCGCCGTGGCATCGGCGGCGTTGACCGCGCCGAACACGCCGCATTCCTCGCGCAGCTTGTCGCCGTCGAGGTCGAGGAAGGGATGGGTCAAGTTCATGGCGGTGCGAGGGGCCCGATGCTGCGCGCGTCTCGCGGCGCTCAATGGCGATGTTACGGCTCGATTACAAGGGCGGCTGTAGGGGTGCCACGAACCGGTCAGGGATTTGGTTGCGCCCCTTGCCAAGCCTGCCTAGATGCGGGACCACCAAAACCCTAGAACCAGCGGAAGCGGTGTTTCCTTGATCCTCAATCCCTTCGAATGGACCATCGCCCGGCGCTATCTGCTGCCGGGCCGCAGCGAAGCGTTCATCGCGCTGGTCGCCGGCATTTCGGTCGTCGTCGTAATGTTGTCGGTCGCGATGCTGGTGATCGTCATGAGCGTGATGAACGGCTTTCGCGGCGAATTGCTCGACCGGATCGTGGGGTTGAACGGGCATGCCATCATCCAGGCCTATGGCGGCCGGCTCGACAACTGGCAGGATGTGCTGGAGGAAACCCAGCGGACCGAAGGGGTCGTCAGTGCTTCTCCGCTGATAGAGCAGCCGTTGCTGGGCAGCTCCAATGGCCGGGTCGAAGGTGTCGTGGTGCGCGGCAATACCGCGGAAGACATTGCCAGCCTGGCGGACCAGCTCGTCATGGGGAACCTGGCGGAGGTGCGGGCGAACCAGGGCAATATCGCGATCGGATCGCGGCTAGCCATGAACCTGGGCGCGGGGGTGGGCGACACGCTCACCATCATCAATCCGGCCGGCCGCTCGACCCCGTTTGGGACCGTCCCGCGCCAGATCGGCTATCGCATCGCGGCGGTGTTCGAAACCGGGGTCTACGATTTCGACCAGGCGTTCGTGATCATGCCGATCCCCGACGCGCAGACGCTGCTGCTGACCGGCGACACCATTGGCATGATCGAAGTGGTGACGGAAGACGCGGACCGGGTCGACGAGATCATGGCGCCGGTCACCCAGCGCCTGCAGGGCCGGGCCGAAGTCAACAGCTGGAAGGTGATCAACGCGTCCATTTTCGAGGCGTTGGAGGTGGAACGGGTCGCGATGTTCTTTGCACTGTCGATCATCGTCGTGGTCGCGGCGTTCAACATCCTGTCGTCGCTGGTGATGCTGGTCCGTTCAAAGACACGCGACATCGCGATCCTGCGAACAATGGGCGCAACCCGCCGCAACCTCACCAAGATCTTCGTGACCACGGGCTTCACGGTGGGAATGGTGGGAACGGTGGCCGGGCTTGCACTCGGTTTCCTGGTGCTGGCGTTTCGTCAGGCGATCGTGCGGGGGATCGAGATCGCGACCGGGCAGAGCGTGTGGAACCCCGAGGTTCGCTTCCTGACCGAACTGCCCGCGCGTGTCGACCCGATGGAGGTACTGGGGATAGCCGGGCTTGCGCTCGGTCTCAGTTTCCTTGCCACGCTCTATCCCGCCTTCAAGGCGGCCAATACCGATCCGGTGCAGGTGCTCCGCTATGAATAGGCCCGTCATCGAATTGAGCGGCCTGACCCGCAGTTTTGAACAGGGCGGCGAGCGGATCGATGTGCTGCGCGGGGTGGATCTGTCGGTGCAGCCGGGCGAGATCGTGGCACTGCTGGGTCCGTCAGGTTCCGGCAAATCGACCATGTTGCAGGCGGTCGGCCTGCTCGAAGGCGGTTTTGGCGGACGCATCGCCATCGCCGGTGTCGAAGCCAGCGCCCTGCCTAGCGATGGACGCACCCAGGTCCGGCGCGATCACCTGGGCTTCGTCTATCAATTTCATCACTTGCTGCCCGATTTCACCGCGCAGGAGAACGTCGTCTTGCCGCAACTCGTAGCGGGAAAGCCGCGTCCCGAATGTGATGCGCGCGCGCGCGAATTGCTGGCGGCGCTCGGCCTCGGCCATCGCATGAGCCACCGGCCCAGCCAGCTTTCGGGCGGCGAACAACAGCGCGTGGCGGTTGCACGCGCGCTCGCCAACCGGCCCACCCTGGTGCTGGCGGACGAGCCAACCGGCAACCTCGACGAACACACCGCCGACCGGGTGCTCGAACAGTTCCTGGCGCTGGTGCGCGGCGAGGGCAGCGCGGCTCTGGTGGCCACGCACAACGAGAGACTCGCCGCGCGAATGGATCGCGTGGTACGCCTGCATGACGGGGTGCTCGAATAGCGAGGGGACTAGCAAATGACCACGGTTGCCGATTTCACCGTCACGACGAACCGGGGCGAACAGCTCGACCTCAAGGACAAGCTCGGCAAGGTGCTGCTGGTAGTCAACACCGCCAGCAAGTGCGGGTTCACGCCGCAATACGATGGGCTGGAAAAGCTGTTCGCGCAATACCGGGACCGCGGGTTCGAGGTGCTGGGCTTCCCCTGTAACCAGTTCGGCGCGCAGGAACCGGGTAATGCGGACGAGATCGCGGAATTCTGCAAACTCAATTTCGGTGTTACCTTCCCGTTGATGGCCAAGGTCGATGTCAACGGCGACCAGGCCAGCCCGCTGTTCGACTGGATGAAAGGCCAGGCGCCCGGCCTGATGGGGTCGAAATCGATCAAATGGAACTTCACCAAGTTCCTGATCGACCGGCAGGGAAACGTGGTGAAACGCTATGCCCCGCAGGACAAGCCAGAGCGGATCGCCAAGGATATCGAACGGCTGCTGTAACGCTGCAGCGATGACGAATAAGAGGAAATGATCGCCAACCCGGTTGGCGAATCCCCACCCCCATCGCATATTCCCGCCATGCCGTTCGCTCCATTCGTCCCCTTGCGCGTCCTGTCGTCATACTCGATGCTCGAAGGCGCGATCGAGCCCAAGGCGATGGCCCGGCTGGCGAAGGAACGCGGCTTCCCGGCCATTGCGATCTGCGATCGCAATGGCCTTTATGGCGCGGTCGCGTTTGCCAAGGCGTGCTTCGACGAAGGCGTGCAGCCGATAGTGGGTGCGCTGCTGGGTCTGGCGCGTGAAGAAGGGGGGCGGAAGGTCGATTACCTGCCGCTCTTCGCGCAGGACGAGGGAGGTTACGACAACCTCTGCCATCTGGTCAGCAAGGCGCATCTCGAACGGCCGCTCGAGCTTGAGCCGCACGTCGCGCTGGCTGATCTGACAGAGCGGACCGGAGGGCTGATCGCACTGACCGGCGCGGGTGAGGGCGGCCTGACCCGGCTGCTGGCCGATGGCCAGCGCGATCATGCCGAAGCCCTGCTGGAAAAGCTCGAGGCGCTGTTCCCGGGGCGGCTCTACATCGAGCTCGCCCGGCGCGGCGATCCAGTAGAGGCCGCGGCGGAAGATGCGCTGATCGACCTCGCATATGCGCGCGGGCTGCCGCTCGTGGCCACAAATCCTGCCGCCTTCGCCGAGCCTAACAATCACCAAGCGCACGACGCGATGCTGTGCATTGCCGCCTCGACCCATATCGAGGCGGAAGAGCGCGTGCGGTCCAATCCGCAGGCTTACGTGAAATCCGCCCAGGAGATGGTCGAAGCGTTCGATGACCTTCCCGAGGCAACTGACAATACCCTCGTCATCGCCCAGCGCTGCGCCTACGCGCCGCCCAACCGGGATCCGATCCTGCCGAGTCTCGCGGGCGACCTTGAAGGCGAGGCGCGGATGCTGGCGGAGGATGCGCGCACCGGGCTGGTTGCCCGGCTCGAGCTCTATGGTGATATGCCGGAGGACGACCGGCAGGCCTATTTCGACCGACTCGATTTCGAGGTCGAAGTGATCGTCAAGATGGGCTTCCCCGGTTATTTCCTGATCGTCGCCGACTTCATCAAATGGGCCAAGGACCAGGGCATCCCGGTGGGGCCGGGGCGCGGTTCGGGTGCGGGCAGCGTGGTGGCCTGGGCGCTGACCATCACCGATCTCGACCCACTGAAGCTGGGGCTGCTGTTCGAACGCTTCCTCAATCCCGAGCGCGTGTCGATGCCGGACTTCGACATCGACTTCTGCGAAACCCGCCGGGGCGAGGTAATTCGCTATGTCCAGAGCAAGTATGGGCACGATCACGTCGCGCAGATCATCACCTTCGGCAAGCTGAAGGCGCGTGCGGTGCTGCGCGATTGTGGGCGCATCCTGCAAATGAGCTATGGCCAGGTCGATCGGCTGTGCAAAATGGTGCCCAACCATCCGACCGACCCCTGGACGCTGCCCCGCGCGCTGAACGGCGCTGCCGATTTTCGCCGCGAGTACGACAACGACAACGAGGTGCGGCGTCTCGTCGATCTCGCGATGCAGCTCGAGGGCTTCCCGCGCAACAGCTCGACCCACGCGGCGGGTGTGGTGATCGGGGATCGCCCCCTGGCGAAGCTCGTGCCGCTCTACCGCGATCCGCGTTCGGACATGCCGGTGACGCAGTTCGACATGAAGCACGTCGAAAGCTCGGGGCTGGTCAAGTTCGACTTCCTGGGCCTCAAGACGCTGTCGGTGCTGCAGAAGGCGGTCGAGCTGCTCGAGAAGCGCGGGATAGCGGTCGATCTCGCGGGCCTCGCGTGGGACGATCCGGCGGTCTACGACCTGCTCAAGCGCGGTGACACGGTCGGCGTGTTCCAGCTCGAATCCGAAGGGATGCGGCGCACGCTGACCGCGGTAAAGCCGACCAAGTTCGAAGACATCATCGCGCTTGTCTCGCTCTACCGGCCCGGCCCGATGGACAACATCCCGCTGTTCGGCAAGCGTAAGGCGGGCGAGGTGCCGATCGAGTATCCGCACCCGAAGCTCGAGGGAATCCTCGCCGAAACTTACGGCATCTTCGTCTACCAGGAACAGGTGATGCAGGCGGCGCAGATCCTGGCCGGTTATTCGCTGGGCGACGCCGACCTGCTGCGCCGCGCGATGGGCAAGAAGGTGCAGGCCGAGATGGACGCCCAGCGCAGCCGCTTCATCGAAGGTTGCGGCGCGGTATCGCAAATCCCGCCCAAGCGCGCGAACGAGCTGTTCGACCTGATCGACAAGTTCGCCGGCTACGGCTTCAACAAGTCGCATGCCGCCGCATATGCGCTGCTCGCTTACCAGACGGCGTGGCTGAAGGCGCATTACCCGGAAGAATTCTACGCCGCGTCGATGTGTTTCGACATGCACCAGTCGGAAAAGCTGGCGCTGTTCGTGGACGACGCGCGGCGTAATGGGATCGTGGTCGCGCCGCCGTGCGTGAACGCGTCGGAGGCGGAGTTCACGGTCGAGCAGACCGACGACGGCTATGCCGTACGCTACGCACTCGCGGGCATTCGCAACGTCGGCGAGAAGGCGATGGAAGCGCTGGTGGACGAGCGCGCGGCACGCGGTCCGTTCACCGGCCTCAAGGATCTGTTCGAACGCCTGCCGAAAGGCTCGATGAACTCGCGCCAGCTGGAAGGACTGATCTGCGCGGGCGCGCTCGACGCGCTCGACGATGACCGGGCGCGGCTCCACGCCAATATCGACCTGCTGCTGGCGGTCGCCGATGCGGCCAGCCGCGAGCGGGAGAGCGGGCAGGCGGGGCTGTTCGGCGGCGTGGAAGCGGCGCCCGAGGAGTTGCGGCTGAAGCCTGCGGAGCCCTGGTCACGGCCCGAACGCATGGCGCAGGAACGCGAGAACTTCGGCTTTTATTTCTCCGCCCACCCGGTGCAGCAGTACTGGCAAGTTGCCTCCGCCAACGGCGCGCGAACTTATCAGAGCTTGATGGAGAGTGGCGGCGGGGGCGGCGGATCGGGCCGCAGCCAGGCCGTGATGGCGGCCATGGTCGAAGGTGCGCGCAAGGGGCAGACGCGCAAGGGCGGCACGTTTATTCGCGCCGATTTTTCCGACCAGACCGGCCAGTTCAGCGCGGCATGTTTCGAGGAAGGGCTGGTCGACAGCTTCACCAAATGGGCGGCGGAAAGCACGTGCGTGCTGCTGACAGTCGAACTCGACGCGCCCAACCCCGACGATCCGCCCCGCGTAACCGTGCGCGGCGCCCGCCCTCTTGCAGAAGTTCATGGCGCCGCGCGGATGCTCCTGAGCCTCGAAGTCCATGATGCCGGGGCGCTCGAGGAGTTGAAGGCGCTGCTGGTGCCCGGCACGGTCGGCAATGGCGAAGTGGTGGCAACGCTCAAGACCGGCGCCGAGCGCGAACCGCTGGTCCGCCTTGGCCGTGATTTCAAGCTCGATGGCGAACTGGCCGAACGACTGGCGGAAGTGGCCGGGATCGCGAATGTCGCGCTCACCACGCGTCGCGGGGGTGACCACCTCCGGCTCGTCGCCTGACATTTCGCAGCGTTGCCAAGTCGCCGTGCCACCTGCATGAATGCTTGAAACATATGTTGGAGAGGCCTTGATGCTTGGAGCGATGCAGGACTGGACCATGCGCGTCACCGCGGTGATTGATCACGCGGCACGCGAGGCAGGGACGCGCGAGATCGTGACCCGTTGGGCCGATGGCACCGAAACGCGCACCAACTGGGCCGGCATCCGGTCCGACGCACTCAAAATGGCGCAGGCGCTGGTTGCGCTGGGCATAAAGCCAGGGGACCGGGTCGCCAGCCTGGCGATGAATCATTCGCGGCATCTGGTCAGCTGGTACGGCGTTGCGGGGATGGGCGGGGTGCTCCACACAATCAACCCGCGCCTGTTCGACGACCAGCTCGAATACATCGCCAATCATGCGGAAGATCGCGTGTTGCTCTACGATGCGATGTTTCAGCCGATCGTCGATCGCATGCGCGAAAAGTGGACCTCAATCGAACATTATATTTGCTACGACAATCCCGGTTCGGGGTCCGGCGCAGGCAGTCAGTTCGAGGAATGGATTGGCGCGCAGGACGGTGACTTCCGGTGGCTCGAGGGAAGCGAGCGCGACCCATGCATGCTGTGCTATACCAGCGGCACCACCGGCAATCCCAAGGGGGTGCTGTACGAGCATCGCTCAACCGTGCTGCATGCCCTTGCGGGTCTTCAGCCCAGCGCGTTCAATTTCACGTCTTCGTCGGTGATGCTTCCCGTCGTGCCGATGTTTCATGCCGCAAGCTGGGGGCTGCCCTATGCGGGGGCGATGGCGGGGATCAAGTTTGTGTTTTCCGCGGTTAATGAGCCGGCGGTGCTATGCGGGCTGATGGAGCGCGAAGGCGTTACCGACAGTGCGGGGGTGCCCACGGTCTGGCTTGCGACGTTCCAGTATTGCGACGCCTCGGGCAAGGATCTGCCCAAGCTGCGCGCCGCGACGATTGGGGGTTCGGCCGCGCCCAGGTTCATGATCGAGCGCCTGATGAAGAACGGCACGCGGGTGCAGCATGCCTGGGGCATGACGGAAACAAGCCCGATCGGCACGGTGGGAGGGCCGACGCAGGATTGGGATCAGCTCAGCTTCGATGAAAGGGTCGCCAAAACCGCGATGCAGGGCCGCCCTATCTTTGGCGTGCAACTGCGCACGGTCGATCTCGATGACATGGCCACCGAACTCCCCCGCGACGGGCGGACCAGTGGAGCGCTGCAGATTCGTGGCCCGTGGGTGATCAAGCGCTATTTCAAGGCGGAAGAGGATGCCATCGATGCTGATGGCTGGTTCGACACTGGCGATGTTGGCATCCTGCACCCCGACGGTACGCTCCAGCTCACCGACAGGACCAAGGACGTGATCAAGTCGGGCGGGGAGTGGATCAGTTCGGTCGAGCTGGAAAACGCAGCGGTCGGGCACCCGCAGATCGCCGAGGCGGCCGCCATTGGCATGCCGCATCCCAAATGGGATGAACGCCCTGTGCTGTTCTGCGTCCGACAGGAAGGTGCCGAACTCGCAAGCGACGACGTGATCGACTACCTCAGGGACAAGGTCGCAAAATGGTGGCTGCCCGATGCGGTGGAATTTGTCGATGACATCCCGCACACGGCAACCGGGAAGATCAGCAAGAAGGATCTGCGCGAACGGTTTTGCAATTACCGGCTGGACGCTTGAGGCGCCCCGGCGGACGGCCCGCAGCTAGATCGGCTTCGCCGTGAGCCGGTCGATCTGCTGGGTGAGCTGTGCGACGCGCCGTTGATTGTCGGCGATCGTCGCGGTTTCGCCGGCCATCCGCGCATTGGCGATCAGGTCGTTGAGTTCGCCGCGCCGACGTTGAAGCTGATCGAGTTCGATCGTCCGCCGTGCCCGGGGCGTCAGCGAGGCCATGTCGAATGATCGTCCTTGCATTGCCATGCGTTCTTCGCGGACCCGCGTCAGCCGGATCGCGTCGCCTATGGTCACTGGCGCTGCGCCGTCCTCGTCGAACAGCGGTTCGCCGCAGAACCCTTTCGAGGTTGCCATGTGATGCAACAGGAACTGGCGAAATGGCGCGCGGTCAGCCTCGTCCAGGTTCTCGATCAGGGGCACGGTGACGGCGGAATCGGATAAGTCGTAGTCGGCGAGCGACTTGCCGCGCACATCGTCCGTGCAGCCGACGAGCGCGGCAATGGCCAAAAACGCGAGCGGATTACGCATCCGGGGAACCTATCGCGATACAGCTAAGATTGGATGAATGGGCGCTTCGGTCGGGCTCAAAACAGGCGCATTTGGCCGCCCGTTTCTGGCGGCACGAAGGCGGTGCAATCGAGCGAGAACCGCGCCTTTCCAATACCCGCCCGCTTGCATGCGAGGCGGAAGCGGGCCCGGAACAGGTCGGCCCACACGCCGCTCGGCTTCATCCGGGTGAAAAAGTCGGGATCGTTGTCGCGACCGTCGCGGATTGAACGAACGATGCCCATAACCTTGTCACCGCGTTCCGGGAAATGGACCGATAGCCACTCGCGAAACAGTGGCGCGACTTCGTGAGGCAGCCGCAGCGGGATCCAGCCTGCGGAATGCACCCCCATTTGGCCGACGCGGGCAACGATCGCCTCCATGAATTCGTCGGTCAATGCTGGAATCACCGGCGCGACGGAGCAGTGGTTTGGAACCCCGGCTTCTACCAGTTTACCAATTGCGTTCAGTCTTTTGATAGGCGAAGCTGCGCGCGGTTCGAGCTTGCCAGAGAGGACTGGATCGAGCGTCGTGACCGAGATCGAAACCGCAACCAGGTTGCGCGCGGCCAGATCTCGCAACAGGTCCAGATCGTCGAGCACGCGGTCGGACTTGGTCGTGATCGTCACCGGATGGCGCGTCTCCAGGCACACCTCGAGTACCTGGCGAGTGATACGATAACGGCGCTCGATCGGCTGATAGGGATCGGTGTTGGTGCCCATCGCGATCGGTCGTGGTCGATATTTTGGCTTGGCGAATGTTGCGCGCAGCAGTTCGGCCGCATTGGGTTTGGCAAACAACTTCGTTTCGAAGTCAAGGCCAGGGGACAGGTCGTGATAGGCGTGGGTCGGCCGCGCGAAGCAATAGACACAGCCATGCTCGCACCCGCGATAGGCGTTGATCGAACGGTCGAAAGCGATATCGGGCGATTGGTTGAAGGTGAGGATCGTCTTGGGGTGTTCCTCGGTCACTGTCGTGCGAAGCTTGATTGGCGGCCCACCCTCGATACTGGTAAGCGCCGCCATGTAGTCGCGCCAGTCGCCGTCCGCTTCGCGTGTGGCCAGGCCGAACCGGGTGGGCACAGCGCCGGACTGCGCTCCGCGCCCATGGATCTCGGGGTCCAAACGTCGTTCCATTCGTCGGAACATAAACGGAACAAGAGGGCGAGGAAAGCGCTACTTTTCGCGCAGCCTCGGCATCAGGTCCACAAAATTGCAAGGTCGGTTACGGCTGTCGAGCTGCTCCGCCAGGATACCGTCCCACGCATCACGCACCGCGCCGTTGGAGCCTGGCAGGGCAAACAAATAGGTTCCGCGCGCCAGCGCGGCGCAGGCCCGGCTCTGGACCGTGCTGGTCCCGATCGAACGATAGCTGATCATGCGGAACAGCTCGCCAAACCCGGGGATGTCGCGTTCCTTGACCCGGTCGATCGCCTCAGGGGTGACGTCCCGCCCCGTAAGACCGGTCCCCCCGGTCGAGACGATGGCGTCAATCGCCGGATCGTCGATCCAGTTGTTCAGCCGGGTGACAATCGCATCGGCGTCGTCACGCTCGATGGCGCGGGCAGCCAGGTGATGCCCCGCCGACCGTACGCGCTCCGCCAGGATATCGCCCGAGGTATCGTCCGCCGATGTACGGGTATCCGACACGGTCAGCACCGCGATGTTGACCGGCCTGAACGGACGCCCGATGTCGATTGCCATCGGGCGCCGTTATCACTCGGCTCTGGAGAGGTAAACGCCGCTGCCCCCGGCCAACCCTGGAAAAGTCGGCCACTGGCCTTGGGCGAGCGCCTTGCGGCTGTCCGATGGACCACCTGCCTGCCGTTCGTACATCCAGTAATTGCGCATGACGATCGCGACATAGCCGCGCGTTTCCCAGTAAGGGATGCTCTCCATGTAAAGCAGCGCGTCGCCCTGATCGCGGACTTCGGAATTCCAGCGGCCCACCGGGCTCAGCCCGGCGTTGTAGGCGGCCATGATCTTGGGCAGCAGGCCTTGCGTGGCCGGGCTTGTCCGCAGCATGTTGAGATGCGCTTGTCCGAAAGCGAGATTGACGTCCGGACGGGAAAGATCGGTTGGGCTGCCCGTGACGCCCAGCTTGCCCGCATGGTCGCGCGCGGCGGCGGGCATGATCTGCATCAGCCCCCGCGCGCCGGCCGGACTAACCGCGTCGGCCCGGAAGACCGATTCCTGCAACGTATGCGCGTAGGCCAGCGCGGGATCGACTTGCCAACCGTTGACTGGCTGCCAACGTGGCGCCGGATAGCGCAGCGCCGGTTCGGCGCGGGCGCCGCGCGGAGCATTGTGGGCCATCCACAACTGGGTCGCCGGCAGGCCCAGATCGCGTGCCAGCCGTGACAATTCATCGAATTGCGACGCATCGCCAATGCGCGCCTGGTGTCGCAGAACCTCGTCGGCCAACCGATGCTCGCCGATTTCAGCCAGCGCGACCGCGATGCGCACGTTCTCGACGTCGCGAACCGCCTGCCAATCCTGCTGCGTGAAGTCGGCGGCCGCATGCGTGCGGGGCAGAACCTGTCCTAGCTGCTCGCGCGCAAGCATCCCGTACAGCGTTTCGTCATGGCGCGCCGCGCCGCGCAGCTGCTCGGCCGCCTTTTCCGGAGCGCGGCAACGGATCAGCGCGCGGCTGGCCCAGTAATGCCCGGCAGCGGTCAGCTCGCTATTGGTGGATCGTCCGGCGGTGCGCTGGAAAGCATCGGCGGCGGTTTCGCAATCGCCCATGCGCCAGGCGGCCAGACCCACGGTCCATTCGCCTTCCGCGACCCAGGCGCCCGATCCATCGCGCACGGTGCGTGCCATGGCCAGCGCCGCGGGATCGTTGTTTTCGATGTAATAGCTCCATGCAACCCGCTGGCGCCACTCGGCGCGGGCTTCGGAACTCAGGCTTGCGTCAATTCCATCCAGCAACAGGCGGGCGCCGTCGGGATCGTCTTTCTTGATGTGGTCGAGAATGGCCGTGCTGATGCCGGCTGGCATGGTCCCGTCGGTCACGCCCCGCGGAAGGATGCGCTTGGTGGCGTAGCCTTGCTGGACGAATGCCTGTTCCCTGGGGAGATAAGGCGCGGACATCAGCCCTCGCTTCATCCCCAGCCCGGCCATGCGTTCCGCTTGCGGCAGGCTCGACCCGTCCGCCAGCCACGCCTGGATCGGCGGCAGTTCGACGCGCGGGCTGTTGGCATGAAGATAGTATTCGGCGCGTGCGACCTGATGCAACGGACCGCTTGCCCGCTCTGAGAACATCGCATTCACGCGAGTCCAGTCCTCGCGCGCAATGGCCCGGAACAACTCGGAGTAATATTCCCGGTCGGGCCGACTCAGCAGTTCGGGCACCTGGCTCGTGTGCACCCGGGCGCGGAAATATTCGGCGGCGGTGCTGTTCGCCAGCGCGGGAGTGGACATGCCTGCCGCAGCGACGGCAAGTGCGCTCAATTTCAACAGCTTGGTGATCGTCACGTCAGGCATCTGTCCATTCGAGCCATCGTCGCCACAAATCAGCCCGGGCGCGGGCCGAGCGTAGCAGTTCGGCAGGTCCCCTCGCTTCCAATAGCGGCACGCTGCGACCTTCATGGTTAAATTGCGGTAAAATTGCAGGTGCTTGCGCCGGCTCGTGCGAGAGGAGCGGCAGGATGTTGCGCCCAAGCGCGAGGATCCGCCCCGGCCCGACCAGCGCGGCATGGTGCCGCAGCACCTGCCCGAGCCCGTCACGGGCAAGGTCTGGCATTGCCGTGCAGCGTGGCAGGACCGAAGCGTAATACACGTTCTCCGCGTCAATCCCCGCTGCGCGCAGGAACCCGGTTATCAGCCGTCCACCCGCACCGGATAGCAGCGTTTCGGTGTCGTCCTCCTCCGGCATGGCGACCAAAACCATGAGATCGGCCCCCAAGCGACCACGCGGCGCGACCCGTGGGCCGATGCCGCCATCCTCGAGCGCCGGTGCGGTCAGCCATAGTTCGCGGAAGGCATCGAGACTGGCCGGCCAGAGTTGCGCGTCTCCGCCGAATGGCAGCTCGCCAGCAGGCTCCGCCGGTTCGGCGATTTGTCGTTTCGGGACTGGAGCGGCGGCCTGCTCGGTGGGCGCGACGGGGGGCGCCAGCCAGTTAGTCGCGGCGTCGGCGAAATCGCTATCAACACCCGCCTCGCGCCACCAGTCGAGCGCGGCTGCGAAATCTTCGGCCTGGGGCAGGGGTTCGCGGGCGTCGGTCACGTTGCCCCGGGTCTTGACCTGCCCCGGCGCAGCAATCAAGGCATTGGAGCAACTTCCTCACCGAGCAAGACAGGACCGACGAGATCATGAGCGAACGCGAATCGATGCCCTGCGACGTGGTAATCGTCGGCGGTGGCCCCGCGGGCCTGGCGGCGGCGATCCGGCTGAAGCAGCTCAATTCCGAGCTGGAAGTGATCGTGCTCGAAAAAGGCTCGGAGATCGGCGCGCATATCCTCTCGGGCGCGGTGGTCGACCCCAAGGCCTTGGACGAACTGCTGCCCGACTGGCGCGAGACCTGCCCGATGGCCAAGGTTCGCGTTACCGACAACTGGCACTGGGTGATGTCGGAGAAGGGCAAGCTCGACATTCCGCACCTCGCGATGCCGCCGTTCATGTCCAACGACGGATGCTATACCGGCTCGCTCGGCAACATGACCCGCTGGCTGGCGGAGCAGGCCGAGGCGTTGGGCGTCATGGTCTTCCCCGGCTTCCCGGCCGCCGAGGTCATCATCGACGAGAGCGGCGCAGTGACGGGCGTGATAACGCAGGATATGGGCGTCGCAGCTGATGGCAGCCACAAGGGCGATTATCAGCCCGGCATGGAGATCCACGCCAAGTATACTTTCTTCGCCGAGGGCGCACGCGGCAACCTGACCAAGCGGATGAAGGCGCGGTTTGACCTCGAAGGCGATTGCCAGCCACAGGTCTACGGCCTTGGCGTCAAGGAGCTGTGGGACATCGATCCCGCCAAGCACGTTCCGGGCCGGGTGATCCACACCCAGGGCTGGCCGCTCAGCGAGAGCGACACCTGGGGCGGCGGGTTCCTCTACCACCAGGCGAATGGACAGGTGGCGATCGGGTTCGTGACCGCGCTCGACTACAAGAACCCGTGGGTCTCGCCGTTCCAGGAATTCCAGCGCTGGAAACAGCACCCGGCGATCCGCGAGTATCTCGAAGGCGGCACGCGGGTCGCTTACGGCGCGCGCGCGATCAACGAGGGCGGGTGGCAGTCGGTGCCCAAGCTCGCCTTCCCCGGCGGCGCGCTGATCGGCTGCGCGGCGGGCTTCGTCAACGTGCCCCGGATCAAGGGCAGCCACACCGCCATGAAGAGCGGGATGCTAGCCGCCGAGGCCGCCGCCGCCGCGATCGCCGCGGGCAAGGAGAAGGGCGAGCTGGTCGATTACGACGCTGCGGTGCGGGACAGCTGGATCGCAACCGAGCTGAAGAAGGTGCAGAATGCGCAGCCGCTGGTGGCTAAGTTCGGCGGCGACATCGGCACCGTGCTCGCTGGCATCGACATGTGGATGCGGCAATTGAAGATCGGCCTGCCGCTGTCGATGAAGCACCACCGGGATTATGAGGAACTGCAACGCGCCGACCTCTATCAGCCGATCGCCTACCCCAAGCCCGACGGGAAGATCAGCTTTGACCGTCTCACGTCCGTGGCGTTCAGCTTCACCAATCACGCCGAGGATCAGCCCTGCCACCTGATCGTCAAGGATCGGGAGCTGCAATATGAAAGCGAATACAAGGTGTTCGGCGGGCCTTCTACCAAGTATTGTCCGGCGGGCGTGTACGAATGGCTGGAACTCGACGATGGCTCGATGAAGTTCCAGATCAACTCGCAGAACTGCGTCCACTGCAAGACCTGCGACATCAAGGACCCGAACCAGAACATCGAATGGGTCACGCCCGAGGGTGGCGGCGGGCCGAACTATCCGAATATGTGAGGGATGTGATGGCTCGCCACTGCTCTCTCCCCTTCAGGGGAGAGATACGCAGGCTTGGCGCGCAGCGCCTAGCCGAAGTTGAGAGGGGGCCGGTTGCGCGACGCTCCCTCTCCCAACCCTCTCCCCTGAAGGGAAGAGGGCTTTGATGCGCGAAACCGGCTACGCCAAGATCAACCTTGCGCTGCATGTCCGCAGACGACGGGAGGACGGGTATCACGAGCTCGAGACGCTGTTCGCGTTCGTCGATGCGGGGGACGTGCTGACGGCGCGCACCGCGGTGCAGGACAGCGTGCTGGTGACCGGCGAGTTCGCGGGTGGGCTCGACAACCCGTTCGACAACCTCGTTGCCCGGGCGCTGGGCAAGTTGCCGCGCGCGGACGGGCTGGCGGTCACGCTGGAGAAGAACCTGCCGGTCGCGGCGGGGCTGGGGGGCGGCTCGGCCGATGCGGGCGCGGTATTCCGCATGGTTCGCGACCGCTACGGATTGCCCGATGACTGGCGGACACGGGCGGCGAAGCTTGGGGCGGACGTTCCGGCCTGCGTCGATAGTTTGGCGTGTATCGGGCGCGGGATCGGGACCGAGTTGACACCGGTCGATAATGACCTTGCGCAAACACCTATATTGCTGGTCAATCCCCGCGTTCCACTTGCCACCGGGCCAGTGTTCGCGGCGTGGGACGGCGAGGATCGCGGTCCGCTGCCTGAAGGGCCGGTTTCGACTATCGCGCGCGAGGGGCGCAACGATCTCGAGTTGCCTGCGATCCGTCTGTGCCCGCCGATTGCCGAGGTGCTCGAGTGGCTGCGCGGCACGCCCGCATTTCTCGTCCGCATGTCCGGTTCGGGCGCGACCTGCTTCGCGCTCTACCGCGACGATGCGGCGCTGCTGGGCGCGGTAGACCGGCTCAAGGCGGAGCGGCCCGACTGGTGGCATTTGGCGGGGCGGTTGCGGTGACGCACGAGGCCTATCGCATCGTCGGCACACCGAAGTTCGGCGGCGTGCTCGTCGTCTCCGACCACGCCAGCAACCGCGTTCCTGGCGACATCGACCTTGGCATCGCCCCGGCGCTGCTCGACCAGCATATCGCCGTCGACATCGGCGTGGCCGCCGTGGCCGAAATCATGGCGCGCCGCCCCGGCACCGCCGCCTTCCTCGGCAACGTCAGTCGCCTCGTCTGCGACTTCAACCGCGACGCGCATGCCCCCGCCGCGATCCCCACCGCCAGCGACGGGCATGCCATTCCCGGCAATGCGCTGAGCCACGAGGCGCGCGAGGCCAGGCTGGCGCGGTTCTTCCACCCCTACCACGCCGCGCTGGCCGATCTGCTTGACGCCATGCCGCCAGCGCTGATCCTCTCGCTCCACAGCTTCACCCCGCGACTAGCGTCCAGCGACGAGGCGCGGCCGTGGCAGGTCGGCGTACTCTACAACGAGGACGATCGTGCCGCGCGCCTTGCGATACCGCTGCTAGCGGCGGAGGGGCTCGTGGTCGGCGACCAGCAGCCCTATTCGGGCAAGCTCCTCAACGCGACGATGAATCGCCATGCGGAAGCCGAAGGGCGGCCCTATCTCGGCATCGAGGTGCGGCAGGACCATATTGGTCACGCTGAGGGCCACGCGCAATGGGCCGAGCGGCTCGCGCGCATCGCCAATGCCGTGGCGATGGAACTGATGGAATAGCGCCGCTTGGGCCGCCCCAGCGCATTCATTCTTCGAGCGCGCGCGGCTGTGGTATAGTGCGTTCGGGACAGGACCAACGAAAGCTCCGCACCATGCCCGCCTACCGCTCTCGTACCTCCACTCACGGCCGCAACATGGCGGGCGCGCGCGGGCTGTGGCGCGCGACAGGAATGAAGGACGACGATTTCGGGAAGCCGATCATCGCAGTGGTCAACAGCTTCACCCAGTTCGTTCCCGGCCATGTGCACCTCAAGGACCTTGGCCAGATGGTTGCGCGCGAGATCGAGGCGGCGGGCGGCGTCGCCAAGGAATTCAACACGATAGCGGTCGATGATGGCATCGCGATGGGACACGACGGGATGCTCTATTCGCTCCCCAGCCGCGACCTCATCGCCGACAGCGTCGAATACATGGTCAACGCCCACTGCGCCGATGCGATGGTGTGTATCTCCAACTGCGACAAGATCACGCCCGGAATGCTGATGGCGGCGATGCGGATCAACATTCCGGTCGTTTTCGTCAGTGGCGGCCCGATGGAAGCGGGCAAGGTGGTGGTGAAGGGCAAGGAAGTGGCGCTCGACCTGGTCGACGCGATGGTTGCCGCCGCCGACGAACGCTACACGGACGAGGAAGTGGCCGAGATCGAACGTGCCGCCTGCCCCACCTGCGGATCGTGCAGCGGCATGTTCACCGCCAACTCGATGAACTGCCTTACTGAAGCGCTGGGTCTCTCGCTCCCCGGCAATGGCTCGACCCTCGCCACCCATGCCGACCGCAAGGCGCTGTTCCTGCGTGCGGGCCGCCTCGTGGTGGAGTTGTGCCGCCGCTGGTACGAGGACGACGACGCCAGCGTCCTGCCGCGCTCGATCGCCGGGAAGCCCGCGTTCGAGAACGCGATGAGCCTCGACATCGCGATGGGCGGTTCGACCAACACCGTGCTCCACCTGCTCGCCGCCGCGCACGAGGCAGGCGTGGATTTCACGATGGCTGACATCGACCGGCTCAGCCGCCGGGTGCCGTGCCTGTCGAAAGTCGCCCCGGCCAAGAGCGACGTTCATATGGAGGACGTTCACCGCGCAGGGGGAATCTTCGCTATCCTGGGCGAGTTGGAGCGGGCGAGCCTGCTCGATACCGCCGTGCCCACCGTCCATTCGCCGACGATGGCCGATGCGATTGACGCCTGGGACATTGCGCGCACCAACAGTGCGGCGGTGCAGCAGTTCTTCCGCGCGGCGCCGGGCGGAGTGCCGACACAGACCGCCTTCAGCCAGGAACGGCGCTGGGACGAACTCGACCTCGACCGGCAGGCGGGCGTGATCCGCAGCGCCGAGCACGCCTTCAGCCAGGATGGCGGGCTGGCGGTGCTGTTCGGCAACCTTGCGTTGGACGGCTGCATCGTGAAAACCGCTGGGGTGGACGAGAGCATTCTCCAGTTTACCGGCCCAGCCCGTGTGTTCGAGAGCCAGGATGCTGCCGTTGCGGCAATCCTGACCGACCAGGTGGGCGCGGGCGACGTGGTGGTGATCCGGTACGAAGGACCGCGTGGCGGGCCGGGCATGCAGGAAATGCTCTATCCGACCAGCTACCTCAAATCCAAAGGGCTGGGCGCGGCCTGCGCGCTGGTGACCGACGGGCGGTTTTCGGGCGGCACTTCGGGCCTCTCCATCGGTCATGTATCGCCCGAAGCGGCGGAGGGCGGGATGATCGGCCTTGTCGAGGATGGCGACACGATCGCGATCGATATCCCGAACCGCGCGATCACGCTGGAGGTCTCGGACGCGGAGCTGGCCCAGCGGCGCGAGGCGCAGGAGGCGAAGGGCTGGCAGCCCGCGAAGCCGCGCCCGCGGAAGGTTTCAGTCGCGCTGGAAGCCTATGCAGCCATGACGACCAGCGCCGCTCGCGGTGCGGTGCGCGATGTATCGCAGTTAAGGCGGTCATGAAGTCTTTTGCATTACCCACTGTCTTTTCAATACTTTCTGCTTGCAGCGGCGTTGCACAACCGCAGGCGAACGAAGGCTCGGAGGAAGTGGCGTGTGCCATCGGGGCGGGCAGCGACTTCGGCATGGACTGCCGTATCGAACGCCTGACGGTCGAAGGCGCGAGGCAACTTGTCGTGCGCCATCCTGATGGGAGTTTCCGCCGGTTCACGCTGATTGCCGACGGCGGCGGGGTCGAGGTGGCGGATGGCGCCGATCCTGCTATACAGGCGCTGGATGGCGATACCCTGGTGGTAGCCGTGGCAGGCGATCGTTACCGCTTTCCCGTACGCCAGGTCGCAGGCGATGCCGCGCCCGAGTGACGCAATCCTGACTGCCGAGCAGGTGCGGGCGGCGGAACAGGCACGCATTGATGCTGGAACGAGCGTTGAACAACTGATGCTGCGCGCCGGGCGCGGGGCAGCGGAATACGTCTGGCGCCTGGCGGCGGGGCGCGCGGTGACGGTGCTGTGCGGCCCCGGCAACAATGGCGGCGATGGCTACGTTATTGCCGAAACCCTGCGCGCGCGCGGGCTTCCTGTCGCCCTGATCGCCGCGATGGAGCCCATGACGGGTGCCGCGCGACATGCACGCGCCGCCTGGCAGGGCGCGGTCCATGGGCCGGAGGCGCGCCCGCACGGCCATGTGTTCGTCGACTGCCTGTTCGGGACCGGATTGCGACGACCGCTGGCGGACGCGCAGGCGCGATTGCTCGCCGATCTCGCGCGATCGCACCACATCACTGTCGCTATCGACCTTCCCAGCAACGTGGACAGCGATTCGGGTCGATGCCTGGGGCCGGTGCCGCCGTGCGACCTCACGCTTGCGCTCGGCGCGTGGAAATGGGCACATTGGACAATGCCCGCCGCCGCGCGGATGGGAGAACGCAGGCTGGTCGATATCGGGCTCGGCGTGCCGCGCGGCGCCGCTTACCTGATTGATCGCCCGCGCCTCGCGCCGCCTTCTGCCGATGCTCATAAGTATCGGCGCGGGTTGGTGGCGGTGGTCGCGGGATCGATGCCTGGCGCCGCGGCGCTTGGCGCGCTCGCCGCGCAGCACGCGGGCGCCGGTTACGTCAAGGTGGTTGCGGACCAGCCAATCGCCGGCTTGCCGCATAGCATCGTGGTCGACCGGCGCCCGCTTGAACAGGCGCTCGATGATGAGCGCGTTGGCGCCGTGCTGTGCGGCCCGGGGCTGGGTCGCGATGCCGCGGCGCGCGAGCGGCTGTTGGCCGTTCTCAGGCGCGGTGCGTCGACGGTGCTTGATGCCGACGCGCTGATGCTGATGCAGCAGGGCGACTTGCGCGGGCCGGGGCAGGTCGTCCTGACCCCGCACGAGGGCGAACTTGCACGGCTGGTCAACATCTTCGGCAATGCCACGAGCCATGAAACAAAGTTGAATACCGCTTTAACTATTGCCGGCGCTGGCGGGGTGACGCTGATCGCGAAGGGGGCCGACACGCTGGTCGTTCGGCCCGGTCAAGCCGCCGCCGTCGCGCCGTCCGCGCCGCCATGGCTTTCGACCGCGGGCACGGGCGACGTGCTCGCCGGGATCGTGACAAGTCGGCTAGCGACCGGGGCTGACCCCTTCACCGCCGCGTGCGAGGCAGTCTGGCTGCATGGCGAGGCGGCGCGGCTGGCAGGTGCCGCATTCTGCGCCGACGAACTTGCCGGGAACGTCGCCGCCGCCTACGCGGCCGCCCTGTGAACGACGAGTACGACCGGAACGACCCTGACCTGATCGTGCGCGTTGCCGCGAAGGGTGATGGCGTGACCGCCGATGGCCGGTTTGCGCCACGCGCCGCGCCGGGCGACCGACTGCGTCCTGATGGTACGGTCGAGCCGGGGCCGCACAATCGGGTGCCGCCATGCCGTCACTTCGACGTGTGCGGGGGATGCCAGCTCCAGCATCTGGACGAGGCTGCGCTGACGCGCTTCGTCACCGAGCGCGTGGTCAATGCCGCCGAGGGGCAGGGAATCGCAGCGGGCGAAGTTATGCCCGCGCATCTCAGCCCGCCGCGCAGCCGCCGCCGCGCGACGCTTCACGCGCAACTGGGCGGCAAGCGGCCGCTGCTGGGTTTTCGCGAGGAGGGTTCGCACCGGATTGTCCACCTCGACGAGTGCCACGTGCTCGCGCCCGAGCTGTGGGCGTTGGTCGCGCCGCTGCGCGCATTGCTGCGGCCGTGGACGCGGCGCGGGTCGGCCGACATCGCGCTGACGCTGGCCGACCAGGGCGTCGACGTCGCGATCAAGGGGCTGGAAGTAGACGGTCTGACGCAAACCGAAGGCGTTCTCGATTTCGCGCGCGCGCTGGGGCTGGCGCGGCTGGCGCTCGACCTGGGCTATGGCGCGGAGGCGCTGTGGGAGCCCGAACCGACGACGGTGACGCTTGGCGGCGTGCCGGTGGGGCTGCCCGTGGGCGCGTTCCTTCAGGCAACACGCGATGGCGAGGCGGCGCTGGTCGCCGATGCCCGTGAATGGCTCGCGGGGGCAGGGCGGGTGGTCGACCTGTTCGCCGGGCTGGGGACATTCGCGTTCGCGCTGGCGGGCAAGGCACAGGTCGTTGCGGTCGAGGCCGCGCGCGATGCACATCTCGCTTGCCGTACGGCGGCGGGGCGGGCGCGGCTGCCCGTCGAGGCGATTCATCGCGACCTGTTCCGCAATCCGCTCCAGCCGGATGAGCTGGCGCGGTTCGACGCGGCAGTGATCGACCCCCCGCGCGCGGGAGCCAAGGAACAGATCGCGCGGATCGCCGAGAGCGGCCTTGGCCGGGTGGTCTACGTCAGTTGCAACCCTTCGAGCTGGGCCAAGGATGCGCGCACATTGATCGATGCGGGGTTCCGGCTCGAAAAGCTGCACCCGGTCGGCCAGTTCCGCTGGTCGACCCACGTCGAACTCGCCAGCCTGTTCGTGCGCTAGCGCAGCGCCTCGATCAGTCGTTCGAACAACCAATCGCGCGCGTGGGGCTCGACCCAGCCGTGGCTCGCCCCCTCGCAGCGCAGAATGCGCGGGTCGGAACGGTCCCACTGGCTGTCGAACGCCTGCGCGGTGCGGTCGCTACTCGCCAGGACAAAGCGAACGTCGCCCCGAAAAACGGCAAGTCCGGCGCGCATCTCCTCGGCCAGCGAGCTGGGCGCGGCCGCCGGTTTCGCAGCCTGCTTCAGCCCGCGCGCCAGCTTGCCCAGGTCGACCCCGCCGCGCAGCAGCCGACCGATTTCTGAAGGTCGCTTGAGCTTCTCGAAATAGCGCGCACGCACCGCCGCGGGCGGGGGCGCGGAGTCGTCGGCTTCCTCGATCGTCCATGGATTCGACAGGATCAGCCCATCGCATCCCGCCCCGCCGGTCAGCATCAGTGCGCTCGCGGCGTCGCAGTTGCCAAAGGCGAACACCCGGCGCATTTCGGGCGCCTGCACGCGGAATGTCGCGAGCGCGGCGCCGATGTCGGCCGCGCTGTGGCGAAACCCCCGGTTCATGCCCGCGCTGTCCCCGATACCGCGACGGTCGAAGCGAAACACCGGATGGCCAGCCGCCGCCACCCGCGCCGCGAGCCGGGCCTGCCCGGAAAAGGCACCAGCGCGAATCTCGTTGCCGCCGCTCACGATCAGCAGCCCGGTGGTGCCCGGCGCAAGATCGAGCGTGCCCGCCAACGCATCACCTTGACAGTTAAAGTGAAGATGAACCTTGCTCACCGGGAAATCATCCCGATGGCGACGATTGCGGCAAGGGCATCAGCCTGTTCGGGCGCCTCGTCAGGTTCGGCGCGCAGCCACAATCCTGGTCCGCCAGTATCGGCCAGCGCCACGTCAACCAAGCGAGTTTCATCAAGTGGTTCAGCAACTTCCAGCGCCCGAAACATCGCCGCACCCAGCCGCCAGCCCGCCAGTTCGATGCCATCGCGGCGCGCCGTTTCGGACAGCGCGTCGGTGCCAACTTCGCGCCCTGCCTCCTTTGCTGCGATCGCCTGCGCGCGCAGCATGGTTCGCAGCAGCGAGCGACCATTCACCTTCGCAAAGCGCCAGCCGGGAAGGGTGCCCGGGTCAAGCAACGCACCGCCGCGCAGGGCCAGCACATGCGTCGCCTCGAAATGGCTTGCCGCCACCCGCACTGCCTCGCGCCATTGGTCAAACGTCTGATCCTCGAGCGGGGCGAGGCTGTCGTTGCTACCGGGAAGGTCGGGCAGGAAGGAGTCGATCCCGCTCGCATCGAGCCGGGTCATGACCTCCACCGTCAGCCGACGCAGCTTGTTGGCCTCATCGAACAGCGCGGGGAGGACCAGCAGGCGTGGCGCGCGGCCGGTTTCGAACGCAAGCGCGCTTTCCTCCCTCGGTCCGTCGGGGCCGGGGCAGGGCCAGGTGATGAACTGGCGACCGCTCAGCGCGAAACGACCTTGGCCTCGGCAAATGCGAGCAGCCCGCCGTAAGTTTCAAGCATTTCGCCATCGACGTCCTCGTCGTCGATCACCACGTCGAGGCGATCCTCGATCTCGGTCAGAAGCCCGGCGACCGCCATCGAATCGAGTTCCGGCAGATAGCCGAACAGCCCGGTATCGTTACCGAACGTCTCGACATGATCGGGATCGAGCCCAAGCACGTCGCACAGTACCTGGCGCAGCGTTTCGTCGATTTCGCTGCGGCTCGGCGCCAGTCCGCTCATCTGCCGTCGTATCCCCTCGTTGCAGGTCCGCGCGCCCTAGCGGCGCGGCAAAAAGCGCGCAAGAACCCGCTTCGCGAGCGCCGGCCAGGCGCGTGACTGGCGCGGATCGAGCGCGTCGATGCGATAGCGCGGGCGGTCGAGCTCCATCCAGTCGCGTTTGTACGGGTCGTCGCCGGTGCCGAAGTCGACCAGATCGACCCGGTCGCGATCAATGACATGTTCGAACAAGGCCGCACTCAGCGTCGTCCCGGCCGACAACGGCTTCGCCTCCTCCCGGTGGGCGAGCTTGTGGATGTAGGCGACGCCGTTCTCCACGGTCCAGAACTGCGCCGCCACCGCCAGGCCGTCGGCACGGGCAATGCCGAGGCGCAGGCGCCCCATCGCGCCTTCCTCTTCGGCGAAGCGGCGGAGCAGGCCGGGATTGCCTTCCTCGGGCTTCCAGCTCGCGTGATAGATGCGCTCGTATTCGGTCCAGGCGGTGGGATCGAACTGCGTGTGCAATTCGACCGAGACTTTCTTCGCCTTGCGTTTCAACGTCGTGCGCATCTGACCTGGGCGACCCAGCCAGTATTCGGCAAAACTGCGGCCGTTCACCGGCAGGACGTGGTTGTGATCGCATCGGGCGCGGCAGACCTGCCAGTCAGCATTGCGGAATGCGGTTTCGAGGCGGGAGGCGGAACCGTCCTCGTCCGGCACCGGCCACAGCGTGACTCGGTGGGTCTGCGCCCTTAGCGACCGGGCGAGGTCGGCCAGCAGCGCGTCTCCCCCGGGTCCGGCGGGCGCCAGCGGGCGCCAGGTGAAGCTGTACCAGTTTCGCAGCGGTTCGATCCGGCCATTAGCGCGGGTCAGCGCGAGCGCGGCCAGCGCATCTTCGCCCGCCGTGGCGATCAGCGGGGCAAGGCCGCTGTCCGCTAGCAGGGCGAACCATTCCGCCCGGTCGAACGGGCTGGCCGCATTCGTCCCTTGCAAGACGTTAACCCTGTCGTGATAGCTCGCCGTCACACGCCACCCTGGAAGCCTTGATGCCCGTTCCCGCCGACCCGACGCCGCACCCGCTCGATCATCTCGCCATGTTCGGGCGGGACGACGATCCGGCGCTGGTCCTGCGCGCGGGCACCCTTACCTATGCCGGATTAAGGGACCGTTTGGGCCGCCTTAGCGCCTGGTTAAGGGATCGCCTGCCGACGCCCGGCGCCCGGGTGGCAAGCTGGGCAGCGAAGGGCGAAGCGACCTGTCTCCTGCCGCTCGCCTGCGCGCGGGCGGGGCTGGTCCATGTGCCGGTAAATCCGCTGCTCAAGCGCGCGCAAGTGGCGCATGTCCTTGGCGATAGCGGCGCCGAACTGCTGATCGCCACACCCACCCGGCTCGCCACTCTGGAACCCGGCGATCTGCCCGATCACTGCGTGACGATCGAGGAAGATGCTGCGCTGACCGAAGCCTGGGCGGGCCTTGACGCATTGCCGCCGTCCGATGCTGATCCCTTTGCGCTAGCGGCGATCCTATACACCTCGGGTTCGACGGGGCGGCCCAAGGGTGTCATGCTCAGCCATGCCAACATGTGGCTCGGTGCGGTCAGCGTGGCCCATTACCTGGGGCTGGAACCGGACGACGTGACGCTGGCGGTGCTGCCGCTGTCGTTCGATTATGGGCAGAACCAGCTCTTGAGCACGTGGCGCGCCGGTGGATGCGCGGTGCCGCTCGATTACCTGTTCCCGCGCGACGTAGCGATGGCGTGCAAACGTCACGGTGTCACGACGCTCGCCGCGGTACCGCCGCTGTGGGTGCAATTGACCGAGATCGCATGGCCCGACGGCGGCAAGACCTTGCGGCGCCTGACCAATTCGGGCGGTGCCTTGACCGCCGACCTGGTCCGCGCGCTGCGCCGGATGTTTCCGGCCGCGCGGTTGTTCCCGATGTACGGCCTGACCGAGGCGTTCCGCTCGACTTATCTCGACCCCTCGCTGGTGGACAGCCATCCCACCTCGATGGGCCGCGCGATTCCTTTTGCCGAGATTTTGGTGGTCGATGATGCTGGCGCGGTGGCGGATGTCGGCGCCGAGGGCGAACTCGTCCACTGCGGGCCGTTGGTCGCGCAGGGCTATTGGCAAGACGCCGCGCGTACGGCCGAACGTTTCAGGCCCGCGCCGGCGGCCTCGACCCATGGCGGCTTTGCCGTTTGGTCGGGTGATCGGGTGCGGCGGGATGCGGAAGGACTGCTCTATTTCGTTGGTCGGCGCGATGCGATGATCAAGAGCGCCGGCAACCGCATCAGCCCGCAGGAGATCGAGGACGCCGCAGTTGCGACCGGCCTCGTCGCCGAAGCGGTCGCATTCGGCGTGCCCGATGAGCGGCTGGGGCAGGCGGTGCATCTGGTCGTTCGCGCGGCCCGCCCCGATGCCGAGGCGGCACTTGCCAAGGCTCTGGCGAAGGATCTGCCCAATTTCATGCAGCCCAAGACGATTCACTGGCGTGAGGCCATGCCGCTGAACACAAATGGCAAGCTCGATCGCAATGCACTGGCGGCGGAGTATGGCGCGTGAAGCCGCTTGGCCCCATCCCCGCCGGTTTTGCGGCCATCGATGGCGAATTGGCCATCGGCGGGCACAAGGTGAGCGATCTGGTGGAGAAGGCGGGAGATACCCCGCTGTTCGTCTATTCGCGGGAGCGCCTCGACACGCGCGTGGCCGAATTGCGCGCGGCGCTGCCCGCGCGGTTAGGGCTGAACTACGCGATCAAGGCCAATCCGTGGCGCCCGGTGCTTGGGCACATGGCGGGACTGGTCGACGGGTTCGACATCGCCTCGGCGGGAGAACTGGCGATGGTCCAGGCGGCGGACATTTCCCCCGCGCGGGTCAGCTTCGCCGGACCGGGCAAGCGCGACCACGAGCTGGAGGCGGCAATCGCTGCCGGAGTGACGATCAACTGCGAGTCCGAAGGCGAGGCGCGCCGCGCCTTGGCAATCGGCGAGCGGCTCGGCGTGCGTCCGCGCATGGCGGTGCGCGTCAATCCCAGCTTCGAACTGCGCGGATCGGGTATGAAGATGGGCGGCGGCGCCAAGCAGTTCGGCGTCGATCAGGACCGCGCTGCGGCACTGGCGCGCGAGATCATCGCCGGCGGAGCGGAGTGGCGCGGGTGGCATATTTTCACGGGCAGCCAGGCGCTCGATGCCGATGCGGTGATCGAAACGCAAGCAAACGTACTGGCGCTCGCCGATCAATTGGCAAATGAAACAGGGACTTCGCTGCCAAAACTGAACCTCGGTGGAGGTTTCGGGATTCCCTATTTCAATGGCGACACGCCGCTCGATCTGGCCCGGGTCGGCGCGGCGCTGGCGGAGCGCCTCGAACGCCTGCCTGAAACGCTCGCCGATGCGGAGCTGTGCATCGAACTGGGCCGCTATCTCGTTGGCGAGGCTGGCGTTTACCTGACCCGGATCGTCGATCGCAAGGGCAGCCACGGGCAAGTGTTCCTCGTCACCGACGGCGGGCTGCACCACCAGCTTGCCGCCTCGGGCAACTTCGGCACCGTAGTTCGGCGCAACTATCCGCTTGCAATTGCGACAAGATTTGACGCCGAGCCGGCGGAGGAGGCGAACGTGGTCGGCTGCCTGTGCACCCCGCTCGACCGCCTCGCCGATCAGGCGATGCTCCCGCGCGCCGACGTTGGCGACCTGGTCGCGGTGTTTTGTGCTGGCGCCTACGGCGCCACCGCCTCGCCAATGGAGTTTTTGGGCCAGGGTCCGGCGCGGCAAATCCTGGTCTGACCTTGCTGGCTCGCACTGTCCCGATCCGGGACCGGTCGCGGCAGGTCGTGCAAGGCTAACGGTATATTCACCCTTTTCGGCGAGGAAACCTGCTGACTTGCGGGCAGGCATGGGGGTCGCTCCCCCTGTCTGCATGCCACCGCGACAGGGCAAGGATTGATCGATGCCGAATGTGCGTTTTGCCACTCTCTTTGCCGGAGGCACGCTTGCCGCGCTTGCGCTGGCGGGATGCTCCACCACCGGCGGGGCCGAATTGCCACCTGCCGCCGTGGTGCCGTTGCAGGAGGGGCCGGGCGAGGAATATGTGATCGGGCCGCTGGATCAGCTGACCATCCACGTGTGGCGCAATCCGGAACTTGGCGCGGAAAAGATCCAGGTTCGCCCCGACGGACGGATTACCACGCCGCTCGTCACCGACATGCCCGCGGTGGGCAAGACGCCAGCCATGCTGGCGCAGGATATCCGCCTGCAGCTGTCGCAATATATCGAAGAACCGCTGGTGTCGGTCATCGTCACCGAATTCGCGGGCACGTTCAGCCAGCAGGTGCGCATCGTGGGCGCGACGGAACAGCCCGCGTCGATCCCGTTCCGCGCGAACATGACTGTGCTTGACGCGATGATCGCGGTGGGCGGGCTGAGCGAATTTGCCGCGGGCAACCGGGCCAAGTTGCTCCGTTTCGACAAGCAGTTGGGCCGCCAGCGTGAATATGCGCTGCGGCTCGGCGACCTGCTCCGCAAGGGCGACAGCCAGGCGAATGTCATGCTGCAACCGGGCGACGTGATCATCATCCCGGAAAGCATGTTCTGAGCAGGATCGGCACGAGGCAATGAACGAAGTCTTCGACGAATTCCGCTCGGCGATCCATTCGATCTGGCACCGGCGCTGGCTGGCGCTGGCGGTGGCCTGGGGCGTGTGCCTGCTTGGCTGGCTGGTGGTCGCGTTGATCCCCAATTCCTACGAGTCAAAAGCGCGAATTTACGTCCAGCTCGATGATGTGCTGGCGCAGCAGATCGGTATCGCCAACGGCGGCGAGCAAGAAATCCAGCGCGTGCGGCAAACGCTGGTCAGCGCAGTAAACCTGGAAAAGGTCATCCGGTCGACGAAACTGGGCGAAACGGTCCAGAACCAGCGCGACATGGACGGCGCGATAGACGGGCTAACCGAGAAAATCGCGGTGAAAAGCGAGGAAGGCAACCTGTTCGAACTGACCGCGACGATCGGTCGGGGCGACTTGTCCGATGCCCAGAATGCCAAGCTGTCGCAGGACGTGGTCCAGAAACTGATCGATATCTTCCGCGAGGAGAACATCGCCGGCAACCGGGGCGAGGTTGCCAATACCATCGTGTTCCTCGACCAGCAGCTCGAAGACCGCAAGCGCGAGCTCGAAGCCGCCGAACAGCGCCGCCTGGCGTTCGAGGCGGCCAATCCCGACCTGGTCGGTGGGGTGGGCGCCCTGTCGGGCCGGCTGACCGCGCTTCGAACCGAAATGCGCGGGGTCGAGGCCGACCTCGCCGCTGCGCAGAGCGCGCTCGCCGCGATCAACGGCCAGCTCGCCGGCACCCCGCGATCGGTTGCCGGCGGCGCCGGGCAGGGCGGCGCGGGCGGCGCGTTGGCGCAGGCGCGTTCGCAACTCGCCGGGCTACAATCGCGCGGGCTGACCGACAGCCATCCCGACGTGGTTGCGCTGAAGAAACAGATACAACTGCTCGAACCGCAGGCCGCGCGCGAAGGGGGCGGGGGCGGAATGCCCAACCCCGCCTATACCTCGCTGGTGTCGATCCGGGCCGAGCGGGAGGCCAATGTTCAGGCGCTGATGGCACGCAAGGCCGCGCTCCAGGCCGATCTTACCTCGCTGATGGCAAGCCAGGCTGATGAGCCCGCTGTCGCGGCGGAGGCCAACCGGATCAGCCGCGATTACGAGGTGCTGAAGACAAAGTACGATGAATTGCTGCAGGACCGCGAGGAAATGCGCCTGCGCGGGCAAGTTGAAAACGAGCGCTCCTCGTTCCGATTCGAAGTGATCGACCCACCGACTGTGCCGCGTGCCCCTGCCGCGCCGAACCGGCCCTTGCTGCTGCTCGGCGTCCTGTTCGCGGGACTGGCCGCCGGCGCCGGTGCCGCCTTCGCGATGGGGCAGCTGCGATCGACCTTCGCCACGACCGCGAAACTGGAACGGTCGATGGACCTGCCGGTGCTGGGCGCGATCTCGCAAAGCTGGAACGAGGCCGGGCGCGCGCTCCGGCGCAAGCGACAGCGACAGTTCCTCGGCGCAAGCGCGGCGCTCGGCAGCTTGTGCGTGATCCTGTTGGCGATCGAATTCGTACAGCGCGGGATGGTGGCTTGAGGGGGCAGGAACGATGACGGACCAAACCAGAATTCCGCTCCCCGACGATCCGGACAAGCGCGAAAGCTCGCTGCTCGAACGCGCCACCGGCGTTTTCGGCCTCGACGGCTTCCGCCCCGCTCCGGTGCCGCGCTCGCTCGCGCAACCGGCGATGAAGCGCGCGAAGGTGCGCCGTGCCCAATCCGACACCGTCCCCGCGGTCGCTGCTCCGGTCGCGAAGCCCGTGACAGCGGAGCAGCACGCGGTCGAGGAGCAATTGCCCGCGCCCGCCGCCCCGTCCGGGATTACTCTTGAACAGGGTTTCACCCCCGTACGTTTCACCGGTCGCAGCTATCCGATCAATCGTGGAAGCCTGAAGGATGAAGGCTACATCGTGCCCGACGCTGCCGTATCGGCGCTGCTGGAAGAATTTCGCATTGTGAAGCGGCAGATCCTGGCCACCGCGCGCGAGCGGGGGACTGCGGCGTCGCGACGCGTACTGGTGTGCTCGCCGCATCCGGGTGAAGGCAAGACCTTCTGTTCGGTCAATCTGGCGCTGGCAATGGCCAACGAACGCGATACCGAGGTGCTGCTGGTCGACGCGGATTTCGCCAAGCCTTCGATCCTGTCGACGCTGGGGTTGCCCAAGCGGCCCGGGTTCATGGATTGCCTCGCCAATTCCGATATCGAGGTTGAAGATCTGGTCATGGGTACGGACGTGCCCGGTTTGTGGGTGCTGCCCGCTGGCAATCTAACCAATGCCGACAGCGAGTATCTCGCTTCGGCACGCACTGCCGAGGTGCTCGACCGGCTGACGCTTGGCACGCCTAACCGGGTGGTGATCTTCGACACCCCCCCGGCACTGGCCGCCTCGCCCGCCGCTGAACTCGCCAACCATGTGGGGCAAGCCGTGCTGGTCGCCCGCGCCGATCGCACCGGTCAAAGCGCGCTGGAGGATGCCTATCAACTCCTCTCGGCCTGTCCGGACATCAAGCTGCTGCTCAACGCCGCGAATTTCAGCCCTAGCGGCCGCAAGTTCGGAAGCTATTACGGGTATGGGGAATAAGCCTATGAAAAGGCTTTGTCTTATAGCTTTGATCGCCGCTCCCTGGGCACCGGCCGCGCTGGCGCAGGACGATGCGTCCGCACGTGACCGCGGCGGCCGCGTGGTTGCCGTTGCGCCGTATATCGAAGCATCGCAACTGGTCGTGGCGGAGCTTTCGCCGGGCAGCGACGCGGTCACCTACAGTCAGGTGGCGACCGGCGTTGATGCAACCGCGCGTGGGCGCAACAACGGCGGATCGGTGTCGATCCGCTATGAGTACAACGTCGGTTATGGCGACGCGGTCGACTCGAACACCGTGAGCGGTGTCGCGCGCGGATTTGCATCGGTTGTGCCGCAGGTTTTGACCGTGGAGGGCGGTGCGCTTGCCGCCCGCACCCGCGTTGATGGCAGCGGCAGCGCGACGCTCAATCCCGTGCTCGGTGAGGAATCCGAAAGCCGGATCTACTCCGCCTATGTCGGCCCGACGTTGGCGACGCGCGCCGGCGACCTCGATGTCTCGGCAAGCTACCGGCTTGGCTACACGCGGGTCGAATCGCCCGATGCCCTGCTCACCGCGCCCGGCGCGGCACCTGTCGACGTGTTCGACGACAGTGTGGTTCAAGTGGCGAGCGCGCGCGTAGACACGCGCCCAGACGAGCCCTTGCCTGTGGGTGTGGGCGTGGGTGCCGGGTTTGTTCAGGAAGACGTGTCGAACCTCGATCAGCGCGTCCGGGACATGTATGTGCGCGGCGACGTGACGGTGCCCGTGACCCAGTCATTGGCCCTGGTTGGCGGCGTGGGGTACGAGGATGTCGAGGTGTCGAGCCGCGATGCGCTGCGCGACGCCAACGGCTTGCCGGTGATCGGCTCGGACGGGCGCCTGGTCACCGACGGCAGCCAGCCGCGCCGCATTGCCTATGAAACCGACGGCCTGATCTGGGACGTGGGCGTCATGTGGCGCCCATCCCGCCGCACTTCGCTCGCAGCGACGGTAGGCAGGCGTTACGATTCAACCACATATTATGGCTCGTTCGCATATGCTCCGAACAATCGGAGCAGCGTGAACATTGCGGTTTACGATTCCATCTCAAATTTCGGGAATGTGCTGACCAATGCGCTGGCAAACCTCCCGACCGAATTCACCGCCAACCGTAACGCCCTGACCGGCGACCTGGCGGGCTGCGTTGCCAGCTCCGAGGGCGGCAACTGCATCGCCGGACCGCTATCCTCGGTGCGTTCGGCGGTGTTCCGGTCGCGCGGTGTTGCGGCCAGCTATTCGCGGCGGGTGGGGCGGATGAACGCCGGGATTGGCGCGGGTTACGACCGCCGCCGGTTCATCGCGGCGCCCGGAACAGTGCTCGAGGCAGCCGACGGAATCATCGATGAAAGCTACTACCTGGCCGCCTACCTGTCGGGCCAGCTCGGACGCCGCGCGGGCTTTACCGCGAACGCCTATGCCAACTGGCTTGAAAGCGGCTTTGCCGATGGCGGCAACGTGTTCGCCGCGGGCGGATCGGCATCTTACAGCCGCGCGATCATCGATCGCCTGTCCGCGCGTGCGGCGGTGGCGCTCGACTACCTCGACAGCGACATTGCCGCTGAAGACCTGACCGCCGCGTCGGCGCTGGTCGGCCTGCGTTACGATTTCTGAAGGGACGAAAGATGTTCGACGACTTCTATGGCCTGACCGGACGCCCCTTCCAACTGACGCCCGATCCCAACTTCTATTTCGAGAGTGGAACGCACCGCAAGGCGCTGTCGTACCTCAGTTACGGCCTTGCCCAGTCCGAAGGCTTCATCGTCATCACGGGAGAGGTTGGCGCTGGCAAATCGACGCTGGTCGCGCACCTCATGCAGCGGATCGACCGGGATGCAATCACCGTCGGGCAGATCGTCACGAGCAATCTTGATGGTGATGAACTGGTTCATCTCGTCGCGCAAAGCTTCGGTCTGGATATCGAGGGACGCGACAAGGCGAGCGCGCTCGGCGAAATCGAGAGCTTCCTGCACGAAGAAGCGCGCGAGGGGCGGCGGTGTCTGCTGATCGTCGATGAATCGCAGAACCTTTCGGTCGAGGCGCTCGAAGAACTGCGGATGCTGTCGAACTTCCAGCTTGGCGCGCATCCGCTGTTGCAAACCCTGCTGCTGGGTCAGCCCGAATTTCGCCAGGTGCTGGCCGAACATCAGGATCTCGAGCAGCTGCGCCAGCGCGTGATCGCAGCCCATCACCTCGACCCGATGGAGCCGGGGGAAGTCGAACCGTACATCAAGCATCGCCTCGCGTGTGTTGGCTGGGCCGGCAATCCGGAATTCGACCAGCGGGTTTTCACCGAGATGTACGAGGCGACGGGCGGGATTCCCCGGCGCATCAACCAGGTGGCAACCCGGCTGATGCTGCTGGGGGCGGTTGAGCAGCGCACGCGCATCGACAACGCCATGCTGACCGCCGTGCTGCGCGAGATGCGGAGCGACAACGCATTCCCCGAAGCAGCGCCCGCGCCCATGCCCAAGATCGAGCCTGCACCCGGCCCAGGGCCCGTCAAGCACGCGGTTTATCCCGAAGCGCCGCCGACGGTGCAGGCCATCCCTCACGCCGAGTTGATCGCGGCACTCGCCGAACGAGACACGCAGATTGCCGAGTTGCAACAGGCCGTGATCGAACTTGCCGATCGGATCGGCAACGGCCCCGTTGCGGTGCCTGATGATTTCGCGCGTAAAGTTTCGGCCCTGGAGCATCGGCTGGACGAACAGGAGGCATCGGTCCGGCACGTGCTGACAATGCTGATCGAGTGGTTCGAAAGCGGGCAGCCGCCGCGCGCCGCCGCCTGACAGGGTGCGCGCCGGTGGAGGAACATCGCATCGTTAACGGCCTGTCGGTCGACGTCGAGGACTGGTTTCAGGTCGGAGCGTTCGAGAACGTGATCGGCCGGAGCGATTGGGATGGCCTTGCCAGCCGGGTTGAAGATAACGTGCTCGCCATCCTCGACATGTTCGCCGAAGCGGACGTCAAGGGTACGTTCTTCACGCTGGGCTGGGTCGCCCGGCGCAATCCTGCGCTGTTGCGCCGCATCGCCGATGCCGGGCACGAGGTGGCCAGCCACGGTTACGATCACGTGCGGGTTTTCACCTTTGATCGCAGTAGCTTTGCAGCCGACATTAAAAAAGCACGGCTTGTCCTGGAGGATGCCTCTGGAGTGTCGGTGACCGGCTACCGCGCACCCAGCTTCTCCATCGATGGTCGCACACCCTGGGCCTACATGGAGCTGGCGGAACAGGGCTACGCCTATTCCTCCAGCGTCGCGCCGATCGTTCATGATCACTACGGCTGGCGCGAGGCGCCGCGTTTCGCGTTCAAGCCGTTGCCGTGGTCAAACTTGGTCGAAATCCCGGTGACCACCGCCATCCTGGGCGGCAAGCGGGTGGCGGCGGGCGGGGGCGGGTTCTTCCGCGTCCTGCCGTACGGCTTTTCCCGCTGGGCCATCCGCCAGGTCAACCGGCGCGAGGCGCGCCCCGCGGTATTCTATTTTCACCCCTGGGAAATTGACCCCGCGCAGCCGCGCGTGGGCAATGCGCCGATCCGCTCGCGCCTGCGCCATTACACCAATCTTGGCGTCATGGCCGGAAAGCTGCGTGAGCTCGTTAATGAATTCGCGTGGGGCCGGATGGACATGCTCGCACATCGCGAGGCCGCGCGGGCGCAGGAACTGGCGGCATGAACGCACCGTTGGCCGTGTCGGAGCATATCACGCTTGCCGATCTGCGTGATCCGGGGGAAGTCGCCCGGATCGAAGGCTTCGTTGCGGCGCACGGGGGAACGGCGTTCCATCGTCCGGCCTGGCTGATGGCGGCCGAGCGCGGCTGCGGGCAGCGCGCGCTTGGGTTGATGGCCACGCGGGCAGGCGAATTGACCGGATGGTTCCCGTTGACGGAGGTGCATTCCCCCCTGTTTGGCCGGGCGCTGGTATCGAGTGGATTCGCTGTCGGCGGCGGTGTGCTGGCGCATAACGACGCCACGGCGCAACGACTGTGCAACGCCGCGACGGAACTGGCGCTGCGACGGGCCTGCGGCACGGTGGAACTGCGCGGCGGCTTCATGCCGCCCGGCTGGACCATCGCGCGCGACAAGCATTGCGGTTTCGCCGCCGATCTGGCCGCCGATGATGCGGCGCAATTGCTCGCCATCCCCCGCAAGCATCGTGCCGAGGTCCGCAAGGGGCTCGCCGCCGACTTCACGATATCGGTGGGCGCGAGTGACGCCGATCGCGCCGCACACCATGCGGTTTACGCCGAAAGCGTGCTCAAGCTGGGAACGCCGGTGTTTCCACGCGCGCTGTTCGACGCAATGCTCGATGCGTTCGGAGCGGATGCCGATATCCTGACCGTGCGCCGCGCCGGTGTGCCCGTGGCAAGCGTGCTATCGTTCTATCATGCCGGCGCCGTGCTCCCCTATTGGGGCGGCGGAACCCGCGCGGCCCGTGCTCTCAGGGCCAACGAACGGTTGTACTTCGAACTGATGCATCATGCGCGTTCGCGCGGGTGCACCCGGTTCGATTTTGGACGGTCCAAGTCGGGCAGCGGGCCGTGGGCGTACAAGAAGAACTGGGGCTTTGTGCCGCAGCCGCTGTCCTATGCCACATGGACTGCGCCGGGTGCCCAGGCTCGCAACGTCGATCCTGCCAGCGACGCCTATTCCGCGCGAATCGCGATGTGGCGGCGCCTGCCGCTGTCGCTGGCCAACCGGATCGGGCCAACGATTGCGCGAGGGCTGACCTGATGGGAGAAATCCTGTTCCTGGCGCATCGCGTTCCGTTTCCACCCAATCGTGGCGACAAGATCCGTTCGCATCACCTGCTGCGCGCGCTGGCAGCGCTTGCGCCGGTGCACGTCGGCTGTTTCGGTGAAACCGTCGAAGACATGGCGGCGGACAGCGCACTGGCGGATCTAGCGCGCTCGCGATGCGTGGTTCACCGCGCGAAGCCGCTAGCTCGCGCCGGGATCGAGGCGATCGCCAACAATCGTCCGGTCAGCCTGACGGCATTCGCTTCGGGGCGCCTACGTGACTGGATCGACCTTACACTCGCGATGCGGCCGATCGACACCGTCTTCGTGTTTTCGGGGCAGATGGGCCAATATGTGCCCGACGGGTTTCGCGGACGCGTGATAATCGACCTGTGCGACGTGGATTCGGCCAAATTCGAGGCCTATGCCCACGATCACCGTGGGCCGCGGGCGGCGCTCTATCGCCGCGAAGCCCGGCTGCTGGCGCGCGAGGAGGCACGGCTGGTTCGCCGCGCCGACGCGGCGCTGCTGGTCACAGAGGCGGAAGTGGAACTGTTGCGAGCGCGGCTGCCCGATCCTGTCGGCGCGAACGTGCTGGCGCTCGGCAACGGCATCGACACCCTCCTTTACGATCCGGCACGCATTGCCCCGCATGCCGCAATAGCCGGCGTCGCTGGGCCACATCTGATGTTCACTGGACAGATGGATTATCCGCCCAACATCGCGGCGGTGGAACGCTTCGTTGCCCACATCCTGCCCACGATCCACGCCCATCATCCTGGCGCGCAGTTCCACATCGTTGGACGCGCGCCCACGGCCCGGGTGCGCGACCTGGCGGGCGAGATGGGGGTGACCGTGTGGGGCTCGGTGCCCGATATCCGCCCCTTCATCGCTGCCGCCGACCTGGTTGTGGCCCCGCTCGCGATTGCGCGCGGTGTGCAGAACAAGGTTCTGGAGGCAATGGCGATGGCACGCCCGGTGGTTCTGAGTGGCGAGGCCGCGACCGGGATAACCGCTTGCGACGGCGAGCATTTCGCCATTGGCCGTGACGATGCCGCGCTGGCGGCGCGGGCGCTTGCCTTGCTCCAGGATAAGGACGGGGCCCGCCGCATGGGCCAGGCGGCGCGGCGCTTCGTGGTCGAGCGGCATGGATGGGACGCCATGCTTGCCCCGCTGGCCCGGCTTGTCGGGCGCGGAGACTCGCCCGTGACGCGCCGCGATGCAGCCTGACGCCGCGACACTGACTTCCCCCGGGGCGGCCATGCTGGAGCGCGTGCCCCGCGCATGGCGGCATGCGCTCGGGCGCCTTGCCTTGTCGTGGCTTGCCCTTTCCGCGCTGACCCATGCGGCATGGGCGGCCATGGCGCATCAATGGTGGAACGTGTCCACCTACAATCACGTGCTGTTCGTGCCCGTGATCATCGCGTGGCTGGCATGGACCAGGCGCTGCGAACTCGCGAAGATCACGCCCGGCGCCTGGTGGCCGGGGCTCCTGCTACTGGCAGGCGCGCTGTTCGTGTGGTTGCTCGGCGCGCTCGCGGGCGTGAATATTCTCGCGCAGGTCGGGGCAGTCGCGGCGTTGCAGGCAGCGGCGTTGGCCCTGCTCGGCCCGCGGGTGGGCGCCGCAATCCTGTTCCCGCTCGCCTACGCGCTGTTCCTCGTACCTTTTGGTGACGAACTCGTACCTGCCCTGCAGATGATCACGGCCAGAATGACCATTGCGCTGACGCTGTGGAGCGGCGTTCCGGCCCAAGTTGACGGGGTGTTCATCGACACTCCCGCAGGACTGTTCGAGGTGGCGGAGGCATGTTCGGGCGTCCAGTTCCTGATCGCCATGACCGCGTTCGCCGCGCTCGTCGCGCATGGCTGCTTCCGCGGATGGCGACGGCGCGCAGTGTTCATCGCCGTCGCGCTGGTGCTTCCGGTGCTGGCCAATGGCGTGCGCGCGTGGGGAACCATCTATATCGCACAGTCGCAAGGAATCGCATTTGCCGCCGGCTTCGATCACATTGTGTATGGGTGGGTCTTTTTCGCGCTGGTGATCGCGGTGTTGCTGGCGGTGTCGTGGCGCTGGTTCGACCGCGATCCGGAAGAACCGCAGGTCGATGGCGGCGCAATTGCACGCGACCCGCGCCTGGCGGGGTTCGCCATGCCGGCTGCCGCGGCCCTGGTCGCCGCGCTGGCCCTGACCGCCTCGTTCGCGGTTTGGCACGCTGGTGCCGCCGGTATCGAAGCGGCGTCTCCCGCCCGGCTGTCTGCGCCGTCGGTTCCGGGCTGGGAAAGGGTCGCATATGACGCCCAGCACGCCTGGACGCCTCGCGCGGCGGGCGCCGAACGCCGCCTGCTCGCGAGCTATCGCGATGTGGGCGAGCGTCGGATTGACCTGTTTGCCGCGTTTTACCCGGCGCAGGACGACACCCGCGATGCCACTGCGGCCGGGGAGGGAGCGTTGCCGCCAGACACTGCATGGCGCTGGCTCGCGCCAGGTCCGGCGATGGCCGACGCGAAATCCGATTATCTGATGGCGCCTGGCCGATTGAAGCGCCTGGCGCATACGACATGGCGCGTCGGTGATCTGACGACAGCGAGCGCGACAAGGCTCAAGATTGCCACGATGCGCGACCGGCTGCTGTTCCGGGACCGACCGACCATGATGTTGATCGTGTCGGCCGAGGGGCAAGACGCGGACGAATTGGCCCAGCGGATGTCCACCTTCGCCACCGCGATGGGCGACCGGGGGGCGTGGATGGACCGCGCCGCGGGCTTGGACTAAGGGCGGCCGCCATGTGCGGGATCGCGGGGATATTTCACAGCGGGACGATCAAGCCGGTCGATCCGCGCCGGGTTGAGCGCATGTGCGACGCGCTGGTTCACCGTGGGCCCGACGGGGCGGGCGTCTGGACGGCGCCGGGCATTGGCTTGGGTCATCGCCGCTTGTCGATCATCGACCTGGCTGGATCGCCCCAGCCGATGCATGCGGCCGACGGACGCGCGGTCATCGTTTTCAACGGTGAAATCTACAATTTTCGCGAGCTCCGCGCTGAACTCACCGAAACCGGCGCACGGTTTCACACCGATGGCGATACCGAGGTCATCCTGGCCGCTTATCAACGTTGGGGTGTCGATTGCCTCGATCGGCTGCACGGCATGTTCGCGTTTGCCCTGTATGACCTCGAGCGACGCGAGCTGCTGCTTGCGCGCGACCGGCTGGGGGTGAAACCGCTATTCACCGCCATGCTCAGCGATGGCAGCCTGGCATTCGCGTCGGAGCTGAAGGGTCTGCTCGCACATCCGCTGCTGCGGCGCGAGGTCGATCCGCTGGCGGTGGAGGACTACCTCGCGTGGGGCTATGTCCCCGATCATCGCAGCTTCCTGAAGGGCGTGGAGAAACTGCCCGCCGGGCATTTTCGCGTGCTGCGCCACGACAGCCCGCCCGCGCCCGCGCGCCAGTGGTGGGATGTCAGCTTTGTTGATCGGCGCAAGGGCTCGACGGCAGATCTGTCTGCCGAACTGCTGCACCTGCTGCGGCAGGCGGTCGCATCGCGCATGGTCGCGGACGTGCCGCTGGGCGCGTTCCTGTCGGGAGGGGTGGATTCGTCGAGCGTCGTCGCGCTGATGGCGGAAGCAAGCGCGGCACCGGTGCGAACATGCTCGATCGGGTTCGACGTCGCTGCGCTGGACGAGACCGCGTACGCCCGTCAGGTGGCCGACCGGTTCGGCACTGATCATCATTCGCACACGGTCGGTTCCGACGATTTCGCGCTGGTCGATCGGCTCGTCGGCATGTTCGACGAGCCGTTCGCCGATGCCTCCGCCCTGCCGACCTGGCGCGTTTGCCAGCTTGCGCGCGAACACGTCACCGTCGCACTGTCCGGCGACGGCGCGGACGAGGCGCTGGCGGGTTATCGACGTCAGGTATTCCACCACCGGGAGGAGCAAGCCCGCGCCATCCTGCCCGCACGGCTGCGCGCGCCGCTGTTCGGGACGATTGGTCAGGCGTGGCCTAAGGCCGATTGGGCACCACGACCGCTCCGTGCAAAGGCTACCCTGCTGTCGCTGGCACGCGACGGTGCCGCGGGATATGCCCGCGCACTCGCAATCCTTGCGCCGGAACAGCGCGGGGCGCTCTATACCGATGCCTTTGTACGCGAGCTGGCCGGTTACCGGGCCGAACATTCCCTGATGCAGATGATGCGCGCGGCCCCGGCCCGGTCGGGGCTGGACCGCGCCCAATACGCCGATCTCAAGTTTTGGCTGCCAGGCGATATCCTCACCAAGGTCGACCGAACGAGCATGGATGTGAGCCTGGAGACGCGCGAGCCCCTGCTCGATCATCGCCTGATCGAATTTGCCGCCAGCCTGCCGCATCGCCAGCGAATCAGGGGTGCCCAGGGCAAGTGGCTGATGAAGCACACGATGGAGCGCTACCTGCCCCGTGACGTGCTCTACCGGCCCAAACAGGGGTTCGTGACCCCACTGGCGCAATGGTTTCGCGGTCCATTGGCCGCGACTGCGCGTGGTGTGGCAGCCGGGCCACGCCTGGCGCAGGCGGGTTGGCTTGACCGCGATCGGTTGGCGCGGATCGCGGAATCCCACATCGAAGGTCGCCAGGATAATTCACGGCTTTTGTGGCAGCTGCTCATGCTGGACAGGTCGCTGGAAAAGCTCGGTATTTCGGGCTGATCTGCCCCGGGCCGCAATGCTGCGACGCAGCAAACCGCGTCACGATCCGTCGCAGATTACCAAACATGGTGAAATATTCGTTTGCCAAGCGACTCTTGGCTGGCCTAGATTCCAAGGAGTTGGTGCGGCCAGGCAGCTGGGATAGCGCCGTCGGGGGCCGCGCATGGATCGTTTCGGAAGCCAGTTATCGAGGGGGCAGGGCGAAGTGGATCGCGCCGATAATCCCGCCGTTCCTTTGACCGACGGGGACGAGTTTCTGGTCGTCGACAGCGCCACGCACGCTGGGCTTCCTGCGGACCTGTTCGCGTTGCGCGAACTCGATGTTCTGTATGACAGCGACACCCAGGTCTTGTGGACGTACATGCGGCCTGAGGGGCGCCCAAGCTTCACGCCGTCAATGCTCGCCGATTTTGAGGCATGGCAACGCCTGATCATGCAAGGGTTTGGCCCCGACAAGGCACCGTTGCGCTATCTTGTGCTGGGAAGCCGCTCGCCGGGCGTGTTCTGTTTCGGCGGCGACCTCAAGCTGTTCCAGGGCTTGATCGAACGGCGCGACCGTGATGGCCTCGTCCGGTATGGGCATCGCTGCTGCGCGATACTGCATCGCAACATCGCCGCGCTCGATATCCCGATGCTGACCATCGGCCTCGTCGAAGGCGCGGCGCTGGGTGGCGGGTTCGAGGCGCTGCTCTCGTTCGACTATATCGTCGCCGAACGGGGTGCGACCTTCGGGCTGCCCGAGATCATGTTCGGCCTCTTTCCCGGCATGGGCGCGCACGCGCTGCTCAGCCGCAAGATCGGAAGTGCAATGGCCGACCGAATCATCGTTTCGAACGAAACCTTCACGGCCGAGCAGATGTACGATTACGGCCTGGTCCATCACCTCGCCGAGAATGGCGAGGGGCTGGAGGCTTGTCGCGAATTCATCCGCAAGTCGGAACGGCGCCACTCGGGGCTGGTTCATTCGCGCAAGGCGATGAAGGTCGCGTGGAATCTCGAACTTTCGGAACTCAACCGGATCACCGAGCTGTGGGCCGATGCGGCGCTGCAGTTGCGCGAACAGGATTTGAAAGTGATGAGCCGCCTTGTCGCGGCGCAGCGCCGCCTCGCCAACGTGGCTTAACCCTCCGCGCCGTGGCCCAGTGCCAGGTAGGCTTCGCTCTGCATTTCCTTGAGCCGACTGACGGTTCTTTCGAATTCAAACGCGCCGTCGCCTGCGGGGTAAAGCGCCTCCGGCCCGGCTGCTGCCGTGGCAAACAGCTTGACCTTGTGTTCGTATAGCGCATCGATCAGCGTCACGAACCGCGCGGCTTCATTACGCATATCGGCACTCATTACCGGAATGCCGACAAGTATCACCGTGTGGTAATTGCGCGCCACGGCTAGGTAATCCGCCGCGCCCCGCGCCTCGCCGCACAGCTTTTTGAAGCTGAACACCGCCACGCCCTTCAGGCTCTTGGGCACATGCAACGTGCGCCCGCCGCCGACGTCAAGCTCCGCGCTGGGCACGTTCGCGGCATCCTCGGGCGCATAGTCGGTCAGCCGGAAAAACGCCTCGCGCACTTGCGCGGTGGCTTCGGCCCCGATCGGCGCGTGCCAAGTGGCGATGCCCGCCAGCCTTGCGAGCCGATAATCGACCGGGCCATTGAGTGGCAGCACCTCGAGCCGTTCCTCGATCAGCGCGATGAATGGCAAGAAATGCTCGCGGTTGAGCCCATCCTTGTAGAGATCGTGGGGCGGGCGGTTCGAGGTCGTGACGATCGCCACCCCCTCTTCAACGATGAGCGCCCGGAACAGGCGCCCCATTATCATCGCATCGGCGGAGTTGTTGATAACCATCTCGTCGAAGGCGAGGCAGCGCAGGCCCTCGGCAATGCGGGCAGCCACCGGTGGAATCGGGTCGCCGCTTTCCCTGCTCCGCTCCTCGCGCAGCAGCGCATGGACCTCCTGCATGAAAGCGTGGAAATGGGCCCGCCGCTTGCCCGCAATGTCCAAGGTATCATGGAACAGGTCCATCAACATCGACTTGCCGCGCCCGACACCGCCCCACAGATAAACCCCCTGCGGCTGGTTCGTTTGCTTACGTCCGAACAGCTTGCCGAACAGCCCCGGACCGCCCTCGACTTCAAGTTCGCGCTGCAACTGGCCGAGGCGTTCCGCCGCCGCGCGCTGCTCCGGATCGGGCCGCAATTCGCCGGCCGTGACCAGCGCGTCGTAGCGCGACATGATGCCGCTCATCGCGCGGTCGCCTTGCGCACCAGCCCCGAGAATGCCGCGACCAGGTGGTCGCCCTGCTCAACCGTGCCACGCAGGAAGAGCAGGCGTCCGGTCTCGCGCATGACTTCGACCACCGCGTCCAGTGGTTCATCTGGGCGCCCCGCGCCAATGAACTGCGTGGACAACTCCAGCGTCACCGCCGGACCGGGATCACCTGCGGTCAACGTCCGCATCGCGGCGAACAGCGAGATGTCAATCAGCGACAGCGTTACCGCCCCGTGGATCATTTCCTGCAGGTTGGTGTGCTTGCGCTCGGGGAACATCCTCAGTCGGCATTGCCCGTTCTCGGTGCGAACCAGCATTTCGCCCATGACCACGCCGTTGAAGCGCGTCATATCGCGCAGGTTCCAGGTGAACCAGCCGGGGTGGTCGGGATGCTCCCGATAATCGAAGACCGGCGGGCCGGAGCTCACGTTCAGATCTGGCGCTCGACCAGCATCTTCTTGGTTTCGGCAATCGCCTTCGCCGGGTTCAGACCCTTGGGACACACATTGGCGCAGTTCATGATCGTGTGGCAGCGATAGAGCCGGAACGGGTCCTCAAGCTGGTCGAGCCGCTCGCCGGTCATCTCATCGCGGCTGTCGGCGAGCCAGCGATAGGCCTGGAGCAGGATCGCCGGGCCAAGGAACTTGTCCGAATTCCACCAGTAGCTGGGGCAGGCGGTCGAGCAACACGCGCACAGGATGCACTCGTAAAGGCCATCGAGCTTCTCGCGTTGCTCGGGCGACTGGCGCCGTTCCTTGCCGCTGGGCGTGGTGGAGACGGTCTGAAGCCACGGACGGATGCTGGCATATTGCGCGTAGAAATGCGTGAAGTCGGGCACCAGATCCTTGACCACGTCCATGTGCGGCAGCGGGGTGATCCGAATTTCGCCCTTCAGATCCTCGATCGCGGTGGTGCAGGCGAGGCCGTTCTTGCCGTTCATGTTCATCGAGCATGATCCGCAAATTCCCTCGCGGCAGGAACGCCGGAAGGTGAGCGTAGGATCGATCTCGTTCTTGATCTTGATGATCGCGTCGAGCACCATCGGGCCGCAATCGTCGAGATCGAGCTCGAAGGTGTCGTAACGCGGGTTTTCGCCGCTATCGGGATCGTAGCGATAAATCTTGAACTTCTGCACTCGCGCCGCGCCAGTGGCGGTGTGGGCGCGACCCTTGCCGGTGATCTTCGAATTCTGGGGAAGGGTGAAGGTGGCCATCGATCCGTCCTGTTGCGTGCTGCGCCTATCTAGTCAAACCACGGGGAAGGGCAAGCGCGAGGTGGACGTCGTGTTACACTTGCCTTCGTTGCCGGGGCGCTTGCGTCAATCGCGCCGTTGGCGCCGCCACTAAACACGAAAGGTATCCAGGCATGACGCGGCGGGCGATAATCTTCGGCGCGAGCGGTGGCATCGGCGCCGCGATTGCACTGGCGCTCGCCGGGCGCGGATGGCAAGTCGCCGCCGGTTCGCGCCGAGGGCGGGTGCCCGACCACATGGCCATCGCACCCTTTCGGTTCGACCTGGCTGAGGAAACCAGCATCGCGGCGGCAATCGATGGCGTGGGGCCGGGCGACCTCGACCTGGCGATCGTCGCCACTGGCGTGCTCACGCTGGCGAGCGGCGCGGCGCCCGAGCGGAGCATGCGCGGCATCGATCCCGCCGCCATGCTGGAAATGGTGCGGATAAACACCATCGGCCCGGCAATAATCGCCAAGCACACGCTGCCCCGATTGCCGCGCGAACGCCGGTCGGTTTTCGCGGCGCTATCCGCGCGTGTAGGTTCAATCGGCGACAACCGGCTGGGCGGCTGGCACAGTTATCGCGCGAGCAAGGCCGCGCTCAACATGCTGCTGCGCTGTCTGGCGATCGAGCAGGCGCGGACGCATCGGCTTGCTGTGATCGCGGGGTTGCATCCCGGTACGGTCGATACCGCGCTGAGCGCCCCCTTTCAGCGTGGGTTGCCTGATGGCCAACTGCACACGCCCGAACAATCCGCCGCGAACCTCCTCGGCGTGCTGGAGCGGCTCACGCCCGCCGAGAGTGGCGGCGTCTTCGACTGGCGCGGCGACAGGGTGCCAGACTAGAAGTTGCCTTGCACGGTGAACGTGAAGATCGGGCCGATGCGCCGATCGCGTCGCTCGAAAAAGTCGACTGGCGATGCTTCGCGCAGCCCCTCGTAAACCACACGGTCACGGTATTGACGCGCGCCAAGCACGTTGCCCGCCCGTGCGCGCACCGTGAGGCCCAGCACATCCTTGTGTTCGACAAATACCGAGGCGAACCACGGCCCCTCCCAGTTCCGATCGACCTGGCTACTGCGATAGCGGGGCAGGACATGGTTGTGGTTGGCGTTTGCGCCCCAGGCCCAATTGCTGCCGGGGATATCGTGGCGCAGGGCGATATTGGCCTGCCGGTTGGTAAAGCCGCTCCATTGTCGCTTTTCACCCGTAAAGGGGTCGCGTAGCTCGGACTTCTGCAGCACGAAGGTTGCATCGATCCGCATGCCCTTCAGCCCCGCCGGGTCAAGATTGACGGTGCTGGTCGACACGATCGCCCCCGCGCGCGAGGTGGCGATGTTGCCGACCGATTCTCCACCCGGCACCGGTACGATGTCGACGTAATCCGCGACATCGCGATAAACGAAACGAAGCTGCGTCTTGCCCCACGGGCCGAGTGTCTTGTTGATTTCGCCCTCGTAGCTCCAGTCCTGTTGTGGGCGCAGGTCGTTGTTGCCCGAATTCTGGTTGTCGTCGTCGATGAACGCACGGGCAAAGAAGTCGTAAAACGACAGCTGCAGGACGCGGCGCTGAAAGCTGAAGGCGATATCGAGGTCACCCGACGGCTTCCAGGCGAAGCTGAGTTTGCCCTTTGGGCGGAAGAAGGTGCGCTGGATTCCGTTCACACCGCTCTGGATGATCGTGGAATGCTCGGCCGCGAGGTTGAGTTGGACGGACAGCCGGGGCGTCAGACTGCGCCCGAAGCTGAGCGAGCCTTCATAGCGATCCTCGCTGACACCGCCGGTGCCAGCGGGAAAATCAACCTCGGTGAAGTTGCCGCCCGGATCGAGTTCGAACAGCGCGGCGACATTTTCGAGCGTGTTGAATGCCGCCTCGCCCGCCAGTTGCCAATCGCCGCCCAACATTTTCCAGCTGTATTCGCCCCGGGCGATCGTTTCCGCCAGATCGCCGGTCTGCGCAAACCGCTCACCAATGTCGGGACGGCCATCGGCAAAGGTGCTGATTACCTCCACCGACAGCGGTTCGTGGCTGAAGCGGCGCAGCCCGATTGCCTTGAAGGTCCCCCGGCCCAATGCGAAACTGTAATCGCCGCCAAGCTCGTAGTTCCAGGTGTCGTTGTACTGCCGCACGGCGCGGGCTTCATCGGGCGCGCCGGGCGCCATGCGCAGGCCATCCTCGCGGAATCGATCGTATATGCGCTGGTAGTGGCCATTGATGTTGAGCACGTCGGCTCCGGCGGGATCCCAGGTGATCTTGCCCGAGAGCTTTGGCGAATCGTAATCCGACGTGACCACATCGAAACGTCTTTGGATGATCGTGCCCTGACCATCGAGGATCAGCGTTTGCCCGTCCGCGCCGCCGCGCCCCGAATCGGCATTGCTGAGTGCCGCCTCCCACGCGATCGACCCGCTCTTCCCACTAGCCGAAACCTCGCCGCGCACCAGCAGCGGATCGGTATTGTGAGGGCGGAATTCGGGCGTCCAGCTGAACACGCCCGACGTGCCCCCTTGGGCATTGAACACGATATTCGCGACCTGGCCGGAGAGGCCCGGGATATCCAGAGAGGCGCCGTCAAGGATTTCGATCCGCGCAACCTGACTTGCCGGGACGCGCGACAGCTGCGTGACGAGGTCATCCTTGGAGGACGACCGCGCCCCGTTGAACAGCACGTTTCCTGTCGCCTGGCCGAGGCCCCGCTGCTGCTGGCTGTCGCGGATATCGAACCCCGGTACCTGATTGAGCATGTCGAGCGCATTGCGCGGGGCGTAGCGTTCGAAATCGGCCGCCGTGTAGACCTGCCCCGCGGCGCCCGAGACCGCATCGCCCGGCATCGGAGCAGGTGGCGCGGGCAGATCAGGTCCGTCCTGCGCGGAGGCTGGCTGCACGGGCGTCAGCCCAATCGCTGCCATCGAGCAACCCAGCGCGACGCGCGCATGCCACCGCCCCAAAACCATCTGACCTGTCCCTATCCGTGGTGGAGGGGAATTGACGGGTCGGCTTGGGCGCGAAAACCGGCGCTCGGCAAAGACCGGGACGATCCCGACGAATGTCGCTCAGAGCCGATGAACTACGTCATCACTCGACAAACGACTACATCCATAGTCGGGATAAGGCGTCAGGATATCAGCGCGTTGCGACGCCAGCTTTCGGCGAGCAGGGTCTCCAGAAGATCGGCGTGGCTGAACCCGGCCTGCGCGGCGGCCTTGGCCATCACCTTTTCCGACCACAGGTTGCAGTTGAGATTGATTTCGATGAAATTCATGTCGCCCGTATCGAGGTCGACGCGAAATTCGATCCGGCCGTAATCGAACGGCACGAATTCCCTCGCCACCGTCTTGGCCATCTCCTCGACTTTGACGGCGAATTCCGGGTGCTCGAAGCGCTTCAGCGCGGCCTTCTCGGTGTTTTGCACCAGATCGCGCTTCTCGTAGTATGTCCACAGTTTCTGCGTGTCCTCGCGCTCGTACCACAACATCGGCAGGGCGACCGGCTCGCCCTTGATGGTGATGAAGGCGCACTGCACGTCGTAGCCGTCAAGGTAGGGCTCAACGATCGCATCGTGGCCTTGCCCATGAATGTCGGCGATCGCGTTGGTGACTCCGTTCCAGTCGAACGCGTCGGAAATGCCCCAGCTCGCCGACGATGCATTGGGCTTGATCACCCACCGGCCCGCCGGCGAGGGCGGAAGATCCTTCTCCAGCACCGGCGCGCCTCGACGGAAGCAAAACCACGGCGCGGTGGGCACGCCCGCGTGGGTGCAGACGAGCTTCGACACCGATTTGTCGTCGCCCAGCCCGCGCAGGAAGGGCATCGCCCCCAAGTACGGAATGCGGTGCATGTTGCACAGGATGGGGATCAGCATCTCGCTGTTCACAAAACCGCCGCGATTGAGCAGCGGGAACACGAAATCGGCATCGGGCCGCTCGAACAAGACCTTGTAGGTGTTGGCCAAGTGAAGGTTGAGGCCGAGGTTTTCCAGTGTGGTACGCACCTCGTGGTGATAGATAGCGTGGTTGCCGTCCTCCGGGTGCATCCCGCCGCCCCACAGCACGTGCTTGGCCATGAACAGCAGGCGGACCCGCTCCTTTGCGTCGTCGGGAATACGCAGCGGTTCGATGGCGATGCTCATGGCGGGTCCTGTCGTTGGTGGGATCGGGCGGCAATAATCACCCGGCGCCGTAGCGTGAAGGGCAAAGCCGGTCGACCCCGAACAAGACAAACTATGCGCCGCCCTCCCCGGAGCCTGGCCGGGGAGGGCGGGCATGGATTATTCGCCGAATGTCCGCTGCCACCATCCGCGACGCGGCTTGGCATTGCCGACATCGCCCGCGCCGTCATCGCCGTTGGCCAACGCGGCCACGGGCTGCGTCACCGCGTCCTCGACCACCGGCGGAGGGGCGGAGGCGGCCTCTGCATCGGGCTTCTTGCGGCGCGTGCGCTTGGGCTTTGCGTCTGCATCGGGCGCGGGTTCGACAGTGGGAACGGCATCGGCAGCCGGAGCTTCGTCGACCTTCTTGCGCCGGGTTCGCCGGGGCTTGGCCGTCGCTTCGGGTGCGGGTTCGGGCGCGATTTCGGCCTCGGCTACAGGCGCCTGCTCGATCACCTTCTTGCTGCGCGAGCGGCGCTTCGGCTTTGCCGGTGCCTCCTCAGCCTCCGCGGGTGAGCCCGCTTCCTCGGCCGGTTCCGCCACAACCGCGAGGTCCTCGTCGACCTGTTCGGCGATCGCTTCGAGCGCTTCGGCTTCGCCCTCGCCGTCGACCTCGACTCCCGCCTCGTCGCGACCGCGCCCACCGCGACGCCCGCGACCGCCACGGCGGCGGCGTTTCTTGCGCGGACGGTCATCGTCCTCGTCGCCTTCGGCGGCGGGGCGCTCGGCAGGGTCGGCCTCGCTTTCGTCCTCGTCCGCGGCAGCGTCGTCACGCATGGAGCCGCCACGCTCTTCACCGCGATCCTTGCGGCCCCGACGGCGGCGGCGCTTCCGGCGCGACCGGTCGCCGTCATCGCCTTCGTCACGTTCGGCGTCATCCTCGTCGTCGTAGTCCTCCTCGACAATAGGCTCGTCGTCGTCCTCGTCCACGATCGGCTCGAACTTCGGCGCCTGCGTCGGACGCGGTCCGGCGCTGCCGACGCTCATCTTCGCGCCTTCTTCCTCACCTTCGGGAACGACTTCGACCTTGACCCCGTAACGGTCCTCGATCTCGACCAGGTCGCCGCGCTTCTCATTGAGGAGATAGATCGCCGCCTCGGTGCTGGCGGCGAGGCGGATGATCGTGCCGCGCCCGCGCGCTGCCTCGTCCTCGATCAGGCGCAGCGCGGAAAGTCCCGCGCTCGACGCCGTGCGAACAAGACCCGTCCCGTCACAGTGCGGGCACGAACGCGTGGTCGCCTCGAGCACACCCGTACGCAGGCGCTGGCGGCTCATCTCCATCAGGCCAAAACCCGAAATGCGCCCGACCTGGATTCTTGCGCGGTCGTTCTTGAGCGCATCCTTCATTGCCCGCTCGACCTTGCGGATGTTCGAGCTGTATTCCATGTCGATGAAGTCGATCACGACCAGGCCGGCCATATCGCGCAGGCGAAGCTGACGGGCGATTTCGCGCGCAGCTTCGAGATTGGTGTTGAGCGCGGTGGCCTCGATCCCGTGTTCCTTGGTGGAACGCCCCGAGTTGATATCGATCGAAACCAGTGCCTCGGTCGGGTTGATGATCAGGTAGCCGCCCGATTTCAGCTGGACCATCGGGTCGTACATCGCGCGCAGCTGATCCTCCGCGCCGTAGCGCTGGAACAACGGCACGGGATCGGAATAGGCCTTCACCTTTCGCACGTGGCTCGGCATCAGCAGCTTCATGAACTCGCGGGCGGAACGGTATCCCGCCTCGCCTTCCACCACGACTTCCTCAATTTCCTTGTTGTAAATGTCGCGAATCGCACGCTTGATCAGGTCGCTGTCCGAATGGATCAGCGTCGGTGCAGCGGAGGCGAGCGTCTTTTCGCGAATTTCGTCCCAGAGGCGGGCAAGATAGTCAAAATCGCGCTTGATCTCCGGCTTGGTGCGCTGGAGTCCAGCGGTTCGCACGATCAGGCCCATGCTGCGTGGCAGCGACAGATCGCCGACGATCGACTTCAGTCGCTTGCGGTCGGCAGCGCTGGAAATCTTGCGCGAAATGCCGCCGCCGTGGCTGCTGTTCGGCATCAACACAGTATAGCGACCGGCGAGGCTGAGATAGGTGGTCAGCGCCGCGCCCTTGTTGCCACGCTCTTCCTTGACGACCTGGACCAGCAGGACCTGGCGGCGCTGGATGACGTCCTGGATCTTGTAGCGGCGCCGCAGCGCCTGGCGGCGGGCACGGGCCTCGTCCACTTCTTTCGTCCGGGCGCGACCCTTGCCCTGGCGGCGGCCACGACCGCGGCGATCGCGCTGGCCATTTCCATCTTCCGCGTGATCCTCGTCGTCGTCGTTGCCGTCGCCGTCGCTGTCATGATGATCATCGTCATCGTCGCCGTTCGCAACGCGGCCTTCCTCGATGGTCGAGACGTCGTCTTTCTCGGAAGTGTCGATTTCCTCGACGCCGTCCTCGGCAAATTCCTCCACCAGCGACTCGCCCGTGTCGGCATCGGCATCGTATTCGCCGCCCGGCATTTCGCCGCGGTCTTCCTCTTCATCGCGCAGGCGCGCCTCTTCCTCCGCCGCCTCGGCGTCGGCGGCAATCAGCGCCTCGCGATCTTCCTTGGGGATCTGGTAATAGTCGGGATGGATTTCGCCGAACGCGAGGAACCCGTGGCGATTGCCGCCGAAATCGACGAATGCCGCCTGCAGCGACGGTTCGACCCTGGTTACCTTGGCGAGATAGATATTGCCCTTGATCTGCTTGTGTTCGGCAGATTCGAAATCGAACTCCTCAATTCGGTTTCCCTTGAGGACGGCCACCCGCGTTTCTTCCGGGTGGCGCGCGTCGATGAGCATGCGCGTTGCCATTATGAATTCTCCAAGCGCTGCCGGGCGGGCGAACCCGCACCGGATCATTGCGCCGATATGTGTTGGAGCCGCTGGCCGATAATGGCGTGGCGGCAATCTCTGACCGGCTAACGCGCGACCTTGCGCCTTGCCGGAGTGATGTGTCTGCATGGATGAGCAAGCGCGTGCCATGCGCAGCCCGGTTTCCGCGCGCAGCGACATGGGCCGAAGCCCGTGTCTGCTGGTGCGGGAAGGGCAATCTCATTCGTGCGTCAACCTGTTGCGTCGGAACCAGCGAAGGCGCCGATCCGTGGCCGAATTTCCGCGGTTTCCCACGCGTTGCACGTGGGCCATTCCATTGTCGGGAAGGGCGTCGATCCGATGCCGCAGCGCTAGCACCGCCGGTTTCGGCTCGCAACCTTATTGCGTACTGGACTATCATCCCGTTAACACCCCGGTCATGTCGCCGCGCGTCCTGACAGGCCTGATCTTCGTGGCGCCGGTAGCGATGCTCGCCGCGCTGTATGCGCTCGGCCTGTCGATCCCCGTACCCCATCTGGGTCGGGACTATGTCGTGCGGCTGGCTCTGCCAGATGCGGGCGACCCGGTCGGTCTGCCCAAGGTGGCCGGCCCGCCCGATCGGTCGCGGCCGCTGGTTGTGATCGACGCGGGCCACGGCGGCAAGGATCCGGGCGCCAGCGGGGGCGGATATCGCGAGAAAGAGATCGTCCTCGCCCTGGCGCTGGCGCTGCGTGACGAACTGGTGGAGCAGGGGGGCATTCGCGTCGCTTTGACGCGCGAGGACGACCGCTTCCTGACACTGGGGGAACGACCGGAGATCGCGCGGCGGCTGGGCGCGGACCTGCTGGTCTCGATCCACGCTGATTCATCTGGCGGTGAAGAAGGTGTGCGGGGCGCAAGCATCTACACCCTGTCGACCAACGCTTCGAGCGAGGCAGCGGCGCGGTTCGCGGCGCGCGAGAACGCCGCCGATCGGCTCAACGGGGTGCCGCTGGAGGGGCAGAGCGCCGACGTGAGCGCCATCCTGGTCGACCTGTCACAGCGCCGTGTGCAACAGACCTCGGCCGAATTTGCGGGACTGATCGTTCGGGAGGGGGAAGGGACGCTGTCGTTTCACCCGCAGACCCGCCGTTCCGCCGCGCTCGCGGTGTTGCGCGCGCCCGACGTGCCGGCCGTGCTTTATGAGGCGGGCTTCATCACCAATCCGCAGGAAGCGGAACGGCTCGCTTCCGACGCGGGGCGCGAACGTTTTGCAAAGGTGATGGCGCGCGCCATCCGGGTTTATTTCGCGCGACAATCAGGCGGCTGAAGGCATACCGTCCGCGCGCGGTTCATTTCCGGGCAATCCGCCTTTTGCCACTGCGGGACTGCGTGCTAAGGCGCCGGGCGATCATGGCCGAACAATCGACAACCGACTATATCCGCTACCGAATCCGCCGCGATGCGAGCGGGGCGGTGGCATGGTTTCGCCGCAACTGGCAAGAAAAGCGCACGTTCCGGTGGCTTGCCTCGGCGCTGGGCGTGCTGGTGGCAGGCTGGCTCGCATTGTGGCTGTTCCTTGTCAGCGACCTGCCCGACGCGGAAAGCCTGGCCGATTACGAAACGCCGCTTCCCACCGTGGTGCGCGGGATCGATGGCGAGATCGTGCATTCCTACGCGCGCGAACGTCGCGTCCAGTTGCAGTACCGCGATTTCCCGCAGCAGATGATCGAGGCGTTCCTTTCAGCAGAGGACAAGACGTTCTTCAGCCACGGCGGGATTGATTTCACCGGCACGCTCAATGCCGTGTTCGACTACGCCAGCAAGCTGGGCTCGGGCGAGCGAGCGGTGGGCGGGTCCACGATCACCCAGCAGGTAGCGAAGAACCTGCTGCTGGGCGATGAGTATTCCGTCACCCGCAAGCTCAAGGAAATGGTGCTCGCCCGTCGCATCGAAGGCGTGCTGACAAAGCAGGAAATCTTTGAGCTTTATCTCAATGAAATTCCGCTCGGCCGCCGCAGCTTCGGCGTGCAAGCGGCCGCCCGCGCCTATTTCGACAAGGATGTCGGCGACCTGGCGCTCCACGAGACCGCTTTTCTTTCCATCCTGCCCAAGGCACCCGAGACCTATGGCCGGGCGAAGAACGCCGCGCGCGCGCTGGAGCGGCGCAATTTCGTGCTCGACCGCATGGTCGAAGACGGCTTCGTTACCGTGCAAGAGGCGGCACGGGCCAAGGCCATGCCGCTTGGCCTCGTCACCCAGCGCACGGAGCGTTCCGCCGACGCGGGCTATTTCCTTGAGGAAGTGCGCCGTCAACTCATCGCCGATTTCGGCGAGACGGCCGAGGACGGGCCGAACAGCGTGTACGCGGGCGGACTGTGGGTGCGGACCTCCCTCGACACCGACATGCAGGATGCCGCGCGCAACGCATTGCGCGACGGGATAATGCGCTACCATGGCAATCGCGGCTGGGGCGGTCCGATCGCGACGATCGACGTGTCCGGCGGCGACTGGGCAGGGCAGCTCCAAAGTTCGTACCTCGGCATCAACTATCGCGATTGGCGTGTGGGCGTGGTGACGGAGCGTTCGGGCAGCAGCGCGCGGATCGGCTTTGCCGACGGCGAGACGTTCCCGCTGTCAGGCCTGCCCGATGACCTCAAGGCGGGCGACGTGATCGCCGCATCGCCGCAGGGTAGCGGGTGGCGCGTGCGAACGGTACCTGGCGTATCGGGCGGATTTGCCGCGCAGGACCCGCAGACCGGCCGCGTGGTCGCGTTGCAGGGCGGGTTCGACGATCGGCTTGCCTCGTTCAACCGCGCTACCCAGGCCGAGCGGCAGCCGGGCTCGACGATCAAGCCGTTCGTCTATGCCGCGGGCCTCGACAACGGCATGACGCCCGCCACCGCGGTGCCCGATCAGGCGTACTGCTTCTACCAGGGTGCAAACCTGGGCGAGAAATGCTTCCGCAACTTTGGCGGCGAACGGGGCGGGGGCATCTATCCGATGCGTTACGGTCTCGAACAATCGAAGAACCTGATGACCGTCCATATCGCGATGGACGCCGGGATGCCGAAAGTCATCAAGACCTTCGAGCAGGTGGGCATCGGCAGCTACGAACCCTATCCCGCTTTCGCACTCGGCGCGGGTGACACGACCGTGCTTAAGATGGTCAACGCCTATTCCGCGCTTGCCAACCATGGCCGCCAGTTCGCGCCGACGGTGATCGACTATATCCAGGATCGGCGTGGCAAGGTGATCTGGCGCGCGGACAAGCGCACCTGCACCGGCTGCAACATGGCCGAATGGAACGGCCAGCCGATGCCTCGGCTCAAGCCCGGCGGCAGCCAGGTGATGGACCCCCGGACCGCGTTCCAGGTGCTGCACATGCTGACTGGCGTCGTGGAACGGGGCACCGCCACCCGCCTGCGCGCGCTGGAACTGCCGCTGTTCGGCAAGACCGGCACGACCTCGGGCCCGACCAACGCGTGGTTCGTGGGCGGATCGTCGGACTATGTAGCCGGGGTCTATCTGGGTTATGATCAGCCGCGAAATCTGGGCGGCTATGTCCAGGGCGGCAACACCGCCGCGCCGATGTTCCAGCAATTCGTACGCGAGACGCGTGACCGGTGGAGCGGGGAGCCATTCGTGGCGCCGGCGGGCGTGCGAATGGTGCGGATTGACCGGCGCAGCGGCAAGCGCGTGCTTGACGGCACGGCCACCGCCGATCCTCGCTCCGCGATCATCTGGGAGGCCTTCAAACCCGACACCGAACCGCCGCGCAGCACGCGCGCCGACGAGATCGAAACCCGGCGCAAGGAAATCCTGGCGCTGTTGCGCCGGGGTCGCCAGGCCGCGAACGAAGGTCCGCGCGAAGCGGCTGCATCGGGCCAGCGCGAGGACTTCGTCGAACAGCAGGGCGGCATCTACTAAACCCGCGCTTTCCCGCCGACCATTGCCACGCGCCGGTCTCGCCCTTAAGCGGGCCGCCGTTCTTTCGCTGGAGTTCCCCCCTATGCGTGCCGAAGGGCAGGCCCATATCGACCGCATTGAAGCCGCGCTGGCGCTGGTGCGCCAGTCGCTCGACTGGGAGCGCGCGCTGCGCCGCCTCGATGAGCTCGACGCACGGGTGCAGGACCCCAAGCTGTGGGACGATCCCAAGCAGGCCCAGGCGATCACCCGCGAGCAGAAGATGCTGGCGGACGCCATCGGCACGGTGCGGCAGATCTCCGCCGAAATGGCCGACGCGGTCGAATTCGTCGAGATGGGCGAGGCCGAGGGCGATGACGAGGTGGTCGCCGACGGCCTCGCCAGCCTCGCCGCGCTGGCGGAACGGGCCGATGCCGACAAGGTCAAGGCGCTGCTCTCGGGCGAAGTCGACGGCAACGACACCTACCTCGAAATCCACGCGGGGGCAGGCGGCACCGAAAGCCAGGACTGGGCCGAGATGCTGCTGCGCATGTATGCCCGCTGGGCCGAGCGCAAGGGCTTCAAGGTCGAAACGGTCGAGTATCAGGCGGGCGAGGCGGCGGGCATCAAGTCGGCCACGCTGCATCTGAAGGGCGACAATGCCTATGGTTATGCCAAGACCGAGAGCGGCGTTCACCGCCTCGTGCGAATCAGCCCGTACGACAGCAGCGCGCGCCGCCACACCAGCTTCAGCTCGGTCTGGGTCTATCCAGTGATCGACGACAGCTTCGAGATCGAGATCAACCCGGCCGACCTCAAGATCGACACCTATCGCGCCAGTGGGGCGGGCGGCCAGCACGTCAACACCACCGACAGCGCGGTGCGCATTACCCACCAGCCGAGCGGCATCGTCGTCGCCAGCCAGCAGGACCGCAGCCAGCACAAGAACCGCGACATCGCGATGAACATGCTGAAGGCGCGCCTCTACGAAGCCGAAATGCGCGCCCGCGAGGAAGCCGCCAGCGCCGAACATTCAGCCAAGAGCGACATCGGCTGGGGCCACCAGATCCGGAGCTACGTCCTCCAGCCCTACCAAATGGTCAAGGATCTGCGCACCGGCGTGACCTCGACCAACCCCGACGCGGTGCTCGACGGCGCGCTCGACGACTTCATCGCGGCCTCGCTGGCCCAGCGGGTGACGGGCGAGCAGGTGGAGGTTGAGGACGCGGATTAATTGGCCGTTACCCTGAGCCTGCGCGCCTCGCCAACTTCGCTTTGCCACCTCCGTCCGCACCCGCTAGAGGGCGGCCAGGTCATGTCGCGTCTTGCTCCACTCCTGCCGCTGGTCCTGGCGCTCGCCGCGTGCGGTGGGGAGCCGCCGAGTGACCGGCCTGAAACCGCTCTCGAGTTCCCGCTGCCCGACCGGCCCGTGTCGGATCTCGGCTCCAACCAGTTCTCTACCGAGACCGAGCGTGACAATCGCGGCGAGGCCGAGAAGGTCATGGACTTGGCCGGGATCGAACGGGGCATGACAGTGGCCGATATCGGCGCGGGCAATGGCTATTACACCGTGCGGCTGGCCGAGCGCGTGGGCGAGGATGGCCGCGTGCTGGCGCAGGACATTGACGAGGAGGCGCTGGCCCGGCTCGCCCAGCGGGTCGAGCGCGAGCGGCTCGATAACGTCTCGATCAAGTTCGGCGAGCCCGATGATCCGGAATTGCCCCCGGGCAGCTTCGACCGGGTGTTCCTGGTCCACATGTATCACGAGGTGCAGGAGCCCTATGCCTTCCTGTGGCGGTTGTGGCCTTCGCTGCGCGAGGGCGGGCGGGTGATCGTGGTCGATGTCGACCGCCCCACCGACCAGCACGGGATCGACCCGCTTTTGCTCAGCTGCGAATTCAGGCAGGTCGGCTACGAGCTCGATGCTTTTCGTGATGCGCCCGAACTGGCCGGGTACTATGCACAGTTCAAGCGCGCCGCTAAGAGGCCCGAGCCGGGCGAGATCAAACCATGCCGCGGTGCGGCGACGGGTAACGGGCGCGGGTAGCAAGGCGGCACAAGGTCGCGCGATTTCGGATAGGATAATTGATGAGTTTCAAGGGGTTGAGCCCGATCCTCTACGGCGGCCGCGAGGTATGGCCGCTGGTCGAGGGGGGCAAGGGCGTTTCGGCGACGAACCATTTGAGTTCGGGCGCCTGGGCGGCGGCAGGCGGGATCGGCACCGTCAGCGCGGTCAACGCCGACAGCTATGACGAGGACGGCAATCCGATCCCGCAGGTCTACCCCCAGGCGACCCGCAGGGAACGCTTCGAGCAGCTCGTCCGCTATGCCATCGACGGCGCCACCGAACAGGTGAAGCGCGCGCACGAAATTGCCGGCGGGAAGGGCGCGATCAACATCAACGTCCTGTGGGAAATGGGTGGCGCGCCGCTGGTGCTCGAAGGCGTGCTGGAGAACTGCAAGGGGCTGATCACCGGCGTTACCTGCGGCGCCGGGATGCCGTACAAGCTGGCCGAGATCGCCCAGCGCCATAACGTCCATTACCTCCCGATCATCAGCTCGGCCCGCGCGTTTCGCGCGTTGTGGAAGCGCAGCTATTCCAAGGTGCCGCACCTGATGGCGGCAGTAGTATACGAGGATCCGTGGTTGGCGGGCGGGCACAATGGCCTCTCCAATGCCGAGGACCCGCGCGTGCCCGAGGATCCGTACCCCCGCGTCAAGGCGCTGCGCGAAACGATGCGCGCCGAAGGCGTGAGCGAGGACACTGCGATCGTGATGGCGGGCGGGGTGTGGTTCCTGCGCGAATGGAACGACTGGATCGACAATCCGGAACTCGGCAAGATCATGTTCCAGTTCGGCACCCGGCCTTTGCTGACCGAGGAAAGCCCGATTCCGCAGGTGTGGAAAGACATGCTCCGCACCGTCGAGCCGGGTGACGTGCTGCTGCACAAGTTCAGTCCCACCGGGTTCTATTCGAGCGCGGTCAAGACGCCGTTTCTTTACGACCTGATGCACCGCAGCGAGCGGCAGATCCCGATCTTCAAGCGCGATCAGGAAGAAGGCACGGTGCCGCTGTCGGACCACGGCAAGGCCAAGTACTTCTGGGTCCATCCCGGCGACCAGCGCAAGGCGCTCGCCTGGATGCACGAAGGGTTCACCGAAGCGCTAAAGACGCCCGACGATACGGTGGTGTTCGTGACGCCCGCAAGCGCCGACCAGATCCGAACGGACCAGCAGGCGTGCATGGGCTGCCTCTCGCACTGCCAGTTTTCGAGCTGGAAGGATCACGACGACCACACGACCGGCCGCCTCGCCGATCCCCGCAGCTTCTGCATCCAGAAGACCCTGCAGGACATCGCCCACGGCGGCGACCCGGACGAGAACCTCGCCTTTGCCGGCCATGCCGCCTATCGCTTCAAGCAGGATCCGTTCTACTCGAACAACTACACCCCCACGGTGAGGGAGCTGGTCGAGCGGATTTTGACGGGGGATTGATCCCTAGACGAGCGCGTCCAGCACCTGGTCTGGCGGGCGGTGCCCGTCGGCCCACATGCGGATGTTGGCGATGACCTTGTGGCCCGATTCTTCGCGCCCTTCGCGCGTGGCGCTGCCGATGTGCGGCAGGGTCATCACATTGGCGAATTCCAGCAGGCGCGGATCGACGCGGGGTTCGTCGGGATAGACGTCGAGGCCCGCGCCCGCGAGGCGGCCGGAGGCGAGCGCGGCAATCATCGCTTCCTGGTCGATCAACTCGCCGCGCGCGGTGTTGATAAGGCACGCGCCGTCCTTCATCATGCCGAACCGGCGCGCGTCCATCAGATGATGCGTGGCCGCCGTGGCGGGACAATGCAGGGTGAGGATATCCGCCTCCGCCACCAGGTCATCGAGGATGGCGACGTGGCGCACGCCCAGCATCCGTTCGATCGCCTCAGGCAATCGCTTGCGGTTGTGATAGGCGATCTCCAGGCCGAAGGCGCGGGCGCGGTGGGCAACCGCCTGGCCGATCCGCCCCATGCCGACAATGCCGAGCACTTTGCCCGCCAGCTTGCGGCCGAGCATGGCGGAGGGCGCCCAGCCGGTCCATTCGCCGCGCCGGACCAGCGCCACGCCCTCCCGCACGCGGCGGGGAATGCCGATGATCATCTCCATCGCGATATCGGCCGTGTCGTCGGTGAAGACGCCGGGCGTATTGGTGACCATGATCCGCCGCGCGGCTGCAGCCTTGAGGTCGATATGGTCGGTCCCGGCCCCGAAATTGGCGATTAGGCCGAGCTGATCGCCCGCCTGGTCGATTAGATCAGCGTCGATCCGGTCCGTGACGGTGGGCACCAGCACGTGCGCCTCGCGCATGGCGGCCGCAAGCCGGTCGCGCGGCAAGGGCTCGTCCTGCTCGTTCAGCGTTGCATCAAACAGCTCGGCCAGGCGCGCTTCCACAGTCGGCATAAGGTGGCGCGTGACGATCACCCGCGGTTTGCCTGCGATCCGGTGGCCCGGCGTGACCTTGATTTCGCTCATGCGGCTCGCGCTAGGACCTCGGAGGCGGGGTGGTCAAGCGTGGGCGGGGATGGCGCGCGGGAAAGACTTGAAGTCGGGCCGGGGCGATCGCTAGAAAAGCGATCATGTTCCGCCATTTGCCGATCCTTGCCCTGCTCATCGCCGCCGCGGTTCCCGCTGGCGCCCAGGACCGCGAAGTCCCCTATTGGGCGACGATCCGCGCGGAGGAGATGTACATGCGCGTGGGGCCAAGCCGCGACTACAAGGTGGCCTGGGTGTACAAGCGACCGGGATTGCCGATGAAGGTCGTGCGCGTAGTCGATGGGTGGCGGCTGGTGCGCGATCACGAAGGCGCGCAGGGCTGGGTCGCCTCGAGCCTGCTCAGCCGCCAGCGCGGTGCGGTGGTGGTGGGCGAAGGGCTGGCTGAAATGCGGGCTGAGCCTTCCGAAAGCGCAAAGCTCAAGTGGAAGCTGGAGCCTGGCGTCGTTGGTGAACTGGGCGATTGCGACGAGGGCTGGTGCGAATTTGACGTCGATGGCCGCCGTGGCTGGGTCCGCGCGGCCAGCCTGTGGGGCGCGGGCGAACCATGA